>NZ_DASYCB010000030.1:0-2769 GCF_036500425.1 Luteibacter sp.
TAGGAGCGCGCTTGCGCGCGATGGGTGCTCGCGGCGGCCCCCATCGCGCGCAAGCGCGCTCCTACAACATTTAGGCAGCCTCGAGGCGCTTGCGCTGGGCCAGCCAGCCCAGGCCTACGATGCCGAGCACGAGCACCGCGTCGAGCGTCCACGGAGCCCATGGGCGGGCGTCGAACCACGGGGCCAGGAGGTTGTCATGGGCGATCATGCGCGCCGCTGTCCAGGCGATAGCCGCCGCGCCGATGTAGATCACGATGGGGAAGCGCTCGATCAGGCGGAGGATCAGGGTGGAGCCCCACACGACCAGCGGCACGCTGATGGCGAGACCCAATACCACCAGACCCATATGGCCCTTGGCCGCGCCGGCGATCGCCAGGACATTATCCAGGCCCATCAGCGCGTCCGCGACGACGATGGTCCGGATCGCTGCCCAAAAGCCCTTCGCCGGCGCGATGTCCGGATCGTGATCCTCGTGCTTGAGCAGCTTCCAGGCGATGGGGATCAGCAACAGGCCACCCGCCAGCATCAGGCCTGGCAGCTTGAGCAACCAGATGACCGCGAAGGTCAGCAGGATACGTATGGCCACCGCACCGAACGTGCCCCAGAAGACAGCCTTCTTCTGCAGATCACGGGGCAGGTTGCGAGCGGCGAGGGCGATGACGATGGCGTTATCGCCCGCCAGGACCAGGTCCAGGAGGATGATGGCCGCGAGACCGGAGAAAAATTCGGGTGTCAGGAAATCCATGGGGCTGCCTTAGCGCGCTGTGGTCGGACCAATGCGGCGGCGACGGGTACGCGCGCCCGTCGTCACCACAAAAGTCTCGTTCCCGGCGCTAAGCCGCCGCGATGCCCGGGACGCTGAGGCGTCCGTACTGACGATCATCGCGCACGGGGCTTTGGGCCCCGCGGAACTACTCCCCTTTGGGTTGTAGTGGGGACATTCTCGCGTTTCAGCTGCGGCGCGGCAAGACACCCCCCGGGGGTGACCGGCTAAAATGCCCGGCTTTCCCACCCACACCCTCGCGAGTGAAGCCATGAGCGCACACGATATCCGTTCCGCCACGCGTCCTGACCCGGACCAGCCGATGGTGGACATCGCCAACTACGTCGCCGATTACACGATCGACTCGCAGGAGGCTTACGACACCGCGCGCTACATGCTGCTGGATTCGCTGGCCTGCTCCGCGCTGGCCATGAAGTTCCCGGATTGCGTGAAGCACCTGGGCCCCATCGTCCCGGGCCTCACCATGGAAGACGGCGTGCGCGTGCCGTTCACCTCGCATGTCCTCGACCCGGTCCAGGCGGCCTTCGCCATCGGTACCCAGGTCCGTTACCTCGATTTCAACGACACCTGGCTGGCCGCCGAGTGGGGCCACCCGTCCGATAACCTCGGCGCCATCCTGTCCGTGGCCGATTACCTGTCGCGCAAGGCGGAGAAGGAAGGCGGCAAGGTCCTCACGGTCCGCGACGTGCTGGGCTACGCCATCAAGGCCCACGAGATCCAGGGCTGCTACGCCCTCAAGAACAGCTATAACCGCGTCGGCCAGGATCACGTGATCCTCGTCCGCCTGGCCTCCACGGCGGTCACCACGGCCATGCTGGGCGGCAACAAGGAGCAGATCACGACCGCGGTCTCGCATAGCTGGATCGATAACGGCGCCCTGCGCACCTACCGCCATGCCCCGAACACCGGTCCGCGCAAGAGCTGGGCCGCCGGCGACGCCTGCCGCCGTGCCGTGACCCACGCGATCAACGCCGTGTACCGCAACGTGGTCGGCTACCCGTCGGCCCTGTCGGCCAAGACCTGGGGCTATTACGACGTGGCGTTCAAGGGCAATGCCTTTGAGTTCGAGCGCCCGTTCGGTAGCTATGTCATGGAGAACGTGCTGTTCAAGATCAGTTTCCCGGCCGAGTTCCACGCCCAGACCGCCGTGGAATGCGCCATGCAGCTGCACGCCGAGGTCGGCCACCGGGTCGACGAGATCGAGCGTATCGAGATCCAGACCCAGGAAGCCGGCGTCCGCATCATCGACAAGACCGGCCCCCTGGCCAACTACGCCGATCGTGACCATTGCATCCAGTACATGGTGGCTGTGCCGCTGCTCTTTGGCCGTCTCACCGCCGATGATTACAACGACAACATCGCGGCCGATCCGCGTATCGATGCCCTGCGCGACAAAATGACCGTGGTCGAGAATCCGCAGTTCACCAAGGATTATTTCGACCCCGAAAAGCGTTACATCGGTAATTCGGTGCAGGTTTTCTTCAAGGACGGCACGAGCACGCAAAAAATCTCGATCGATTTCCCGATCGGCCATCGTAATCGCCGGGCTGAGGGCATTCCGGTTTTGCTCAAGAAATTCGAAGCGGCCCTGCGCGCCGAGTGGCCTGCAGAGCGGGTTGAGAAGGTTCTTGCGGTCACTTCGAGCCCCGAAAAGCTCGATGCCATGCCCATTCACGCGTTCATGACACTCTTCACGGCTTGATAATGGCTGTGACTCAAGTATGAACGGCTGGCGGCGGCATGCGCTCAAATGTTGTTTTTTTGCTAAACTGCCGCCGCCCGTTGAAGGGGTAACAAAAGCGAGGGACGGCAGAAGTCCCCGGATTCGACAAAGAGTTTTTCTGACGCGCGATTTCCGTCTGGGGTGGAGCGCGGACGCGAATACCAATAATGAGGAGACACCGATGAAACGTAAGGGCTTGTTTTTGCTGATCGGCTTGGCCCTGGGCGGCGTGGGTGCCGTTCACGCGCAGGAATCCGCTGAC
>NZ_DASYCB010000031.1:0-33860 GCF_036500425.1 Luteibacter sp.
TCCCACGACGGCAGCATCTAACGGTGTCGCGAGCACCCATCGCGCGCAAGCGCGCTCCTACAGGAGCCCCATCCAGGTCACCGCAGATCTCGTGTAGGAGCGCGCTTGCGCGCGATCGCCAACGACGCGGTGACGCCGGCCGCCGGCTTACTGCGCGGCGGCGATCGTATTGACCGGCGTGTGCGACGCGGTCGTGGTGAGCATCGCGCCCATGGTCAGCACGCAGGTCAGGACGGCGGCGAGGAAGAAGGTCTTCAGCACGAGGGTTTCGGTCTTCATGGTCAGTCTCCGTGAGGTGGCAGGTGGGCGTGGGTGCCCTTTGCGATAACGGTTGCATCGGCCGTGCCAACCGTTGAATCACCGCGCAAACCGCGCTGCCAAGCCATTTCTCGACGATCGTATCTGGCACCGTTCGTTGTCCGCGGACGATCGCCTGTCCGACGGACGATGTCCGTACACCGCCAGAAACGCAGCCTGCCATGCGGCGAGCTCGTCTATCCCGTTTACCTCAGTGCTGAAGAGAGCCCTCGGTGCCCACCCTCGAGGCGAGTTCCGCAGGCGAGGCAGACGGGCGGGAACAGCCGCCGAAGGCGGGGCCGGCCATGGATGGCCGGTCGTTTGAAATCGAGGCATGGATGCCGAGTTTCAAACCCCCGCCCGGCTGCCGGTTCGCGGCCGTAGGCCAAATAAGTACATGGCCCCGGAGGGGCATCCCTTTCGAACGTTGAGGACCTGTCTGAGCAGCGAGGGTGGGCACCGAGGGCTCTCTGGCGACCACGTCCGAGCGCCAACGCGATGGCGAAGCCGAGCCACACCTGCGAAGCCGAAGGCGAGCCCGCTCGATGAAGACATGCATTCGCGGCAGCGAATGAACCGATCAAGGAGCCAGCACGGCCGCGAAAGCATCGCGCGAAAGCGCGCTCCTACAAAAGAAAACCCGGCCGAAGCCGGGCTTTCTCGTCAACATGGAAGCAAAGCGACTACGCCGTGGCCTTGATCCGCTCGACGATCGCATCGCCGAAGGTATCGGTATTGCCGGTGCCGCCCACGTCCGGGGTCGTCCGGTCGCGCGCGTTCATCACCTCGCTGATCGCCGCGCGCAGGCGCGCGCCCTTCGCCACCATGCCCAGGTGATCCAGCATATCCGCCGCCGCCAGCAGCAGCGCACACGGGTTTGCCTTCTTCTGGCCCGCGATATCCGGCGCCGAACCGTGCACCGCTTCGAAGATCGCCGCGCCCTTGCCGATGTTCGCACCCGGCGCCAGACCCAGGCCGCCAACGAGGCCAGCGCACAGATCGGACAGGATGTCACCGAACAGGTTAGTCGTCACGATCACGTCAAACTGCCACGGGTTCATCACCAGCTGCATGCACGCGTTGTCGACGATCATTTCCTGGAACTCGAGCTCCGGGAAATCCTTCGCCACTTCACGCGCCACATCAAGGAACAGGCCCGACGAGGTCTTCATGATGTTGGCCTTGTGCACGGCCGTGACCTTCTTGCGGCCCTTCGCGCGCGCCATCTCGAAGCCGTAGCGGCAGATGCGCTCCATGCCCGGGCGGGTATTACGGATGATCGACACGGCCACCTCGTTCTCACCCGTGCCCTCGCGCGTCTGGCCCTCGGCCATGTACGCACCCATGGTGTTTTCACGCACCGTGATGATGTCGATGTTCTCGTAACGCGCCTTGGTGCCCGGGAAGCTGATCGCCGGACGCACGTTGGCGTACAGGTCGAACTTGCGGCGCAGGGTCACGTTGATCGACGTGAAGCCACCGCCGATCGGGGTGGTGAGCGGACCCTTGAGCGCCACGGTGTGCTTGGCGATGGCATCGATCGTGCCCTGCGGCAGCAGGTCGCCGTGCTTCTCGAGGGCCACCATGCCCGCGTCCACGAAATCGTAGGTCAGGCCGCAGTCGAGGGCATCGAGGACGCGGATGGTCGCGTCCATGATCTCGGGGCCGATACCGTCGCCGGGGATCACGGCAATGGTTTTGCTCATGGGGGTAACTCCTGGAAGGAAGCAGGTCGAATGACGCACGTGAGACGTGCGCTGGGGAAGAAAATCGCCCAATTATCGGCGATTTTGCCTGCTTCCTTCAAGGACGCCGCGCGGGACGGCGACCCGTTCAGGTCCCGGCGTGGTCCGCGCAAGCCCCGGCATCGGCCGTGGTCTCGCCTTCCAGCGAGTCCAGGAAATCCACCGCGCGGCGCAGGTGCGGGATAACGATGGAGCCGCCCACCACCAGGCCCACGCTGAATACTTCGAAGAATTCATCGCGGTTCACGCCGGCTTCCTTGCACTGGGCCACGTGGTAGCTGATGCAATCGTCGCAGCGGAGCACCATCGAGGCGACCAGGCCGAGCATTTCCTTGGTCTTCACATCCAGCGCGCCCTCGCGGTACGTCTGGGTGTCCAGGGCGAAGAAGCGGCGCACGACCTGGTTGTCTTCCGACAGGATTCGTTCGTTCATGCGCTTGCGGAAAGCGGTGAATTCCTCCAGCCGGTCCTTCTCGGTCGCCATCAGTGCGCGGCCTCGATGATCTCAGCCAGGCGGCCACTGCGGTCGGCGGCGGCCAGGTCGTCAAAGCCACCCACGTGGGTGCCGTTGATGAAGATCTGGGGGACGGTGCGGCGACCGCCGCTCTTCTCCAGCATGACGTCGCGCTGGACCGGATCCATGTCGATGCGCACCTCATTCCACGCCAGGCCCTTGGCCTTGAGCAGGTTCTTGGCGGCCACGCAATACGGGCATACCGCGGTCGAATAGATGGTGATATCAGGGGTGCTCATGGAACCGATGTCTCCGGACAATCTGATGACCGATATATGGCGGCCTTGCGCCCATTCTACAACCCACGGCGAACCCGCGCCGCGCCGTGTGGTCCAAGCCGGGCCCAGCTCCGTGGTGGTATCGTCCTCGCACTTATGCGCCAGCCCTTTCCCCGCCTGCTGCTCCTCGCCGCCACCACCGCCGCCACCTTCGTGGCCGGCGCCCAGGATGCCGTGCGCCTGCCCGACCTGGGTAGCTCCGCGAATGCCTTGATCAGCCCGCGCGAGGCCGAGGATTACGGCGCCGAGATGCTCCGGCAGATGCACGCGCTGGACCTGACCGTCGACGATGCCTTGCTCGACCAGTACATCAACGACCTCGGCTACCGCCTGGTCGCTTCCAGCGACCGGCCGAAAGACCACTTCCAGTTCTTCATCGTCCGCGATACCCAGATCAATGCCTTCGCCGCGCCCGGCGGCTACATCGGCGTGAACGCAGGCCTGATCAACATCACCCAGGACGAAAGCGAACTGGCGGGCGTCATCGCGCACGAAATTGGCCACATCACCCAGAACCATCTCTACCGCGCCTTCGAAGCATCGAAGAAAGACGCCCCGCTGCTGGCTCTCGTGCTGCTGGGCGCGA
Source organism: Luteibacter sp. (assembly GCF_036500425.1). GTDB lineage: Bacteria > Pseudomonadota > Gammaproteobacteria > Xanthomonadales > Rhodanobacteraceae > Luteibacter. Next base: position 3,421 of record NZ_DASYCB010000031.1, read on the forward strand.
TCGCGGCCGGCGCGGGTGGTGCGGGCGATGCGGCGGCGGGTGTGCTCATGGGTGGCCAGGGCCTGCTGCTGCAGCGGCAGATCAACTTCACCCGCAAGGATGAAATCGAAGCTGACCGCGTCGGCATCCAGACACTGGCCAACGCCGGCTTCAATCCGGACGCGATGGCCGACTTCTTCGGGCGCATGCAGGACACCCTGCGTGTCGGCGAAGGCGAAAACGCGCTGCCCGCGTTGCTGCAAACCCACCCCGTGACACTCGATCGCATCAGTGACGCCCGCGCCCGCGCACGCACGCTTGAGGCCCGCCTGAAAGACCGGCCGAGACTACCTACGATCGACAAGGCCACCTGGGAAAAAAATACAGCACCCGTGCTTTATGTGAAGGATCCGACCACCCTGGTGAACACCGGCGCCGCCGTGGCAAAGGACAGCGCCGGGGATATGTATGCCCTGATGCGTGAACGCGTTCGCGTACTGTCGGGTGATGCGGGCAAGTTGGCGTCGTATTACGCCACCAACCTGAAACGCAAGGATTTCGACACGGCCGCCAACCGCTATGGCTACGCCGTGGCGCTTATCCGCACCAACCACGGCAGCCAGGCCATCGAGCAACTGCAGCCCCTGCTGGCCTCGCTGCCGGGCAGCGTCGTGCTGCGCATGGCCATGGCCGATGCCTACCTGGATGCCGGCCGCTCAGGCGATGCCATGGCGATCTACAAAGCCCTGCACGAAAATTCACCGCGCAATGTGGCGGTCGCGCTGGGCTACGCCAAGGCCCTGGCGGTCCAGGGCAGCACGGGAAGTGCCCGGCAAGCCGCCGACCTGCTCCGGCCCATGCTCGACAAGAGCGACGATCCGGAGATCTTCCGCACCTACGCCCAGGCCAGTGAGCGGGCCGGCGACAGCATTCGCGCCGCGGAGGCCTACGCCAACGCCTCCTACCTTTCCGGCCGCCCCTTTGACGCCATGGAACAGCTGCGCCGCCTGCTCAAGCGCGATGACCTCGATTTCTACCAGCGCTCACGCATCCAGTCGCAGATTGCCGACCTGACCCCGCTCCTGCTCGAGCTGCGCAAGCGCCGGGTGGCCACTGACGACAACCCGGATGGCCGCACCCAGCAGTGACTGCGCCTTATCGGCAAGGGACGAATGTGACCGTTGTCATTGCCCTGTAACACTGCACGGCTGCAATATGACGGTCACAGCCACCAAGCGGTTCTTAGCGTGCATAAGCGCATTCTTATCGTGGAAGACGAAGCATCGATTCGCGACATGGTCGCGTTCGCACTTCGCAAGGCGGGCATGGACGCGGCTCACGCCGCCGACGCCCGCGCCGCCCAGATGGCCATCTCCGAGCGTGTGCCGGACCTGATCCTGCTGGACTGGATGCTCCCGGGCACCAGCGGCCTGGAACTGGCCCGCCGCCTGCGTCGCGAGGAACTGTCCCGCGAGATCCCCATCATCATGCTCACCGCCCGCGGTGAGGAGATGGACCGGGTGAACGGCCTCGAGGCCGGCGTGGACGACTATGTGATCAAGCCCTTCTCCACTCGCGAGCTCATTGCCCGCATCAAGGCCGTGCTCCGCCGCAGCCAGGGTGATGATGGCTCTGGCATCGTCGAACTGGGCGGCCTGCGCATCGACGGCCCCGCGCACCGCGTGTTTGCCGGCGAGGATGCGGTGCCGATCGGCCCCACCGAATACCGCCTGCTGTTCTTCTTCATGACCCACCCGGAGCGCGTGTACTCGCGTGCGCAGCTGCTCGACCACGTGTGGGGCGGCAGTGTGTACGTCGAAGAGCGCACGGTGGATGTGCATATCCGCCGCCTGCGCAAGACCCTGGAACCGTGGAAGCTCGACGACATGGTGCAGACCGTGCGCGGTGCGGGCTACCGCTTCTCCGCCAATACCTAGGCTAACGCGGGCTCGCCGCGTTATGGTGCGAACCACCAGACCGTCGGTTAACCCGCCATGCCACCCAGCTTCCTGACTTCCTGGCGATTGCCCGTTACCTGCGCCGCCCTGCTTATCGCGGGCGGTGCGGCAGGCGCGCTCGTGGGTTCGACGCTAGCCGGCGTGAGCGTCATCGCGCTGGTGGAAATCGTCGTCCTGCTGTCGCTGTTCCGTCATAAGGCCGGGCCAATGTTGCAAACGCCTGCAACGTCCCACCCTGAGCATGACCGTCTCATGACCCGCACCCGTCGTATCGCCTCCCGTCTCCGCGACTTGCGCAGCGCGGCAGGTTCCCTCCCCGATGGCGTGGTCCTCCTGGACCACGCGCAGCACGTCCGCTGGTTTAACCACGCGGCGGAGGAACTGCTTGGGCTGAAGGGCCCGCGTGACCGTGGCCGTTTCATCACGGATGTGCTGAAGAACAGCGAGCTGGCTGAATGGCTCGACGATGGCGCGCGCGAACCGCTGACGGATGTGACCGCGCCCGGGCACCCGAACCGGCACATCACTGCGACCCTGTTGCCGTTTGGCAGCCGCCAGCGCGTGCTGCTGGCCCGTGATACCAGCCATCTCACCCGGCTCGAGCAGATTCGCCGTGATTTCGTGGCCAATGTGTCGCACGAGTTGCGCACGCCCCTCACGGTGATCCACGGCTATCTCGAGCTGCTGGACCCGGAAGATGTCCCCGAGCTCGCCCCGGTGCTGGACGAAATGCGTGCGCAATCCAAGCGCATGGGCCAGATCGTGGAAGACCTGCTCACCTTGTCCCGCCTGGAAACCCAGGACCACCTCGCTGAAGAACACGTGCAGATGGCGCCCCTGCTGGCGTCCCTGCGCAAGGAAGCGGAGGCGCTCAGCCAGGGCCGGCACACCATTTCGCTGGACGTCGCCACCGGTTACGACCTGCTTGGCTCGACCAAGGACCTGCACAGCGCGTTCGGCAACCTGGTCGGGAACGCCGTGCGCTATACGCCGACCGGCGGCAAGATCGCCATTCGCTGGGCGGCGACCGACGGCGGCGCGCGCTTCTCCGTGCAGGATTCCGGTTTCGGCATCCCGGCCGCGCACATCGCCCGCCTGACCGAGCGCTTCTACCGTGTCTCATCCAGCCGCTCGCGTGATTCGGGTGGCACCGGCCTGGGCCTGTCCATCGTCAAGCACGTGCTGAACCTGCACCAGGCCCGCCTCTCGATCGAGAGCGAGCCAGGCAAGGGCTCCACGTTTGCCTGTGTTTTCGGCAGCGACCGCCTGCTCGACGGTTCCCGCCTGTACGACGTCGCGGGCGCCCCGGCCTGAACGCATGTCTCCCCGGCGCCCGCAGGTTGCTGCGATGCCCCTTTCCGTGGCGGCCGGCGATGGTTCACCATCGGCGGTCATGAAACGAGCCGCGGAACGCATGAGCGCGAAGATCGACCTCGGGGCCCCCGGGCTGTACATCAACCGTGAGCTGGCGGCGCTGGAGTTCAACTTCCGCGTCCTGGCCCAGGCCAGCGATCCGGATGTCCCGGTCCTGGAGCGCCTGCGCTACCTCACTATCGTCAGCAATAACCTCGATGAATTCTTCGAGGTGCGTGTCGCTGTGCTCAAGCACAAGCACGCACTGGGTGCCGCCCTGCCTGGCGCGGATGGCATGGGCTCGGGCGAGATCCTTGCCCGTATCCGTGAGCGCACGCTGGAGCTGGTGAGCGAGATCTACCGGCTCTGGCATGAGGAGCTCGGACCGGCGATGAACGCCGAGGGCATTCGCTTCGTCACCCGGGACCAATGGTCGGACAAGCAGCGTCGCTGGCTGCAGGGCTATTTTCAAGACGAGATCATGCCCGTGCTCTCGCCCCTGGGCCTCGACCCGGCACATCCGTTCCCGCGGATCCTCAACAAGACGCTGAACCTGGCCGTGGTACTGAAAGGCCGCGACGCGTTCGGCCGCGAGGGTCATATGGCATTGGTGCGGGCGCCGCGCTCCCTGCCACGGATCATTCGTATCCCGGCGGAAGTCTCCGACGGCGATGGCGATTTCGTCTTCCTGGCCGAAATACTGCAGAGCTTCGCCGACGAAATCTTCCCCGGCTTCCAGGTGTGCGCGGCGTACCAGTTCCGGGTCACCCGCAACAGCGAGCTGGTGGTCGAAGAGGCCGAAATGGAGAACCTGGCCCGTGCCCTTAGCGAGGAACTGGCCGGACGGGGTTATGCGCGCCCCGTACGCCTCGAAGTCGGCGCCGATTGCCCGCGCGCGATCACCGAGATGCTCATGGCGAACTTCCAGTTGGAAGACGCCGATATCTACCGCTGCGACGGCCCCGTCAACATCATTCGCTCCGGCGTGATCTACGACCAGCTCGATCGCCCCGAACTGAAGTTCCCGCACTTCACGCCACGGCTTTCACCGGCGTTCGCCAAGGGCGTGAACGAGTTCGACGTGCTCGGCGAGCGCGATGTGCTTTTTCACCACCCGTACGAATCGTTTGCCTCGGTGGTGGAGCTGCTGCGCCGCGCGTCGCAGGATCCGGGCGTACTCGCGATCAAGCAGACCCTGTACCGGGCGGGCAAGGATTCACCGCTGGTCGATTTACTCGTCGAAGCGGCTCGCAACGGCAAGGACGTCACCGTGGTGATCGAGTTGCGCGCGCGGTTTGACGAAGAAGCCAACATCGGCCTTGCCAATCGCCTGCAGGAAGCTGGCGTGCAGGTGGTTTACGGTGTGGTGGGCTACAAGACCCACGCCAAGATGCTGCTCATCGTGCGTCGCGAAGGCAGCGGCCTGCGCCGCTACGTCCACCTCTCCACCGGCAACTACCACCAGGGTAATAGCCGCGGCTACACCGATATCGGCCTGATGACCTCGAACGCGGAGATCGGCGAGGACATCCACAAGGTCTTCCAGCAGCTATCAGGCCTGGGGCCCATGATCCAGCTGAAGCGCCTGCTGCATTCGCCATTTACGCTGTATAGCAGCGTCATGGGCAAGATCGAGCGCGAGATCGACCACGCGAAGCACAAACGTCCCGCGCGCATCGTGGCCAAGCTCAACGCGCTGAATGAAGCGCATGTCGTCGAAGCGCTTTATCGCGCCTCGCAGGCCGGCGTACAGATCGACCTGATCATCCGCGGCGCCTGCACCTTGCGCCCTGGCGTCAAGGGTGTGTCGGAGAACATCCGCGTACGCTCCATCATCGGTCGTTTCCTGGAACACAGTCGTGTGTACTGGTTTGGCAACGATGGCGAGCCGGAGCTGTACTGTGCCAGCGCCGACTGGATGGAGCGGAACCTGATGCGCCGGATCGAGATTGGCGTGCCGATCCTCGAGCCTGAACTCTTCAAGCGCGTGTACGACGAAACGCTGGAAAACTACCTGCGCGACAACACCCAGGCGTGGATGCTCGGCGCCGATGGCCGCTACCTACGGCGGCAACCCGGCGATGGCGAGCTACCGCATTCGGCGCAACAATCGCTGCTGGCCAAGTACTGCGGGTGAAGCGGCGTATCCTGCTCCTGTCGGTGTCAGCGGGTGCCGGGCACGTACGTGCCGCGGATGCGCTCGAGGCTACCGTGACCGCCCTGGCCGACCAGGGGGGCGAGGTCGAGGCGCGCCACCTCGATGTCATGGACTATGTGCCATCGAGCTTCCGTCGCATCTATGCGGACTTTTATCTTGGCCTGATCACGCGCTACCCGCGCCTGTGGGGCATGCTCTACCGGATTACGGACGACGCTCGCCCTGACGCGGTCGTGCAGCGCATGCGCCGCACGATCGAGCGCCTCAACACGCGCCGGTTGCGTGCGGCGATCGCCGATTTCGCACCCGACGCCATTATCTGCACGCACTTCCTGCCCGCCGAGATGCTCGCCCGGCAGATTCGTAAAGGCCGGGTCACGGCACCGGTTTATCTACAGGTCACCGACTTCGACCTGCACCGGATGTGGCTGGTGCCCGGGATGACCGGCTACTTTGCGGCCAGCCCGGAAATAGCCTACCGCATGCACGCGGTCGGGCTGCCTGCATCACGCGTGCACACCACCGGCATCCCGGTGATGCCCGCGTTCGCCGATGTGCAGGACCGCGGCACGCTGGCGCGCAGCTTCGGCATGGACCCGGATCGCGCCACTTACCTGGTGATGGGCGGCGGCGCGGGTGTCGGCGCCCTGGATGCGCTCGCCGATACGCTGCTCTCGGCGGGAGGTGACTTTCAACTCGTCGTACTTGCCGGGCGCAACGAAGAGATGCTGGGCCGCTTGCGCCGCCTGGCCGAACAGAAGCATGCCGGGCGGCTGTTCCCGCAGGGTTATACGAAGCATGTGGAACGCCTCATGGCATGCTGCGACCTCGCCATCACGAAGCCCGGCGGCCTTACCACCTCCGAGTGCCTCGCCATGGGCCTGCCCATGATCGTGAACGCACCCATCCCTGGCCAGGAGGAGCGCAACGCCGACTATCTGCTGGAACAGGGCGCGGCGTGGAAGGCGATCGACGGCGTCGCCCTGGGCTGGCGTGTGCAGGCGCTACGCGACGATCCTGCCCAGCTTGCGGCCATGGGCCGCCGCGCCCGGGCGATCGGCAGGCCCCATGCCGCGCGCGACGTTATCGATATTGTTCTCGCGCCGTTGGGAAGCTGATGAGTCATTCGCCACGCAAGCGCATCGCCGCCGTTATTGCGACCGCTGCCTTCGCCTTCTTGCTTGCCTTCCTGTTCGCGCATGTCGAAGTCGAGATCGAAGGGCCAAATGGTTGGGCTACGAGCCTGCCCACGTGGCGCATCGAAAACCACTGGCTGCTCGACCTGCTGTGGGGCGGTCGGCCCATGACCGGCTACCACGCCTGGGTGTTTCCTTTCATCGCGTTGTTCTTCCATTTTCCCATGGTCTTCCGGGGCTTCTGGAGCTGGCGCGCGCAGGTGCGCATCATCGCGTGCGTCATGCTGTTCTGGGTCGCCGAGGATGGGCTCTGGTTCATCCTGAACCCGGCCTTCGGTCTTGCCCGTTTCAACCCCGAAAACGTGCCCTGGCACCGGCATTGGTGGGGTCCGGCGCCCACGGATTACTGGGTATTCGGCTTCCTCTGTATCCTGTTGTTTATCCTCTCGGCCATGCCGAAATCGCGCGCCGCCGTTTCCCCTAACCGGTAAAGGCGTGACAAAATTCACCGCTACGCCGCTGCGGACATCTCCCTTGGCCACATCAGGTAAATCGCAGATCAACGATGGCGAATTCATCGCCGCCGTCGACCTCGGCTCCAACAGCTTCCACATGGTGGTCGCGCGCTACGAACATGGCGAACCGCGGGTGATCGATCGCCTGCGCGATTCCGTGCGCATGGCCGTGGGCCTTCGCCCCGATGGCACCCTCGACGCGGCGCACCGGGCCGCGGCCCTGGGCAGCCTCGCGCGTTTCGGCCAGCGCCTTGCCGGCATCCCTGCGCTGCACATCCGCGCCGTCGCCACCAATACGGTGCGCCGGCTGGCCTCTCCGCACGCGTTTCTTTCGGCGGCGGAGGCCGCGCTCGGCCATCCTGTCGAAATCGTCTCGGGCCGTGAAGAAGGCCGCCTGATCTTCCTGGGCGCCGCGCACGACCTGCCCGCGTCACGCGACCATCGCCTCGTCATCGATATCGGCGGCGGCAGCACCGAGTTCATCATCGGCCGCGGCACCTCACCCCTGCTCACGGAGAGCGTCCAGGTCGGCTGCATCGCCTCCACGCTGCGCTTCTTCCCAGGCGGCAAGATCACGCGCAAGCGCTGGCAGAAGGCGCGCCGCGAGATCGGCGTGCTACTTCAGCAGTTCTCCGAGGATTACCGCGAAGCGGGCTGGATGGATGCGTATGGCTCATCAGGCACGGCCAAGGCGATCGGCTCGGTGGTGCGGGCGATGAAGCTGTCCGAAGACGGCATCACCCCCGATGCCCTCGCCGCGGTGCGCGAGGCGCTGATTGAACAGGGTGCGACAGGCGCCCCGCTCAAGCTGCCGGGCCTCGCCGACGATCGCGCTGAAGTGTTCGCGGGCGGCGTCGCGATCTTCGAGGCCGCCTTCGAAGCGCTGGGTATCGAGCGCCTCGGTGTGTCGGAAAGCTCCATGCGCGAGGGCGTGCTGTGGGATCTGATCGGCCGTTCCGCGGGTACCGATCCGCGCATGGCCAGCATCGATGCGCTTGCCGCACGCTACGGCGTCGATCGCGCGCAGGCGCGCCGCGTGGAAACCACCGCGCTCTCGCTGTTCGATCAACTGGCCAAGGTCTGGAAGCTCGACGACGATGGCCGTGAGTGGCTCTCGTGGGCGGCCCGCGTGCATGAGCTTGGCCTTGCCATCGCCCACAGCCAGCACCAGCGGCACGGCGCCTATATCTTGCGTCACGCCGATATGGCCGGCTTCTCACGACAGGAACAACAACTGCTTGCCGCCATCGTGGAATCGCACCGGCGCAAGCCGGAGCGAGCGGTGGTCAACGCCCTGCCCGTGCGCTACCGCGCGCTGGCCCGGCATATCACGGCGATCCTCCGCCTGGCCGTGCTGTTCCGCCGGGCGCGCCGCGCCGAATCCATGCCGCGCATCCGCGTGAACGCCACCCGGCAGCGCCTGCGCCTCACCCTGCCCGCTGACTGGCTCGACCAGCATCCGCTGACCGAAGCCGATCTGGAGCAGGAGCGCGAGCCCATGGTGGAACTGGGGCTGGAACTCGAGATCGTTACCGAATAAGCCTGCCTGCCCCCGCCAAGGGGGTATCATGGCAAGGTTGTCCTTCTGCACGTACCGGTTGCCCATGCTGAAAACCGCCCTCGCCAGCCTCCTCCTCGCCCTGCCTGTCGCCGCCATGGCCCAGCAGCAGGCCAAGCCGGCGGCGCCCGCGCCCGGCCCGGTGGATCACCCCCGCGTCGTCATGCACACCTCCCAGGGCGATTTCACCCTGGAGCTGTTCCCGGAGAAGGCGCCCAAGAGCGTCGCCAACTTCCTCCAGTACGTTCGTGATGGCTTCTACGACGGCACGGTGTTTCACCGCGTCGTCGATGGCTACATGGTCCAGGGCGGCCTCTACAGCCGTGACCTGACCCAGCGCCGCACCCGTGCGCCGATCACCAGCGAAGCCGACAATGGTTTGTCGAACCTGCGCGGTACGGTCGCCGTGGCGCGTGGTGCGGATGCCAACTCGGGCACATCGCAGTTCTTCGTCAACCTTGTCGACAACCGCCGGCTGGATTACGTCAGCAACCAAAGCGGCCTGACCTGGGGCTTCGCCGTGTTCGGCAAGGTCGCCCAGGGCATGGAGACGGTCGACAAGATCGCGAAGCTGCCGACCAAGGCACAGGGTCCATTCGTCGGCGATGTGCCGAATCCGCTGGTCATCATCAACTCGGCTCAGGTCGTGGGTGAAGAGAAGGCGGCGCCCGCGGCGGCCTCCAGTGTCGCCGGCAAACCTGCCGCGCCCGCTGCTGCTCCAGCCACCCCGCCAAAGAAGGCGGAGAAGAAAACCGAGAAGAAGCCCGCGGCCAAGACCACGCCATGACCACGCTGTTCATTGCCGATCTCCATCTTGACGACACCCGCCCCGATATCACCACCCTGTTCGAGCGGTACCTCGCATCTGACGAGGCACGTGGTGCCAAAGCGTTCTACATTTTGGGCGACCTGGTGGAAGCGTGGATCGGCGACGACGACGATGCCGAGCTCCCGGCACGTATCGCCGCGGCGACGAAGGGCCTGAGCGACACCGGGGTGCCGGTGTACTTCATGGTCGGCAACCGGGACTTCCTGCTCGGCGACGCGTTCGCTTCGCGTGCTGGGATGACCCTGCTCGACGACGGTACGGTGCATGACATCGAAGGTGTGCCTACCCTGCTGATGCATGGCGATGTGCTGTGCACTGACGATGTCGAATACCAGGCTGTGCGCAAGCAGGTGCGTACCGAGGCCTGGAAGCAGCAGATTCTTTCCATGCCGCTGGCCGCGCGGCGCGCGTTCGCCGCGCAGGCGCGCAGTGACAGCAAGTCACGCACCGGGCGCATCGATGAAACGATCATGGATGTGAACCAGGGCGCCGTGGACGATGCCATGCGCCACGCGCGGGTGACGCGACTGGTTCATGGGCATACGCACCGGCCGGCCGTGCATGACTTTGCGCTGGGTGGCGCGGCAGCGCAGCGTATCGTGCTGGGAGATTGGTACGACCACGGGTCGGTATTGCGTATTGAACCCGATAGCGTCGAGTTGCGCGGGTTGAAGCGTTAGAGCGTTACGAGCCAGGCCAGCTCGGATTCGGAGAAGCCGGCCTCACGCCGTGCTTCCAGGTTGAACGGCCCACGCAGCGAACCATTCATATAGTCGTTCAGCAGCGTCGCGAACGTCGCTTCCGGTTCAATACCATCGCGCGCGCAGCACCAGTGGAACCAACGCGTACCCGCGGCCACATGGGCCACTTCCTCGCGCAGGATCACTTCCAGGATCGCCACGGTGCGCTCGTCCTTCTGGTGGCGCAGGCGCTCCATCATGCCCGGCGTAACGTCCAGGCCACGCGCTTCCAGGACGCGCGGCACGAGCGCCATGCGCGCCGTGTCGCTATGCGCGGTTTTCTCAGCCATTTCCCACAGGCCATTGTGCGCATCGAAATCGCCGTAGGCATGGCCGAGTTCGCCGAGCCGGCCCTGCAGCATCATGAAATGACGCGCCTCGTCGTTCGCGCACGACGCCCAATCGAGATAGTAGGCATCGGGTTTGCCACGGAAGCGGTACACCGCATCCCACGCGAGATCGATAGCATTGAATTCGATATGCGCGATGGCATGTACCAGCGCTATGCGCCCTTCGGGCGTACCCAGGCCGCGCTGCTTGAGATCGCGCGTCGACACCAGCCGCGGCCGTTCGGGACGGCCGGGCAAACGGATAGGTTCGGCGGCGGGGCCACTTTCCGTAGCAGCGAGTTCGCCGGCTTGCAGGCGGGCGAACGTATCGAAGGTCAGGCGAACTTTCTCACCCGGATCGACGGCATCAAGGCAACGGCGGGCGGCGGCGTGGAGATCCTGCATCACGAAATGGCGCGGCACGCCTTGCGTGCCGCGCACGCCATCAGGCTGTACGGCGCTCGTTCTTGGCGTTATCGGAACGCAGGGCTTCCTGCTGTTCCAGGAACGCCGAATCCACGCCTGTCACGTACTCGCCTGAGAAGCAGGAGGTATCGAAGGTCTTCAGATCCTCATTACCATCCGCGACCGCCCAGACCAGATCGTCGAGATCCTGGTAGACCAGCCAGTCGGCACCGAGGAGCTTTTCGACTTCTTCCACCGTGCGACCGGCGGCGATCAGCTCCGCTACGGCAGGCATGTCGATGCCATACACGTTGGGGAAGCGCACCGGCGGCGCGGCCGAGGCAAAGTAGACGTTCTTCGCGCCGGCATCGCGTGCCATCTGGATGATCTGCTTCGAGGTCGTGCCGCGGACGATCGAATCATCCACGAGCAGCACGTTCTTCTTGCGGAACTCCAGGTCGATGGCGTTGAGCTTGCGGCGCACGGATTTCACGCGCTCGCCCTGTCCCGGCATGATGAAGGTGCGGCCGATGTAACGGTTCTTGACCAGGCCTTCGCGCATCGGCACGCCCAGCGCCTGCGCCAGCGAACTGGCCGCGGTGCGCGAGGTATCGGGAATGGGGATGACCGCATCGATGCCATGGTCCGGGCCACGCTCGCGCAGGATCTTTTCGGCGAGCTTCTCGCCCATGCGCAGGCGTGCCTTGTAGACCGATACATCCTCGATCATCGAATCGGGACGCGCGAGGTACACGTATTCGAAGATGCACGGCGAGTGCACCGCGCCTTCCGCGCAACGCTGCGAGAACAGCTGGCCGCCCTCGGTGATGATCACCGCCTCGCCCGGCGCGATATCGCGCATGCGCTTGAAGCCGAGCACGTCCAGCGCGACCGATTCGGACGCGACAGCGTATTCGTGGCCGTCGGCCGTGACGCGCTCGCCCAACACCAGCGGGCGGATGCCATTCGGGTCGCGGAACGCGATGAGGCCATAGCCAAGCACCAGGGCGACGCAGGCGTAACCGCCACGAGCGCGCGCATGCACGCGCGACACGGCCTTGAAGACGTGCTCGGGGGTCAGGTCGCCACGATCTTCCAGCTGCAGTTCGTGGGCGAGCACGTTCAGCAGCACCTCGGAGTCGGAATCGGTATCGATGTGGCGGCGGTCGTCTTCGAACATCTCCTTGCGGAGCTGCTCGGTGTTGACCAGATTACCGTTGTGCGCAAAGGCAATGCCGTAGGGCGAATTCACGTAGAACGGCTGGGCTTCTTCCGTACCTTCGGAGCCGGCCGTGGGGTAGCGGCAGTGGCCAAGTCCGATGCGGCCACGCAGCTTGCCGACGCCCGCCGAGTTGAAGACATCGCGCACGAGGCCGTTGCCCTTGTGCAGGCGCAGGCGTGCGCCATCCACGGTGGCGATACCGGCGGCATCCTGTCCGCGATGTTGCAGGACGGTCAGGCCGTCATACAGGGCCGATGCCACTTCCGTGGTACCGACGATGCCGATGATTCCGCACATGGTGTTGCCTTCTACTGAGAGGCCGCCGTGGATGCGGCAGCGGGGTGAGCCTGGCTATTGTCGCGCGTTTGCCCGGGGATCGGCAGGTCGCGCAGCTTCATGAGATCGTCCTTGCTGGGGAGCTGGACGTTCGGCATTTTCATGTTCTTCAACGCTTCCGGCGGGTGCATGTAATCGCGCACATTCGCCGGGATCTGCTGGCCGATCCACGCGGCCGGCGCCTGGAACTGCCGGAGCATGGTGGATTCACGCCACCAGGGGTCATTCGGCAGGGGCGTGAAGCCGAGCGCGAAAACCACCAGGCTGACGATGAGCACGCCGCGAACCAGTCCGAAAAGCATGCCGAAAAGGCGGTCGGTACCTCCCAGGCCCGTGCTCGCCACCAGGCGCGAGATCAGGAACCGGATGAGGCCGCCGATCACCAGGACGGCCACGAAAGCTATGGTGTAGCCAATGCCTACCCGGGCCGTGGCGTTGGACACCGATCCTTCAAAGTAATGCGCCAGCTGAGGGCCAACCGCCCAGGCGACCCAGAACGCGGCCACCCAGATCACCAGCGACAACACCTCGGAGATGAGGCCGCGCGCCAGGCCGATCAAGACCGAGATGAACAGCACGGCCAGGATGGCGTAATCGGCCCAGTTCACTCCACTACTCCCCATGTGGCGATCGGCGCCCGGTGCCGCCCCTTACGGGGCCGACACCACGACGCCATCAAGGCCAACCTTGGCCTTGATCTGATCTTTGAGACGCACCGCATCATCGCGCTGGGTCTGCGGGCCTGCGCGGACGCGCCAGAGCTTGGCGCCGCTGCTCGAGGCGATGCTATCCACATAACCCGCGATACCGGCGCCACGCAGCTTGTCGCGCAGGCGCGTGGCCTCGGCCTCGCTGCTGACCGCGGCGACCTGCACGGCGAAACCACCCGCGCGCGGGGCGGCGGCCGGTACAGCGGCGGCCTGGGCCTGCGGGGTTGCGGGAACCGCAGCCGCCCTGGGCGGTGCCGGGACATCGGCCGTCTGCGCTTCGGGCTTCGACGAAAGCGTGGCCGGCGCGCCCGGCACGGCAGCCGTGATCTTCAGCCGCGCGGCCTCAGCGGCGGCACGGGTCTCAAACGGGCCCGCGCTGACCCGGGTCAACGATTTGCCGGCCTGGTTCATCGCGGCCGAGTTCACCGGGTAGCCCAGGGCACGCACCTTCTGCACGAGGGCATCGGCCTTGCTGCGATCGGCGTACGCGCTGAGGTTGATGGTGTAGCTGCCGCGCGCGGCGGTGCCGGCCGGCATCGCCGCCGCCGGGACATCCGCCGGAGCGGGCTTGGCGAACGCGGGGGTGGCGGCCGGCCTGGATGGCTTGGCGGCCGGGGTGGCGAAATCTTCGGGCAGCGCATCGGCCGGTTTGCGCGAGGCGATATCGACCGAGGCGAGGCGGCTTCCGCTGGCCGGGGGCACCGTGCCGGGGGCGGTCCGCGCGGTAGCGGGGGACGCGGCAGGTACGGCGGCCGGCGTTGCGACGGGGGCCTGCGGGGTCGCCGGCTGCGGTGCGGCCTGCGCTTGCGCGGCGACCGGCGTAGCGGCGCCATTCGGGGAAACATCCAGCGTGCGCGACTGCAGGTCGCGGTCGGGTGCCGGCGGGATCTCAAGGCTGACCGTCTGGTCGGCGTCGCTCTTGGGCGGCGTGCTGGAGAACAGCATCGGCACGATCAGGACGAGTAGAGCGATAAGGACGGCGGCACCCAGCAGGCGTGTTTTCAAGGAAAGCTCCATTCGGCCGGCGCAATGCGGATCGCAGCGATTATAACCGGCAATGGGGAGTGCCCGGAGCCCCTCCCCTCATTGGCGTTCACGCCCGCGTCGTGAGCGCGGCGCTTGCGACGAAAAACGACCCGAACAGCAGGACGGTGTCACCCACTCCCGCCGCTTCACGGGCAGCCTGCCAGGCCGATGCCACGTCCGGATACGCCTGGCGCATGGCCTCAGGCAGCACGCTATCGAAGACCTCACCAAGAGCCTCGGCGCGCAAGCCGCGCGGCGTATCGCGATCGAGGCCCGCGAGGAACCAGCGATCGACACGGTGCCCCAGCGCGGTGACGACGCCCGCGACGTCCTTGTCGCCCAGTGCGCCGTACACCGCAAGCACCTGGCCACTATGTGGCTGAGTATCCAGCCATTCGGCGAGTGCTCGCGCGGCCTGGGGGTTATGGCCGACATCGACGAGAGTCAGCGGGCGCTCACCCACGCGCTGCAGGCGGCCATCCACCCGCACCCGTGCCAGCGCCCCGGCCATCGCGGTGGCAGGCACGTGAAGGTGTTCACGCAAGGCGTGCAGCGCAGCGATCGCGGCCGATGCGTTGGCGAACTGAACGGGCGCGGCCAGCGCAGGGCGTGGCAGATCCAGCGACATGCCGTCGGAATGCAGCCAACGCCATGTCACACCGACCTCACCGGCAACGGGCACCTCCCACCCGTAGGACGAACCCGCCAGCTCGATCTGGGCACCCGTATCGCGCAGCGCGGCTAATAGTCCTTCGGGCGGCGCCAGCTCACCGACGACAGCGGGCCGCCCCGCACGCGCAATCCCCGCCTTTTCCCGACCGATGCTGTCACGGTCGTTACCCAGCCAGGCCTGGTGATCAAGATCGATGGTGGTGATGACGACGGCATCGGCATCGATGATGTTGACGGCGTCGAGGCGGCCACCGAGGCCCACTTCGAGGATCGCGACATCGACGCCGGCGCGCGCCATCAGATCGATCGCGGCAAGCGTGCCGAATTCAAAATACGTTTGGGCGATCGTGCCCCGCGCCGCCTCGATGCGCTCGAACGACGCCACCAGATCCTCATCGGCAGCATTGACGCCATCGATACGGATGCGCTCGTTGTAGTGGACCAGGTGCGGCGAGGTATAGCAGCCGGTGCGGTAACCGGCGGCGCGCAGCATGCCTTCCAGCAAGGCGACGGTGGAACCTTTGCCGTTCGTCCCACCGACCGTGATCACGAGGGGCGCGGGACGCGGCGAGCCCATCGCCTGCCAGACCATGCGCACCCGATCCAGCCCAAGCTCGATCTCGTGCACGTTGGTGGTTTCCTGGTAAGCCAGCCATTCATCCAGCGTACGGGTCATACGCGTATCTCCGCGCGTTCAGTTCGCGCCTTCAGTCGCTGAAAGAATAATGGGGGCGCCCGTTGCACGCTATGTGGAGCATCGCGCGCAAGCGCGCTCCTACAGGGCCCGTACCCTGCTTTTGTAGGAGCGCGCTTGCGCGCGATAAGCCCACGAAGCGGTGACGCGGGAACCCACAAAAAAGGCCAGCTGTGAGGCTGGCCTTTTCTTCGATTTACCGCAGACGGCTTAGCAGTCCGCGCCGCCGAATGGGTCGTCGAGGACGATCGTATCGTCGCGGTCGGCGCCGGTGGCGACCAGGGCCAGCTTGCAGCCGGAGAGTTCTTCCACCGAACGCAGGTACGCGCGGGCGGCCGGCGGGAGCTTGTTCCAGTCACGGATGCCCGCGGTGGATTCTTCCCAACCAGGGAACTCGAGGTAGACGGGCTTGCACTCCGCCCAGCCATCCGCATCCAGCGGAGCCAGCTCGCGGCGCTTGCCACGGTATTCGTACGCGATGCAGACCTTGATCGTTTCCAGGCCATCGAGCACGTCGAGCTTGGTGATGGCCAGGCCATCGATGCCGTTGATCTGCACGGCGCGCTTCAGCGCGACAAGGTCGATCCAGCCGCAACGGCGCGGACGGCCGGTGCTGGCGCCGAACTCGTTGCCCTTCTTGCGCAGCAGCTCGCCCATCTCGTCGTTCAGCTCGGTCGGGAACGGACCGCCACCGACACGCGTAGCGTAGGCCTTGCAGATGCCGAGCACGTAGTCGATATCACGTGCGCCCACGCCGGTACCGGCCAGCGCGCCACCGACCGTCGTGTTCGACGACGTGACGTACGGGTAGGTGCCGTGGTCGATATCGAGCAGCGCGCCCTGCGCACCTTCGAACAGGATGTTGCCGCCTTCGCGACGCACGTCGTGAAGGATCGTGGCGACGTCGTCGACCATCGGACGGAGGTATTCACCCCAGGTCAGGGCTTCGTCCAGCACGGTCTGGTAATCGACCGGCTCGGCCTTCAGCCACTGGGTGAGCACGAAGTTGTGGTAATCGACGGCGGCCCGCACCTTCTCAGGCAGCTCGTGCGGGTACATGAGGTCGGCCACGCGGATCGAGCGGCGTGCCACCTTGTCTTCGTATGCCGGGCCAATGCCGCGGCCGGTCGTGCCGATGGCCTTGGCGCCGGACGCCACTTCGCGCGCCTTATCGACGGCGATGTGGTACGGCATGATCAGCGGGGTGGCCGGCGAGATCTTCAGGCGGGCGCGCACATCAACGTTCTGCGCTTCCAGCTCGGCGATTTCACTCATCAGCGCGGCGGGCGAAAGCACCACGCCGTTGCCGATCAGGCAGAGGGCATCGTCACGCAGGATGCCCGAAGGGATCAGGTGCAGGACCGTTTTCTTGCCCTTGATCACCAGCGTATGGCCGGCATTGTGGCCGCCCTGGAAACGAGCGACGGCACCGACGCGCTCGGTGAGCAGATCGACGATCTTGCCCTTGCCTTCGTCGCCCCATTGCGCGCCGAGAATGACTACTGACTTACCCATGATGATGGCTCTCTTAGTGGAAGCGTTTAGCGCTGGCGGCCGGGGCCGTCGTTGAGATAGCGCAGGAATTCGGAATCGGGCTTGATCAGGATCGTGGATTTACCGTCCGCGAAGGCCTTCTTGTAGGCCTGGAGGCTGCCGTAAAACGCGAAGAACTCGGGATCCTGCCCGTAGGCGGAGGCGTAGATCGCCGCCGCCTTGGCATCGCCATCGCCGCGCACCGAGGTGGCGTCGCGATTGGCGTCGGCCAGGATGACCGCGCGCTGGCGATCGGCATCGGCCTGGATCTTCTGGGCGTTTTCCTTACCCGTGGAACGCAGTTCGTTGGCCAGGCGCGTGCGCTCGGTGCGCATGCGCTTGTACACCGAATCGCTGACCTCGGCCGGCAGGTCGATGCGCTTGATGCGCACATCCACCACGCTCACGCCAAGGTTCTTGCGCGCGATCTCGTCGGTGCGCTCGCGCACGTGCCCGGTGATGTCCTTGCGGCCACCGCCGATCAGGTCCTCAAGCAAGCGTGAGTTGAACTCATCGCGCAGCGCATCCTTGACCACCGGGGTGAGCCGGCCGATAGCAGCCGTGGGGTCGCCCGCGGTGGCGCGGTAATACGTAGCGGGATCGGCAATGCGCCATTTCACGTAGAAGTCGACGGAGACCGATTTCTTCTCGCGGGTGAAGTAACGCTCGGGCTGCGCATCCAGGCCAAGGATGCGGTTATCAAAGGTGACGACCTGCTGGGCGAGCGGGATCTTGAAGTGCAGGCCCGGCTGGTAATCCGAGCGCACGATGCGGCCGAATTGCAGCAGGAGGGCGTTCTGCCCTTCCTTCACGACGAATACGCTGTTGAACCCCAACAGGACCAGGGCGACGACGACGAGGCCGGAAATGATCTTCACTGGGCGCTCCCCGGCTGGACTGGCGTGGCATCGGTGGTGGCGGACTGCACGATGGCGCCCACGCCCGGCACATTGCGAACGCTGGCGTTGCCGGACGCCTCGACCGGCAGTTGGATGATGTTCTTACCGTTGCTGCCGTCCACGACCTTCTGGTTGCGGCTCATCACGTCCTGGATCGTTTCCAGCCACAGACGGCGGCGGGTCACGTCCGGCGCGGCGCGGTATTCCTTGAGCAGAAGGTTAAAGCGATCGGCATCGCCGGTGGCGGCGGCGACGCGCTCGGCGCGCTCGGCCTCGGCGGTGGCAGCGATGCGTGCGGCTTCGCCGCGCGCATCGGGGATCAGCTTGCTCTGATAGGCGAGCGCCTCGTTCTCCGAGCGCTGGCGGTCTTCACGCGCCGCGTTCACGTCATCGAACGCGTCTTTCACCTGCGCGGGCGGCGACACGCTCTGGAAGCTGACGCTGGTGATGGCGATACCCGAGTCGTACATGTCCAGCGTCGACTGGAGGATGGCCCGGGTCTGCTGCTGCAGGGTTTCCTTGGCCTCGGGCGTCGCATCCACGGGCGTCGCCGGGACCGGCGCGGCCGCGACTGACCCTGCGGTGGCGGGCACGACGGCCTGCGCATCGGCGCCGGTCGTCAGGATGCTATCCATGGCATTGGCGCCTACGACCGAGCGAACGGCGGCCTCGGCCGCGTTCTTCAGCATGCTCTCGGCCGGATCTGCGTTCGAGAACAGGAACTTGCGCGCATCCGAGACCTGGTACTGCACGTTGAAATCGATGGCGATGATGTTCTCGTCGCGGGTCAGCATCGACACCGTGTCGGAGACGGTACGCACCTGGGTGGTTTCTACCTTGGTGACCGTTTCGATCGGATTCGGGGCCTTCAGGTGCATGCCCGGGGGCAGCACGCGTGAGAACTGGCCGAAGCGCAGCACCACGCCCACCTGGCGTGCATCGATGACGGTGAAGCTCGATACGAGCAGCCAGGCCACGACGAACACCAGCAGGATCGCAAGTACGCCGCCGCTGCCCGAGCCAAAACGGCCAAAGCGCGAGGTGAACTGCTTCAGCAAACCGTTGAGGTCGAACTTGCGCTGACCCTGCCGGTTGCGGTTCCAGGGGTCCTTCTGGCCGTTGCCGGGTTCGTTCCAGGGCATGGGCGTCAGTCTCCTTCGGGGACTGGAGGGTGGGCGGCTGGAAAGCCTTCAGGGCGGGCCCGTCCGACCGGGGAAAGGCGGCAGGCGTGGAACGCCCGTCGCCGCGCCGTTCGGGCACGCAAACACGACAAATTCTAGCAGACCCGTCCCGGTCAATGCTCGGCGTGAGGCGGATCGATCAGCTCGCGCAGGGACGATGCGTGGACGTCATCACCGATCAGTGGGGCCAGAACCGAGCGCGGGGCATCGATATCCAGCTGCCAGCCGTTCTCGTCGATCGCCTCGCCAGCGATGGCGCCAGCCGCCTTGAGCCGGGCGTGGAGGCGCCCCGCAGTAAGCGGGAGGTGGATGTCAGCACGAATCCGGTCACCGCCGAGGAGTTCGCCCAGGGCCTCTCGAAGCCCATCGACACCGGCTCCTGAATGGGCCGACAGCCAGACGGTGCGCGGCTTGCCATCATCGCCCCGATCGATGCGAGGCACGGCGTCCTCTATGAGATCAATCTTATTCATGACCGAAAGCTGGGGCACATCGCCCGCGCCGATCTCCTCGAGAACCGCGTTGACGACCCGGCGCAGCAACTCGCGCTCCTCATCAGCCGCGTCGCTCACGTGAATCAGCAGGTCGGCATCCCTGGCCTCGGCCAGGGTGGCGCGAAAGGCCGCCACCAGGTCATGTGGCAGCTCGCGGATGAAACCGACCGTATCGGCCACCACGGCGGGGCCGCACGAAAGGCTGTCGATCTTGCGTACGGTGGGGTCCAGCGTGGCGAACAGCTGGTCGGCCGCGTAGACGCCACCGGTGGTCAGGGCATTGAACAGCGTGGACTTGCCCGCGTTGGTGTAGCCGACCAGGGCGACGCGCGGTACGGTGTTGCGCAAGCGCGCCCGGCGCTGCTGGCTACGCTGCACCTGGACCTTTTCCAGCCGCTTGGTGAGCATCTTCACGCGCTCGGCAAGCAGGCGGCGATCGGTTTCCAGTTGGGTTTCACCCGGGCCTCGGTTGCCGATGGCGCCACCACGCTGGGCGTCAAGATGGGTCCAGCCCCGGACCAGGCGCGTGGCCAGGTGCTTGAGCTGGGCCAGTTCCACTTCCAGCTTGCCCTCATGGGAACGGGCGCGCTGGGCGAAGATGTCCAGGATCAGGCCCGCGCGATCGACGACGCGAGTCTTCAGGTGCTTTTCGAGGTTGCGCTCCTGCACCGGGGTCAGGACGTGATCGACCAGGACCACATCCGCCTCAAGGGCGCGAACGGCCTCGGCCACTTCGTCAGCCTTGCCGGTACCAATGTAATAACGCGGGTTCGGCTCGCTTACGCGGGCCGAAATACTGGCCAGGATCTCGGCCCCGGCCGAGGAGACCAACTCGGCGAATTCCTCGCCACGGCGCGTTGCATCGCCCTCGCCCCGCGAATGGGGGAGCACCAGGACGGCGCGATCGCCTTTCTTTTGCCTATCGAACACTTAGGGGAATGACCTCATGGATGAAAGAAGAGACGAGCAGGCCGGAATGGCCTGCTCGATCTCGTCCCTACCGATATGGGTTCCGTCGCGGCCCCCTCAACCCTCGACGTCGCCGCCGCCTTCAACATGGCTCTCGTGGCCGCCCACGCGAACATTACGGCTCGGCACCACGGTGGAGATGGCGTGCTTGTACACCATCTGGCTCACCTGGTTACGCAGCAGCACCACGAATTGGTCGAACGACTCGATCGTGCCCTGCAGCTTGATGCCGTTGACCAGGTAGATGGCCACCGGCACGCGCTCACGGCGAAGCGCATTCAGAAACGGATCTTGCAATGACTGCCCTTTGGACATTTTTTCTTCTCCCCTACGCCTCTCGTACGGGTCCGGGTAAAAAACGCCAAAACGGCGCCCCGGCCCAAGTGCTTTGAATCTTAACTGCTTTTAAACGCTGGCTGGAAGGACTCAGCGTGACGATGTAGGCATTAACAAGAACTGCGCCACCGCCTTACGCACTTCCGGCAACGGATCCCCCCGGTCCGGGTCGAAAGCCCGCGCGTCAAGCTCGCTTCGCAACCAGGTCACCTGGCGCTTCGCGAGTTGCCGCGTTGCATAGATACCACGGTCACGGAAGTTCTGGGCATCTCCTTGTCCATCAAGGAATTCCCAGGCCTGGCGGTAGCCCACCGCGCGGATCGCCGGCAGGTCGGCATGCAGGTCGCCGCGCGCCTTGAGTCCGCGCACCTCGTCCAGGAAACCGTCTGCGAGCATGGTGTCGAAGCGCAGGGCGATGCGCTCGTGGAGCGCCGCGCGGTTTTCCGGAAGCAGCGCCAGTTTGAGCACGCGCCAGGGAAACGGTTTCCGCGGGGCGTTCTGAAGCTCGGTAATGGGGCGCCCGGTGAGCTCGAAGACTTCGAGGGCGCGCTGAATCCGCTGTGCATCGCCCGGCCGGATCCGCACACCGGCAGCAGGGTCGGCCGCGGCCATCCGGGCGTGCATCGCCGCCCAGCCGATCTCGTCGGCTTCGGCGCCCAGACGCTCACGCACTACCGGGTCCGCTTCGGGTAGATCCGAAAGACCACGCTGGAGTGCACGAAAGTAGAGACCGGTACCGCCAACCAGCAGTGGCACCTTGCCCTGCCCCGCCACCCGCGCCATGGCCGCCGCAGCGTCCTCCGCAAAATCGGCCGCCGAATAGGGCTGGGCCGGGTCGCGGATGTCGATCAACGCGTGGGGATACCGCGCCAGCGTGCTCGCATCCGGCTTGGCCGAGCCGATGTCCAGGCCGCGGTACACCAACGCCGAGTCCACGCTGATGAGTCCGACGGGAAACGCGTCGGACAGTGCGCAGGCGAGCGCCGTCTTCCCTGAGGCCGTAGGGCCCATGAGAAAGATGGCAAGGGGACGGGCGTCATGGATCATCGGTCATGCTGGTCGGAGCAACGGCAAGCTGAGAGTATCCATGCTCCTGCACGGAAGAGGAACGAATGGATGAAAGCGCCCCTGCTCGCCGCCGCGATCGGCATGATGGCATCGACCGCCAGCTTTGCTTCGACTGTCATGCCTACCTCGTACGAGGCGGGACACTTCTTCACCACGCCGACGACCCAGTCCGGTAAGACACTTCGATTCAATACGGACACAGGTGGCGGAGGTGCATTCTTGCAGCTACGCGCCTCTGTCGCGGCACTCATGAACCTCACGCCGGCCAGATGTTTCGACATGGACGGATTTGCGGTCCCGCCGGCCTTTGCCCAGGGCAAGGGCATACCTCACCTCGATGGGCTCACCTGCAATAACGTCGCGCTCGTCCCGGACGGCGTCGGCGATGGCATGGACGATGGCGTCATCAGCGCATGGTATCTGTCGCGGGGAACCTGGACGTTTGATTACCCGGCACATCGACTCACGCTGGAAGATTCGGATGCCAAGCACGACAAGGGTGCACACGCCGTTCCCCTGGGCTTTCCAACCGAGTCAAGTGGCCAGCTCGAAGCGCCGTACCCCCGCGTGACCATCAGCGTTGAAGGCGAACCCATCGATCTTCTACTCGATACAGGTGCAACAGCGCACCCCTCGACCATCGGCAAGAAGCTCATGGGAACGGTCGTCGCAGCAAACGGCTACGCGGCGGCTAGCTACGTCACGACATCGGTCATGAATCGGTGGCACGCCGCCCACCCCGACTGGCCGCTGGTTAACGATGCCGATGACCTCTTCGGGCCGGGTCGGGCTACGCGGACGATCCGCGTGCCATCTATCCTCATCCAGGGGTGGACGGTCGGCCCCGTCTGGTTTACCGAGCGCCCTGACCAGGCGTTCGGTTTGAAGGGGATGTCGGGGTACATGGACAAGGAAGTGCACGGCGCCCTGGGTGGGAACGTCCTTTCATCGTTTCGCATGACCATCGACTACGCCCATCGCACGGCGTGGCTCTTGTGCGTGGAGCGGTGCGCGCCTGCAAAGCACACGTGAACAGCGTGAGAAACAAAAAGAAGGCCGCCTCAGGCGGCCTTCTTTTTGAGTGACTTCGCAAGGACGTATCGCGCGCCGGCGCAATCCCACGTGTGCAAAGGGGCGGCGTGGAAGTTGTGTTGCCTACATGTCGGCGGGCGTTTCGCCTACATCTTGCCGCACTAGGTCCGTGTCAGGAGATGAAACGCGCTGCGCCCTTTTTCAGCGTGCGGGCACACCCAGTTCCTTAAGCAACGCAGGCGACGGATACACCTTGTCCATCAGCCAGCGCATGTAGCGCATGTCGACGTGGATGGCGCGCTTGTAGCGCGGGTCGTACATCCAGCTCGCGCTCACCGCCTCCCAGTTGCTGTCGAAGTTCAGGCCAACGAGTTCGCCCTTCGCGTTCAACACCGGCGAGCCGGAGTTGCCGCCCGTGGTGTCGAGGTTGGAAAGGAAATCGACCGGCATCGCGCCCGTCTTCGGATCGGCGTAGCCGGTGAAATCGCCCTTCTTGATCGCATCGAGCAACGGCTTCGGTGCATCGAACGGCACCTTGCCGGTGTTCTTCTCAACGATGCCTTGCACCGTGGTAAGCGGTGCATAGGTCACCGCATCGCGGGCGACCAGTGGCGTGACCTTGCCGTAACTCACGCGCAGCGTGGAGTTCGCATCGGGGTATACGGCCTTGCCCTGCTTCTCGCGGAAGCCAATCAACGCCTGCATATACGCGGGACGAAGGCGAAGCAGGTCGCCATCGCGGCCCTTCTTCTCATCTTCCATGCGGAGCAACGCGGGGCGCAGGGTACGCGCTGCCACCATCAGGGCATCCGTGCTCTTCTCCACATCGGCGGGCGCAGCGGCGAACAGGCGATTGCGCTCTGCTTCGTCACCGAACTTCGTGCCGCCGTAGATCGCATCCAGCGACTTCGCCAGCGCCGCGGGCGTCGTGCCAAATACCTTGTCTACCTCGGCCACGTGCTGAGCCGCCGGCAGCTTCTGGTAGCGTGTCAACAGCGAGGTGATGAGGGCTTTCTCCACCTTGGGGTCGTAGCGCCGCTGGATCTGCTTCAGCTGGCTCTGGATCAGCTCTTCGTCACGCTTCTGGTAGCCGGTTTCGCGCTCGGCATCAGCCTTCGGCCGTTCCACGGCAAGACGATCCACGTTCAGGGCTCCGCGCATTAGCTGGGTCTGCGACGACAGCAGCCCGATCAGCAGGTCGCGCTCACGCACGTCCTTGCCCTGTGCGATCAACGCCATCGCCTGGTCGATCTGCGGCTTGAGGGTTTTCGCCTCAGGCTGCGTCGCGAGCCATGCGAGCATCGCGGCCTCATCGTCACGGCGCACGCTGACCGCATCGCTGCGTTCCAGGCCTTCGAGCTCACCACTGAAACGCTTGATGCCGTTCTTCAGCGACTGCAGTTGCGAGGCGTAGCGGATCGCTGCGTCCTTGTCCGAAGCGCCCTGCGCTTCAATCACATCCTGCAATGCCTTGAGCACGGCCACGGAGGTGGGCAGGCGCCATTCCACCTGGTCGGCGAACTCCGCCGCGGTCCGATGGCGATAGGTCGTGCCTGGGTAGCCTGCAAGCATGACGAAGTCGCCCTCGGCCACGCCATCGGTGGCGATCTGCAGGTGCGATGGTGGGTGGTACGGCTTGTTATCCGGCGAGTAATCAGCCGGCTTGCCATCCGGGCCGACGTAAGCGCGCAGCACGGTGAAGTCACCGGCGTGGCGCGGCCACATGAAGTTGTCCGTTTCGTCGCCGTAGTTACCGATGGCGCGCGGCGGCGCGTAGACCAGGCGGATATCCCGCAGCTCGAGCTGCTTCACCAGGTAGAAATCGCGGCCATAGAACATGGTGGCCACGCTGCACTTGATGCCCGCCTCCTTCTCGCACTCGGCAACGAGCGCCTTGCTGGCGACGTCAATGGCGTCGTAGTACGCCCTGCCCGTCTTGCCCTTCGCGCCAACGAGGATCCGGTCGGTGACCTTGTCGAAGCCCACGGTGACCCGGGCACGGTAATCCGGGTTGGCCGGCAGCTCGCCGGCCTGGTCCGGGGCAACGTATCCGTTGCTGATCAAGTCGCGATCGGGCTTGGAGTTGTACTGGATAACGCCAAAGGCCACGTGGTGGTTGGTGACCAGCAGGCCATCGGCCGAGACAAAAGAGCCCGTGCCGCCGCCGACGCGGACGACCGCGTTGAGCGGCGCCTTGGTCAGGTCGGCCAGGTCAGCCGCCTCCCCACGGAAGCCCGCCGCCTTGAGGTTTTTCGCAATCGAAGGCAGTTGGGAGGGCATCCACATGCCCTCGTCGGCCTTCGCTTCCAGCGCCAAAGCCATGGCGGCTCCCAGCATCACGGTCCGGATTCGCATCGTCTCACTTGCCCCTGTGGGTTCCAAAGCTGGCCCACCCTAGAGGCCCGTGACCACGGCTGGCAATGGCGCGGCGCACAAGCCAACCTACCTGCCGCGGCCTATAATGGTGGTTTGGCCCACCCCGCGGCCTGTCCCCACGGAAACCTGAAAGCCCATGCAGCAGACGATGAAGGCGCTGGTCAAGCGCAAGCCCGAACAGGGCATCTGGATGGAAGAAGTGCCGGTCCCGACCCCGGGCCCGAACGAGGTCCTGATCAAGATCGAGAAGACCGCGATCTGCGGGACCGACCTGCACATCTACAAGTGGGACGAGTGGTCCCAGCGCACGATCCAGCCGGGCCTGACGATCGGCCACGAATTCGTGGGTCGCATCGCCGAGATCGGCCCCGGCGTCACCGGCTACAAGGTCGGCGATCGCGTCTCGGCCGAGGGGCACATCGTCTGCGGCCACTGCCGCAACTGCCGCGCCGGCCGCCAGCACCTGTGCCCGAACACCGTGGGCATCGGCGTGAACCGTAACGGCGCCTTCGCCGAATACATGACCATGCCGGCCTCGAACCTGTGGCCGATTCCGGACCAGATCCCGTCCGAGCTGGCCGCTTTCTTCGACCCGTACGGCAACGCCGCGCACTGCGCGCTGGAATTTGACCTGATCGGCGAAGACGTGCTGATCACCGGTGCCGGCCCGATCGGCATCATCGCCGCCGGTATCGCCAAGCACGTGGGCGCCCGCAACGTGGTGGTCACCGACGTCAACGATTACCGCCTTAAGCTGGCCGCCGACATGGGTGCCACCCGCGTGGTTAACGTGGCTAATCAGTCGCTCAAGGACGTCGTGAAGGACCTGCACATCGAAGGCTTCGACGTGGGTCTGGAGATGAGCGGCAACCCGCGTGCCTTCAACGACATGCTCGAGTGCATGTACCACGGCGGCAAGGTCGCCATGCTCGGCATCATGCCGCGCGGCGCCGGCATCGACTGGGACAAGGTGATCTTCAAAGGCCTGACCCTGCAGGGCATCTACGGCCGGAAGATGTACGAGACCTGGTACAAGATGACCCAGATGGTGCTCACCGGCTTCCCGCTGCAGAAGGTGCTCACGCACCAGATCGCGATCGACGATTTCCAGAAGGGTTTCGACCTGATGGACGCCGGCGTCTGCGGCAAGGTCGTCTGCAGCTGGACTTAAGCCCATGTAGGAGCGCGCTTGCGCGCGATCGGGTCTGCCGCGAGCACCCATCGCGCGCAAGCGCACTCCTACACGACGGCTTCACGAGTACACTCCGCCCGGGGGGTAACGCGTAGAAGGGGCGGTCGGTATGGACACTCGTAGAAGCTGGCGGGACTTGCCATGGGATAGGGCACGGGATCGCGCTCTGGCGACTTACCGGTCGCGACGCACCCGGCGCATTGCGCTGGGCCTGGCCATCGCCCTCGTACTCTTCGCACTGCTCGGCTTCCTTGCCGCGCCATCACTGATCCGCTCGCAGATCGCCAGCCGCGCCAGCGCCGCCCTGGGCCGTCAGGTCACGGTGGGTGACGTGAGCCTCAACCCATTCACCCTGCGGCTGACCCTCGAGCGGCTGCATATCGCCGAAGCGGACGGCAAGTCCGCCTTCCTCGACGTCGGCCGGGTGACCGCCAACGCCTCCTGGGCTTCGCTGTTCCGCGCGGCGCCCATCCTCGACGAACTCCGCGTCGATAGCCCTCGCGTGCACCTGCAGCGCACGGCCCCGCAGCGGTTCAACTTCACCGACATCATCGAACGCTTCACGAGCCAACCGGCCACGCCAGATAGCAGCCCGGCGCGTTTCGCCTTGTCCAATATCGCCATCCACGACGGCCAGGTCGATTTCGACGACCGCGTCCTCGATGCAGCGCATCGCGTCGACCATCTTGAACTCGGCATCCCGTTTATCGCCAACCTGCCGAGCGATACCGATATCTTCGTCCAGCCGTTGCTGGCCATGCATGTCGACGGTAGCCCGCTCAAGGTACAGGGCCAGACCAAGCCCTTCGCCAGCAGCCGCGAATCGACCGTCACCCTGCATTTCGACCAGCTCGACCTGCCCCGCTACGTCGGCTTCGTTCCGGCGCCGCTGCCGGTCGCCGTGCCGGGCGGCAAGCTGTCCGGCGGCATGACCGTGAGCTTCATCATGGATGAGAAGCAGCCATCCATCCGGGTCAAGGGTCGACTGGCACTCGACGATCTGAAGATCACCGGCAAGGACGGCGGCGCCCTGCTCGCCATCGGCCGTGCGGATGCCGACCTGGGCGTGCTCGACCCGATGTCATCACGCTACCGCCTTGGCGCGATCACGCTCAAGGATGGAGCCCTGCGCTATGCCCGCCTGCCTGGCGGCAAGAGCAACTTCGACCCGTTGATGGGCAGCGATACGCCGCCGGATCCGAAGGCACCGCCGATGGATGTGCGGATCGACCTGCTGACTCTGGTTAACATGAAGGTCGACTACGCTGACCTTGCCGCGCCCGCACCGGCGCACCTGACGCTCGAACATCTAGCGGGCACCCTGGGCGGCCTTAGCACGGTGAAGGCCCCGGCTGCCGCACTCGATGTCTCCGCCGGTCTTGCGGGTGGCTCCGTCGCGACAAAGGGTGCGTTCGAACTCGCTGCCAGTCGCTATGCAGGCACGCTCGACATCCGCGATGTGTCGCTTGCCCCGCTGATGCCGCTGACACCGCCGGTGCTCGCCGCCGATATCACCGGCGGCCGCTTCACCGCGGATGGCACCCTGAAAGCCGACTGGCACGAGGCTGCCACGGTCCGTCTTGAGAAAGCCAAAGCACGCCTCGATGACTTCAACCTCGTGCCGCACGGGGGCCGCGCCTCGCCGGTCGTATGGAAATCGCTGAGCGCGACGATCACCTCGGTCGACATGGCCACCAGCGAAGCCCGTGTCGACGCGCTCCTGCTCGATGGGTTATCGCTTGACCTCAAGCGTCTCGCCAACGGCAACCTCGATGTCACGAGCATGCTCCCGGCCAACGCGAGCGCCGCACACCCTGCGGGCAAGGGCTGGACATGGAGCGTCAGCCATCTCGGCGTGAGCGACAGCAAAGTCACCCTGCGCGACGCCAAAGCACCGGGCAAGCGCAACAGCATCAACCTGAGCGCGAGCGCCTTCAGCATCGATGGCCTTTCCGACGACCTGCGCAAGCCGATCAGCCTGGATCTGAAGGGCGGCCTGGGCGCGGGTACGTTCGCCATCACTGGCAAGGTCAAGCCGGTACCGCTCGAAGCCGACCTGAAAATGCAGGCGACGCGCCTCGACGTCGCGCCGCTGCAAACCCTGGTGACCGTGCCGTTGAACGTCACCGTCGCCAGCGGTCTGCTCAGTGTCGATGGCGAGGTTCGCTATACGGACCGCGGAAAGGACACACCGCGTATCGCCTATCGGGGAAAAGCGACCCTGGGCCGCGTACGCGTACAGGACAAGCTGACCAACGACGATTTCCTTCGCTGGAACTCGCTAAGCGCGACGAACATGGCGGTCGCCATGGGTGAAGGCGTGCCTAAAGTCGCGATCGGCGGCCTCGCGCTCGACGACTTTTACGCACGCGTGATCATCAACGCGACCGGGCGCCTGAACCTGCAGGATGTCGTTGCCAACCCCGAAGCGCCGGGAGCGGTTTCCGTCACCCAGGCCCAGGCCAACCCCGCACCGAAAACGGCGAACGAGCCGGTCGCCGTGCCCGCCGCAGAAGGCCCCGAGGCCGACATACGTATCGGCCAGATCACGCTGACCAAGGGCCGGCTCAACTACACCGATAACTTCATCAAGCCGAACTACACCGCCGACGTGATGGACCTCACCGGCAAGATCGGCGCGTTTGGCACAGCGGGTGGCGCAGCGCCAGCGCCGCTCACCCTGCAGGGCCAGCTCGATGGCAATGCGCCGGTCAATATCGATGGCACGATCAACCCGCTTGCGCCGGTGGCGTTTCTCGATATCACTGCCAAGGCCGAGGGCATCCAGCTCACCAACCTATCGCCTTACTCTGGCAAGTACGCCGGCTATCCGATCACACGCGGCCGTCTGAATGTCGATGTCCATTACACGCTCGACCAGCGCAAGCTGAACGCGGATAACCACATCTTCATCGACCAGCTCACGTTCGGCGACCGCATCGAAGGTCCCGGGATCAGCCACCTGCCGGTGAAACTCGCCGTGGCGCTGCTGCGCGACAGCGAGGGGCGCATCGACGTCCACGTACCCGTGAGCGGTTCACTCGACGAGCCCCACTTCAGCGTGGGCGGCCTGATCTGGCGCGCGATCGGCAACCTGATCGTGAAGGCGGTGACCTCGCCGTTCCGCCTGCTGGCTTCGGCGGGCGGTGGCCGCGAAGACCTTGGCTACGTCGAATTCGCGCCGGGCTCCGCGGTGCTGGATCCCGCTGCGGATGCCAAGCTGGGCGAACTGGTCAAGGTGCTTACGAACAAGCCATCGATCAGTCTGGACATCATCGGGCGGATCGATACGAGCAAGGACGAAGCCGGGCTGCGCAAGGTCATGGTCGACGACCTGGTCCACCAGGAGCAGGTGAACGACAAGGGTGACGACACGACGGCACCGACCCAGGAGCAGCAGGACAAGTACCTTGAGCGCGCGTACAAGCACGCCTCCTTCCCCAAGCCGAAGAACATGATCGGCCTGACCAAGTCGCAGCCGCCGGAAGAAATGCGCACGCTGATGGAGACCAACATGCCGGTCGATGCCGACGCGCTGCGCCACCTGGCTGAGCGCCGGGCGAATGCAGTACGCCTGTGGCTACAGGGCAAGGTCGATGACAAGCGCGTGTTCGTCCTCGCGCCAAAGGTCGACCCCAAGGGCATCGACGATGGCGGCAAAACCACCCGCGTCGACTTCGGCCTGCACTGACACCCCCCTGTAGGAGCGCGCTTGCGCGCGATGGGCGCTTGCCTCAAGC
>NZ_DASYCB010000032.1:0-72313 GCF_036500425.1 Luteibacter sp.
GCGCTTGCGCGCGATGGGTGCTTGCAGCAAGGCCCATCGCGCGCAAGCGCGCTCCTACAGGGGGTGGTTATGCCTTTGGGGTCAGGAGTTCTTCGATGCCGGCGCGGTAGAACAGTTCGCGGCGGACGCGGTCGGCTACGCCGTTGACGATTTCCGCACCGTCCTGCGAGGGGTCTACGTGGACGCGGAAGGGGCGCTTGCCGAAGGGCATGTCGACAACCTCCACGATCTTCGTTGCGACCACACCGGCATCGGCGTCGGCGGGTTCAAGCGCGGCCAGGCCTTTAAGGATGCGATCGGGCATGCCGGCGTAGGGGCCTTCCATATAGACCGCTTCGATCGCGGTATCGGCGGGCTTGCCGGAGTGCGCGAAATGGTTGGTGCCTTGGGTGAAGGCGCCGGGCACCATGATCGAGGTCTCGATGCCCCACTTCGTGAGTTCGCCGGCATAGCTCACCGCCAGCGAATCCATGGCGGCCTTCGCCGCGAAGTACGGGGCGAGGAACGGCGGCGTGCCACCACGCGAGCTGCTGGACGAGACCCAGAGCAGCAGTCCCTTGCCTTGCTTGCGCATGACCGGCAGCGCCGCGCGATTCACGCGCTGCGTGCCGAGCACATTCACGTCGTAGAGCTGCGCGTACTGCTCGGCGGTGAAGGCTTCCGCCGGGCCGAAGACCATGTGGCCGGCATTGTGCACGAGGACATCGAGACGGTCGGCATCACGTAGCACCGTATCGATCGCTGCCTTTGCCGAATCATCGGAGGTGACATCGAGTTCGACGACGCGCAGGTCGACCTTGCGTTCGCGCGCCTCGTTCAGTACGGCCTCGGCCTGTTTCGCGTTGCGGCCGGCCATATCACGCATGCTCGCGTAAACGGTATGGCCGGCATCGGCCAGGGCGCGTGCGGTGAGCAGGCCGAAGCCGCTGGAGGCGCCAGTGATGAGGATGATCTGCTTCATAAGGAATTCTCCTGATCGGGGCGCGGGTTAGATGATGCCGCCGTTGGCACGCAGGACCTGGCCGTTGATCCAGGCACCCTCGGGGCCGGCGAGGAAGGCGACGGCGGCGGCGATGTCTTCTGGCGTGCCCAGGCGCTCGAGCGGCGCCAGCTTGGCGAGATGACTCACCAGTTCATCCGACTTGCCGGTGAGGAACAATTCGGTCGCGGTGGGGCCTGGGGCAACCGCGTTGACCGTGATCTCACGGCCGCGCAGTTCACGCGCCAGCACCACCGTCGTTGCTTCGATCGCCGCCTTGGTCGCCGCATAAGGACCATAGCCCGGCTGGAGCAGGCCGACGACGCTGGACGAGAAGTTGATGATGCGGCCGCCGCGGCGCAGGCGCTTCGCAGCCTGGCGCATCGTGTTGTAGCTACCCTTCACGTTGATATCGAACAGGCGGTCGAAATCTTCGTCCTTCAGTTCCGCGATCGGCGCGAGGCTCATGACACCGGCGTTGTTCACCAACACATCGACACCGCCGTAGACCTCTTCAGTACGGTCGAACAGACGCTGTGTATCCGCCGCGTTCGATACATCGGCCTGGGCGCTGATGGCCTTGCCACCGGCTGCCACGATCTCGTTCACCACCGCCTCGGCCGAAGAGGCGCTGCCGGCGTAGTTCACGACAACGGTGAAGCCCTCAGCCGCCAAGCGCTTTGCCACCGCCGCGCCGATACCCCGCGAGGCGCCCGTGACGATGGCAACCTTGTTGTTCGCTTGCTCGTTCATCTCGATCTCCGGATCCGGCGTGATTGCCGGGCAGGGAAAGCATGCGCGTTGGCGGATTGCGGATAATCCAGCTAAATTGGGTATCACTATTCCACTAAGTGGAACAAATAATGAGCATGGACCGTTTCGACACCATGCGGCTGTTCGTCCGGATCGTGGAGCGGCGCAGCTTCACGGCGGCCGCCGCTGATCTGGACTTGCCCCGCTCGACCGTCACCCAGGCGATCAAGCGACTTGAAGGACGCCTGGGGGTCCGCCTGCTCCAGCGCACCACCCGCCAGGTCAGCCCCACGCTGGATGGCGAGGCCTACCACCGCCGCTGCGTGGCGATCCTGGCCGATGTCGAAGACGCCGAGGCGGCATTCACCGATGCGCGGCCGACCGGCCTGCTCAGGGTGGACATGCACGGGATCCTGGCCCGGACCTTTGTCCTGCCGGCCCTGCCCGAATTCCTGGCGCGCTACCCCGGGCTTCGCGTCCACGTGGGCGAAGGCGACCGCTGGGTCGATCTGGTCCGGGAAGGCGTGGATTGCGTGCTACGCGCGGGCGATCTCGCCGACAGCAGCATGGCGGGCCGACGGATCGCCATGCTGCGCGAAGTGACCCTGGCCAGCCCGGATTACCTGGAACGCCACGGCGTGCCGCGCACCCCGGATGACCTCGAAGGTCACACGGCGATCGGCTTCTTCTCCACAGCGACGAGCGGCACGCTGCCGCTGGAGTTTATCGTGGAGGGGCAGGTGCGCACGGTGCATCTGCCTTCAGTGGTCACGGTGACCGGCGCGGAGACGAACAAGACGCTCGCCCGACTGGGCCTGGGCCTGATCCAGGTGCCCTACTACAACGTGGCGGCGGATATCGCCGAAGGCCGGCTGGTCGAGGTATTGCCGGATTTCCCACCTACCGAAACACCGGTGTCGCTGCTCTACCCGCACAACCGGCAGCTCTCGCCGCGCGTGCGTGTGTTTATCGACTGGGTGACCACCACCTTCGCCGCGCGTGCGGGCGAAGGGGTGCGCATGCTTTGACTCAGTTCTTCAGCGGCACGGTCTCGAAACCGCCCTGCGGCGAGGCGTTCTGTGTCGGCGGAGGCGGCGGGTTGTTGCCCTGCGGGCCCACGACGCGGTTGCTGCCGCAGGTGTAGGCACCCCAGTCCTGCGAGCCATCATGCGGCTCGCCCATCGGCTTCACCGTATCAG
The DNA here is from genome assembly GCF_036500425.1 of Luteibacter sp. GTDB lineage: Bacteria > Pseudomonadota > Gammaproteobacteria > Xanthomonadales > Rhodanobacteraceae > Luteibacter. The sequence continues at coordinate 2,932 of NZ_DASYCB010000032.1, forward strand.
CGCCGAGCTTGGCCGCTTCGTTGCGGGCGAGCACTTCAAGTTCGTCGCGGACCTTGAGGTCGCTGCGATCGACCGGGCCGACGCGGCTGGTGACCGAGACGCTGACCTTGCCCTGTTCCTTGCACTGCGTGACATCGCCGTTCCACGCGGTGCGCACGTTGCGCGCCTTGTCGTCGAGCTTGATGCCCCAGTCGCAGGCACTCAACGCGAAGGTGGCGAGGGGGATAAGAAGAAAGACGGCTTTACGCATGGGTGGCTCCGAAGGATGGCGCGATCGGGAGCAATGCTAGCCCGATGGAAGCGAAGGCGCGATGAGAATCCTCACCACGCCTTCGCCTTCAGTCACTTGCCAGCGGGTTTCGTGGGTTTCGCCGATTTGACCGGATTGCCATCGGCATCGATGACATGGACCTCACCGAGGTTCAGGGCGCGCACCGGCGCCTCGATCTTGCGCAGGTCGCCAACGATCACCCAGGTGAACGCATCGGGCTTGAGCACCGCGGAAAGCGCGGCTTCCGCGGACTTTTGGTCCACCGCCTCGATGCGCGGTTTCAGCGTCTGCACGTAATCGTCCGGACGGTCGTAGATGAGGATGCCGTTCATCGCACCCAGGACCGACGAGGTGGATTCGAAGCTACCCGGCAACGCGCGCACGCGCTGCGAACGGATCTTGGCGATTTCATCGGCGGTAAGCGGTTTCGTACCGATGACCTCGCGCGCTTCCTTGAGGATCTCCGCAGCGGACTCGGCGGTCTTGTCCGTCTGCACCGGTGCGTAGAACAACACCGGCCGCTGGCCCTGGGCGTCCATGAGGAAGCTGCCGGCACCGTACGCCCAGCGTTTGTCTTCGCGCAGATTCATGTTCAGGCGCGAGGTGAAGCTGCCACCGAACGCCCCATTGGCGATGCCAAGGTCCAAAGCATCCTTCGCCCGGGTCGATGGCGCGATAAGGCCGGCCAGGATGAGCGACTGTGGCGCATCGGTGCGATTGATCAGGTACACGCGCGGTTTCGGCTGCACGGCCACCTCGGCGATGTTCCGCTTAGGCACGGCGGTCGCTGGCGGGGTCCAGTCGCCGAATACGGCATCGAGCTGCGGCAGGATCTCGGCGAGCGTGGTGTCGCCGGCGACGAGGATGCGCGCATTGTCGGGGCGCAGGTAGTCGCGCTGGAAGTTCGCGAGGTCTGCGGCAGTGAGCGACGCGATGGCCTTCTCCGTGCCACTGCCCGTGAACGGGATGCCATACGCATGGTTCTTGCCGAACAGCAGTGGCGGCAGCGTGCGCAAGGCCAGGCCCTCAGGCTCCGTCTTCTCCTGGGCGATGCCAGCCAGCCACTGGCCGCGGACGCGCTCGATGTCCTCGGCCTTGAAGGCCGGGTTGCGGGCGACATCGGCGAACAATTCAAGCGACGGGCGCAGGTCGGTGTTCAACGCATTGAGGGAGATGCTGCAGGTATCCAGCGCGCAGCCCGCGCCGATGATGGCGCCAAGCCGCTGCTTGCGCCGCGCGACCTCGACCGAATCGAGCGACCTGGTGCTTTCTTCCAGCAACTGCGAGGTGAAACTGGCGGTACCGAGTTTGTGGCCCTGGTCGGCGGCATAGCCCGCGTTGAACAACAACTGCACCTGGGTCACCGGAATGGTGTGGCGCTCAGCCAGCACGACTTCGATGCCGTTCTTCAGCTTGCCGCGCTGGAGCTTCGGGAAGGTGAGGTCGGGGAACGTCGTCACAGCGGGCACGCCTGTCGCGCGGTCGACCAGCGACTTGTCGACCGTATACGACTTCGCCGGCGGCATCACCGCTGCCGGACGGCCCGCCGCGTCGGCGAGGCCCTTCACCGCCTTGTCTTCCGCCTCGGGATTGAAGCCCGGCGCGGCAGGCAGCACGGTCAGCGTATAGCTACCTTTATCGAGCCATGCCCTGGAGGCGGCGAGCACAGAGGCCACGGTAGCGGACTGTGCGCGCTCCAGATCCTTTTTGTAGGCACCGGGATCGTTCCGGTACACCTGGCCTTCGGCAAGGATGGTGGCCTTGCCGCCGCCACGGCCACCGACCTTTTCCAGGCCACGGATGAAGCCGGCGCGGTCGATGACCTTGGCGCGGGCGAGCTCATCATCCGTCGGGCCCTTGGCCAGGAAGTCTTTCAGCACATCGGCGATCGCGGCTTCGACCTTCTTCTGGTCGACGCCCTGCTTGATGTCCACCGACAGCTGCACCTGGCTGGCCAGCGCGAAGGGTGAAATACCAATGCTGACGTCGTCAGCCAGCTTGTCCTGGTAGACCAGGCGCTGGTACAGGCGGGAGGTCTTGCCGCCTCCGAGTACGGTGGTGGCGAGATCGAGGCCGATCGCGTCATCCGTGCCGAGTTGCGGGGCGATCCAGGTGCGCAGCACGCGGGCCTGCGCCACCTGGTCGTGCTGGACGCCGAAGGTGTCCTTCGCAAGCGGAGTGATCCATGCCTGCTGGCGCGGCACCGGCGGCCCCGAAGGGATATCGCCGAAGTACTTCGCGGCCTTCTCCTTCGCCTGCGCCACGGTGATATCGCCGGCAAGCACCAACGTCGTGTTGGCGGCGCCGTAGTAATCGTGGAACCACTTCTTCACGTCGGCAAGCGACGCGGCATCCAGGTCGGTCATGGAGCCGATGGTGTCGTGGTGGTACGCGTGATTGGCGGGGTAAGTGTTAACGAGGATGTTCTCGTCAACACGGCCATAGGGCTGGTTCTCACCCTGGCGCTTTTCGTTCTGTACCACGCCGCGCTGGGTATCGAGCTCCTTCTGGCCGATGGCCCCCAGCAGATGACCCATGCGGTCGGATTCCATCCACAACGCCATGTCGACCGCGGTGGTCGGCACGGTTTCGAAATAGTTGGTGCGATCGAACCAGGTGGTGCCGTTCATATCGGTGGCACCGGCCAGCTCGAACGGCTGGAAATAGGTGCCCTTGTGGTTCTCCGAGCCGGAGAACATCAGGTGCTCGAAGAGATGCGCGAAGCCCGTCTTGCCGGCCGGCTCATCCGCCGAACCGACGTGGTACCAGATGCTGACCGCGACGACGGGCGCCTTGTGGTCCTCGTGCACGACGACGGTAAGGCCGTTGGGCAACTGAAAGCGGGTGAAGGGGATGTCGGGGATGGTGTCGGGGGCGGTGGACGCCGCGGATGCGGCACCAACGAAGGTCATCAAGCCTGCGGCCAGCAGGGTGAGGCGGTTCTTCATGCACAGCTCCTGGGGACCTTCGTGGTCCGCTACTGCCCTGAGGCTAGCCGCTGCGGTCCATCTCGCGCAATCGGGGGGCGGCGTGGCGGCCGGACGGTGTCCGCTCAGCCGGCGGGCGTGTCCGCGGACACGCCCGCGTTTTCGTGCGACCTGACAAACCTCATGCGAATCAGTTGATTGGCGGCTCTAAAAAGCTGGCACGGGGTTTGCGTTACTAGTCATGCCCCGGGGCAGCCGCCCCGGCCACCGAAACCTTCGAGGAGAACGCCATGAAGTACGAACTGCCGCTGCTCGCCACCCTGCTTGCCACGTCGATGCTGATCTGCGCCCTCACCCTGGCCGGCATGGCCTGACGTGCCTCGTCCGACCGATGAAAGGAACCCACGCCATGAAACACGAACTTCTCGTCCTGCGTAGCCTGCTGGTCGCTTCATTGCTGGTCTGCGGCCTGATCCTGGGCAACATGCTCACCTACCAGGGGACGCCGGTGCAGCTGGCCGGACCAACCAAGGTCTCGCCAGGCGCGCTGGGCCTGGTGACCGCCAGCAGCTGCGCCCTGCCCCCGGATGGCATCGTTTGCCCGCGCGCCGCGTCATAATGGGCGCATGCCCCACGTCATCCTGTTCCGACCCGAGATTCCGCCCAATACGGGCAATGTGATCCGCCTCTGCGCCAATACCGGCGCGAGCCTTCACCTGATCCGCCCCCTGGGCTTTGAGCTCGACGATACCCGGCTGCGGCGCGCAGGCCTGGACTACCACGAGTTCGCCACCGTCAACGTTCACGACGACCTCGCGACCTGCCTCGCTGCCCTTGGCCAGCCACGCGTGTTCGCCTTCTCCACCCGCGGCAAGCACCTGCATACCGACGCGGCCTACGCCGAAGGCGATGCCTTGCTGTTCGGCTGCGAAACCGCAGGCCTGCCCGACGACGTGCTCGACGCGATTCCCGAGCCGCAGCGGATCCGCCTGCCCATGCGCCCCGGCAACCGCAGCCTCAACCTGTCCAATGCGGTGGCGGTAGCCGTGTTCGAGGTGTGGCGCCAGGCTGGGTTCGACGGCGCGAGCTAACCGCGACATCGTGGATACGTCGCATGGAAGGCCACGGGCTACAATCGTGGCATGACCCCCGACCGCCCCCCGGCCGACGCTGGCCCCAATCGTTTCCTGCCCCGTCCCCTGCGCGCCCTCGCCGGCCGCGCCATGGAGGCCGCGCTCAACCGCGCCGTCGATCTTGACCCGGATACGCGAACGCGCCTCGACGTGCTCGATGGCCGGAGCGTGCAGGTCCACCTTAGCGGTCCCGAACTCGCGCTGCGCATCAGCGTGGAAAAGGGCCGCCTGCGGGTCGGTCCGCCTGAAGAGGGTGGCAGCCTCCGGGTGACGGCCTCGCCAGGCAGCCTGCTCGCCATGGCCCTGCGCCGTGACGATGAAGGCGTAGCTCCAGGCAAGGTCGATATCGCCGGCGATGCCGAACTCGCCCGTCGCCTGGAACGGCTCGCCCGGCAATACGCGCCTGATGTGGAAGAAGCCTTTGCGAAGACGTTTGGCGACACGCTGGGCGTGGCGCTGGCGAAGGCGCTGCGCGAGGGCCTGGCGCACGCCCGCGAAACCGGTAAGCACCTGGTCGACGATGGCGCGGACTGGCTCCGCGACGAAGGCCGTGTGGCGGTGGCTCCCGGTGAAGTGGAAGGATTTCTTGATGGCGTGGATGCCGTGCGCGAGCGCACCGAACGCCTCGAGGCACGTCTCGCCCGCCTGGAGCGCACACGCAAGGGGAATGGCGCATGACGCCGCTGCGTCTCGCCCCGCGCCTGCTGCGCGTCGGTGCGATCCTGCTGAAGTACCAGCTTGATGAACTCGTCGACGGGGCCCACCTGTATCGCCCGTTGAAGCTCGTCCGTCTGGCTTTCCCGCGGGCGCCACAGGAAGTGCGCAACCTGCCGCGGGGCGCGCGCCTGCGCCTGGCGCTGACCGAACTGGGGCCGATCTTCGTGAAGGCCGGGCAGGTCCTCTCGACCCGCCGTGATCTCGTGCCGGCCGATGTCGCTGATGAGCTGGCGCTGTTGCAAGACCAGGTGCCACCGTTCCCGGGTGGCGAGGCGCGCGCCATCATCGAGCGCGAATTGAAGGCCCCCGTCACGGCACGGTTCGCCCGTTTCGACGAAACACCGCTCGCCTCCGCCTCGATCGCCCAGGTTCATGCGGCCACGATGCACGATGGCCGCGAAGTCGTGGTCAAGGTGCTGCGTCCCGGTATCGACAAGCGCATCGCCCGCGACATAGCCCTGCTGCACTCGTTGGGTGAACTCGCCCAGCGCTGGCACCCCAACGCCGACAAGATCCGGCCGCTGGAAGTCGTCGCGGAAGTGGAGAAGATGCTCGACAACGAGCTCGACCTCCAGCGCGAAGGCGCGAGCGCAAGCCTGCTTCGGCGTAACTTCGCCAGCGGCGTCGACCTCTACGTACCCGAAGTGATCTGGGAACTGAGCACCGAGCGCGCGCTGACACTCGAGCGTGTGCGCGGCGTCAGTGCGGATGATATCGCCGCGATCGACGCCGCCGGCCTTGATCGTAAGCACCTTGCCGAGAAGGGCGTGCGTCTGTTCTACGAACAGGTATTCCGCGACAACTTCTTCCACGCCGATGCCCACCCGGGCAACATCTGGGTGGACACCGCGCGCATCGACGAGCCGCGCTTCATCGCGCTGGATTTCGGCATCATGGGTTCGCTACCCGAGGCCGATCAGTACTGGCTGGCAGAGAATTTCATCGCGTTGTTCGAGCGGGACTACGCCCGTATCGCGCAGCTGCACGTCGCCGCCGGGTGGATGCCTTCAACGATTCGCCTGGATGAGCTGGAAGCCGCTGTTCGCACGGTGTGCGAGCCCTATTTCACGCGCCCGCTCTCGCAGATCTCGATCGCGGAACTCGTCGTAAAACTATTCCAGACCGCGCGCCGTTTCGAGCTGACCCTACAGCCGCAGCTGATCCTGTTGCAGAAGACCCTGCTGAACATCGAAGGGGTCGGCCGCATGCTCGATCCGGAGATCGACATCTGGGCCGTGGCGCACCCGGTGCTTCGGCGGATCCTGCGCGAGCGCTACAGCGTGCGCGCCACGTTGCGTGACGTACGCCGCCGCCTGCCGGAATGGATCCATACCGCACCTCGCGTGCCTGAGCTTGTGCGTGATGCCTTGCGCCAGGTAGCCAGCGGTGAGCGCCGCGAAGTGGCCGATCCGCGCGCGTTGGTGCTTGCACAAGAAGAAGCGCGACGCACGCGCCGGCTACTCGCCTTCGGCATGCTCGGTTCGTCGCTCTTCATCTGCGCCGCGCTGGTCGGCACGCTTGCACCGCGTGGCCTGTGGCCGGCCGTAGTCGCTGCCGTGCTGGGCGTGATCTCATTTATCGCGGGTTGGCCGCGGCGTCACGCCTGAGCACCCCGATGCTTGAGATCCTTTACCAGGACGACGACATGGTCGCCGTCAACAAGCCGGCCAATCTTGCCGTGCATCGTTCCAAATTCGTCGGCCCGGACGATGCCTTCCTGATTGACCTGCTCCGCGAGCAGGTCGAGGGCCGTCTGCACCTGGCTCACCGACTGGATCGCGCCACCTCCGGCGTACTGCTGGTGGCCCGCTCGCCCGAAATGGCCAGCGCGCTGGGCGAGCAGTTCATGGGTCGCACCGTGAGCAAGCGCTATATAGCGGTAGTTCGTGGCTGGCCCGAACCCGCCGAGGGGACGATCGACTATCCGCTACCGGGCTCACGCGACACCGGCCCACGCCGCGATGCTATGACCGACTACCGCCGACTGGCCACGATCGAGGTCGATATCCCACTAGGCCGCTATGACAAACAGCGCTACGCACTGGTCGTGGCCGAACCGCGCACCGGCCGTTTCCGCCAGATCCGCAAGCATTTCGCGCATATCCACCACCCGATCGTTGGCGATAGCCAGCATGGGCGTGGTGACCATAACCGGCTGTTCAAGCAGCACTTCAGCTCGCACCGGTTGTTGTTGCATGCGCAGCGTCTGGCGTTCGCGCACCCAGCTTCGGGAGCACCGCTCGTGATCTGCGCTCCCGTCGATGCGACGTGGGAAGGCATCGCCACCCGATTCGGCTGGGAAGATGCCCTCGCTGCAGTCATTGCCGGATAACGCAATTGCATCGCGTCATGACGTCTGGCGCCACGCTGCTAGAATCCGTCCCGTCATGCTTATCGTCACCCCCTCCATCGCCATTCCCGATAACGAGCTGATCGAGCGCTTCACGCGTGCCGACGGCCCGGGCGGGCAGCACGTCAATCGCACGGAAAGCGCCGTGGAGCTTCGCTTCGACGTTGCGAATTCACCCTCGCTGCCGGAGGAGGTCCGCGAGCGCCTGCTCGCACGGCGCGATCGGCGCATGACCGATGCGGGCACGCTGGTCATCCAAGCCCGCCGGTTCCGCGACCAGGGGCGTAACCGTGACGATGCACGTGATCGGTTGGTGGAGATCATCCATGCGGCCACCCTGGTGGCAAAAAAGCGCGTCGCGACCAAGCCGTCCCGGGCCTCAAAGGAGCGCCGCCTCGTCGGTAAGGCCCAGCGCGGCCAGACCAAACGCTCACGGTCACGCGACTGGAGCCGCGAATGAACGGCGTGCCCACCGACTTCGCGCCGAACGTCCCGCGCCTCCCCGAGTCATGGTTTAGGCGGCTTTGCCGCTGGGCCATCAAGCGCACGGGCTGGCGCATCGTTGGCGAGATGCCGAACGAGAAGAAGCTGGTCCTCATAGGCGCGCCGCATTCGTCGTACTGGGATGGCTTCTACGGCCTGCTCATGCTGCAAGCGATGCGCCTTGACCTGGGCGTGATGATCAAGCGCGAAGCTTTCGATGGCCCCTTCGGGCCGATCCTCCGTCGCATGCGCCTGGTACCGATCGATCGCAAGGCGGCAACTAACGTTGTGGAGCAAATGGTCGAGCGCTTCGCCGCTAGTGACAAGCTATGGCTGGGTATCGCACCGGAAGGCACACGCAAGCCGGTGACTCAGTGGAAATCCGGCTTCCTGCGCATTGCCCGCGCTGCCAACGTGCCGATCCAGACGGCCTTCATCGATTACCCGACGAAGACCTTCACGCTCGGACCGCTGGTTCACACGACCGATGATCCGGACGCCGACATGGCGCGCATCCGCGCCATGTTCGTGGGGTATCACGGCAAGCACCACGATGCTTGACTGCATGCTGTCAGCCGCCGGAAGTACGGAACCGGATGTCATAGGTCACGTCGAGCGTCGTTACGTTTTCGATGACGAGGCGATAGTTGCCAGGCCCCAACTGCGGCTGGTGGATTGAAGTACCGCGACTCACGTCAGCCCACATGCCTCCTGCGCGCTGTTGCAACACCGACCGACCTGCTCCAGCAGAAGCGGTAAATAGGCCGGTGCAACGACTGGTCCACTCGCGGACAACCGCTGACCCGCCGGCGCTTAGCCGTCCCGTGGACCGTTGCTCGGGAAACGTAGTAAAGCACCGCACCGCGTGGCTACTTGCTGACCCAACGACTGCAGCAATGCCCAGCAGCATGACGGGAAGAAAGCGACGACATTTCGACATGGCAGACACTCGCGAATGAAGGAGCCGCCATGCTAAGCGCCGGTTTCAGCCAGCGTGAGGTGCCCTACAGAGGTCGAGCCCAAGCCTTACAGACTTTGGTGTCGTTCTGGAGCATCTTGCCCTCCTCAGTGCGGGAGTCGCCATGCAAATTCAGTCATCCAAGCCGCGGCCGATGTTGCGCTTCGATCAACTTGGCGCATCGCACGGTACGGACGACCAGATCAGGCGAACCGGATTGGGCTTGTCCGATGAATTGAAGAGTCAGCTCAAAGGCCTCGATCTCACCCGTGTCCGACCGAGCCAATTCGATCCCATCGCGGTTCATTTGTATAAAGCGGGGAAGCTCTCGGAGGATGTCGCCGGCAAGTTGATTCTCTTCAGAAGCCCTTCCGCACGAACTTTGGCCGATGATCGCCCCTTCAATCTCATAGAGGCGACCGACAATATGGCGCGCGTGATTCGATCGCTATCGCCTATGAGTCGGGCCGCCAGCCACCGGGAGGGCTACGAAGGTGCGGCCTATAGCGCGAAAGGACTGGCAACCTTCGTTAAGGCACTTCGGGCGGGCATGTTGCTCGACGAGCACGCATAGACAGCTCAGCGCTCGGAATGCCCCGACTCATCGTAATCACGATGCGTCAGCAAACCCGGTTTGATCAAATCAATAAACGCCCGCGCCTCCGGGCTCAGAAACTTCCCCTTGCGCATCACCACGCCATAACTCCGCTGAGGAAAGTACTGCCGCAGGTTCCGCACGACCAGCCGTTCGCGATCTGCATCCGTAATGCATATGCCCGTGACGATCGAGATACCAAGCCCCATCGCAACGTACTGCTTGATCACATCCCAGCCGCCCACCTCGATCGCCACGGTGTACGGCACGCGACGCTGCTGGAAAACCATGTCCACCAGACGAAACGTGGTCAGTCGTTGTGGTGGAAGGATGAGCCCATAGGGCGAAAGATCTTCGAGGCGAATGGCTTCGCGCGCGGCCAACGGATGGTCAGGCGGCATGATCAACATGGGGTCGTAGTGATAGACCGGCGCCCACGCGATGTCGTTAGGCACATCAAGCATCGAGCCGATGGCGATATCTACCTCGTCGGCACGAAGCAACGCCAGGCCATCCTTGCCTGTGACGTTGGCTAGTTGTAGCTGCACGTCGGGGTAGCGTTCGCGGTAGGCCTTCACCAGATCGGGAAGCAGGTACTGGATGGTCGAGGCGCCCGCAGCCACCGTCAGCCGCCCGGACTGCTTGCCGCGCGCCTTCGCCAAAAATTCGCGATCCAGGTTTTCGAAACCCTCGACCAGCGGCCGGGCCATGTCGTACAGCGCCTCGCCCGCATCGGTAAGGGTGACGCGCCTGCGGGTGCGCTCCACTAGCGGCACACCGAGCTCACGCTCAAGCGCCTGAAGCTGCAGGCTCACCGATGGCTGAGACAGGAAGAGCGCCTCGGCGGCCCGGCTCAAGGTGCCCAGGCGCACGATGTAGACGAAAGCGCGGAGTTGCTTGAGCCGGTTGCCCTTGTAGTAGAAGCGGCCCGCCGGATCAGGTGCCTCCGGTGACGCTGTGCGGGCCCTTACTGGCTTAGGCGTCGGTTTCTTCGCGGGATTCAGCTTCCGGGGCACACCATTTCCTCAATAAAAACGTCGTATTAGAAGATGTATTAACTTTATTAAAGTTATGGATTGAAACATATGCTTTGTCAACACGTGCCGACGCGCCGTAGCTTGGAGTCCAGACCCTAAGCGCGAGGCAGCTCCCATGGCAGTCCCCCAGAGCGTGATGAATCCCCTCACCGGCGTCCGCCTGAACGGCGCCGACGATGGCTATAACGACATCCTGACCCCCGCCGCGCTGGCCTTCGTCGCCGACCTCCACCGCCGCTTCGATAGCCGCCGCCTGGCCTTGCTGGCTGAGCGCACGGCACGCCAGCTCCGCTACGACGCAGGCGACCTCCCGGATTTCCGCACCGACACCCAGGCCATCCGCGCGTCGGACTGGTCCATCGCGCCCATCCCTGCCGCGCTGCAGGACCGCCGCGTCGAGATCACCGGCCCGGTCGAACGCAAGATGATCATCAATGCGCTGAATTCGGGCGCGAAGGTGTTCATGGCCGACTTCGAGGATTCGAGCGCGCCGACCTGGGCCAACCAGGTCGAAGGCCAGCGCAACCTGCGCGACGCCGTCGACGGCAGCATCGAATTCACCAACGCCGAGGGAAAGCGCTACACAGTCGTGGAAAACCCGGCGGTCCTCGTCATCCGCCCGCGTGGCTGGCATCTTCCAGAACGCCACGTCGAGATCGACGGCGATGTCCTCGCCGGCGCCCTGCTCGATTTCGGACTCTTCACTTTCCACAACGCCACCGCGCTGCATGCGCAGGATCGCGGCCCGTACTTCTACCTGCCAAAGCTGCAATCGATGGAAGAGGCGGCCCTGTGGCATGACGTGATGGCGCATGCCGAGGACGTGCTCGCGTTGCCACCCGGCTGCATGAAGGCCACCGTGCTGATCGAGACGTTGCCGGCCGTGTTCCAGATGGATGAAATCCTGCACGCCCTGCGCACACGCGTGGTCGGGCTCAACTGCGGCCGCTGGGATTACATCTTCTCCTACCTGAAGACCTTCCGCGCACACGCCGATCGGTTGCTTCCGGAGCGCGGCCAGGTGGTCATGACCGTGCCGTTCCTGAAGGCGTATTCCGAACTGCTGATCAAGACCTGCCACCGGCGTGGTGCCTTCGCCATGGGCGGCATGGCGGCGCAGATCCCGATCCGCGGCGACGATGAAGCGAACGACGCTGCCATGGCCAAGGTGCGCGCCGACAAGCTGCGCGAAGTCACCGCGGGCCACGACGGCACCTGGGTGGCGCATCCCGCACTCGTCCCCGTCGCCATGGCCATCTTCGACGAGCACATGCCGACGCCTAATCAGCTCACGGACATGCGCGACGACGTCGTCGCCAACCGCGATGCCTTAATTGCCCCCGCCATGGGCACCGTGACCCGCGCCGGCTTCGACAACAACGTGGAAGTCTGCCTGCGCTACACCGCCGCATGGCTCGATGGGCAGGGCTGCGTACCTATTCATCACCTGATGGAGGACGCCGCCACGGCGGAAATCGCCCGCGCCCAGCTGTGGCAGTGGCTGCACCACGGGCCGGTCGAATTCAGCGACCACGCGCCGATCACGCTGGCGTTGTTCGATCACGCGTTAGCCGCGCACACGCACCGCCTTCGCGAATCAAAGAACCCGGGCGCCGCACGCGCCGACGAGGCCGCCGCCCTGATCAGCGCGCTCACCCACGCCGGTGAACTGCGCGATTTCCTCACCCTGCCCGCTTACGAACGCCTGGTTTGAACCCTTTCCAAGGAGTAAGACGATGAAGACGCACACTGCCGAACAGATCACGCTGGACTGGAAGAACAACGATCGCTGGAACAGCGTCGAGCGCCCCTACGCCGCCGACGATGTCGTGCGCCTGCGCGGTACCGTGCAGGTCGAACACACGCTCGCACGCCGTGGTGCCGAGCGTCTGTGGCGCGCGATGAACGAGCGCCCCTATGTGAATGCGCTGGGCGCACTCACCGGCAACCAGGCCATGCAGCAGGTGAAGGCAGGCTTGCAAGCGATCTATCTCTCCGGCTGGCAGGTCGCGGCGGATGCGAATACCGCTGGCACGATGTATCCCGACCAGTCGCTGTACCCGGTCGACTCTGTTCCGAATGTCGTGCGCAAGGTCAACAAGACGTTGCTGCGTGCTGACCAGATCCATCATGCCGAAGGCAAGGATGGCCTGGACTGGCTGGTGCCGATCGTCGCTGACGCCGAAGCCGGCTTCGGCGGCGTGCTAAACGCCTACGAGCTGATGATGCACATGATCGAGGCGGGCGCTGCCGGCGTGCACTTCGAAGACCAGCTGGCCAGTGCGAAGAAGTGCGGGCACATGGGTGGCAAGGTGCTAGTGCCGACCCAGGAAGCCGTGCAGAAGCTCGTTGCTGCACGCCTCGCTGCGGATGTTGCCGGTGTGCCCACGCTGATTGTCGCGCGCACCGACGCCATGGGTGCCGGTCTTGTCACCTCGGATATCGACGAGAACGATAAGCCCTTCCTCACCGGCAAGCGCACGGTGGAGGGCTTCTATGAAACCGAGCAGGGTATCGAGCAGGCGATCAGCCGCGGCCTGGCATATGCGCCGTATGCCGACCTGATCTGGTGCGAGACCTCGACACCATCCATGGAAGAAGCCCGCCGTTTCGCCGAGGCGATCCACGCGAAGTTCCCCGGCAAGAAGCTCGCTTACAACTGCTCACCGAGCTTCAACTGGAAGAAGAACCTCGATGAGAAGACCATCGCCAGCTTCCAGAACGACCTGGGCAAGCTCGGCTATGCGTTCCAGTTCATCACCCTGGCGGGCTTCCACGCCCTGAACTATTCGATGTTCCAGCTGGCCCGTGGCTATCGCGACCATCAGATGGAGGCGTATGTCGCGCTCCAGGAAGCGGAGTTCGCCGCCGAGAAAGATGGGTATACGGCCGCCAAGCACCAACGCGAGGTCGGCACCGGCTATTTCGATCGCGTGAACCAGGTGATCTCGGGCTCGCTCAGCTCGCTCTCGGCACTGTCCGGGTCGACGGAGGAAGCCCAGTTCCACCCGGCTTCCGCGGCCTGATGCAAAAAAAATCGGCCTTCACCAAGGTGGTGGGCCGACATAAAGAGAAGCTTATAGAAGGGGATGTGAAGCTAAAGGCCGGTCCCGGTGCTGACGCGGGGGGAGGGAGGGGTAGCCAGCACCGGGACGGGGCAGGCAGCCATTAGCGAACCGCCTGGTACAGAATTCTCCGCCTCCCCCACCCCTTTTGTCAACTAGTCAGTACATGAAATAAGTATTAACTCTGACAGGGGAGGTCGGCGGACGCTGACTGCCTCGGCGTAGGGCGAAGCGGTCACAGGTTACTCAGAACCGCCGGTAGTGCATCGCCTCGGCAAGGTGCACTTGCTCGACACAACCACTGCCGCCTTCGATATCGGCGATCGTGCGTGCGACACGCAGAATGCGGTGATAGGCGCGCGCTGACGCACCGAGCTTGTCCAGCGCGCCTTCGAGCCATTCGCGTTCGGCGAGGGGCAGCGCGCAGTCGCGCTCGAGGTTTACAACGCTAAGCTCGGCATTCGGTTGGCCTGCTCGCAGCAGCGCCTTCTCGCGCGCAGCGACAACACGCTTGCGCACCGTGGCGGTGTCGTCGTCGTGCGGGCCGCGAGCATTGGAAAGGTCGGAGATCGGCACGCGCGGCACTTCGACACACAAGTCGATGCGATCAAGCAGCGGGCCGGAGATCTTCGCTTTGTACCGGGCCACCTGGTCGGGTGTGCAACGGCATTCATGCAGCGGATCGCCCTGGTAACCGCATGGGCACGGGTTCATCGCAGCCACCAGCTGGAACTCCGCCGGGAACGTGGACTGCCGTGCGGCGCGCGAGATCACGATCTGGCCGGATTCCAGCGGCTCGCGCAGTACTTCAAGTACGTGGCGGCTGAATTCCGGGAGCTCGTCGAGGAACAACACGCCGTTGTGCGCCAGCGAAATTTCGCCCGGCCGCGGCATAGAGCCACCGCCGACCAGCGCAGGGCCGGAGGCCGTGTGGTGCGGGGCGCGAAACGGGCGGCGGCGCCAGACGGAGGGATCGATGGCCTCACTGGCCAGCGAACGGATCGCACAGCTTTCCAGCGCCTCTGACTCGGTCAGGGCCGGGAGGATGCCCGGCAGGCGCTCGGCAAGCATGGTTTTGCCTGTGCCCGGCGGACCGATGAGCAGGAGGTGGTGCCCGCCCGCGGCGGCGATCTCCAGCGCGCGACGTGCCTGGTGCTGGCCGCGCACATCGCGCATGTCGGGGCCGCCGACCGGCACGTTATCGAAATCCGGCGCGGCCGGGCTTGTCAGCTCGCTGTGCCCGCGCAGCCATGCGCAGACCTCGGCCAGGCTGTCGGCCAGCAGGATGTCGCCTTCACCGATAAGAGCGGCCTCGGCCGCGTTCGCCCGTGGCACCACGATGCGTCGGCCACAGCGGCGAGCGCGGATGAGTGCAGGCAGGATACCGGGGACGGGCCGGAGCTCGCCCGATAGAGCCAGCTCGCCCAGGAATTCGCAATCGTCGAGGCGCTCGCGCGGCACCTGAGCGCCGGCCGCCAGGATGCCCAGCGCAATAGCCAGATCAAACCGGCCGCCGTCTTTCGGGAGTTCGGCGGGGGCGAGATTCACGGTAACCCGGCGATTGGGGTATTCGAAGGCGGTGTTCTGGATCGCCACGCGGACACGGTCACGCGCTTCGCGCACCGCCGCTTCGGGCAGGCCCACGATGGAGGTGGACGGCAGGCCGCCAGAAAGGTGGACTTCGACGACCACCTGGGGCGCCGCGACACCCTCCTGCGCGCGCGAAAGCGTGACAGCGAGGCTCATGACACGGGGAATCGTAACCGCTTACGGATAAGAGGGTTCAGCGAACGGAAGGGATCCGTGCTGGATCGGGCTCGCATGACGCACTCCTTTGCGCGGGTTTTGGGGAAATAACCGCCCCCAACCGCTCTCGGGGTGAGGGTGACGGATCAGGGGCGGTCCCGGGACCTTACGGCCGTCCTTGTTTACTGGCCGGAAGGCGTGACGCCAGCCTCCAGGCTGGCGACCCGTTTTTCCAAACTTTCGAGCCTTTCGCGGGTCCGTGCGAGTACCTGGCTCTGAACGTCGAATTCCTCTCGCGTTACGAGATCGAGGCGGCGTAGTCCATTCGCCAGGATATCTTTGAAGTTGGCGTGCAAATCCTCACGCGCTAGCGCCAGCCCTGGCGGAACCAACGATGCCAACCGCTCTGCGAGTTGGTCGATACCCTGCACATCCATCCTGCAACCCCGACGTCGTGGAATAAAGTCTAAGTGAATGGATTGTAGGCGCTATCAGCGGATACCCCTACGTCGTGTAGGGTTTTTCCTACAAATTATCCGGGGAAGCGTAGGCACAGGCCTATGGCACAATGGGCGTTCGCGTGCCGCAGCCGGTGCGCCCCAAGGAGTTCAACCATGAAGCTGG
Organism: Luteibacter sp.; assembly: GCF_036500425.1. Classification (GTDB taxonomy): domain Bacteria; phylum Pseudomonadota; class Gammaproteobacteria; order Xanthomonadales; family Rhodanobacteraceae; genus Luteibacter. The sequence continues at coordinate 18,838 of NZ_DASYCB010000032.1, forward strand.
TGGTCGCCATCATCAAGCCGTTCAAGCTGGACGATGTCCGCGAGGCCCTCGCCGATGTAGGCGTCCAGGGCGTGACGGTGACGGAAGTGAAGGGCTTCGGTCGCCAGAAGGGCCATACCGAGCTCTACCGGGGCGCCGAATATGTCGTGGATTTCCTGCCGAAGATAAAGCTCGAGGTGGCCGTCGCCGACGATCAGCTGGAGCGCGTGGTCGAGGCGATCCAGCAGGCGGCCCGTACGGGCAAGATCGGCGATGGCAAGATCTTCGTCAGCTCGCTGGAGCAGGTGGTGCGCATCCGTACCGGCGAGCTGGACAACGACGCCCTCTAGGGCCTCAGGCGGCCTGGGCCAACGCCTGCCGCTTGAACCGGCGGTGGTGGATCAGGATCCCGGCGTAATACGCCAGGTAATAACCCAGTGTCAGGCCGATCACGGCCATCGTCAGCGGGCTATCGCCCGCGGCCGGGCCGTGAGCCGGGGCGGCACCGGCGTGCATGGCGGTGCCCAGGATGGCGAACCGGTAGACCATGCGGCCCACCAGCAAGGCGGTCAGCGCGGCGCCCAGCCAGGGGTTGGGGATATAGCTGTCCGTGCGATCGGTGCCAAGTTCGAAGCGGGTGAGCTTAAGGCCGACCATGGCGAGCGCGCCACCCACGATGAGGCCGGCCAGGGCACCCTCCGCCAGGGCAACGCTCGCAAAGCCGATGGTCAGGAGCAGGCAGGACACGACCGCAAAGATGCCCACGCGGGTTGCCATCTTCCGCGTATGGATGACCTGGCGGCCGAAGTTGCGGCGAACACGGCGGTAGACGACCCAGACCATCAGGCCGCCCATGGCGACCGGGATAAGGGCAGAAGTGGATTGGGCGGCGGCCTGGGCAAGCATCGGGGTGTCTCGCGGTTGTCGGTGTGGGGCTACCTTAGCGTTGGTGGGAGCTCGATCGTAGGCGCAGTCGCCACCAATTGGAGGTGACGGTTGTCAGGGGGTTATCGCGCGCAAGCGCGCTCCTACAGGGGCGGCATACGGCGAGGGGGGTGCGGCGGCCGGGAGGCGCGCCTCACCGGGGATCAGGCCTTGGCCTTGCCCTGGTTGGCTACGGCGGCCATCTTTGCGGCGATTTCATCGGCGTCGCCCAGGTAGTAATGCTTGACCGGCATCAGGTCCTTGTCGAACTCATACACCAGCGGGATACCGTTGGGGATGTTGAGCTCGGCGATGTCGTCATCGGAGATGTTGTCGAAGAACTTCACCAGCGCGCGCATGGAGTTGCCGTGGGCGGCCATGAGCACGTTGTTGCCCGCCTTGATCGCCGGGGCCAGCACCTCATGCCAGTACGGCAGCACGCGGGCGACGGTGTCCTTCAGGCATTCGGTCAGCGGGACATCGGCGATGCCCTCGTAGCGGCCATCTTCGGCGAACGACATCTCGCCCGGCTTGAGGGCCGGCGGCGGGGTGTCGTAGCTGCGGCGCCAGATCTTGACCTGATCATCGCCGTACTTCGCCGCGGTCTCGGCCTTATTGAGGCCGGTAAGCGCGCCGTAGTGGCGCTCGTTGAGGCGCCAGTCGGTGAGCACCGGGATCCACATCAGGTCCATCTCGTCCTGCACGTGCCACAGGGTGCGCACGGCGCGCTTCAGGTAGGAGGTGTGAGCCACGTTGAAGGTGAACCCGGCATTCTTCAGCAGGCGGCCGGCCTCACGGGCCTCGGCCACGCCTTGCTCGCTGAGGTCGACATCAGCCCAGCCGCTGAAGCGGTTTTCGAGGTTCCAGGCCGACTGGCCGTGGCGGATCATCACGAGCTTGTACATGGCATCCAACGATGGGAGGGGAAAATCCCATGGTGGAGCGGCAGCCGGGGGGCGTCAACTCCGCCGGGACCCCTGCCGCAAGTCACGCTAAACCTTGTGCCGCCGTGCGGCATCCTAGAGGCTCAGTCCACCCGTGGAGCAACACACCATGCGCCTTACCCTGTTGTCGGCCCTTATCGCTGTTTCGCTGTCCGCCACCGCCTTCGCCTCATCGGACGATGTCAGCAAGATCAACGGCACCGCCAGCGTCGACGCCGGCGCGCACGCTGGCAATGTCAGCACCGTCAACGGCTCGGTCCGTATTGGCGACAAAGCGGTGATCGAGAAGGCCAGCACGGTAAACGGCTCGGTCGATCTTGGCGACGGCGCGACCGCGAACACCGTGAAGACGGTGAATGGCTCGCTGACGCTCGGCGAGCGTTCGCAAGTTTCAGGCGAGGTCGAAAACGTCAACGGCCGGGTCAAGCTAGAGAACGGAGCCGAGGTGAAAGGCCACCTGAGCAACGTCAACGGCGACATCACGATGGACCACGCTCACGTCGGCGGCGGCATCGAAACCGTCAACTCCAGCATCACCGTAGGCGAAGGCTCAAAGGTAGACGGCGGCATCCTGGTCAAGAAGCCGAACATGGGCTGGCACAGCAGCGACAGCCGCCCGCCGACCATCGTCATCGGCCCGCACGCGGTGGTCAACGGCACCATGACCTTCGAGCGCGAAGTAAAGCTCTACGTCAGCGACTCGGCGACCGTCGGCAAGATCGAAGGCGCCACGGCGCAAAAATTCAGCGGCGCCAGCCCCTGACCCGGCGCCCCGCGCGCTGCCATGTAGGAGCGCGCTTGCGCGCGATAAACCAACGAAACGGCGTAGCGGCCCCGGTCACTAAACCCAATCGCGCGGCTTCAAATACTCCGCAAGTCTTGCCTCGGCGCTTTCCGGCGCCGGGGCATAGCCGTATTCGAAGCGCACCCGCGGCGGCAGGCTCATCAGGATCGATTCGGTACGCCCGCCCGACTGCAGCCCGAACAGCGTGCCGCGGTCATACACCAGGTTGAACTCTACGTAGCGTCCGCGGCGGTAAAGCTGGAACTCCGTCTCTCGTTCACCGTAGGGCGTGCCCTTGCGCCTCTCGACGATCGGCAGGAACGCATCCAGGAAGCCCTGCCCCACGTCGCGCGTGAAGTCCATGCAGCGATCAAAACCGCCCTCGTTCATGTCGTCATAGAACAGGCCACCCACGCCGCGCGTCTCACCCCGATGCTTCAGATAGAAGTAGTCATCGCACCACTTCTTGTAGCGGCTGTAGACATCGTCGCCATACGGCGCGCACAGGTCCTTCGCCACCGTGTGCCAGTGACGGACATCGTCGTCGAAAGGGTAATACGGCGTCAGGTCGAAGCCGCCGCCGAACCACCACACCGGCTCCGCACCTTCCCGCGAGGCTTCGAAGTAACGCACGTTGGCATGTGTGGTCGGGATATACGGGTTACGCGGGTGAATCACCAGCGACACGCCCGTGGCGATGAAGCTGCCGCCCACCAGGTCCGGCCGATGGGCCGTGGCGCTCGGCGGTAACGGCGAGCCGGCCACCCGGGAGAAGTTCACGCCAGCCTGCTCGAACACCGCGCCATCACGCAGTACCCGAGTACGACCACCGCCGCCGGCGGGCCGGACCCATGCATCTTCCACGAATCGCGCCTCGCCATCGGCCTGTTCCAGGGCGGCACATATACGATCCTGCAACCCGCGCAGGAACGACTCGGCGATATCGGCTTGCTCTGACATGGGCGCGTGCAGCCTCTCTAGGGATTGACGCAAGCTTACCAAGGGCGCCTGCGAGGCCCGCTGTGGCACACGGCCACGTCTCACTGACGATCAGGAAAGGCGTGCCACCACGCGTTGGTTACCGGTGAGACGGGCCCAGCGAAAGCCCATGTCGATCCACATAAGGTACCCGGCCTCCAGCGCCATGCGCCTTATATAACGGTAATCCCCAGGGAACGACGCCTCGGCCGCCACCGGCGTCGCATCGAACGCCAGCCGCTGCGCGAGGTAGAGGCAACGGGCAAGGTGATAGCGGCTGGTGACCAAGGCCACGGAAGGGAGACTCCCCTCGATCCGCAGCAGGTCGCGCGCGTGGCGCAGGTTCTCCAGGGAGTCGACCGATTCCTGTTCGAGTATCACCGGCACGTTGCCAGGCCACTCGCCTCCTTGCAGCCAACGAAGGCCAGCTTCGGCTTCGCTTACCGCGCCGCCATCGCTGCGCCCACCCAGTAGCAGGACCCTTTGGGTCAAGCCATCGCGCGCGTTGGTACGGGCGCGCTCCAGGCGGTTGACGAAATCCGCCTCAAGCTGGCCTCCCACCAGCTTTCGCCCGAACACCAGCAGCGTCTGCGCCGCCTTCGCATGAACAGGGCTGCGGGTCGCAACGCGCCACACGCGTACGAAGTGCGCCACGTACAGCAGCCCAAGGGTTCCGACCAGGGCGAGCAACGTGATACCGGCGGCCACGAGGATGTCGCCGTCGCCCAGGTAGCGCCACGGACCGCGGCGCATCGTTTTGGGTAACCCGTTCATGGCATGCGGATTCCTTAGGGCGGCCAGTCTTGCGGATCACGCGCGGGCACGCAATCGCCTGAACCGCGAGCATCCCGTTCACGAGACGCTACGGCACAAAAAGGATAGGCTCGCGGCATGCCTCATCCCATGCCCCCTCTAGCGGTCACCGCGTTTACGGCCACCTCGGCCCTCGGACGTGGTCGTGAAGCCCACGCCCGCGCCATCGCCGATTCCACCGGCGGCCTCGCACCCAATGATTTTTCGACGGCGCCACTGCCTTGCTGGATTGGCCGCGTCGCCGGCCTGGAAGACGAACCGCTTCCGCGCGAACACGCGCAATGGGAATGCCGGAACAATCGGCTAGCGTGGCTTGCGCTACGCCAGGATGCCTTCATCGAGGCGGTGCACGCCGCCCGTGAGCATTACGGCGCATCGCGAGTCGCGGTCCTGCTTGGCACCTCCACGGCAAGCATTGGTGCGACCGAAGAAGGTTATCGCCGCCTCGACCACGGTGCGTTTCCCGCCGACCTGCACCGCCCCGCCATCCATACGCCGCATTCGTTGGCCGGCTTCGTCGCCAGCCTGTTCGACCTCGAAGGCCCCTGTCTCACGGTGGCCACGGCCTGCTCGTCCAGCGCCAAGGTCTTCGCGAATGCCGAACGCATGATCCGCCTCGGCCTGGTCGACGCGGCGGTCGTCGGTGGCGTCGATACCTTGTGCGACAGCGTGCTGTTTGGCTTCAACTCACTGGAGCTGGTGTCTGAAGAGCCCTGCCGTCCGTTCGATGCCGGGCGCAACGGTATCTCGCTGGGCGAGGCCGGTGGCTTCGCGCTGATCGAGCGCGCCATCGAGGGTGGCACCACGCCGCTGTTCATCGGCTACGGCGAAGCCAGCGACGCCCACCACATGTCGACGCCGCATCCCGAAGGCCTGGGTGCGGAACTCGCCCTGCGCGATGCGCTGGCGCGGGCGGGGCTCGAAGCAGGGGATATTGACTACATCAACCTGCACGGCACGGCCAGCCAGAAGAACGACGAAGTCGAAGCGTCGCTGGTCGCTCGCAGCTTCCCGGCATCGACACGGGCGAGCTCGACCAAGGGTTTCACAGGCCACACACTCGGCGCCGCCGGCATCGTCGAAGCCGTCATGACGTTACTGGTGATGCGCGACGGTATCGTGCCGGCGAACCTTGGCGCGACCATGCCGGATCCGCTGTGCGGACCGCAAATGGCATGGCAGGTCGAAAAGGCCGATGTGCGCATCGCCCTGAGCAACTCGTTCGGCTTCGGCGGCAACAACGCCTGCCTCGCGTTCGCCCGCCGCGGAGCCGCCGCATGAGCGCCGCGCTGACCGTGTGGGTGAAGGGTATTGGCCTGTGGGCGCCGGGGACGCCGACGTGGCATGCCTTCTGCGAGGTCGCCACGGGCGCTACGTCGCCCGGCGAGTTCCAGCGGCCGGCGGCCGATGTGCTGCCAGCGAATGAGCGGCGCCGCGCTCCGGAGAGCGTGCTGCTCGCCGCAGCCGCGGCCGGCCAGGCAGTAACGATGAGTGGCCTCGACGCCGCCACCCTGCCGTGCGTGTTCGCCTCCGCGCACGGCGACCAGGTGATCACCGACTACATGTGCGAAACGCTTGCCACCGCACCAGCGGAACTCTCGCCCACGAAGTTCCACAACTCCGTGCATAACGCCCCCGCCGGGTACTGGACCATCGCCACGCACTGCCACGCCGCATCGAGTGCCGTGTCAGGCGGCGAGGAAACCTTCGGCGCGGGCTTGCTCGAAGCCGCGACGCAAGCCGTAGCCGACGACCGTGATGTGCTCCTCGCCAGCTACGACATCGCCGGCACGGGCCCGCTGGGTGGCATGACCAGCACCACCGGTCCGTTCGCCTCCGCACTGGTACTGTCGCCGCGGGCTGATGGTGCGGCGATCCGGCTGGATATCACCCCCGAGCCCGGCAACAGCGCGCACGAGGCGAGTGGGGACGCATGGATGGATGGCATCACGACGAGCAATCCCTCGTCGTTCGCCGTACCGCTGCTTCACGCACTCGCGGTGGCAAGGCCAGCTGCCTTACGCGTCGCGGCAGCACGTGGGCTCGATCTGCACATCGATCTGAACACCGCACCGTGAACACCCACGGCAACCGCTACTGCGTGCTGATCCCCTGCCTGAATGAGGCACAGGCGATCGCAGGCGTCATCAGTGGCGCGTTGTCGCTTGGCATGCCGGTCATCGTGGTGGATGACGGCTCGGACGACCGTACCCCGGAGATCGTCGCGGGGCTGGACGTCACGCTGTTGCGCCACACGATGCGGCGCGGCAAGGGCGAAGCATTACGCACCGGCTTTCGCGAGGCCATGCGCCTCGGCTTCGATGGCGTCATTACCATGGATGGCGACGGCCAGCACCTGGCTCAGGATATCCCGGCGATGCTCGAAGCCAGCCGCCAGCATCCGGGCGCGATCGTTATCGGCGCCCGGCTGCTGGCCAAGGAGCAGCAGCCACCGGGGCGCCGTCGTGCCAATGCCGTGGCTGACTGGGGCATATCGTGGGCATGCGGCCGCCCGATCGCCGATACGCAAAGCGGCCAACGCTTCTACCCGCGCGCCGCGCTCGACCTGGTCGATCTTCCTGCGGAGAACTTCGTCTTCGAGGCGGCGGTACTGATCACCGCCTGCCGCGAATGCGGAGTCGGTGTCGTCTCCGTACCGATCGCCTCGCGCTATGAGGGCGCGTTTCGGATCAGCCACTTCAGCCCGGTGCGCGATGTCACGCGCATTACCACTTACACGATTGGCCGCTTGATTCACTACGGCCATATCGTTGATAGCTATCGGCGCTCCCGCGCCACGCCGACGATCATTGGCGACACCGCGACAACTCACTAGAACGTAACAAGGGGTGGAAAGGATGGACCACAAGCCGCACGATGCCGTGATCCTCGGGGGAGGCCTGGCAGGGCTCTCACTGGCGATGCAGCTCAAGCGTGAATACCCGGATATGGATATCGTGGTACTCGAGAGGCATACGCGGCCGCTGCCTGAGGCGGCCTTCAAGGTCGGCGAATCCACCGTGGAGATCGCGGCGCATTACTTTGCCGATACGCTAGGCCTGCATGAACATCTCGAAACCGAGCAGATCCGCAAGTTCGGCTTTCGCTTCTTCTTCTCTGATGGCAAGGATGATCTGGCCGACGTCACCGAGTTGGGTGTGAGCGCCGTGCTCCCGACGCCAAGCTACCAGATCGATCGCGGCATCCTTGAAAATTTCATGGGTGATGAAGCGCTCCGTCGCGGCATAGATTTCCGCGAAGGCGTCACGGTCCGCGGGTTTGATATCGGCAGCGGCGACGAGCCCCACACGATTCGTTTCAAGGGTGCCGAAGGCGATACCGAACTCAAGGCACGCTGGCTCCTCGATGCGAGCGGCCGTGCCGGCCTCATGCGTCGTAAGCTCGACCTGACCCGCGACAACGGTCACCACGCGAACGCCGTCTGGTTTCGCATTAACGAGCGCCTGGCCATCGATGGGTGGTGCGATGACGCGGAATGGAAGGATCGCTGCCACCCGCCGGAACGTTGGCGCTCCACGAACCATCTGGTGGGCCCGGGTTACTGGGTCTGGCTGATCCCACTGGCGTCGGGCGCCCATTCGGTGGGCATCGTGGCGGACGCGAAAATCCAGCCACTGGAATCGATGAACACCTTCGACAAAGCGCTGGCGTGGCTTTGGGAGCACCAGCCCGTGCTGGCGAAGCAGGTTGACGCGCGCAAGGACAAGCTGCTGGATTTCGCCTTCTTCCGCAATTTCTCGTACGGTTGTTCGCGGATGTTCTCGCCCGACCGCTGGGCGTTGACCGGCGAAGCAGGCGCCTTCCTCGATCCGTTCTATTCGCCGGGCAGCGATTTCATCGCGATCACCAACACCTACATCACGCAACTGGTCGGCATCGACCGGCGTGGCGAGGCGCTGGCCTCGCGCGCACGGCTTTTCGAGCGCCTGTTCTTCTCGTTCTACGACAGCACGCTGCGCATGTATCGCGGCCAGTACAACCTGTTCGACGATCCGGAAGTGCTACCGATCAAGGTGATCTGGGATTACGCGTATTACTGGGGCGTGCTGTGCCAGATCGTGTTCCAGAACCGCCTTGGCGATGCGGAGTTTATCGCGCATATGGGACCAGAGCTCACGGGCAGCGCCGAGCTCAACATCGAAATGCAGGGCTTCTTCCAGCGCTGGCATGCGGTCTCGGGCAAACGCAATCACAAGCACATGATGGATCAGCGCGACCTGACCTGGTTCGCTGACATGAACCGCACGCTGCATGATGTGCTGGATGACGAATCGCTCGCAGCCCGGCTACGCAACAACGTGAGGATGATGCGCCTGCTTGCGGCAGGCTCCATCGAGCGCGCCATCGCCGATCATCCTGAGTTGATTGAAGGTTACGAACACCTTCTCGATATCGAAGGCACGCGCACGAAGTTGTTCGACCTCGTCGCCTGATCGACGCACCTCAGGCCGGGTGGATGACCGCCGCCCGGCCGCTGGCGATTTCGCGCCCCTCGTGTTCCACGCGGAAGGTGTACTGTGCGCCGGTATCGTCGGCGAGCAGGCATTCGGCGAAGACATCCAGGCGGCCTGCCAACGTGTCCACGCGTTCCACGGTCAACTTTACGCCGCGCAGGCTTACCAGCATGCCCGGCCGTGGTTGCGTCGCACCTGCCGCCTTGGCGCGCAAGGCACCGTGCACTGCGGTGGCCTGCGCGCCGTATTCCGCGAGATGGACAGCGTGCAGGCCGTTCGCGCTGCGCAACGGATGCGTGGGCGCGGTGTGCGTCGTGCTAACCGCGTGGATCGTGGCGTCATCGAAGGTGACCACGCCATCGAGCAGGCACATGTCGCCCGCGTGCGGCACAAGATAGGCGAAGTCCGCCTTGTCGAGCGTGGGTGCCGGGAGACTGTCAGGCATCGGCGTGTTGTACCGGCGGCGACGTGGCATTCGCGGTGGCACGGGAGCCATCCGCTTCCTGCCAGAAATCGTAAAAGTTGAACCAATTGAACGGGTAGAGACGGCAGTAATGCTCGATCCGAGCCGCAAAGTGCCCCACGATCTCGTCAAGGGATTCGGCGCGACGCGCACGCGGGATGTCGATGCCGTCAGAGAACATCTCGAAGACCAGACGGTAGCGATTGCCACCCAGGTAAATGCCAAAGCAGAGTGCCACCGGGATCTTCAGGGCCGAGGCCAACAGCCACGGGCCTACGGGGAACGAGGCGGGCGTGCCGAGGAATGGAACGACGCGCGCGGCTTCGTGCGGATTACCCCGGTCGGCGAGCAACGCGACCATGGCACCCTGCGCCGCGCTCTCTGACATGGCCAGCGCGACCGACGTACCGCCCAACGATGCGTCGATCACCGCGGCGCCGACCTCCGGCGCGAGCGCCTCGAGCAAGGCCGTGAGCGCGGGGGTCTTCTGTTTATCGAGCACGACGCGCAGCGTGACGTCCGGGCGGCGGTGGCCCACGGCGCGCAGGGCTTCGAAGCTGCCCTGGTGCGAACCGAGCAACAAGATGCCGTGCCCCTTGGCAAGGCATGCATCGAGTGCGTCGAGGCCTTCCACCTCGACATCAAAATCGCGCTCGCCCCGGGCGAGAAAGAACATCCGGTCAAGCAGCGTCGCGGAAAACATGTGGATGTGGTGGAACACATCCGCGTGGGTCACCTCGCGACCGAGCACCCGGGCAAGGTAGAGGCGCGAGGCCAGCCGCTCGGCGGGACGGCGCAGGAAAAAGTACAGGGCGATTGGCCACAACAACAGGCGCGCCACCCTTCGGCCAAGCCCGAGACCAATCGTGCGCAGGAGCCAGATGGCAAAGAAGCCCCCGCCTTCGCGTTGCTGCCAATGGCTCATGCGCTGCCCTCCAGCGTGCCACGCAGCAGGGTCGTATCGCCGCGGCGGACCAGCAACCGGTAACGGCACGCGCCCACATCGCTGAGTTCGAGCACCGCCTCTTCGTCGGGCAGGAGCGGCGCCACGAACTTGGCATCGATCACCTGGCGCACGGAGGCCCCACGCCAGGCATGCAAGGCCAGCGCTGCCTCTTCGAGGATCAGCACACCGGCCACGATGGGGCGCCCGGGGAAATGCCCGGCGAAGCTGGGGTGGCCAGCCGCGATGCGGAAGGCGTGCTGGTAAGGGGTCGCTGTGTCGGTCATGGTCATGCGCCGGGTTTGCGCAGAGCAAACCACGGCATGGATCAGCGTGACCTGAACGGCTGTCAGGCGGCCGCGCGGTGCTGTTCGATATGCTCGGACAGGGAACGCAGGCTCGTGAAGATGGTGCGATTGTCGGGGTTGTCCGACTTCAGCTGGAACCCATAACGCTTGGACACCGCGAGGGCGATCTCCAGCGCATCGATGGAATCCAGGCCCAGGTCGCCGCCGAACAGGGGCGCCTCCGGGTCGATATCGGCCGGTTTGACGCTTTCCAGGTTCAGGCTGGTGACGATCAGTTCGGCGAGTTCTTTCTGTGCTTCGGTCTGCGTTGCCATGGTTTTCTCAAGTCCCCGGATCATGCCTGCCTCCCCCCGGATGGCAGCGGCGGCGGAGTGTAACACAGGGCTTTTCAAGCACCTGCGAGCTTACATTCAGCCACGTGAAGACACGGCCACGAACCCGCATACGGTCGCAGGATATGATAGGTGCCAGCGTTTACATGGAAGCCTCGATGCGCCCAGCCAGTGACATGCGCGAGCGATCCCCGCTCGCTGCCCGCCCCTCTCCGATCGTCACCTATGGCGAACCGCCCGCAGGCACCTTGCCACCGGGTACCCTGGCGGTGTTCGGGTTCGGCACCTCGGCCGTGGCCATCGATGATCCGCGTTGGCTGAACGTGGCGCTCGAGCCGTTGGGCGCCGCCTCGGTCGAACGGTGGACGGTGGAGAGCGATGTCACCCACGGCCGCCTCGGCGACCTGCGCTGGTCGCGCGGCGGCGGTTGGCTGTACGCCGCGGTGGAATGTGATGAGGCCGACCACGGTGGCCCCGAGGGCGCCGCGGCGCATGCGTACCGCCTGCTCTCGGCCTTCGTGGCGGGTTCGCCCGAGCGTCACGTGCAGCGCATCTGGAACTACCTTGGCGCGATCAATGCCGGTGCCGGGGACGACGAACGTTACAAGCAGTTCTGCACCGGTCGCATTGCCGGCATGGGCGACGTGTTCGCGCAAGGCTTCCCGGCAGCGTCCGCGATCGGCCACCACGCCCACGAAGGGCTCTTGCAGGTGTATCTGCTGGCGACCGATCGCCCGGGTACCCGTGTCGAGAATCCCCGCCAGGTCAGCGCGTGGGAATACCCGCGCCAGTACGGGCGTACGCCACCCAGCTTCGCCCGGGCTACCTTCCTGCCCGCGGATGATGTGCTGGCCATTTCCGGAACGGCGGCCGTCGTGGGCCACGCGTCGGCGCACGCCGGAGATCTTCCCGCCCAGCTCGCGGAAACACGCCGCAACCTTGATGCGCTACTTGCCCATGGCGGTGCGCCGGAAGGCTTTGATGCACGGGCGCCCTTGAAGGCGTATGTACGGCACCCCGAGGACATGGCCGCGGTAAAGGCCTTTGCCGATGAGCACTGGCCCGAGGCTCCCCTGCTAATCGTCCACGGCGATATCTGCCGCGAAGAGCTGCTGGTCGAAATCGACGGCTGGCGCTACCGCTAAACCCTGAAGGTCCAGCGCGCTCCTACATTTTCTTGGTGGGGCGGTGCCAGCCGGGGATCGTGGTCTGGCGTGCGCGGGCGAGGGTGAGTTCGTTGGCCGGCGCGTCGCGCGTCACGACCGTGCCCGCACCAATCGTCGCGCCCGCACCCAGGGTGACCGGGGCGACGAGCGAACTGTTCGAGCCGACGAATACACCATCTTCAATCGTGGTGCGGCTCTTGTTCACGCCATCGTAGTTGCAGGTGATCGTGCCCGCACCGATGTTCACCTTGCTGCCGATCACGGTATCGCCCAGGTAGGAAAGGTGGTTGGCTTTCGAGCCCGCTGCGATCACCGCGTTTTTGGTTTCCACGAAATTGCCGATGTGCACGCCTTCCGCCAGGTCGGTGCCTGGGCGCAGGCGTGCGAAGGGACCGATCGTGCACGGGCCATGGGTGACCACGCCATCGAGATCGCAGTGGGCGAGCACTACGGTGCCTGCCGCCAGCGTGGCATTGCGCACACGGGTGAAGGGTCCGATGCGCACGTCGTTGCCGAGCTCGACATCGCCTTCGAAGATCACGTTCACGTCGATCTCGACATCGGTGCCTGTCCTGACCTTGCCACGCACATCGAGTCGCAGTGGATCCGCGATGCGCACGCCCGCGACGGCCAGCTGCCGGGCCATGCGCTCGCGGTACATCGCTTCGAGCCCGGCCAGCTGCCAGGGATCATTAGCACCCGAGGCATCGACCGGATCGCAATCGATACAGGCCGCCGGCGCACCTTCCGCCGCGGCCATCTCGAAAATGTCGGTGAGGTAGTACTCGCCCTGTGTGTTGCTGTTGCCTAGTTGCTGCGTCCAGCCGAGCAGGCGCGCCGCATCACCCGTGACAATGCCGGTGTTCACGAGGTCGATCGCACGCTGTGCCGCACTCGCGTCCTTCTCCTCGACGATATGGCGTACCCGGCCTTCGGCATCCAGCACCACGCGGCCGTAGCCTGCGGGGTTCGGCAAGCGGGTGGCTAGCATGCCCAGGCTGGCCTGGCCGGAGACAAGCGCCGCGAGCACCTCGCTGCGAATGAGCGGTACGTCGCCGTAGAGCACGAGTACGCGCCCTTCGAGCTTTCCATCCGCCTGCAGCGCTTCGAGCGCCGTGCGCACCGCATGGCCCGTACCGAGCCGCTCGCGCTGCTCAATCCAGCCCAGCGCCGTATCCGCGGCGAAGGCATGCCGTACCTGTTCCCCGTTATGCCCATAGACCACGTGAACACCGACCGGATCCAGCGCCCGGGCCGCCTCGATGACATGTGCCAGGAGCGGTCGGCCTGCGAGGGGCATCAGCACCTTGGCCGAGGCGGATTTCATGCGCTTGCCCTCGCCGGCGGCGAGGATCAGGACGTGCAGCGGATGGGTCATGGGCGTGCCTGCCAGTTCGTCAGGGCCGCACTTTCGCGCGTTTCGGGGCGCCGTGCCAAGTCCAACCTCCGCACTAATCCGGCCGGTGTTCAGTCCTTGTCATCGTCGGGACGCGCCGTCAGGTGTTCCAGGTTCGGCTTGTAGGCCTCCACGAACGCGTTGTGCAGGATCCCCACGATGGCCTGGACGGTCGACACATTCTTGCTATCGATGGTGCCGGAGATAGGCACGCGCGTGGCGAACTGGTCTTTCGACTGGTTCTTGAAGACCTTGGTGACGCCCTCGGCCACGGCTTCATACGCCAGCTTCAGCGGGTTCTTCTTCTCCTGCACCACATCCTGCTTCCAGCTGAAGATCTTCAGGCCGCGGAACAGCGGCTTGGCGTAGCCATCGAGCTTGCGGTCCTTCGCCTGCAGCTCCATGACGAAGTCGCCCTCGCCGGCCGCGAAGTCGAGTCCCGAGTAAGCGCGGACGAGGTCGTTCGCGCGGATGAGCTTGATGTTGTTGACCGTGAGTTCGTAGCGGAAATCACCTGCTTCCTCGAGTGGATCGAACTCGGCTTTGGCCTGGAGCGGTGCATCGCCCAGGATGTGCGCGGTGACATCCATGTGGGCGACGCGGGAGCCGCCCTCCCGCTGCACGTTGGTGAGGTTGGTGACCGTGCCGTTCACGTCGGTCATCTTCAGGTCCACCTTGGGGCTGGACACGAAGTTGTGGAAGGTCACCGTACCGTGGATCACGCGTAACTCATCGATGCGGGTCGGTACGATGGCGCGTAACTGCGCCCGCCAGTCCACGCCCTTGCCGGTCTGGGTATCGCCCTCGCCGCGACCGTCTACGAAGTTGAGCGTCGGCTCGAAGAATTCGACCTTGCCACGCAGGTGGCCGCGGGTGAGTGCGGGCCAGCTGAGCGAAATGTCGGTTCGCTCAGCGTCGAACAGCGGCACCGGCACCTTGCCCTCGGTCTTGGCGATACGCAGGCGGTCGAGCGAATACGCGCCACGCCACAGATGGATATCGATGTCTTCGATGTGGCCGGCGTAGGCGCCCATGTGGGCAAGACGCGCATTGAGCTGGTTGAGGACGATGAAAGGCAGCGCTACGCGCGCCGCGATCAGGACGATCGCGAGGGCAAGCAGGATCCACAGGCTGCGGCGATAACGAACATGCATAACCGGCAGTGTGTGATGACGGAGGTCGTCACGGGATGAAGACGGGCCACGAACGGCCCACAAAAAACCCCGCCGAAGCGGGGTTTTTCTGAGGACAGGGCAGGACGCTTAGTGCTTCAGCGTCTTGCGCATGCGCTCCAGCGCCTGGAGCTGGGCAAGGGCTTCGGCCAGCTTGGCCTGGGCCTCGGCCACATCGAGCTGCTCACCGCGGTTGGCCAGCGCGGCCTCCGCTTCTTCCTTCGCCTTCAGGGCCGCGGCCTCGTCGAGATCGGCCGCGCGGGCGGCTGTATCGGCGAGGATCGTGACGACCTGCGGCTGCACCTCGAGGATGCCGCCAGAAACGTAGAACTGCTGGCGGTCGCCGTTGGCGCCGACCACGTCGACGTGGCCCGGCTTCAGGCGGGTGATGAGCGGCGCGTGGCGCGGCGCGATGCCCAGCTCGCCAAGCTCACCGGTAGCGACCACGAGCGTGGCTTCACCGGAGAAGATCTCGGCTTCGGCACTGACGATGTCGACGCGGATGGTGTGGGTCATGGGCTTCTATTCCGTGCGTGGGGGAAGGGGCGATGAAGGCGCTTACGCGGCCTTCTTCGCACCCATGTCCTCGCCCTTCTTGATGGCTTCGTCGATGCCGCCGACCATGTAGAACGCCTGCTCCGGCAGGTGGTCGAGGTCGCCGTCGAGGATCATCTTGAAGCCGCGGATGGTTTCCTTCAGCGCGACATACTTACCGGGCGAGCCGGTGAACACTTCAGCCACGTGGAACGGCTGCGAGAAGAAGCGCTCGATCTTACGGGCGCGCGAGACGGCGGCCTTGTCTTCCGGCGAGAGCTCGTCCATGCCCAGGATGGCGATGATGTCCTTCAGCTCCTTGTAGCGCTGCAGGGTGCCCTGCACGCGACGGGCGATGTCGTAATGCTCCTGGCCGATCACCGAGGCGTCGAGCTGGCGGCTGCTGGAAGCCAGCGGATCGACGGCCGGGTAGATACCCAGCGAGGCGATATCACGGCTCAGGGTCACCGTGGCATCAAGATGCGCGAAGGTGGTGGCCGGCGACGGATCGGTAAGGTCATCCGCGGGGACGTAGACGGCCTGGATCGAGGTGATCGAGCCGGTCTTGGTCGAGGTGATGCGCTCCTGCAGGACGCCCATCTCTTCGGCCAGGGTCGGCTGGTAACCCACCGCTGACGGCATACGGCCGAGCAGCGCGGACACTTCGGTACCGGCCAGCGTGTAACGGTAGATGTTGTCGACGAAGAGCAGGACGTCCTTACCCTTGCCCGACTCATCCTTTTCGTCACGGAAGTACTCAGCCATGGTCAGGCCGGTCAGCGCGACGCGCAGGCGGTTGCCCGGCGGCTCGTTCATCTGGCCGTAGACCATCGCGACCTTATCAAGGACGTTGGAGTCCTTCATCTCGTGATAGAAGTCGTTACCTTCGCGAGTACGCTCACCCACGCCGGCGAACACGGACAGACCCGAGTGCGCCTTGGCGATGTTGTTGATGAGCTCCATCATGTTCACGGTCTTGCCGACGCCGGCGCCGCCGAACAGGCCGACCTTGCCGCCCTTGGCGAATGGGCACATCAGGTCGATGACCTTGATGCCGGTTTCCAGCAGTTCGTTCGCGGCAGCCTGCTCGTCGTACGACGGAGCTTCGCGGTGGATGACCCACTGCTCCTTCTCGCCGATCGGGCCGGCTTCGTCGATCGGATTGCCGAGCACGTCCATGATGCGGCCGAGCGTCGCGGTGCCGACCGGCACCTTGATGCCTTCGCCGGTGTTGCGGGCGATCAGGTTGCGGCGCAGGCCGTCGGTGGAACCGAGCGCGATAGTGCGCACGATGCCATCACCGAGCTGCTGCTGCACTTCGAGAGTGATCTCGGTGCCATCGATCTTCAGTGCGTCGTAAACCTGCGGCACCTGGTCGCGCGGGAACTCGACGTCGACGACGGCGCCGATGATCTGGACAACTTTACCCTGGCTCATGGAATGCTCCGGATGAATCTTTCTAAGGTTCTGTTCGGGCGCCGCGTCGTGCGTCGCCATCGCGTGTACTGTTCGGTTAAACCGCGGCGGCGCCGCCGACGATTTCCGAGATTTCCTGGGTGATCGCGGCCTGACGTGCCTTGTTGTAGATGAGCGTCAGTTCGCCGATGACCTTGTTTGCGTTATCCGACGCGGCCTTCATGGCGACCATGCGCGCAGCGTGTTCGCTGGCGAGGTTCTCCAGTGCGGCCTGGTACACCACGGACTCGATGTAGCGCGTCATCAGGTGCTCGAGCACCGTGCGCGCATCGGGTTCGTAGATGTAATCCCAGTCGTGGGTCTGCTCGACCTTCACGCCCTGCGCGGCATCGCCTTCCGCACTCTCGAGTTCCTTGGCGACCAGCGTGACCGGCAGCAAGGCTTCGATCGTCGGCTTCTGCACGATCGTGTTCACGAAGTCGTTGTAGACCAGGAAAACGCGATCGAGCTTGTTGTCGCCGTAGGCATCGAGCACGACCTTGATCACGCCGATCAGGTCTTCGAGCTTCGGCTTTTCACCGAGGTGCGTGGCCGAGCCGATCAGGTTCACGCCCTTGATGCGGCGGAAGAACTGCACGGCCTTCTGGCCGACCGCCACCACATCGATCTCAGCGCCCTTGCCCTGCCATTCGCGGATCGAGGTCAGCGTGCGGCGGAACAGGTTCGAGTTCAGGCCGCCGGCCAGACCGCGATCGGTCGAAACGACGATGAAGCCGACGCGCGCGACGTTCTCGCGCTCGGTGAGGAACGGATGGGTGAAGTCCGTGCTGGCCTGGGCGACGTGGGCAATAACCTTGCGCATCAGGCGCGCATAAGGACGCGAGGCCTTCATCAGGTCCTGCGCCTTGCGGATCTTCGACGCCGAGACCATTTCGAGCGCACGCGTCACCTTGCGCATGTTCTGCGTGCTCTTGATCTTGGTTTTGATTTCGCGGCCGCTAGCCATGGCTTACTCGTCTTTAAGGGGTGACGCAGCGGGGCGGCGGAGCCGCCCCGCGTGGGTACGGCTTACCAGCTACCGGTCTTCTTGAACTCGTCGGCGCCCGACTTGAAGGTCGCCTCGATGTCCTTGTCCCAGTCGCCCGTGGCGTCGATCTTCTTCATCAGATCGCCCTGGTTCTGGCGGAAGAAGGCATGCAGGCCCTTCTCGAATGCCAGCACCTTGTTGACCGGCAGGTCGTCGAGGTAGCCCTTCTCGGCAGCGAACACCGAAAGGCCAAGCTCGCCCAGCGACAGCGGCGAGTACTGCGCCTGCTTCATCAGTTCGGTGACGCGCTGGCCACGATCGAGCTGCGCGCGGGTGGCGGCATCCAGATCCGAAGCGAACTGCGCGAACGCGGCAAGCTCACGGTACTGCGCGAGCGCGAGCTTCACGCCACCGGAGAGCTTCTTGATGATCTTGGTCTGGGCAGCACCACCGACGCGCGACACCGAGATACCGGCGTTGACGGGCGGACGGATACCGGCGTTGAACAGATCGGTTTCCAGGAAGATCTGGCCATCGGTGATGGAGATGACGTTGGTCGGCACGAAGGCCGAGACGTCACCCGCCTGGGTTTCGATGATCGGCAGCGCGGTGAGCGAACCGGTCTTGCCCTTCACTTCGCCGTTGGTCATCTTCTCGACGTACTCGGCGCTGACGCGCGAAGCGCGTTCGAGCAGGCGGGAGTGGAGATAGAACACGTCGCCCGGGTAGGCTTCACGGCCCGGCGGGCGCTTCAGCAGCAGCGAGATCTGGCGGTAGGCCACGGCCTGCTTGGACAGATCGTCGTACACGATGAGCGCGTCTTCGCCGCGATCGCGGAAGTACTCACCCATGGCGCAGCCGGAGTACGGCGCGACGTACTGCAGGGCAGCCGCTTCGGAAGCCGAAGCCACGACGACGATGGTGTTGGCCAGCGCGCCGTTTTCTTCGAGCTTGCGCACCACGTTGGCGATGGAGCTGCGCTTCTGGCCGATGGCCACGTAGATGCACTTAATGCCCGAGTGCTTCTGGTTGATGATGGCGTCGATCGCGACGGCGGTCTTGCCCGTCTGGCGGTCGCCGATGATCAGCTCACGCTGGCCACGGCCGATCGGGATCATCGAGTCGATGGACTTGTAGCCCGTCTGCATCGGCTGATCGACCGACTGGCGCCAGATGACGCCCGGGGCGACCTTTTCGACCGGGCTGCTGCCGGCGGCATCGATCGGGCCCTTGCCGTCGATCGGGTTGCCGAGCGCATCGACGACGCGGCCGAGCAGGCCCGGGCCGACCGGTACTTCGAGGATGCGGCCGGTGGTCTTGGCCGAATCGCCTTCGCGCAGGTGCTGGTATTCACCGAGCACCACGGCGCCGACCGAGTCGCGCTCGAGGTTCAGCGCGAGCGCGTAGGTATCGTTCGGCAGTTCGATCATTTCGCCCTGCATCACATCGGCCAGGCCGTGGATGCGCACGATGCCGTCGGACACGCTGATGATCGTGCCTTCGTTGCGTGCCTCGGCACCGAGCTTGAACTGCTCGATGCGGGACTTGATCAGCTCGCTGATCTCGGACGGATTCAGAGTGGTGCTGGACATGGTCGGTTCCTTGGGTTGCGCCGCTCTCACGGCACCCGGTGGTATGAGAAGCTCGTATTCAGTGCGTCAGCGCGCTGGCCAGCCGTCGCAGGCGGCCTCGCGCCGAACCGTCGATGACCTGCTCGCCGGTGTCGATGACGACACCACCAAGCAACGCCGGATCGACGTGCGTATCCAGTTCGATCTCGCGCTTGAAGCGGCGCTTCAGCGAGGCACGCAGTGCCTCGGCCTGGGCGTTATCGAGATCCAGTGCGCTGGTGACCTTGACCTTCAGGGTCGACTCCGACTCCAGCTTGTACTGGTCGTAGAGCGCAGCGATTTCCGGCAGCAAGGGCATGCGGTTGTTTTCCGCCAGCTCCTCGAGGAAGCGGGCGAACGGCGCGTCGACAGCCATGCCTTGCGGAAGGTGGATCGCGACGAGCTGTGTTGGCAGCACGCGCGGATCGTTGCCGAGGCCAGCAACCTGGGGGTTGGCAGCCACGGCGGCGGAGAAATTCAGCGCTGCCGACCAGTCGGCGAGGGCACCGGATGCGTGCGCTACCTCAAAGGCAGCGCGCGCATACGGACGGGCGAGGGTGAGCGCCTGGGCCATGGTCAGATCTCGGCAGCGAGCTGGTCGAGCAGCGCCTTGTGGGCCGCCGGATCGATTTCACGCTGGACGATCTTTTCCGCACCCTTGATGGCGAGCGAACCCACCTGCTCACGCAGCTGCTCACGGGCACGCTGGGCCATCGTGGCGATCTCGTCCTGGGCCTGGGCCTTCAGACGGTTGATCTCATTGGTGGCTTCCACGCGGGCTTTCTCGATGATGGCGTTGGCCTGGGCCTGCGCCTTGTCGATGATATCCGTGGACTGCACGCGGGCCTGCTTGATCTCGAGCGCGACCTTGGCGTCGGCATCCTTGAGTTCAGCGCGGGCACGCTCAGCGGCGGCGAGCCCCTCGGCCACCTTCTTTTGACGCTCTTCAATGGCACCGTTGAGCTGGGGCCAGATGAACTTGGTGGTGAACCAGACCAGGATCCCG
Source organism: Luteibacter sp. (assembly GCF_036500425.1). Lineage (GTDB taxonomy): Bacteria > Pseudomonadota > Gammaproteobacteria > Xanthomonadales > Rhodanobacteraceae > Luteibacter. The sequence goes on from NZ_DASYCB010000032.1 coordinate 39,108, forward strand.
AACGAGATCATCTGGCCCAGGAAGGTCATGTTGATTTCCATGATCTCTCCGAAGTACTCCGAACGCTTGTGTACTGACGGCCGCCGCGGCGATTAAGCCGCGGCGACAAGACGAACCAACGGCTTGATTAGCCGCCGACCGCAGCGCGGACGACGCCGACCAGCGGGTTCGAGAAGGCGAACAGCAGCGCCACGGCGAGGCCGATGATGAATGCCGCATCGATCAGGCCGGCGAGCAGGAACATACGACCCTGCAGCAGCGGGACCAGTTCCGGCTGGCGGGCAGCCGACTCGAGGAACTTCGAGCCCATGATGGCGATGCCGAGGCAAGCGCCCAGGGCGCCGAGGCCGATGATGACGCCGATGGCGATGGCGGTCATGCCCTGCACGTGGGCGAGAAGCGAGGCGAGTTCCATGGTGATCTCCTGGATAAACGAATGACGAAAGGGTGGAAAAAAGACGAACTAAAAAAGTGGTACGTCGGTGCGGTGAGTTAGTGGTGTTCCCGCGCCGTGGCGATGTAGACGATCGTCAGCATCATGAAGATGAACGCCTGGAGGGCGATGATCAGGATGTGGAAGATCGCCCAGGCCGTGTTGAACAACACGCCAGGCACGAAGCTGATCCAGCTCACCATCAGACCGGCAATCAGCATGAACACCAGTTCGCCGCCGTACATGTTGCCGAACAGTCGCATGGCGAGCGACACGGGCTTCGACAGGGTTTCGACGACGTTGAGAAGCAGGTTCGGGATGACCAGGATGGTCTTGACCACCGGGTTCTCCGCATGGAAAGGCGCGGTCAGCAGTTCCTTGCCGAAACCGAAGCCGCCCTTGGCCTTGATGCCGTGGCCGATGACGATGAACAGCACGGCGACGGACAGGCCGACGGTGGTGTTGATGTCGGCGGTGGGCACCATGCGGAAGTAAGTATGGTGGGCCGTTTCGGCACCCGCGAACGTATGCACCAGCCAGCCAGCCAGGTCGACCGGCAGCAGGTCCATCGCGTTCATGAGAAACACCCACATGAAGATCGACAGCGCCAGCGGCGTGACCGTGCGGCGGTCGCCGTGGAAGGTGTCCTTCACCTGCGTATCGACGAACTCGATGGCCAGCTCGACCAGGGCCTGGCCCTTGGACGGCACGCCCGAGGTCGCCTTGCGGGCGAACAGCCAGAACCACAGGCAGAACGCGACGCCCAGGGCAAAGGAGACGACGATCGAGTCGGCACGGAGGTTCCAGAACCAGAAATGATCGGCGCTGAAATTCACCGTCATGTGGTTCAGGTGATGCTGGATGTATTCGGTTAGACCGCCCTGCGGTTCGCTAGCCATGCCTCAACCCTTGAATCTGAATGCAAATATGTTGACCGCGTAAGCCGCTACCAGGCCGACCAGTGCCGGCAAGGGTGGCAGCTTCCATTGAACCAGTATGAGCAGCAGCCCACCGATGAGGATGATCCAGCGAAGGATCATGCCCACGAGGAAGCGCATGAACGTTGCCCCCGCCCCGCCCAGCGCGCTGAACGCTCGCGCGGCAAGCAGCGCGGTAGCGAGAGCGACGACCAGGGCACCTGCAAACGCGGCCAGTCCAGCGGCACGCCCCTGCAGGGAGAAAGCGAGTCCCGCAACCACAGCCACCGCCAGCTGCGTGATAACCACGCGCATGGCTAGGTGACGACCGGCGGCAAGACTATTGAGCAACGCGAGGCTCCCGTGGTTTCGCTCGAAGGCGGCACCAGATGGTTCAACGGGCCACGGTTTAATCTGGAAAAGTATACCAGTGCCGTAAACAACCGGACAAGCGACGAAAGTCCATAACCAGTCGCCGGCGCGACGATGCGTCGCGTCGTTGATCGAGCTTTGGCCAGGCTGCCATTGCGGCTTCCCGGCACCTGCCCCGCTAGAGCGGGAAGGTGCCGCAGTGTAGTCCCGCCTGTTGCAGGGCAGCAACCATAATTTGTTGCGATGACAGCTTTTGCCTTGCCGAATAAGCGCTTGGCGTTACGGCGTGTACTCGGCGCCCGAGGTGCAGGTTTCGTGCACCACGACTTTGCATAGCAACGGTACCTCGGGGCGCAGGTGCTCGAAGATCCAGCGAGCCAGATTCTCGCTTGTCGGGTTCTCCAACCCCTCGATGTCGTTGAGGTAGTTGTGGTCCAGGCGCTCATAAAGCGGCTTGAAGCGAGCCTTGAGGTCGCCGAAGTCCATCACCCAGCCGAGCACGGGGTCGATCGGGCCCTCGACGTGGAGCTCGACGTGGAACGAATGGCCGTGCAGGCGCGAGCACTTATGCCCCTCGGGCACGTTCGGCAGGCGGTGGGCCGCTTCGATATTGAAAGTCTTGAAGATGCGCATGAAGGAGGTAAGCCGGGATTCTGCGGCCTATTGTAGCGGACATCCCGAAGTTGACCGGACTCAGGGAACCTTCACGACGCATGTCTCACTTCGGCCAATCCGGGTGCCGGGTTCATGGACTTTTCATGCCGCAACGGTTGCAGTGGTAACTAGATCGGGGGCGCGAGGGGGCGCCCGCCCACACCGGATGGTTCACTGAAGGAGGCATCCATGTGCCTTGGCCGTGAGTCCGTCGACCAGCCGCAGCCCTGCGCGCTGGCCGCCGGAGTGTTTTCCGCCCTGCCCTGGCCCTGCGTGGTCTGGCGAAGTGACGGCGGCCGTGCCGTGATGGTCAACGCCGCGTTCCAGAGGGAATTCGGCATATCCCGCGGCCGGGCGGGCCCAGCGTGGCTGGAAGCGCACCTGACGCCGACCGCGCAACCCGACGAGTTCCTCTTCCATGATCGCCACGCCACGCCCCGGCGCTATCGCGTCACCCGTGAGGTGCTGGATGTCGCGCCGGTTGCGTTTCAGGCGGTGTTCCTGATGCCTCTTGGCGAGGAGCCCGCCGCGGCGGAGGCCGAGGCAAACCCCCTGACCAGCCTGCGCCCCGGCGTCGCACTGACCCGCCGCGAGTCGCAGGTACTCGATGGGATCATGCTCGGCAAGCTCAACAAGGTGATCGCAAGCGAGTTGAATATCAGCCCCAAGACCGTGGAGCTGCACCGCTCCAACCTGATGACCAAGCTGCGTGTACATAACGTAGTGGAACTGGCGAGGGTGGTGCTGGACACCGCATCCTCCGAACTCGAAGCAAACCCCCTGTAGGAGCGCGCTTGCGCGCGATGGATGCTCGCGGTAAGACCCGTCGCGCGCAAGCGCACTCCTACAGGCCGGGCAAGAAAAAAGCCGCCCCGGATACCGGGGCGGCTTTCTTTTTTTCTTGGTGGCTAGAGGCGGGCTCGAACCGCCGACCTCAGCATTATGAGTGCCGCGCTCTGACCAGCTGAGCTACCTAGCCATGAAACCTGGTCTTCCGCGAACAGGGCCGCGAAGGCCGGGCAGTTTAATCGGGGCTGGCTCGCCGATCAAGGGGCGCCTTGTAGCGACTTCTCGCGCTGTGGTTGAATCGACCTAACGCGAAAGGTTCGCGGAGGCTGAATGATCGACGCAGATGGCTATCGACCGAACGTGGGGATTGTCCTCCTCAACGCCGACGGCCGCCTGTTCTGGGCGCGCCGGGTGAATCGCGACGGCTGGCAGTTCCCCCAGGGCGGCATGCGTAGCGATGAAACACCGCTGGAAGCGATGTATCGCGAGCTCGAGGAAGAGACCGGCCTGCACGCTCACCACGTCGAAGTGCTGGCCGAAACCCGCGGCTGGCTGCGCTACCGGCTGCCCAACCGCTTCGTGCGCCACCATCAGCGCCCCACCTGCATCGGCCAGAAGCAGGTCTGGTTCCTGCTCCGCCTGACCGGCGGCGAGGATGCCCTCAAGCTCGATGCCTGCGAGAAGCCCGAGTTCGATCTCTGGCGCTGGGTGGATTTCTGGTACCCCGCCAACCACGTGGTCAACTTCAAGCGCGAGGTGTACGAACGCGCCCTGCGCCAGTTCGCGCCCACGGTGGAAACCGTATGCAGCGTGGAAATTGGCACCTGCCCCCAGCAGGCCGAGCTTCTGCGCCTGGCCCGGGAGGCCGCCGGTCAGGGCTAACCTGAACGGCCTTCACAACTGCGCAGTTGACAATCGTTCGCATTCGCGTTCGAATTCGCACCCATGTACATCTGCATGTGCAATGCCGTCACCGATCACGCCATCCGTCGCCTTGCGGCCGAGGGCGTGGAGACCTTTGCCGAGCTCCAGGCCCGCACGGGTTGCTCGGACTGCTGCGGCGCCTGCGAGCCAGAGGCGCGCCAGTGCCTGCGTGAGGCCGTCGACGCCAGGCCGGCAGTGTTGACCTTCCTCCCGGTTACCGCCTGAAGGTTCGGGCCGGCCTGCGGCCGGATCGCGCGCGAGCGCGCTCCTACAGGTCGATCGAGGCCTGACGGTCGATCCGCGCGAAGTCCGGGTGGACATCTATTCGCGGACGCAAACCGTCTTCATTCTCGTTACGTCATCGTCTTTTCGGGCGACGTATAGTCGCGTCTGCATTCAAGGGAGAGACGCCACATGAAGGGCGACGCGAAGGTTATCGAATTCCTCAACAAGGTCCTCTACAACGAGCTGGCCGCCATCAACCAATACTTCCTGCATTACAGGATGTTTAAGGACTGGGGCTACAACGAACTCGCCAAGCACGAGTACGAAGAGTCGATCGAGGAAATGAAGCACGCGGACAAGCTCATCGAGCGCATCCTGTTCCTCGATGGCCTGCCGAACCTCCAGCACCTGGGCAAGCTGCGCATCGGCGAAAACGTCGTCGAGTGCCTGCAGGGCGATCTGGACCTGGAAATGATCGCCACCAAGGACCTGCGCGAGGCCGTCGCCTACAGCGAAGGCATCCACGATTTCGTGAGCCGTGACCTGTTCAAGTTCATCCTTGGCCAGGAAGAAGAGCATATCGACTGGCTCGAAACGCAGTTCAGCCTGATTTCGGATATCGGCCCCGAACGCTACATGCTCAGCAAGGTCGGCTCGCTCGACAAGCACTGATGCCCGAAAGGCCGCCGCAAGGCGGCCTTTTTCGTGGGGGCGTGGCACGGTTCCTTGACCATTCGGAAACACAGGGGCTATACCATCGCCCTTCACGTTTCTTGCACGGAACCCTTCATGGCGCCACGCCATCCGCCTCGCTTCGTCGTGCGCACACACGATGCAGCCCGCGACCGCCGGACGAAAGTCCTGTGGGGCGCTGGCTGGCTGGCGAGCCTTGCGCTGGTTGCGGGGCTCGCGTGGGCATGGTCCGGCGCGGATACGGCCCCTTCGGCCCCTGGCCGCACAGGTGCCCGCGCGCTCCGCGCGGAGAACGACGATCTGCGCCAGCAAGTGGCCAACCTGCAGCGGGCCGATCAGGTGGCCGATATCGCCACGAAAGAACTCAAGAAGAACCTGGCCGAGCGTGACGAAGAAATCAGCGGCCTGCGCACGGACCTTGCCTTTTACTCACGCCTGGTCGGAGGGACGGGCCAGCGCGATGGGCTGAAGATCCAGGGCGCACGCGTGACGGCGGTGCCCGGCATGCCCAGTGCCTGGAACCTCGTGGTGACCCTGACCCAGAACGCCCGCCGCGGCGACCTGGTGAAAGGCAACCTGAGCATGGCTGTCGAGGGCATCCAGGGCAGCAAGGTCGCCACCCTGCAGGGCGCAGCCCTGGGCCAGTCGGCGGCGTCCACCGGCATTCCTTTCTCCTTCAAATACTTCCAGCAGGTCCAGGCCAGCTTTACCGTACCTGCGGGGTTCAAGCCCACGCGGCTACGTTTCAGCGCGGGCGCTGACGGTGGCGATACCGCCACGTCCGCCATCGCCTGGGCCGACGCCACCCGAACCGACGAGGTCACCGATGTTCAGCAGCAACCGTAAGTCCGCCGCGCCGTCTGTGGGCGCTGCCACCAGCCTCATTGCCCGCGGCGTCACCGTGCGCGGCGATGTTCATTTTTCCGGGGCCTTGCACCTGGATGGCACCGTCGAGGGCTCGATCCACGCCGACCTGAGTGGTGACGGCGTACTCACGGTCAGTGAGACGGGCAACGTGGTCGGCCGGATCGAGGTCCCGCACGCCGTGATCAACGGTGGCGTGAAGGGCGACGTCAACGTCGCCGAACGGCTTGAGCTGGCGCCGCTGGCCCGCGTGGACGGCGATGTGCATTACCAGGTCCTGGAAATGGCGGCCGGGGCCCAGGTGAACGGCAAGATGATCCACCAGGCGCCCGTGACCGTGCGCCAGCTGGCCCAGCAGGCCATCGACGCGGCGCCGGCCCTCACCTAAAGGCTTGACCTGCGGGCGATCGGCGCCATTATGGACGCTATGAACAACCCATTCCCCATGGCCCCGACCGGCGCACCGGATTACCGGTCGGCAGGCACGCCGGTGGTCTTCACCGAAGCCGCCGCCCGCAAGGTGCACGAACTTATCGAAGAGGAAGGCAACCCCGGCCTCAAGCTACGCGTGTACATCAGCGGCGGCGGTTGCTCGGGCTTCCAGTACGGCTTCACCTTCGACGAAGAACAGGCCGAGGATGACCTCGCCGTATCGCGTGAAGGCGTCACCCTCGTGGTCGATCCGCTCTCGCTGCAGTACCTGACCGGCGCGGAAATCGACTACGCCGAGTCGTTCAGCGGCTCGCAGTTCGTCATTCGCAACCCCAACGCGAAGACGACCTGCGGCTGCGGTTCGTCCTTTAGCGCCTGACCGGCCGGGCCGCGTGAGCGTCGAGCAGGAGCGCGATAAAGCCGCTGCGAGCCGTGCCCGGGAGAACGTATTCGCCGGCATCGATATCGATCGCATGGCTGAGCGTCGCGACGACCGGCTATGGGTGGAAGAAACCGAGCGTGCCCAGGGCACCCGCTTTCTCATACTCGATAGCGAAGGCCAGGCCTTCGTTACCCAGGACGCTGACGCACCCCAGTGGATGTCACCTGCCATGCGCGGCGAGCGCTTTGGCGATGTCCCATCCACATTGCTCGGTTTGGCGGATGGCCGCGCATGGTTCGCCCTGGTCCTGGATGAGGCCCATGCGGCGCTTTTCCAGGGCATGACCGGCGCACGGCGCATGTCATTGCGTGAGGCCGGCCTGCTGTTTGATGCGTTCGATGCCGGGCTCTTCGCCTTTGCGAAGGGCGTCACCCATTGGCAGCGGCAAACCCGCTTTTGCACGCTGTGCGGCTCGCCGACGGTGGTGGTCGCCGCAGGCCACCGCGTGCAATGCACGAACCCGGATGGCGCGCACCTGCACTTCCCGCGTACCGATGCCGCCATCATCGTCATCGTCGAACACGGCGATACCTGCCTGCTCGGCCGCCAACGCGGTTGGCCGGCAGGTAGGTATTCGACACTGGCGGGCTTCATCGAACCTGGGGAATCGCTAGAAGACGCGGTCAAACGCGAAGTCCGCGAAGAATCCGGGGTCGAAGTACTCCACGCCACCTACCACTCCTCGCAACCGTGGCCCCTGCCCGCCTCCCTCATGGTCGGCTTCACCGCCGTGGCTAAAACGCGCGAGATCCACCTGCGCGACGATGAGCTAGAGGATGCGCGCTGGTTCACCGTTGATGACATCGTGCAAGGCATGGCCTCCGGCACGCTGGGCGTCCCGCCGCCGCTATCGGTGTCTTATCGGCTGATCGAGCACTGGCTGGGTCTGCGTGGCGTCAGCCTCGCCGAACTGATAGCCAGCGCGCCCAAGCGCTAAGGCTTCGCCTACAATCGGGCCAACGTCCTGTTGATCGCGCTCTTGCCATGGCCTTACGTCTGCTCGCTGTCCTCATCGCCCTCGTCATCGCCTGGAGCGTGCCGCAGCTGGTGCGCTGGCGCGACGAACGCTGGTTCCACCGCTGGGTAGGCCGCCTTGGCGATACCTCCGGGCCGGGTCGCGTGGCGATCATCCTGCTCGTACCCGTGCTGGCCTGCGCGATCGTCGCTGGCATCCTCCGCGCGCTGCCGCTGTTCGACCTGGCCTGGCTGGCCTTCGCCATCGTTGTGCTCGTCTACACCCTGGGCCCACGCGAGATCGAAGCGGACATCGAGCATGTCGTGCGCGCGACCGACACGCTGCGGCGCGACGAGGCCGTGGCCGCGCTGCGCGTCGATGCCGACCCGCTGCCCTGGTTCGCCCCTGCGATCGTCGAGGCCACCTTCTACGCGGCGCTGCGCCGTCGCTTCGGTGTCCTGTTCTGGTTCTTCCTGCTCGGCCCGGCCGGCGCGCTGGGTTATCGCCTCGCGCAGACGCTTGGCCGCGATGCGACGCTGGCGCTCGATGCCAGCACGCGCAGTGCAGCGCAGCGCCTCGCCGACGCGCTCGACTGGCTACCGGCGCACCTGATGGTCTTCGCCATGGCGCTCGTATCGGATTTCGACGCCGTGATGGGCGCCTGGAAAACCTGGCACCGCCAATCCGGTAGCCCGCGCTCGCGACTCGAGCCGGATTTCCTGGCTGCCGTGGCCCGCGCCGGCGTCGATGCCGATGTAGAAGCCGGTGATGGTTACGCGCAAGACGTGAGCGATCCGGTCACCGCGCTGGAGGATGCGCGCCGGGTGATCCGGCGCGTGCTAGTCGTGTGGCTGGCGGTGGTCGCGATCATCGTGCTGGCCGCGCTGCTCGCCTGAGCCGCTTTACGCTTTGTCGCCACGGAGCTCGCTGACGCGCGCTTCGAGCACCGGGGCATTCGCCGTACCCACGGGGAACGGCGAACCGCCCACCAGTTCGATACGTGACCAGAACCGCCGCGGCAAGCGCGCGCGGCGCAGCGCACCATCGCGCCGGCTGAAGATGCTGCCCCACATGCCACGCAAGGCCAGCGGCACGACCGGCACCGGCCGGCGCGCGAGGATGCGATCGATGCCGGGGCGGAACGTCGCGATCGCGCCGTCGCGCGTCAGGCCACCTTCAGGGAAAATGCACACCACCTCGCCGGCAGCAAGGGCTTCGTCGATCTGCTCGAAGGCCTTGTCCATCAACACGGGATCTTCGTTGCGCCCGGCAATGGGAATGGCCTTGGCCGTGCGGAAGATGAAGTTCAGCACGGGCACGTTGAAGATCTTGTAATACATCACGAAGCGCATGGGCCGGCGCACACAGGCCATAAGGATCAGCGGATCCATAAAGCTCACGTGGTTGCAGACGACGACGGCCGCGCCTTCGTCAGGCACGTTCTTCAAGCCATCGACGCGCACGCGGTAAAGCGTATTCACGATGACCCACGTCATGAACCGCATCATGAACTCGGGCACCAGCGTGAAGATGTACACGGCCACCGCGATATTGATGATGCCCGTGATCAGGAAGATGGTGGGGGTATCGAGACCCATGGCGGTGAGGCCAATGCCGAACCCCGAGGCGATGCAGATCAGCAGGGCGTTGACGATGTTATTGCCCGCGATGATTCGCGAGAGCTTGTCGCGCGGCGCACGGCTTTGTACGAAGGCGAATAACGGAACGACGTAGAAGCCGGCGAAGGCACCGATCAGGGTGAGGTCCATGGCGGCGCGCCACGCGCCCGGCACGCTGAGAAATGCGCTCCATGTCAGCGACGCCCCGGCACCCACCGCGGGCCGCGCAAAATACAGATCGATGGCGAATACCGTAAGCCCGAAGGCGCCCATCGGTACCAGACCAATCTCGACGCGCTTGCGCGATAGCTTTTCACACAGCAACGAGCCGATACCGGTACCCAGCGAGAACAAGGTGAGCACCAGTGTATTCACCGAACCATCGCCGCCAAGCACATGGCGCGTGTAATTCGGCAGCTGCGCGATCATCACCGTCCCGAAGAACCAGAACCACGAGATACCCAGCACCGCGTTGAACACCGCACGATCGGCGTGGGTCAGCTTGAGCACGCGCCAGGTTTCGGAAAACGGATTCCAGTTGAAGCGAAGATCCGGCGCGGTCGCGGGCGCTGCGGGAATCGTCCGGCTGGCGAGGTAGCCGGCCACGGCGATGACGAGGGTCGCGGCTGACGCGGCGGTCGTGCCATAGCCGGCGATGAGCATGAGCGAGTTGCCGACGATCATGCCGATCAGCATCGCCAGCTGTGTACCGGTCTCGACCAGCGCGTTGCCGCCCACCAGCTCACTGCGCTCCAACGCTTGCGGCAGGATCGAATACTTGATCGGTCCGAACACGGTGGAGTGCACACCCATCAGGAACAGCACGATCAGAAGCAGGGAGACATGATGCGTGTGGAAGCCAATGGCGGCGATCGCCATGGCGGCGATCTCGAACAGCTTCACGAAGCGAATGATGCGGGTTTTTTCGAACTTCTCCGCCAGCTGACCGGCGGTCGCGGAGAACAGGAAATACGGCAGGATGAACAGCGCTGGCGCCAGGTTCGTGTAGAGCGAGACCTGGCTATCCGGGAGCGCCATCTGGAACGCCACCAACATGACCATGGCGTTACGGAACGCGTTGTCGTTGAAGGCCCCGAGTGCCTGGGTCCAGAAGAACGGCGCGAAGCGACGCTTGCCGAGCAGGGAAAACTGGGACATTCCGTTGGCTATCCTGGCGGTGTGGCCGCAGTGTAGCCGAGCGGTTGGTTATCCGCGCGCGAGTGCCCGATGGGCAATGTCGTGACGGAAGAACGCATCCGCGAACGTGACCTTTTCGAGCGCGGCATACGCACGGGCGCGCGCCTCGACCAGATCGCTCCCTAACGCACAAACCGTGAGCACGCGGCCACCGGCACTGACCGGACGGCCCTCCGCATCCAACGCCGTGCCGGCGTGGAACACTTTCACGTCCGGCCCGAAATCGGTATCGGCGCCCTGGATGAGATCGCCGCTGCGCACCTTGCCGGGGTAGTTGCCCGCAGCGAGCACCACGCCCAGCGAAGGACGCGGATCCCACGTCGCCCCGGCGCGGGTGATGTCGCCATCGAGTGCTGCCTCGACCAGGTCCACCAGATCCGACTGCAGGCGTAGCATGATCGGCTGGGTTTCCGGATCGCCGAAGCGCACGTTGAACTCGATGACCTTGGCTGCGCCGGACTTGTCGATCATGAGGCCGGCATACAGGAACCCGGTAAACGGGGTGCCATCGGCGGCCATACCGGCGAGCGTCGGTTCGATGATCTCACGCATGACCCGCGCCGACACCTCGTCGGTGACCACCGGCGCGGGCGAGTACGCGCCCATGCCACCGGTGTTCGGGCCCTTGTCGCCATCGTCGCGGCGCTTATGGTCCTGGCTGGTCGCCATGGGCAATGCGTGCGTACCGTCGGCGATAACGATGAAGCTGGCTTCTTCGCCATCAAGGAATTCTTCGATGACCACACGCGACGAGGCATCGCCGAAGGCCTTGCCACCGAGCATGTCGTTCAGCGCCGCCTCGGCCTCGGGCAGGCTCATGGCGACGACCACACCCTTGCCTGCGGCGAGACCATCGGCCTTGATCACGATGGGCGCGCCCTGCTTGCGTACGTAAGCCAGTGCGGGCTCGAGGTCGGTAAACACCGCGTAGTAGGCCGTCGGGATCTTGTGGCGGGCCAGGAAGTCCTTGGCGAAGGCTTTGCTGCCCTCGAGCTGCGCGGCGGCGGCACGCGGGCCGAAGCAACGCAGGCCCGCGGCCTGGAACCGGTCGACCACACCCGCGACCAGGGGCACTTCCGGGCCGACGACGGTCAGGCCAACGCCCTCGGCTTTCGCCAGCGCCAGCAAGCTCTCGATATCGGTCACGGCCACATTCGCATTGCGCAGGCCTGGCTCCACCGCGGTGCCCGCGTTGCCGGGCGCCACGATCACCTCGTCGACGCGCGGCGACTGGCCGAGCTTCCAGGCCAGGGCGTGCTCGCGGCCGCCGCTACCGATGACGAGGACTTTCATGGGGATCTCCGGTTCGTGGACCGGCGATTGTACCTGCCCTAGCGCTGGACCAGCGCCAGCAGCGCGCCGCGCGGCAGCTTGCCGGTCTCATTGCGTGGCAAGGCATCGACCACGCGCAGCGGGCGTGGCAGGAAAACGGGGTCCATGGCGGCGCGCAGGGCGCCCAGCACGGACTCCGCCGTGAGCCCGGGCGCGACGACAAGGCCAGCGATGCGACGGACGCCCGAAGGATCCGGCTCGTCCAGCTGGAACAGTACGCCGTCCGTCACACCGTCGATGGCGAGCAAGCGCCGGTTGAGGTCACCCAGCGAGGCGCGCTTGCCGGCGATCTCCAGCAGGTCGGTATTCCGGCCACAGAGGCGGAAGCGCCGGCCTTCACCATGCAGCGTGACGATGTCGGCCAGAGCCATCGGTTCGGCAAGCTGGGGGGCATCGACCAGGGTGCCATCCGGCTGCGAGTGCAACGTGACCCCATCGTAGAGCGACCATTCCTCCTCCGTGGCGGTCCGGCGGCTGGCGAACACGCAGGTCTCGGTCGAGCCGAACACTTCGCACAAGGCCGCGCCAAAGCGCTGCTCCGCCGCGACGGCGAGCTCCACCGGCATGGGTGCCGTGGCGGAGACGAAGGCGGCTAGCGACGGCAGTTGGACGCCGGATTCAACCAGCGCGCGAAGATGCACGGGCGTGGTCACCAGCACCCGTGGCTCGGGCATCGAGGCCAGCGCGGCAGCGACATCGGCCGGGAAGAACGGCCGGCCGGCATGCACGCTGACTTCGGACATGAGCGGCATCACCACCGACATCTCCATGCCGTACATGTGCTGCGGCGGCACCGTAGCGACCACGTCGAACGGGCTACCGATCACACGGTGCAGCATCTGGATGTTGCCCAGGTTGCTGGCGTGGAAGCTGCCCCAGGTCTTGATATTGGGTTTGGGCTTACCGGTGGAACCGGAGGTGTAGCCAATCGCAACGACAGCATCCGCCGCCACCGTGGGCACCTCGCCGTAGGCGGGGGATGTTTCGTCGAGCAGCGGCAGGCGCAGGTAACCGGCCGGCGCCGGATCGAGTGCCAGCTCGCCAATGGCGTAGCAGCCCGGGTGGTTTCCCATCACATCATCGACAGCGTGCGGCGCGCGCGACGGCGGCAGCAGGTTCACCTGGCCGCGCAATACGAGCGCGGTGAACGCGACGAGGAAGGCATAGCGGTCTTCACAAAGGTTGACCGCGCCGATCGCCTCGGGAAGCGCGGCCGCCACCTGGCGTACGTGGGCCAGGAAGGTCGCGGCGGTGACGGCTTGCCCGCTGCGCCAGGCCACGGTCCGCGACGGGGCGCCGGCCAGCAGCGGCAACATCGGTGCGCTTTCGCGCCCGGTTTGTTCAAAGACAGTCGCCAAGATCGTGTTACCCCCTTCCTCAGGCGCGGATGATAGCGCCGGTCAGCGCGTCGCGGATCACGGTGGGGCGATCTTGCCCACCCAACGGCGCATCGAGCGCGGCGGCAAGGCGCTCGTCGAAATAGCGGCTCAGTGTGGCGACATCACGTGCCGGGGGCTGTCCGTGGGGGTTGGCGCTGGTCGAGACCAGGGGCGCCCCGAACGCGCGGCAGAGCCGCGCCGCGGGCGGGTGCGCGGTCACGCGCAGGGCGATGCCGGCGTGCGCGCCAGCGACCCAGTCAGGAACGCGGGCGCTACGCGGAAACACCCAGGTGTTAGGGCCGGGCCACGTCGCGTGCACCTGCGCCATGACCGCCTCCGGTACGGCATCGAGGTCGATGTAGGGCTCGACCTGGGCGAAATCCGCCGCGATCAGCAGTACGCCCTGGGTCGGCGGGCGCTCTTTCAGGGCAAAAAGCGCATCGAACGCCGCGCGATCGTGCGGATCACAACCGAGGCCATAGACGGCCTCGGTCGGATAGGCCAGGACACCGCCTTCGCGCACATGCGCGGCCGCCGCGTCGACGTGGTCCAGGTCAAACACCTGCATGTCAGGCGGCCGGGGTCTTCTTTGCCGCGGCCTTCTTGGTGGCGGTCTTCTTCACGGCAGTCTTCTTCGCGGCCGTTTTCTTGGTGGCCGCTTTCTTTGCCGTGGTTTTCTTCGCCGCAGCCTTCTTGGTCGCGGTTTTCTTCACCGCGGCCTTCTTCGCTGCTGGCTCCTTCTTCGTGGCGGCCTTCTTCGCCGTCGCCTTCTTGGCGGAAGCCTTCTTGGCGGCCTTGCCACCGCGGGGCTTCTTCACCGGCGCGGCAGCAAGCAGTTCCACGCATTCGGCTTCGGTCAGCGTCTTCGGCTCACGATCCTTCGGAATGCGCGCGTTCTTCTCGCCATCCGTGATGTACGGACCGTAGCGGCCATTCAGCACCTGAATGCCGTTACCGAAATCGAGGATAGTGCGATTGGCGATCGCTTCCAGCTTCTCCTGCACCAGTTGCAGGGCGCGTGGCAGTTCGATCGTGTACGGATCGTCTTCGGCCTTGAGCGATGCGTACGTACTGCCTTGTTTCACGAACGGCCCGAAGCGGCCCACGCCGACGGTGACATCGTCGCCCTCCTCGGACTGACCGAGGTTTCGCGGCAGCTTGAACAGCTCCATCGCCTCGTCCAGCGTGATGGTGTGCATGCTCTGGCCAGGCCGCAGGCTGGCGTAGGTGGGCTTGGCCTCGTCGTCTTTCGTACCGATCTGCGCATACGCGCCGTAGCGGCCCAGGCGGACCGACACCGGCTTGCCCGTCTTCGGGTCGCTGCCAAGTTCACGTGCACCGGTCGCTTCGTTGCGATCGACGCTTTCCGTCTTGTCATCCACCAGTGTTTTGAACGGCTGCCAGAAGCGCTCGAGCAGCGGCACCCACTGCTCCTCGCCGCGGCTCACCGCATCGAGTTCATCCTCGAGGCGTGCCGTGAAGTCGTAATCGACATACTGCTTGAAGTGGCCGGAGAGGAACTGGCTTACCGCGCGGCCGACGTCCGTCGGCTTGAAGCGGCGGCTATCGAGCATGACGTACTCACGGCTGATCAGCACCTGGATGATGCTGGCATACGTGGACGGGCGGCCGATGCCGTACTCCTCGAGTGCCTTCACCAGGCTGGCTTCGGAGAACCGCGGCGGCGGCTCGGTGAAGTGCTGGTCGGCGACGATGGCAGAGACCGGCACGCGATCGCCCGTGGCCAGGCGCGGCAGGCGGCGGTTGTCATCGTCATCCTCGGCCTTCTGGTCCTTCCCTTCCTCATAGACGGCGAGGAAACCCGGATCGATGACGGTGGTGCCCGTGGCGCGGAACCCTGAGTCGCCCACCGGGAACTCCACCGACACGGTGTTCATCGTGGCGTGGATCATCTGGCAGGCGACGGTGCGCTTCCAGATCAGCTCGTAGAGCTTGCGCTGGTCGTCGTTAAGGAACGACGCCACGCTGCGCGGCATGAGCATGGCCGAGGTCGGGCGAACCGCCTCATGCGCTTCCTGCGCGTTCTTGGCCTTCGACTTGTAGACCTGGACGGCGTCAGGCAGCGCGCCCTTGCCGTATTCGCGCCCGATCAGGTCGCGCAGTTCGGCCACCGCATCCTCGGAGAGGGCAACCGAGTCGGTTCGCATGTAGGTGATAAGACCGACGTTGCCCTCGCTACCCAGCGAGACACCTTCGTAAAGGCCCTGCGCCACGCGCATGGTCCGGCTGGTGGAGAAGCCGAGCTTGCGCGCGGCCTCCTGCTGCAGGGTGGAGGTCGTGAACGGCGGCGCCGGGCGGCGCTTGCGCTCACGGCTGACGACTTCACCGACGGTGAACTGGCCTGCCGCCGCTTTCTCCAGCGCAGCGCGCGCCTTCAGGGCATCGGTTTCGTTGGTGAGGTCGAACTGCTCAAACTTCTTGCCATTGAGCTTGACCAGGCGGGCGTCGAACGCACCCTCCGCGTGGGTCAGGTTGGCCTGGACCGTCCAGTACTCGCGCGCCTTGAAGGCTTCGATCTCGAGCTCGCGCTCGACGATCATGCGCAGGGCGGGCGACTGCACGCGGCCTGCGCTCAGGCCACGCTGCACCTTGCGCCACAGCACCGGGGAAAGATTGAAACCGACCAGGTAATCGAGCGCGCGGCGTGCCTGCTGGGCATCGACCAGGTCATGGGAAAGCTTGCGCGGGTTGGCGACCGCCTCCTTGATGGCCTTCGGCGTGATCTCGCTGAAGACCACCCGCTGGACGGCCTTGCCCTCGAGCAGGCCGCGCTCCTTGAGGATCTCACTGATGTGCCAGGAGATCGCCTCACCTTCGCGGTCCAAGTCGGTCGCGAGGTAGATGCTGCTGGCCTTGCTGGCCGCCTTGGCGATCGCATCGACATGTTTCTCGTTACGGTCGATGACCTCGTAAGCCATGGCGAAGCCATGCTCCGGATCGACGGCGCCCTCCTTTGGCCGCAGGTCACGCACGTGACCGTACGACGCCAGCACCTGGAAGTCGGCGCCCAGGTACTTGTTGATCGTCTTGGCCTTGGCCGGCGATTCGACGATGAGGAGGTTCTTTGCCATGCGTTAGCGATTCCGAAGTCCGCCCGGGCCAGTGGACCCCAGCGTATGTCTATATTTAGTTGGAAACACACCGCCCCACCGCCTGTCAAGCAGCGCGCTTAACGCACCACTCGCTGGTAACGGTTGCCGGGGAGTCCAGCCACTTCACCTTCCAGCTCAAGCATCAGCAACATCGATGACAAGGCGCCAGGCGCGAGGGCCGTACTGCCCACAAGAGCGTCCAAAAGGACGGGATCGTAACCCATGGCGTCGAGAAGGCGGCGATATTCCTCATCTTCACGCCAGTCAAAGGGGCCTTTGGGACGCCTCGGCGACCCCGAGGACCGGCTATCGAGGGCCAGCCTGGCCTGCAGCTCAGCGCCCAGTTTCCGGGCCGCCGGGCCAAGCGCCGCAAGGATCTCATCGCTGCGCTGGACCAGGCGCGCGCCATCGCCGATGAGCGAATGGCAGCCCTCGGCCAGGGGATTGTGAATGGACCCCGGGAGGGCGAAGACCTCGCGGCCCAGCTCGCCAGCCTGCCGGGCCGTGATCAGCGAGCCTGACTTGAGGCCTGCCTCGATGACCAGCACGCCCAGGCTAAGCCCGGCGATGATCCGGTTTCGCATCGGGAAATGCATGGCGCGAGAGGGCGTGCCGGGTGCGAATTCACTGACGATGGCACCCTGTTCAGCGATGCGACGCGCAAGCGCATGGTGTTTGCTGGGGTAGACCAGGTCGGGGCCGGTACCGATGACGGCGATCGTCGGTTCACCGGCATCAAGGGCGCCCGCATGCGCTCCGCCATCCACGCCGTCGGCCAGGCCGCTGGTGACCAGCAGGCCGCCCGTGGCGAGCTCGCTGGCGAAGCGCCGCGCGGTCGCCAACCCGGGCGCCGTCGCGCGCCGGGCACCCACAACGCCCACCTGCGGCCGCAGCAACAGCGAGGCATCGCCTTTGACGAACAGCGCCGCGGGCGCATCCGAGAGATTCTCGAGCTGCGGCGGGAAATCCTCGTCCGTGCACAGCAGCAGGCGGTGCCCGTTCCCTTGCAGCCAAGCCATGTCGCGCGCGACCGCAGCCTCGTCGGGGGCGGCGAGCCACTCGCGCGCCTCGCGGGGCGCCGATTCGGGGTGCCGGCGGAACCGGTCCAGCAGGCCAGCCGCGCCGCCGTGCAAGGCCAGGCCTTCGCGCAGGCGACGCCCACCAAAACCAGGCGTACGGATAAGGATGAGCCAGTCACGGAGGTCGGAGTCGGTCATGCGAACAGTCTAGAGGGGAGCCCGTTGGCGCGCGCCCGCCGCGTAGCGTCGGCGAATGCGCATAAAAAAGGGAGGCCGAAGCCTCCCTTTTCCACGCCACTCAACCGATAACGCTTACTCAGGCTGGACCAGCTTGTCACCCCGACGTACGGCGCGCAGCGAGTCCATCACCAGCGCGTAGCTGACGTGGTCGAACGTCTTGAACACCATGAGATGGCCGCCGTACTCATCCGGCAGCTTCGCATCGCGTGAGGTACCGCGGCGGTTGTAGTTACCGCTGACTTCGTCGGTGATCGTCTCGCCCTGGCTCATCACGGTGAACGTCGCACCGTTATCGATGCCATCCGCGGTGCCTGCCGAGATCGACACGACCTGGTGGCGACCCACGCCGTAGCGGGCATCGGTGAGGCCGATGACCCGTGGATCGGTCGGCATGGACTTCGGTGCGTGCGGATAGAAGTACGGATCGTAGGGCTTGTCGTCCACCGGCATGAAGCGATCGCCCTTACGAATCTCCTGGGTCGAATCGACGATGACCAGGCTGGCGATATCGCCATTCGTGACCAGCACTTCCGCCGTACCGATGACCGAGACCTCAACGCCGGCATCCGTACCGGTGCCATTGTGGGTGTCGTGCGTGGTGTCCTCGCGCCAGGGGCTCGGAGCCATCGACACATCGCTATCGAGGTCATCCGCCACGAACGTGCCGTGACCCGGCTCGTTCACCGCATCCAGGTGGCCCGGGTCGTCGCCGTGGTCGCGGAACCGGTGGGTGGGACGAACGATGGCCCAGCGCTGGCCCGGGGTAGCGCTATCAAGATCACGCGCATACACCTTGTTGCCCGGGGTTCCGCGCAGCTTGGCGTCTTCGAAGCCGACCACGTACGGCGCGCTTTCGACGCTATCCGCGTCCATGACGCGCATTTCCTTGAGGAACGTGCGCAGCTCGGCGAGCGGAATGGCCGGGATGGCATCGTCGTCGGTGCGGATACGCGGCTGCAGGCCGAGGCGCGGCGCCCCGCCTAACATGCTCAGGTTGAGCACATCGCCCGGATAGATGAGATGCGGGTTGCGAACCTGGGGGTTGGCCTGCCAGATCTCCGGCCAGAGCCAGGGCTTGCTGAGGAATTTCGCCGAAATATCCCAAAGGGTGTCGCCCTTGCGCACCGTGTAGGTGTCAGGCGCATTCGGTCGCAACTGGGCTGCTGCGGCATAGACGGCCACAGTAAAAAACATGCCGCCGAGCAGCATGGCGAACTTCTTGATCATGGCGGGTTTTCCCCCTTCCCCGGTGCTGTCGCGAGTGTAACCGAATCGTTAACGGGCACAATATGTCACCACGCTCGCCCGGCCCCCGGCGTCAGCGTAGAATGTGTGGGCATCCTACAGGGTCGAAGCGCTTGGTTTTCGCCGACTTGCCCGCAATTTTCCGGGCATGGCGCGCCTCCCCCGGCCCGCAACTGCTTAAGGTGACATCGTGTCTACCCTCACCATCCTTGAATTCCCCGATCCGCGCCTGCGCACCGTCGCTGCGCCGGTGACCTCGTTCGACGCCGAGCTGAAGCAGTTCGTGGCCGATATGTACGAGACCATGTACGCGGCCAACGGCGTCGGCCTGGCCGCCACCCAGGTCAACGTGCACAAGCGCGTGCTCGTCGCCGACATGAGCGAGGGCGGCGATCACCCGATGGTCCTGATCAACGCCGAGATCCTCGAGAAGGACGGCCAGCAGGTCTATCAGGAAGGCTGCCTGTCGTTCCCGGGCATCTACGCCGATGTCACCCGCGCCCTCAAGGTGAAGGTGAAGGCGAACGATGTGGACGGCAACGAGATCATCGTGGAAGCCGAAGGCCCGCTCGCCGTGTGCATCCAGCACGAAATGGACCATCTGGCCGGCAAGGTGTTCGTCGACTACCTCTCCCCGCTGAAGCGCACCATGCTGCTGAAGCGCATGGAGAAACAGCGCAAGGCCAGCGCCTGATCCATGGCGGGCCAACCGTTGCGCGTGGTGTTCGCTGGCACCCCTGAGTTCGCCGTACCCTGTCTCGAAGCCTGCCGTATCGCGGGCGCCGAGGTCGTTGCCGTGTACACCCAGCCCGACCGGCCCGCGGGCCGCGGCCGCAAGCTGGCCGCCAGCCCCGTGAAGGAAGCGGCCCTGGCCGCTGGCATTCCTGTCGAGCAGCCGGAGTCGTTCAAGGCCGAAGCCGACCGTGACCGCCTTGCCGCGCATGCCCCGGACCTCATGGTGGTGGTGGCCTATGGCCTCATCCTGCCGCGCAAGGTCCTGGCCATCCCGCGGCTGGGATGCTGGAACGTGCACGCCTCGCTGCTCCCGCGCTGGCGCGGTGCCGCCCCCATCCAGCGCGCCATTCTGGCGGGGGACACCGAGAGTGGCGTCGACCTGATGCAGATGGAAGCCGGGCTGGATACCGGCCCCGTGCTGGTCGAGCGCCGCACGCCGATCAGCGCCGACGACACCGGCGGTAGCCTGCACGATCGTCTTTCGGCGCTGGGCGCCGATGCGCTGGCCGAAGGGCTGCGCCGCATCCAGGCCGGTGAAGTACTGGAACCCCATACGCAGGCTGCGGAGGGTGTCGAGTACGCCCACAAACTGGACAAGGCGGAAGCTCGCCTTGATTTCAGCCAACCCGCCACAGCGCTGGAGCGTAAGGTGCGCGCGTTCAACCCCTGGCCCGTTGCAGAAGGCGACATCGCGGGTGAGCGCCTGCGCGTCTGGGCCGCACACGCTATTGCTGGCAGGCCCGGTGCCGAACCCGGCACCGTGTTCGCCGCCACGCGCGATGGCATCGATATCGCCTGTGCCGAGGGTGCGCTACGGCTGACTGCCGTACAGCGCGCGGGTGGCCGACGCATTGGCGCAGCGGATTATCTCAATGCCCGGCCGGAGCTAAAGCAGGCCGTTTCGTGAGCAAGGCGCCATCAGTCCGCGCCCTGGCCGCGGAAGCGCTCGCCAGCATCGCGCTGTCGGGCCACTCGCTGCGCGAGGCCGCGGACCGCGCCTTACCCAAGCTGGCCGACCCGCGTGACCGCGCCCTGCTCACGGCCCTGTTGAACGATGGCGCCCGCTGGTGGCCGCGCTTCGATGCGGCGCTCGATCGCCTGCTGGAAAAACCGATCCGTCGCAGTGAGCCGGTGATCCACGCGCTGCTGGTGACCGGCCTGGTCCAGTTGGAAACCCTGCAACTGCCGGGCTATGCCGCCGTGGCCGCCACGGTCGAGGCAGCGCGCGAATTGCGCCGCCCACGGCTCGCCGGCCTGGTCAACGCCGTGCTCCGCCGCTGGCAGCGGGAACGCGAGACGTTGATCGCCGAACTCGATGCGGTACCGGCGACCTGCCATGCCCATCCGGCCTGGCTCGCCTCGGCGATTGCCCACGACTGGCCCGGTCATGCCGAGGCCGTGCTGGCCGCGGCCAATCAGGAACCCCCGTTGATGCTCCGGGTGAACCGCCGGCGGGCCAGCCGCGAAGCGGTCGCCGCGGCACTCGTCGCCGCCGGCCAGGAGGTCGCGCTCCATCCGTGGCTCGCCGATGGTCTCGTGCTACCGCACAGCACCGACATCACCCGCCTGCCCGGCTTTGCCGATGGCCATTTCGCTGTGCAGGACGGCGCGGCCCAGGTACCTGCCGATCTCCTCGATGTACAGGATGGCCAGCGCGTTCTTGACGCATGCGCCGCCCCCGGCGGCAAGGCTTGCCACGTCCTGGAACGAGCCCATGTGTCGCTACTGGCCGTCGAATACGACAGTCCCCGTGCCGGACGGATCCGCCAGAACCTGGAGCGCCTGCATCTGGAAGCCGAGGTAGTCGTTGGCGACGCCGGCGACACCAGCGCGTGGTGGAACGGCCAGGCCTTCGATCGGATCATGATCGATGCCCCGTGCTCTGCCACGGGCGTTATCCGCCGACGTCCCGACGTGCGTCTGCACCGCCGCGCCGCCGATATCGACGTGCTCGTCGCCCAGCAGTCCCGGATCCTGTCCGCGTGCTGGGAAACGCTGGCTCCCGGCGGCCGGCTGCTCTACGTCACCTGCTCGCTGCTGCGCCAGGAAAATGAAGGTGTCGTCGGCGCGTTCATGGCCGGACGCGACGACGCGAGCATCGTGCCGTTCACGCTCCCGATCGGTCAGGCTGCCGCGATCGGCTGGCAGATATTGCCCGGCGATGGCGACCTCGACGGGATGTACTACGCCTTGCTCGAAAGAAGGCCGGCGTAGGCCTTCTCGGTGGCGTCCACGAAGTGTTCCAGGCCGAATTCCGCCTCGGCATGCGCGCGAGCGGCCATCCCCATGGCAGGCAACCCCGCGCGCTGCGTCCACAGACCTCGCAAGGCTTCCGCGATCGCATCCAGGTGGCGCGCGGGTACCACCCAGCCATCGCTGCCCCGGCGGATGTTCTCGGGTAACCCCGCGTAGTCGCTGACCAGGACCGGCTTGCCCATGGCCATCATTTCGCGACACGCGAACGAGATGGTCTCCACATCCCAGGACAGGACGAAGCCGGCATCGAGGCAGGCCACCATCGGCCGCACATCGTCCAGCCGCCCGGTGAAATGGACGAGGTGAGACACGCCCAGCGCTTCGATCCGCGCAAGGTCGTCGGCGCCGGGCAGACCGCCCGCCAGCACCACACGGAAGCGCTCGCTCTCGTCAGGTCCCAGCCGCGCCAGCGCTTCCAGGAGATCCATCCAGCCCTTGTAGCGTGCCGTACCGGCATTGCTGCCGATGAGCAGCGCGGCCTCATTCCCGGTGGGCTTGAGCCATGTCGCGCGGTCGCCCGCCGGGACAGCCCCAGGCGCGAAACGGTGGATATCCACGCCATTGAACACCGTCGCCAGGCGACAACGCGCGTAAGGCGAGGCCTCGAGCTGGCGCCGCACATAGGCGCAGACGGCAATGACCATGTCGGTGCCGAAGCGCGCGCGCCACGCGTGCCCAAGGCCGGTCATCGGCTTTGAGTTGTGCTTGGTAAGAACGATCGCGGGCCGACGGCGCAGGCCGCGCACGGCGGCCATCACGAGCCGGTGATCCGCCGAGCCGTTCACGTGGACGATGTCCATCTCGTGTTCGCGCAGCCAGCCGGCCAGCTGGCGCAGGGCACGGCGCCGCGCGGCCAGCTTGCCCAGGCCATTGGGAAACGGCTGGTCGAGCACGGCAATGCCTTCGATGCCTCGCGCCTCGCGATTCAGCCGGCTGCCGGCTGGCGCGGCGACGTGGACAGCATGCTGTGCGGCGAGGCCACGGGCCAGGCCGACCACGTACGTGGTGTGGCCGCCGCCGTCGCCAGCGTGGAAGTTCGTCAACAGGACCTTCATGCCCGACCTTTGCGGTAGCTGAATTGCGGCCGGACCACCGTGTATCCACGGAGCGGCATCCACGATCCGTTAAAGTAACATGCCTCGCGTGCCCGGCTTCCGCCCCACGGCGCGAGCGGGCCCGTCACGGGCCACCCACTGATACAAGGTGCCGAGTGCAAGATAAACCCAACGCGTGGCGCCCCTGGATCCTGTCGCTGCTGATCGCGGTCATGCCCGTGTCGTTCGCGCTGCCGCTGAAAGCCAAGGCCCTGCCCGCCGCCATTCTGTTGCTTGTAGGCCTGTGGTTGCTCGCCACCGATGCGGAAACCCGCCGCGCCTTTCGCCGTGCCCGGCTCGTGCTCGTGCCGGTGGCGCTGGCCTTTGCGTTCTGGCTTGGTAACACCCTGCTCCACGGGATCCCGCTCAGGCAGTTCGACGTCATGTCGCACATCCTTGCTTTCCTGCCGATCGCGGCATGTTTCGCCGCTCCCCTGCGCCCCATCGTGCTGCGCCTTGGGTTCAGCGCATCGGCGGCGGCGCTCGGGCTCATTTGCATGGAGCAGCACTACATCGAGGGCATCGATCGCGCGTACGGCATCAATAACGGCCTGTGGGGCGCGATCGAGTTCGGCATGTTCATCCTGGTGCTGTCGCTCATGGGCATCGTCCAGGCGCTTCGCCTCGAGCTGCGCCCCGGCGAGCGGATCATGCATGGCTTGTTCGCGGCCATGGGTTTCTATGGTGCGCTGCTGACACAGAGCCGCGGCCCGCTGCTCGCCTGCATCCCGGTCGTCGTACTGCTGGTGGTCATCCAGGCACGGCGCACGGGCCGCTGGCGGCAGGCGCTCGGCGTGCTGGTGCTGGGTGTCCTCGTCGTCGGCATCGCCACGACCACCCTGCATGGGGAAGTCGCCGAGCGCTTCGCGAAAGTGTCCGAGGAGATGTCCACCTACAGCGAAAGCGACACGACCGGCGCCGTCCGCGAGCGCATCGAAATGTGGCGCAACGCCGGGTCGGCCGTCGCCGAGCACCCGCTCACCGGGGTTGGCTTGAATCAGTTCGGCACCTACGCGCGCGGTCGCATCGCTGAGGGCAAGGCCGCCGATTCGATCGAGCAATACGACCACCCGCACAGCGAATACCTGGAATGGGCGGTGACCGGTGGCATTCCGGCGCTAGCCTTGCTGCTCTTGATGTTCGGCGCATCGCTTTGGTTCTTCGGACGGCACGCCATGCATCGCGACAATGGCATCGCCATGCCGGCCTGTGCCGGCCTGGCCGTCACTGGCATGTACGCGCTCTGCGGCCTGACCGATAACGTGTTCTACCGGGCCATGCCCCACTCACTGTATTTCTTCCTTACGCTGGGGCTAGCCGTATATATCGGCCGGATGCTCAGCCTGCGCGAATCATTGAACCGGGGTCCCTGAACCATGGCATCGATCAACCTCATCGCCTGGGACAACGGACGCGGGCTTACCCATGACATCCGCCTGTTCGAACAGGCCCTGCGTGACCTTGGCCACGAAGTCACGGTGACGCGGACGCCCCAGCGCGCCCACGGGCTACCGTGGCGCGCCTGGGGCAAGACGCTGGC
This sequence comes from Luteibacter sp., assembly GCF_036500425.1. Lineage (GTDB taxonomy): Bacteria > Pseudomonadota > Gammaproteobacteria > Xanthomonadales > Rhodanobacteraceae > Luteibacter. Next base: position 63,577 of record NZ_DASYCB010000032.1, read on the forward strand.
CATGCGTGCGCGCTGGCTGCTGGGCAAGGGGCCGTACCGCTATGACCTTGGCCTCACCATCGAGCACGTTCATCCGGGTTACCTCGGCATGTCCCGGCGCAACGCGCTGGTCCCGCACCCGGAGTGGTTAAGCCGTCGCGATCGCCGCTACCTGCATCGCTTCGACACCATCCTGTGCAAGACCGACAGTGCACGGGATACCTTCCGCGGGCTCGGCCTGCCGACAGCGCAGTTCGGCTTCATCAGCACAGACTGCCGCCGAACCGATGTCGCGCGAGACCGGGCATTCCTGCACCTGGCTGGCGGCAGCCGCATGAAGGGCACGGAGCGGCTGCTCGAGGTATGGCGCCGGCACCCGGAGTGGCCGACGCTCCATGTGCTGCAATCGCCCTCCGTCGCAGCGCCCAACCACCCGCCCGCCGCTCCCAACCTCGATCACCAGGTGACCTTTCTCTCCGATATCGAGGCGATCCGGCGCCTGCAGAATGCCCACCTGTTCCACTTGTGTCTTTCGGAGGCCGAAGGCTGGGGGCACTACATCGTCGAGGCGATGAGTTGTGGCGCGGTGGTCCTTGCCACCGATGGCGCGCCGATGAACGAACTGATCACTGACGAGCGTGGCATGCGCGTCGCAGCGCACGAAAACGGCACGCTCAATGCGGCGACCCTATGGCAGTTCGACGAAGCCGCGCTCGAAGCGTGCGTGGAACGGATCATCCGGATGCCGGATGACGAGGCCATGGCCCTCGGCCACGCGGCCCGGCAGTGGTACGAAGCCAACCAGGCGGGATTCCCGCAACGACTCGGGCGGGCGCTCGACGACCTTCTTCAGCGCTGACCCGCCCGCCTAGACGCGCCAGCGACAGACCAGGCTGTACGACTAAAGTCAGCTATTCTCGCGATCGTGCGTTTAGAATTCATGATCCCTTAACGGTAACGACGCCCTTGTCCAACAGCGCCTATACCCGCTCGGAACATATTCGCGCCCTGTGGCCCTGGTTGCCGCTGTGGGCCGCCATGGCCCTGCTGGCTATCTTTTCGCACGGCCCGATGCCGATGTTTTCAACGCGGACCCTGGCGGTCGCGTGGGATATGTGGGCGCACCACCAGTGGCTCGTGCCGCACATCAATGGCGAGCCGTACAGCGAAAAAGTGCCCCTGCTGTTCTGGATGATCCACGCAGGCTGGGCGGTTTTCGGCGTCAGCGACGTATGGCCGCGGCTGCTCGAAGTCATCTTTGGCGGCGCTCAACTCGTGCTCGCGTCGGTCCTCGCCGGCCGCCTGTTCCCGGCGCGCCCCTGGGTGGCCAAGGCGACGCCGTGGCTGCTCATGGCATTCGCCTACGCGTTCCTGTTCGGCCTGCAGATCATGTACGAAGTACTGCTCTGCGCCTGGGTGCTTTCGGCCCTGCTTTGCCTGGTGCCAACGGCCACCCGTGCAGCACCACGCTGGTGGCTTTTCGGGTTAATCGTCGGCGCCGGCCTGCTGACCAAGGGACCGGTCATGCTGCTGCATGTGCTGTTTCCCTTCCTCCTCGGCCCGCTGTGGAATGACTGGGCCCGGGAAAACAAGGCACGTTGGTACGGCATGGGCCTGCTTGGCCTGCTCATCGGCCTGGCGATCCTGATCGCATGGGCGATCCCGGCTGGCGAAGCGGGTGGCGAAGCCTATCGGCAGCGCCTGTTCTTCACCCAGACCGCCGGCCGCGTCGTCGATACGCATGCGCAGGATCTGCAGAACCACGCGCACCCAGCGTGGTATTACCTGCTGTTCCTGCCGGTCATCGTGTTTCCGCTGAGTGGCTGGCTGCGCGGCCTCGTGGCTTTACCTGCAACGCTGCTCCGCAAGCCCTGGCGCCCAGGCGCTTCCGGGTCGATCGCCTGCGCCGCCGCCGCCCTGGTCCTGCTGCTCGTCTCGATGCTGGCGCATTTCCCGCCATTGATCGACAAGCTGCTGATCGTGTTGTTGGTGGTACCGCTGTTTATCGCGCTGATGCGCCAGCCGCTCGAACCGGGCCTGCGCTTCCTCGTGTGCTGGCTGCTGCCGACCTTCCTGGTGTTTTCGCTGATCACGGGCAAGCAGCTCTATTACCTGCTGCCGGAGCTGGGTGGCGTGACCATGCTGGTCGCGGCCTGCGTCGCCGACCTGCGCGAGCGCCATCCGAAACTCGCCAACCATTGTGCACTCGGCACCTGGCCGCTCTCGGTCGGCGCCTTTTTGCTGGCGATCGTGTTGTTCGCCATGCCCGCCGTGGTACCGACACGCTTTCCTGACAATATCTGGCTTACCGGCATGGCGCCGTACGCCCGCTTTTTCGGCGTGGTATTCATCGTGCTGGGCGCCTTGCTGCTCTTGCGCGGGCGTGGCGAGATGCGTCGGCTCGCGTTTGCTGGCCTGATCGGCACGGTAGCACTCAATGCGCTGTTCACCCTGGGCCTCTGGTACCGCTACGACCTGACGCCTGCATCGCTCTATCTTGCACAGGCCGATAGTGCGGGCCGGCCCATCGGCAACCTCGGCGTGTCGTATAACGGCCAGTACCATTTTGCTGGCCGCCTGATGCACCCCATCGCCAAGATCAAGGTGAAACCCGGCGTAACGGTCTCCACCGACGATGATGACGATACCGTCGTGCACGACGGCGATACCCTGGACGATTTTGCCCAGCATCATCCGGATGGCCTGATCATTTCGTATGCCAAGCATCCGCCGGCCGAGGCATACCGTTTCGCCCGCCTGGTCCAACCGTCGCGCACGGGCTGGCTGATGATCTGGGATGCCGCCACGCTGAATGCCCTGCAGAGCGGCCGCGTGCCCGCCGAGCCCAGCGTGCCGACCCAGTTGTACCCGCTCGACTACTGGCGCACCCGCGCCGCCGTGCGATGACCGATCCTCTGGTCGAGCGACTGCGTGCCCAGGTGGGCGGCGTGCGTGATGGCGCGCTGCTGCGCTTCTCGATTGGCAACGCGTTGCTGGCGGATGGGCAATACGCGGACGCCGCGCTCGCGTTTCGCGACGCCCTGGGCTTCGATCCCGCCTACTCCGCCGCGTGGAAGCTGCTCGGCAAGACCCTGCTCGCCATGGACGACGAAGCGGGTGCCGCCGATGCGTGGCGCCAGGGTATCGAGGTCGCCACGGCGCGTGGCGACGTTCAGGCCAGCAAGGAAATGACGGTTTTCCTCAACCGGCTGTCGCGGAAGGGCTGACCTTGTAGGGGTCCGGCCGGTCGTGCGCCGTGAACCGCTTGTAATGCCACTGGTACTGCGGGAACGCGATCTCGACGCACTGCTGCACGCCACGGTTGAGGGCCGCGCAAGCGACCTTCGTGTCGGCATCGGCCACGCCTTCCGGTGCCGGCAGCACATGAATGCGAAACCCCCGGCCATCGGGCAGGCGCTCGGCGAAGCTGAAGAGCACGGTCGCCCCCGTACGCGAGGCGAGCCGGGGCAACAGCACCATGGTGAGTGCATCCACGCCAAAGAACGGTGCGAACTCGCCCTCGCCCTCGCGCGGCTTCTGGTCCGGAAGAATGCCCACCGTTCCGCCCGCGCCCAGCCGCTTGAACAGGGTACGCACGCCAGCGCCTTCCGCACGCACTTGCTCTGGCGCCAGCTTGCCGCGGACCTTGCGCAGCAGGGCCTCGATCGCGTGGATGCGCGGCGGCCGATACAGGATCGCCATGGGCGTCTTGCTGCACAGCCAGTAATTCAGCAACTCCCAGCAGCCAAGGTGCGGCGCGGCGATGATCACGCCCTTACCCGAGGCCAGGGCGGCCTCGAACAACTCGCCGCCCACCACCTCGCGGACCAGGCCCAGGGCCTTGTCCGAGCCGCCGCCCCAGATCGCTGCGATCTCCGTGGCGCCCTTGCCCTCCTCTTCCATCGTGCGGCGCAGGAGTAGCGCGCGCTCATCGGCGGCGAGCTCCGGCCGGGTCAGGCCCAGGTTCGTCGCCGTGTAGCGGGCACTCCGGGAATGCGAACGCAGCGAACGGCGACCGATCCAGGCGCCGATGGCGTGGACGGTGCGTAGGGGCAGCAGGCTGACCAGGCGGAGCAGCAGGTAGAGAAGGTAAATGTCCGGGCGCATTCCCCGAATGGTAACCGCTCCTTTAAGCTTGGCGCCCGGCCGCCGCTACAGAATCCATGATTGCCCTGATCCAGCGTGTCGAATCCGCGCGCGTCGATGTCGACGAAGAAACGGTGGGTGCCATCGGCGCCGGGCTGCTTGCGCTCGTGGCCGTCGAACCCGGCGATGGCGAGCCCCAGTGCCGCCGCATGCTGGAGCGGCTACTCGGCTACCGGGTGTTCTCCGATGCCGAGGGCAAGATGAATCTTGGCCTGGCCGAGACCGACGGGGCGTTGCTGCTGGTGAGCCAGTTCACCCTGGCCGCCGATACCCGCAAGGGCATGCGACCCAGCTTCACCACCGCCGCGCCACCCGAGGAGGGCCGACGCTGGTTCGACCGGCTGGTGGCCCTGGCGCGCGACGCCCACCCCCGGGGGGTGGAAACCGGGCGCTTTGGTGCCCATATGAAGGTTCACCTGATCAACGATGGCCCGGTCACTTTCCGTCTGGAGGTGCGCTGAGGCGTATCCAGGGGGGCCTGGGCCCCCGCTTCCGCCCCCATCCCGACGCAACCGCCCGGCCCGCAAGGCTTTCTGGCGCGATTCTTGCGTCCCCCGGATGGGGTCAATCCACTTGAAAACTGGTCAAAAAATCATCAAATGACTATACTGATCGGTTCCTGTAACCCGCGGCGGTCGGCATGACTAACAAAGCTCACGAGCAACAGTCTGAAATCAAGCAGCTCATCTCCAAGGGCTTGGAGCAGGGCTACCTGACGTATGCCGAAATCAATGACCACCTGCCTGACGACATTGTCGATCCGGAGCAGATCGAAGACATCATGGCGGTGCTCAAGGGCGTCGGCATCGAGGTCCATGATTCCGCGCCTGATACCGACACCATCAGCGACGGTGGCGCCCCGGGCTCCGGCACGGATGACGAATCCGCCGCCGAAGAAGCTGTGGCCCTGCTCTCGGCGGTCGATTCCGAGGTGGGCCGCACCACCGACCCGGTGCGCATGTACATGCGCGAGATGGGCACGGTCGAGCTGCTCACGCGCGAAGGCGAAATCGCCATCGCCAAGCGCATCGAAGAGGGCCTGAACCAGGTCCAGACCGCGCTTGCCTCGTTCCCGCTCACGATCCAGCTGCTGCTGGAAGAGTACGACCAGCACCTGGAAGGCAAGCGCCGCCTCAGCGAGATCCTGGCCGGCTTCGCCGACCTCGAAGCCGCGGCCGATGAGGCCCAGGCCGCCGCCGCTGATTCCGATTCGGACGCCTCCGATGGCGAGAGCGACGACGAAGACGACAGCGCGGATGCCTCCGGTGGCGGTAGCGGTGGCAGTGACGAAGAAGAGGAAGCGGGCCCGACCGGTCCCGACCCGGAAGAAGTGAAGCGCCGCATGGAAGAGCTGCGTTCGCTGCACGGCAAGTTCCAGAAGTCCGCGCCCAAGGCCGAGATCAACGACAAGAAGGTCGCGAAGATCCGCGAGCAGATGTCCGAGGCGTTCCTCAACCTCAAGCTGCCCTCGGCCCTGATCGACAGCTTCGTGCGCAAGCTGCGTGAGGTGGTGAACGATATCCGTCACCACGAGCGCATCCTCATGGACATCTTCGTCAAGCAGGTGAAGATGCCGCGTGCGGAGTTCCTGAAGAGCTTCCCGTCGAACGAAGGCAACCTCGAGTGGGCCGCCGACCTGTCGCGCAAGCGCCAGAAGTGGTCGCCGAACATCAAGAACTTCCGCGAAGCCATCGATGGCGAGCAGGAGAAGCTGGCGCAGATCGAGCGCACGCTGTACCTGCCGCTCACCGATATCAAGGAAATCAACCGCGCCATGTCCGTGGGCGAGGCCAAGGCCCGCCGTGCCAAGAAGGAAATGGTCGAGGCCAACCTGCGCCTCGTGATCTCCATCGCCAAGAAGTACACCAACCGCGGCCTGCAGTTCCTCGACCTCATCCAGGAAGGCAACATCGGCCTGATGAAGGCCGTGGACAAGTTCGAATACCGCCGCGGCTACAAGTTCTCCACGTACGCCACGTGGTGGATCCGCCAGGCCATCACCCGTTCGATCGCCGACCAGGCGCGCACCATCCGTATCCCGGTGCACATGATCGAAACGATCAACAAGCTCAACCGCATCTCCCGCCAGATGCTCCAGCAGTTCGGCCGTGAGCCGACGCCGGAAGAACTGGCCAAGGAAATGGAGATGCCGGAAGACAAGATCCGCAAGGTCCTGAAGATCGCGAAGGAACCGATCTCCATGGAAACGCCGATCGGCGACGATGAAGATTCGCACCTTGGCGATTTCATCGAGGACACCAACGCCAGCTCGCCGATCGATTCGGCGACGGAAACGGGCCTCATGGAAACCGTGCGCGACGTGCTCGCCGGCCTCACCCCGCGTGAGGCCAAGGTGCTGCGCATGCGCTTCGGCATCGATATGAACACGGACCACACGCTGGAAGAAGTCGGCAAGCAGTTCGACGTCACCCGCGAGCGCATCCGCCAGATTGAAGCCAAGGCCCTGCGCAAGCTGCGCCACCCGAGCCGTTCGGAGACGCTGCGGTCGTTCCTGGATATCGATTGATTCGGGCGAACATCCGGTGATATGAAAACGCCCGCGCAAGCGGGCGTTTTTTGGCCCACACACATGCCAGTGTAAGGTTTCGCTGATTGACGGCCACCGGATCCCGTCGCATGATCACTCCACCCCCCCGTCGGTTTCGGTCGCCGGGCCGCACGCCACCCCTTCGAGGGTGGCGTTGCCTTTTCCAAGGACAGGAAAAAGTGCGCACAGCGATTTACGTGGATGGCTTCAATGTGTTCCACCGGCTTCTAGAGGGTCGGTCAAACGTCAAGTGGCTCGACCTTTTTGCACTCGCGAAGCATGCGCTTCGAGAAGAGAACAGTATCGTGCTCGTTCGCTACTTCACTGCCAGGGTCACAGACATACCCGCGGACCCTGAAAAATCAACAAGGCAAGATGTTTACCTGCGCGCATTGGAGGCAAGCGGCGTGCATATCCACTATGGAAAATTCCGCGAGCGCCAGAAACGAGCCCGACTCGTCGAGCCCTGCAGCGACACATTGAACTCATATGTGAGTATTTGGTCACGCGAGGAAAAAGGGTCGGACGTCAATCTCGCGGTACACATGACCAACGATGCGTGGAAGGGTGAATTCGACTGTGCCGTAGTGGTTTCCAACGATTCTGACCTAGCGGAGGCACTCCGCCTTGTCAGGGACATGGGCAAGACCGTGGGCATACTTTCCCCGGTGACCGCGCCCGCCATAGACCTCCGTCGCCATGCCGACTTCGTGCGACCCATCCGTCCCGTTCACTTGGCGCGATCGCAGTTTCCTCTGGTCATCGAGCTTCATGATGGTCACAAGATTACTTGTCCACCCGACTGGTTTGTAGAACGCTAGACCTACCAATGCACCGCAAAGAGCGCGCATATCCGCATATATTTCATGTTCTCGGAGCGACAAGCCGTTGAGGCAATCCGTAGAGCTAAGTCTGCCGGAATTTCTCGCGCACAAGACGGGCGCCCACCCAAATGCTGAGCTGGAAAGAATCGACGCGTCGCGTTCCGCTAGAGAGGGCTTCTTTGGGATGCTATAGGTTCAACGGGACCTTGTTATCCGGCATCGAGGCGGCAGCATTGCCGTCGGCCGCACTTGAGAAGCCGCTGGCCACCTGCCACGATCCAGCGATGACGATCTATCGCGGCTCAACGAAGCAGATTCGCGACCTTACGACCTTGCGCCGGGTCCGTGATCGCATCGATCGCGACTACGCCCAGCCATTGAATGTCGAAGCCCTCGCCCAGGCCGCGCATATGTCTGCGGGCCACCTTAGCCGGCAGTTTAAGGCGGCGTATGGAGAATCGGTCTACAGCTACCTGATGACGCGGCGGGTAGAGCGGGCCATGGCGCTGTTCCGGCGTGGCGACATCAGCGTGACCGACGCGTGCTTCACCGTAGGCTGCTCATCGCTGGGCACGTTCAGCACCAGGTTCTCGGAACTTGTCGGCATGTCGCCGGCGGCGTATCGGCGCGAACAGGCCAAGGCGACGGAAGGCATGCCCTCGTGCGTGGCGCGTGTCGTCACGCGACCCGTCAGGAATCAAGAAGCGGCGACCGGGAAACCCGACCTAGACTGAGCTCACTGACCTCATCGATACGGAGAACGCCATGGATATCTCGATCAACGCCAGCTTCCTCGCCCAGAACGACCCTGACGCCGCCCTCGCCTTCTATCGCGACATTCTTGGTTTCGAACTGCGTAATGATGTCGGGTACGGCGGCAAACGGTGGATCACCGTGGGGCCCGTCGGCCAGCCGCAGACATCCATCGTGCTCTACCCGCCGGAAGCCAGCCCGGGTGTGACCGACGATGAGCGCCGTACGATCGCTGAGATGATGGCCAAGGGCACCTTCGGCATCATCCTGCTCGCCAGCAAAAACCTTGATGCGACCTTCGAGCAGTTGCAGGCGAAGCAGGCGGATATCGTGCAGGAGCCGACCGACCAGCCGTATGGCGTGCGCGACTGCGCAGTGCGCGATCCTGCGGGCAACATGATTCGGATTCAGCAGGCCGCTTGACGCTGTAGGAGCGGGCTTGCGCGCGATCGCGCGCCAGCGCGCTCCTACAGGGATGATCGGCCAT
>NZ_DASYCB010000033.1:0-28813 GCF_036500425.1 Luteibacter sp.
GGCCGGCGTCACCGCGTCGTTGGCGATCGCGCGCAAGCGCGCTCCTACACGAGATCTGCGGTGACCTGGATGGGGCTCCTGTAGGAGCGCGCTTGCGCGCGATGGGTGCTCGCGACACCGTTAGATGCTGCCGTCGTGGGAGCTGACCCTGTCGGTGACGCCGCCCCAGACCCTGAACATCGAGGCGCAAGCTGTCGTCCATAGGGTGGACTCCCACGAAGCGAGCTCGCCCAGCCGGTTACCTCAGTGCTGAAGAGAGCTCTCGGTGCCCACCCTCGAGGCGAGTTCCGCAGGCGAGGCGGACGGGCGGGAAATGGCCCACAGGGGATTGGCCATGGATGGCCAATCCTTTACGACGAGACAGGGACGTCTCGTCGTAAAGCCCCCGCACGGCTGCCGGTTCGCGGCCGTAGGCCAATAAGTACATGGCCCCGGAGGGGCATCCTTGTCGAACGTTGAGGACCTGTCTGAGCAGCGAGGGTGGGCACCGAGGGCTCTCCGGCGACCACGTCCGAGCGCCGACGCGATGGCAAAGCCGAGCCCGCCCAAAGCGAAGCCGAAGGCGAGCCCGACCGATGAAGACACGCATTCGCGCCAGCGAATGAACCGATCACGACGCGCGAGGCAGCCGACAACCTTGGAAATGCGCGAAGAACCACAAAAAAGGCCGGCGCTCCGCGCCGGCCAGATCAGGGGAGTTTGCGTGGTGCCCGCGGATACATCGTCCGCGGGCACCCTTGGTTCCCGCCTTTAGAGCGAGAAGTCGTAACGCACGCCCAGGCGCAGGTAGCGCGGGCTCTGGTACGCGATGGCACGCTGGTAGTTGATGCTCTGCACCGGCACGCCGTTGCGGATGGCGCCGGTTTCACCCACGTCCACCTGCGCAACCTTGCGCTGTGCGCCCGTCACGTTGAACACCGTGGCGGTGAACGCCAGCGGCTGCTTCTCGCCGCCCCACATCGGGCGGTACTCGCCGTTGAGGTCCAGGTTCCAGGTGTACGGCAGGCGACCCTGCGAGCCACGCGGCGCCGGCTTCAGGCCACACTCGAAGTACGAGGCACCGTAGTCGATCGCGTCGACCGGATCTACGCCGATGCAGTTCTTCGGACGACCCGTGGCCACGGCCAGGTTCGCACCGATGAGGAACTCCGGCGAGACCTGCCAGTAACCGTACGCCTTGAGCTGGTGGGTGCGGTCGTTCGGCAGCGGACCATTGGTGTACTGCATGATTTCCGGCGCATCCCAATCCTGGGTGACCGACGGATCGAGCTGGCCGATATCCGACTTCAGCTGGCCTTCCGAGTTGCCGTAGCTGCGCGAGAACGTGTAATCGATGCGGCCGTACCAGTCGTCCGCGAAGTGGTGCTCGAGGTACAGGTCCAGCGAGTAGTAGCTGCGCTTCAGGGCCGGGAACTTCACGCCGGCGGGCGAGGTGAAATCATCCTTGGTGATGTTGAACGGCACGTAGTTACCGCCGCCCGTGTCCACCAGGAACGTGTTCGACTCACCCGGGTTGAACAGGTAGCAGCCCGGCAGCGAGGCATTGCTGATGTCAATGTTGTGCGCGGCGGCATAGGCCTCGAACGGACGCGAATCGCAGAAGTCGTCGATCGAGCTCTTCAGCTTGCGGTACGTGGCCTTGGCGCCGAAGCTCCAGTTCTCGCCGAGCGCCTTGTCGAAGCCGAGGATGTACTCATCCTGGTAGTAGGCCTTGATGTCCTTCGCGGCCACGGTCTTCGGATCGAGCGGCGTACCGTCTTCGCCGTTGAGGTAGCGACGGCCGCCGAGCTGCGTGACGCCGGTCGGCTCGCCGTTCGGGCCGACGCCGGTGTACGAGTAGTACTCGCTGTAGTACGTGGATGCCGACGCGCCGCGAATGGCGACGTTGGACGGGATGGCAAGGTGGTAACGACCCGCGTTGGCGTACACCTTGAACGAGGAATCACCGAACACGTCCCAGGTGGCACCGATGCGCGGCGCCAGCTGGTGGCGTTGCTTCACGTAGGTGTCGCCATCGCCATTGATGTTCTTGAACTGCTCGTTGCGCAGGCCGAGGTACAGCATGAAGCGATCGGTCGCCTGCCAGTGGTCTTCGATGTACTGCGCTTCCTGCTCGGTCTTGACGCTGGCACCGGTCTGGAACAGGCGCTTTTCGACGAAGTAATCGTCGCCCGGCGGCGGCACGATGTCCGGACGGTTCGGGACTTCACCCGCATCCTGGTAGACCCAGCGGTAGCCGCCCTCGTACACGTTGCCGGCGGTCGACTTCAGCGTCTGGTTATCGACACCGACGCGCAGGTCGTGGTCGCCAATGCGGTATTCCACGTCGAAACGGTAGCCATGGGTTTCGTCCTTGGCACCCTTGCCCAGCACCGTGCCATTGACCAGGCCGCAACCCGTGATCGGCGTCGACACCGAACGGCTGTCTGTGATCCACGGGCAGTTGGGGTTGGAAGCGTAGGAGAGATCGCGCTCGTGCACGGTCTTGCTGTGGCCGTACAGCGCGGTAACGGTCAGGTCATCGGTGATGTAACCGGTGTACTTGCCGATATACACATCGCCGCCCGGTGCCGAACCCGGGCCCGCGTCGAAGTTCTTCAGGTTGTCCGTGCCGATATAACCGGCACGCGTACCCGACGCGTAGTCGTACTTGTAGACGCTGCGCTCGGTGTTGGTCTTATCGCCCAGGCCCGTGACTTCGAGCAGGTTGCTGTCGTTGATGTTCCAGTCGATCTTGGCCATCCACTTGGTGGCTTTGTTCTCCTGGTAGGTCTTCTGCGGCGCGGTCGCTACGCTGGTGGCGCGGCTATCCGAGCGGGTGAAATCACCTGCGGCGTACAGGAACAGCTTGTCCTTGATCAGCGGGCCGCTGATGTAGCCGGTGTACTGCGTATCAGTGGACTTGTTGTTTTCGCGGGTCTGGTACAGCGTGCCGTTCTGGCGGTAGATGTTGCGCGGATTCTGGCGCGCACCCGACGGCTGGATGTAGAAGCCGACGCCACCCTTCCACTCGTTACCGCCGCGCTTGGTGACGATGTTGATCACGCCACCGGTGGAGCGGCCGTACTCGGCGCCGTAGCCGCCGGTGAAGATCTGCTGCTGGTCGATCGCGTCATAAGGCAGGCTGGTGAAGCCCAGGCCGGTCAGCGCGTTGGTCACGGCATAACCGTTGATGTAGTACTGGTTTTCCGAAGCGGACGAACCACCGAACGAGGCGACATTGCCATAGCGGCTATCACCGGCGATGACGCCCGGTGCGAGCAGGGCGGCGGCGGTGACATCACGTGCCAGCGGCAGCTTCTGCAGCTGCTCGGAGGTGAGCACGGTACGCGAGTCGACCTGCGACACGTCGATGGCGGGCAGGGCATTGCCGACCACCTGCACACCTTCGAGGTTCTGCGCATCGGCGGTCGAGGCCGCGGCGGCACCGGCGAACGAGACGTCGACGCCGCCCAGGCTGACCTGGACGTTATCGCGCGTTTCGGCAACGTTACCGGCGCGCTCCACGCTGACCTTATAACGGCCCACCGGCAATGAGCTGGCACGGTAGCGGCCGTCGGCATCGACGCCCACGTCGCGGGCGAGACCGGTATCGAGATTCTGGAGGTGGATCGTGGCGCCTTCCGGCTGCGCGACGCGGCCGAAAATGGTGCCGGAGGCATTGGACTGGGCGAAAGCCGCGCCACTGGCGAGGCTTAGCGAAACTGCGGCACAGAGGCTCAACCGGCGCAGGGCGCCGTGTCGCTGGGTGGAACGCTGCATTGTGTGTCTCCCCGAAAAAACAGCAAACAGGCCGATCCGCGAAGCAACCGGGACCGAGCCCACCGTGACCGCTGCCCCGGTTTCAGCCCTTTGCCCGCCGCTCCCACGGCAGAAAAGGAAAGAAACCGCCCCCGTCTCGCAGGAAATTGCGCACGCGGCAGTCGTTTCGGTTGTAATCGATTTATTTTGCGATCGTCAAGTGTTTGTTAACTTCCGGTAGCTATTCCGTGCCGTGGCTCGAGCTTCCGGGCTAAACTAAAGAGGTTCGGGTGTCCGCCCTGGTCTGGTGCCAGGGGGATTAAACGGGAAGCCGGTGCGCCACGTCGTGGCAAGGCCGGCACTGCCCCCGCAACGGTAAGCCGCAAGGGCGCAAGCCCCGTCCAGTCCGGTATAACGCCACTGCCCACGGGTGGGAAGGCGCCGGTGGATCCCTTCGTGGGGTGCTGCAAGTCCGGAGACCGGCCCGAGAACCCCCTCGCAGGAAACTGCGGGGCGGTCCTGTTTCGGACGATTCGCGGCGGGCGGATCCGGACAGCCTCGTGGCCTACCGCCCGCGCGCCGTTCGCTACTCCCGTGACCGTCCTTTTTTAAGAGTCGCCGTAGATCGGCCGAGGACGCTCCACACATGAAAAAGACCCTGCTCGCGACGGCCCTGCTGTCCACGATCACCCTGGCGCACGCCGCCGACGCCCCTGAGACGCTACCGTCGGTGGTCGTCACCGCGAACCGCGCGGCCACCCCGCTGGACGAGGTGCTCGCCCCGGTCACCATCATCACCCGCGATGACATCGAGCGGCTTCAGCCGACCAGCGTGCAAGACCTGCTCACCGGCCTGCCCGGCGTCGTCATGGCGAACACCGGTGGCCTCGGCCAGCAGACCTCGATGTTCATGCGCGGAACGAACTCGTCGCACACCCTGGTGCTGATCGATGGCGTGCGCGTGGGCACCGTCGGTGCCGGCCTGCCGGCTTACGAGCAGATCCCGGTCGAGCAGATCGACCACATCGAAGTGGTGCGCGGGCCGCGTTCGACCCTGTACGGCTCGGATGCGATCGGCGGTGTCATCCAGATCTTCACCCGCCACGGCCAGGCCGGCGAAGCACCGACCCCTTCGGTGTCGGTCACCGGTGGCAGCCATGGCTACACGGCCGGCCAGGTCGGCCTGTCCGGTGGCACCACCCACGGCTGGTACAACGCCAGCCTGGGCGGCCAGTACACCGCGGGCATCAACGCCTGCCGTATCGGCGCGGGCACCGCATTCAAGGGTTGCTTCACCGACGAGCCGGACCACGATGCCTACCGCACCTATAACGGCGCGCTCTCGGGCGGGTATCGCTGGGACGATGGCACCGAACTCACCGGCAGCTGGCTGCGCAGCAAGGGCACGATCGAATACGACGGCGATTTCCAGAACCTCACCCGCCGCTCGCAGCAGGTGGCCGGCGGCAAGCTGAGCTTCGACGCCATGGCCGACTGGCGCATGTCGGTGAGCCTGGGCCAGAACCAGGACCGCGCGGATAACTACCTCAACGGTTCGGAAAAGACCTGGTACGACGCCGACTTCAACCCGCATCTCGGCGCTGACAAGGAACGCGTTGGCTACCTGTACTCGAAGCGCAACCAGGCGGCCTGGCAGAACGATGTCACCCTGGCGCCGGGCCAGACCCTTAGCGCCGGTGTCGACTACCAGCAGGAGAAGCTGGCCAGCGATACGGATTACCTGAAGACGACCCGTAACAACACGGGCGTGTTCGCCCTGTACCAGGGCATCTTCGGCCCCCATGAAATCCAGCTCTCGGCGCGCCACGACCACAACACCCAGTTCGGCAACCACAACACGGGCTCGGCGGCGTACGGCTTCCGCTTCGACAACGGTATGCGGATCACCGCGTCGTACGGCACGGCGTTCCACGCGCCGACCTTCAATGACGAGTACTACCCGTATGGCGCGCCGGTCGCGCTGAAGCCCGAGAAGTCGCGCACCGCCGAGATTGGCCTGAGCGGCGCCCCGGGTATCTGGACCTGGGCGGTGAACGCCTACCAGACCAAGGTCGACGACCTGATCGGCTTCGACGCCAACTTCCTGCCGATCAATGTCAGCGAAGCGCGCCTGCGCGGCCTCGAGGGCCAGCTGGGTGCCGACGTGGATGGCTGGCACGTGCGTGCCTACGCCACCCTGCAGCAGCCGCTGAACCGCGATAGCGGCCCGAACGACGACAACCTGCTGGCGCGCCGCCCGCGCCGCACCGGCCGTGTGGACCTCGACAAGGACCTCGGCGCGTTCACCCTGGGTGGTTCCGTGTACGCCGCGGGCTACAGCTACGACGACGCGGCCAACACCACCCGCCTCGGCGGCTATGCCACGGCCGACCTGCGCGCCACCTGGCACCTGGATAGCGCGTGGAGCCTGCAGGGCCGCGTGGCCAACCTCGCCGACAAGCACTACGAGACGGCGGCGTACTACAACCAGCTCGGCCGCACGTACTACATGACCGTACGCTTCGCTCCGGCTCGGTAACCCCTGACGCACCAGTAGGAGCGCGCTTGCGCGCGATGGACGTTGCCGCGAGCACCCATCGCGCGCAAGCGCACTCCTACTGGTGGGGTTGCCGCAAGCGCGCCCCCACAGGTCGTGGTGGAATACCTGTTTAAACAGGATTCCCGTGCCTTTCGGCAGGGGGCTGACGGGTGGCACAGGCGACACGAGAGGGGTTGACGGCATAAAGTGCGCGGCGCGGGGCGTCCCGCTGTCACAGGATGTGTCGTGAATTTCTTTGCTCCTTTCATCCGTCGACCCAGGGGAACGTCGCTGCTCGCGGCGGGACTCACGCTGGCCGGCGCACTGGCTTACATGCTGCTCGGCGTCGCCGCGCTGCCCTCGATCGAAGTGCCGGCGGTCTTCATCCAGGCACAGATGCCGGGTGCCAACGCGCAGACGATGGCCAACACCATCATCGCGCCGCTGGAGCGCCACCTGGGGCAAATCCCCGGCGTGGACCAGATGTACTCGAACAGCACGGAAGGCGCGGGCTTTGTGCGCATCCGCTTCACGATGGACCGTTCGACCGATGCCGCCGCGCGCGATGTGCAGGCGGCGATCAATGCCTCGGTCGCCGATCTCCCCCCGGGCATGCCGACCCCCCCGCAGTACTTCAAGTTCGATACGGGGCAGATCCCCGTGTTGCTCGTCTCGTTTACCTCGAAGACGATGCCGGCGGACAAACTCTTTGATGTCGTCGATACGTTGATCCGGCCCACGGTCTCGCAGATCAACGGCGTCGCCCGCGTGCAGGTGTTTGGTGGCACGCCGCACGCGGTGCGCGTCGAGCTGGATACCAATGCGCTGGCCTCGAAGGGCCTGACCGCGAACGACGTCTCCAACGCGTTGCAGGCGGCTAACGTCAATTCCCCGCAGGGCCTGCTTTCCGATGGCCATTCGCAGATGACCGTCATTGCCAACGACGGCCTGCGCGATGCCGACCAGTTCGCGCGGATCCTGATCGCGATGCGCAACGGCGTGCCCGTGCGCCTGTCGGATATCGCCACGGTGACGAGTGGCCAGCAGGATATCTTCCAGAAGGCGTGGTTCCAGGGCGAACGCTCGGTGACCATGCAGATCAGCAAGCGTCCCGAAGCCAACTCGATCGAAACCGCCAACGCGATCCGCGCAGCCCTGCCGCGCTTCCGCGCCATGCTGCCGGCCGATGCCGTCGTCACGCCCATCTTTGATCTCACCCAGACCACGCAGTCCGCCCTTCACGAGGTGAAGGTCGCCCTGATGATTTCCATCGTGATGGTCTGCCTGGTCATGCTGGTGTTCCTGCGCAGGCTCGGCCCCACGCTGATCGCGACGCTGAGCGTACCGCTGTCGCTGGCTGGCGCGTTTGTCGTGATGTGGACCCTGGGCTACACGCTGAACACCATGTCGCTAATGGCGCTGGTGCTGTGTATCGGCTTCGTCGTGGACGATGCGATCGTGGTGATCGAGAACATCGTCCGCCATATGGAGAGCGGCACGGAGCCCATGCCGGCGTCGCTCGAGGGCGTACGCGAGATCGGCTTTACCGTCATCTCCATCACCATCTCGCTGGTGGCCGTGTTCGCGCCGTTATTGTTCGGCAACAATATGATCACCAAGCTGCTGCGCGAGTTCTCGGTGACCCTGGCCGCGGCGGTGCTGATTTCCGCCATCGTCTCACTGACGCTCACGCCCGCATTGTGTGCGCGCTACCTCAAGCACGACGAGCCCGACCGCGTGCCGGGGCGCCTCGAGAAGGCCATGGAGCGTTTCGACCGGGGCTTCTTGCGCATGTACGAGCGCGGGCTCGACTGGGCGATGCGCCACCGCCGGATCATGCGCTGGCAGCCTTTGACCCTGCTGATCGCGACGTTCCTGCTCGCCATGGCCGTGGTGAAGACGGCGGGTGGCAACTTCATGCCGGATGAAGACACCGGCATGATGCAGGCCGAGATCAATGCGGACGCGAACATCTCGCCGGATGAGATGACCCGGCGCCTGAGGCATGTCGCGGAGATCATGCAGAAGGATCCGGCCGTGGCGGATGTCAGCGCGATCCTGGGCGGCGATAACGGCGGTGCGGTGGGCAGCAACGGCATCATGTTCATCGACCTGAAGCCCAAGGGCAGCGGCCCCGGCGAGCGCAAGGAGTCGATCAAGGAAATCATGGACCGGATGGGCAAGGAGTACGAAAAGATCTCCGATGTCCAGGTGTTCCTCAACCCGGTGCAGTTCCTCGGTGGCGGTGGCGGCAACAGCAACCGCGGCCAGTATTCGTTCCAGCTGATCAGTACCGGCGGCGAAAGCCTCGAACCGTGGACGCTGAAGCTCGTGCAGATCATGCGCGGGATGAAGGAATTCCGCGACGTCGGCAGCGATTTCGATACGGTCGGCAAACAACAGATGCTCAAGGTCGATCGCGACGCGGCCAGCCGCCTGCAGATTGGCATGGGCATGGTCGATACCGCGCTGTACAACGCGTTCGGCCAGCGCCAGGTGTCGATCATCTATTCGGACATTAACCAGTACTGGGTGGTGCTTACCTCCGCGGCTGCGCAGTCGCTGTCGCCGGAGGCTCTGCTTAACACCTATGTGAAGAACAGCGTCGGCAACATGGTGCCGTTATCGGCTGTGGCGCATATCGCACCGATCAGTACACCCAGCGCCGTAACTCACCAGAACCAGCTGGAATCGGCCGATGTCACCTACAACCTCGCGCCAAAGATCACTCCGGACAAGGGCAACACACTGGTCGAGCAGGCCGTGGCAAGGCTGAACCTCCCGGAAGGCGTGCGGATGGATTTCACCGGCGCCAACCAGCGTCTGAAAGATGCGCAGTCGAACGGCATGGTGTTGCTGATCGGCGCGATCCTCGCGGTCTACATCGTGCTGGGCATCCTTTACGAGAGCCTGGGCCACCCGCTCACGATTCTTTCGACGTTGCCGGCCGCCGGTGCGGGTGCGTTCCTGGCCATGCTCGTCACGCAAACCCAGCTCACGTTGATGGCGATCATCGCGGTGCTGCTGCTGATCGGCATCGTGAAGAAGAACGCGATCCTCATGGTGGATTTCGCGCTCACGGCGCAACGCGAGAAGGGCATGTCACCGGTGGAGGCGATCCGCCAGGCGGCGCTGGTACGTTTCCGCCCGATCACGATGACAACGCTGGTCGCGATGGGTGCAGCGCTGCCGCTGGCTATCGGCTTCGGCGTGGGCTCGGAGATGCGCCGTCCGCTGGGTATCGCGATCGTCGGCGGCTTGCTGGTGTCACAGCTGCTCACGCTGCTGAGCACCCCGGCGATCTACCTGTGGAACCACGATCGCAAGGAACGCAAGGCGCGCCGCAAGCTCAAGCGCCGTTACAAGGTTTGGTTGAAGCTGCGTAAAGCGCGTCTTGCCTGATTGACCGTGACGTGATCGCTAAAACACCGCCGCAGCCAACCCACGCACGTAATCACGGATGTCCTCCGGCCACGCCTGGGTCAGCGTATGGAAGCGTTCTGCTTCACGCCGGTGAAACGCGCGCGAGGCTTCCTCATAGCCGGCAAGGTTGCCCGCCAGCGCCAGCATGACCCGGTCCACGACCTCGCTGGCCTCGCGGGCGCGGTCGGCATCGGCGTTGTCGCGGCTGGCGTTTTCCACCAGGCGTCGTAGTGCGACCGACGCGCCGCCGGGCTGGGTGGCAAGCCACTCCCAGTGCCGCGGCAGCAAGGTCACTTCGCGAGCCACGACGCCTAGCTTCGGCCGCCCGGGACCACGCCGCGCCGGCGATGCGTCGGTCGCGGGCAAACGCGCCAGCACGTCATGGGTGGTGCCGCGGTAATCCACATCCACCGGGCGACCCGTGCTGTCGTCGTAGATGATCGGGCTCGCGTTGGGCTCGCCATCCAGGAGCGCCTTGCAGCGCTCGGCCACCATGGCCAGCGAGCCCGTGGCTACGCGATGGGTCGCGTCGAATGCGGTGTAATTCACAGGCATGGGGTCTTCCTCTCAGCGGGACCCGTCAAATATTACCCGGTAAAAACTATTCGTCAATAGTGCCCGGGTAAAACCCGGCCTGCTTAGTGGATACCCCAGGCATAGCAATCCATCGACAGCACGCCATAGGTTACCCCGCCGTCGATAGCCAACGGCTTGTCGTCCCCTGCTGCGGCGGCCGCCACCAGCAAGGGAAGGTAATGCTCGTCCGTAGGGTGGGCACGCAAGGCCGAGGGGGCGTGGTTGCGGTAGTCACGCAAGGCCTCGGTGTCACCGGCCAGCACGGCCGTGCGCGCCCATGCCGCGAAGGCCCTGGCGTAGTCCTCGGCATCTCGGGTTACCCGCGCCTCGCGCAGGTTATGGGTGAGACTGCCCGAGCCCACCACGGCCACGCCACGGTCGCGCAACGGGGCCAGCGCCCGGCCCAGGCGTAGCGCGGCATCGACATCGAGGTTGTGCGGCATGGACACCTGCAGCACCGGCGTGTCGGCGTTCGGGCGCAGGTAGCGCAAAGGCACCCACGCGCCATGGTCGAGCCCGCGCTCGCCATCGACCAGGGCGGTGAAGCCATGTTCGATCAGCAGCCCCGCGGTTTCGGCGGCAAGCGCCGGCTGGCCTGGCGCCGGGTAGCTCAAGCTATAGAGCTCCGGCGCGAAGCCGCCAAAGTCATGGATGGTGGTCGGCCGGGGCGCGCCCATGACGCGCACGCCGCAGGTCTGCCAATGGGGCGAGACCACGACGATCGCCGTGGCGCTGGCCAGCCGTTCGCCCAGCGCCGTGAGCTGGCTGCCAAGCAGGCCGGGGTCCAGCGCGAAAGTCGGAGCGCCGTGCGAGACGAAGAGGGCGGGTGCGCGTTGCATGACGGTGGGCCTGGATGGGTGGGGATACCACCCAATGTAGGCATCGCGGCCCCGCGGATAAATCACCGCCGGGCGAACGGATTGTTCAGCGAATGAGCGCGGGTTCCCGGCGCAGCTCGGCCAGCGGGACGGGCCGCGAGAACAGGAAGCCCTGCATGGCGATGCAACCTTCGCGCTCCAACCATTCGCGCTGGCTCTGGGTCTCGACGCCCTCGGCGACCACCTGCAGGTTCAGGCTGCGGGCCAGGAAGATAATGGAGCGACAGATCGAGGCATCCGCCGTGTCCTCGAGCAGCGTGGTGGTGAAGTGCCGGTCCACCTTCATCTTGTCGAGTGGCAGGCGCGACAGGTAGGTGAGGTTCGAGTAGCCGGTACCGAAGTCATCCAGCGCGATGCTCACGCCCATCGCGCGCAGCTCGTGCAGCGTGCGAATGGCGCGCTCCGGCTCGTTCATGAACGCGCTCTCGGTCAACTCGAGTTCCAGTGCGGACGCGCTTGCGCCCGTTTCGCGCAAGGCCTGCCGCACTTCGGCGACGAGGTCCGCGTGGGCGAGCTGCTGGGCGGAAATGTTCACCGCGATACGGCAGCCGTCACCCAGCGCCTCGACCACACGGCGCTGCTGGCGGCAGGCTTCGCGCAACACCCACTGGCCGATCGACACGATCGCGCCGGTTTCTTCGAGCAGTGGAATGAGCTGGTCAGGCCATGCCAGGTCGCCTGGCGCGGTCGGCCAGCGCAGCAGGGCTTCCACGCCTATGGCCTTGCCGGTGAGGCTATCGTGCTGGGTCTGCCAGGCCAGGGCCAACTCCTGGTCCAGGCTGGCCGGCGCGAGGCGGCTGATGACGGTGAGCCGCGCCATGGCCGTGGCGTGCATGTCGGCGGAGTAGCGCTTCCATGTATGCCGGCCCGAACGCTTGGCATCGTACATCGCGGTATCGGCGTTGCGGATCAGCGTATCCGCGTCGGCACCGTCACGCGTCGCAAAGGCCACGCCGATGCTGCATTTCAGCCGCTGCACGGTGCCCCCGACTTCCAGCGGTTCTTCGATCGCGCGCTGAATCCGCGGCAGCACATCGAGCGCCTTTGCGGGTGGTCCATTGAACGGCAGCATCGCCACGAACTCATCGCCACCGAAGCGGCCGACGTGGCCGAGGCCGTCAAGCACATCGCCGAGCTTCAATGTGACATCGCGCAACACCTGGTCGCCCAGCGCGTGACCCAGCGCGTCGTTGATGAACTTGAAGTGGTCCAGGTCGATGAACAACACCATCAGGCCACTGTCATCGCGGATGCACTCTTGCACCATGCCATCGAGTTGCTCGCGCAACGCGCGGCGGTTCGGCAGGCCAGTCAGTTCGTCGTGGGTGGCCTGGTGGTTCAGGCGCTCTTCGTAGCGGCGTTGCTCGGTCACGTCCCGCACGATCACCAGCGTGCCGCGACCGCGTGAATCTTTATAGTCGGCTAGCGCGAGCTCGGCCTCGAAGGGCATGCCCCGCATGGGCTCCAGCCAGGCGGTAACACCGGCATTTTCCGCGCTGCCCGCGCGAATCGCCGCCAGCGCGTCGCTATCCATGACCTGGGCCGCGCTGCGCCCGGTGAGGCCCTGCCCCACCATGCCGAGCCGCTCTTCGGCTAGCGGGTTGGCAAAGTCGATCACGTCGTCGCGTACCACCAGCAAGGGCAGCGGCAAGCGCGCAAGCAGCTTCCGGTAGGCGGCTTCACTGGCGGCCAGGTCACGATCGGATTCGCGTAGGCGCTGCCGGGTCTCGTGCAACGCGGTAATCTCGCTGATCGTACCGGCAAGAACCGTCGCGCCGGCTTCGTTGGTGATCCGCGCGGCGCGCAGGTTCACCCGCACTTCGCTGCCATCCGGGCGGCATAGCCGGTGCTCGATCTCGTAAGGACCATCGCCGTCGGTGAAACGATCGAGCCACGCCACGACAGCGATCTGGTCATCCGGGTGTACCAGCTTGTAGTACGTACCGAGACGCCCACCCATGCGTTCGAGCGGGAGCCCGGTAATCTCGTGGACGTGACCCGACCACAGGATGCTGCGCGAGCGCAGGTCGGCTTCCCACAGGCCAATGTGGCCGCTGCGCTGCACATCGCCCAGATGGCGTGCGCTGCGGGTCAGGGCTTCAAGCAGGGTGCCCTGGTTGCGATACGCGCGCCCCAGCCACGCGGCCAGGCCATTGAGTATCAGCAGGAGCACCAGCGTCGCGAGCACGGTGGCTTGCGCCTGGCGGAGCCACTCCGCACGGATGGCGGTTCGATCCACGCCGATTCGCACGAGCAGCGGATAGGTAACCGACGCCGACCACGCATAGGTGTAGTCACCTTCATCGTAAGCGCCGCTTGCCCCCGGAGCCATGCCACGCATCGTCCAGCGCTGGTCGGTGGCATCACGGTTGCTCGCAAAAAATTGCCCATCGGTAGAGAACACGCTGAGCACCGCCGTGGAGCTGAGCATGGAATGACGCAACATCTCGCTGGCGCGCTCGCCATCGATCCGCGCGCCGAACGCGGCCGGCTCGGCGACACGCGAATCCACAAGCACGCGCACGGTCGGGCCAACGCCCTGATGAGCCGCTGAGACGCTCACCCGCACACTGGCGCCCAGGGCCGCGTGGCGTGGCGCATCGAGCGTGGGGCGCCAATCGGCGGGACGCGGCGGCCGGGAATAGCCGATGACATCGCCGGCGTCGTTCAACGCCACCAGGTTCGCCAGTTCGGGATGCCGTGCCTGGACTTCGCCTAGCGCGGTATCGAGCGGACCTGGGTCCGCGCTGGTCACGCCGTTGCGCAGGGCCAGCAAGGGCCCAAGACTGGAATCGATGTCCTGGTCCAGCGCACGGATCACGCCGGACGCGGCCCCGGCGATCTGTCGGCGGCTGGACCCGATCATGCGTTGGTAGGCGTCAAGCTGCAGGCGGGCCACGATGGCGACCACCCCCACGGAAAGGGCCGCGGCGGCCAGCCACAGCGCCAGCCGGATCCGGCGCGCGCGCAGCTTGGTCGATCCTTTATCCACCGCCCCTGTCACGTCCGTATTGCCCCGGCTAGCTGTTTGATGGTTCCGCCCCGGCGAAACCCATGAGCTTTATCGGCCAGGCCGACCTGCGCTTGAGATGACACCGTTGAGACACGTCGCTGCAATCCTGCGCTTTATCGGCAGAAATATGCTTTGCCTACCCCCTTTTTTCACGCCTGTTCAACACCATTTACCGAACGATTGAGTTTTGAAATTAGCTTCGCACGTCTCGATCCCGATCCGCACACAAACGTCCCACCATAAGGACCAGTTCCCCGATGCGCTCGTCCCGCGTAGCCCTTGGCGTCATCGCCGCCCTCTCCCTTTCCGTCGCAGCTCTCCCTGCCACCGCCGAGACTCACATCGAAGTCCAGGGTGGCCGCAGCTACATGGACAGCCACCCCACGGATGCGTTCTTCATCGAGTCCGTCTTTAACGCCTACCAGATCGGCGCCAGCCGCTTCACCTGGTCGCCGGATGTCTCGATCGGCTACATCAACGGCCGCAACGTGGGCCGCTACGCCGATTCCCACCCCGGCGTGAACAACAACGTGTGGATCGGCGCCGCCGGTGCCCGCCTGCATTACGGCGTGGATGGCGACTGGTACCACCCGTTCTTCTTCAGCTTCCAGCTGGCCGGTACCGTCGGCGGCCGCACCCAGGCCCTGTCCTCTCCTTACGAGTTCGTCAGCACGCTGGGCTGGCAGTGGAAGAACTTCAGCTTCCAGGTCCGCCACATCTCGAACGGCAGCTTCAAGGAGCCGAACCGTGGCGAGACGATGGCGCTGGTGGGTTTGGGCTTCGATATTTGATGCAAGAAACTACGAAAATTCGTAGGCGCTAACACGAGAAAGCCCGGCATTTTCATGCCGGGCTTTTTTGTTTGTGATGTTGTCGCGGCGTGGATCGCGTGCAAGCGCGCTCCTACACAAGACCTGCGCAAGCTCGTGTAGGAGCGCGCTTGCGCGCGATCAGCCGACAGGGCGACGACGCGGCAACATCAATGCCCCGAAGCCGCCGGCCCCGCCTTGGCCGCAAACGGCGGCTTGGCCAGCCACACCACGAAGATCAGCGCCATGAACACGAAGCCCAGCAGGTAGAACACTTCGTTGAACGAGATCTGGTAAGCCTGCTGCGTGATCAGCTGGTTCACCGAGGCCGCCGCGTACGTACTGTCGCCATGGCCGATCTGGTTCAGTGTCGCCTGTGCGGTCTGGTTGTACGGCGTGATGTTTTCGGCAAGGCGTTCGTGGTGGACGATCGCACGGTGATCCCACAGGAACGTGGTGAGCGAAGCCGCGAAGCTACCGCCCAGCGTACGCAGGAAGGTCGCCAGACCGGAGCCCGCCGCGATTTCGTTCGGTTGCAGGTCCGAGAGCAGGATCGATAGCACCGGCATGAAGAACAATGCGACACCCAGGCCCTGGATCAGCTGCACCATCGCCACATGGAAGAAATCCACCTCCAGATAAAAGTCCGAACGCAGGAAGCAGGTCGCACCCATGACGATGAACGCGCCGGATGCCAGCACACGCAAGTCGAACTTGTGCGCATACCGGCCCACGAACGGCGTGAGGATCACCGGCAGGATGCCCAACGGTGCCGAGGCGAAGCCCGCCCACGTTGAGGTGTAACCCACGTTGCGTTGCAACCACTGCGGAACCAGCAAGCCGATGGCGAAGAACGCCGCGTAGGCCAGCACCAGGCACAACGTGCCCATGCGGAAGTTCCGGTGCCGGAACAGGCGCAGGTTCACGATCGGATCCTTGTCGGTGAGCTCCCAGATCAGGAACACGGCCAGGCCGATGACCGCGACGATCGCGGTGAGGATGATGAAGGGCGAGTTGAACCAGTCTTCGTCATTGCCCTTGTCGAGTACGACCTGCAGCGCGCCCACGCCAATGATCAGCGTGATCAGGCCCACGTAATCGACCTTGGGCCGCTCCGTGACCTCAGGACGCCCCTTCAGCTGGTTCGCCACCACCATGGAAGCGAAGATGCCGATCGGCACGTTGATGAAGAAGATCCACGGCCAGGTGTAGTTATCGGTAATCCAGCCACCGAGGATCGGGCCGGCGATGGGCGCGACCACGGTCACCATCGCCAGCAACGCCAGCGCCATGCCACGTTTCGCGGGTGGATAGATCGAGATCAACAGCGACTGCGTGATCGGATACATCGGCCCTGCGACCGCACCCTGGATGGCGCGGAACAGGATGAGCATGCTCATGCTCTGCGCGGTACCGCACAGGAACGAGGCAAGCGAGAACAGCAGCGTGGCCCAGACGAACAGTTTGGTCTCGCCAAAGCGGCGGGTGAGGAAGCCGGTAAGCGGCAGCGCGATGGCGTTGCTTACCGCGAACGAGGTGATCACCCACGTACTCTGGTTCGAGCTGACGCCGAGGTTGCCCGCGATCGTCGGCAACGACACGTTCGCGATGGTGGTATCAAGCACCTGCATGAACGTGGCGAGCGAGAGGCCGACCGTGGACAAGGCCAGGCTAGGTGGCCGGAATGAGGTGCTCATCGAGCGGGCTCCTTACTTCGGTGCCTTCTGCTGCTCGGCGCCATCGCCGGCCGCCGCGTTCTCGTGGATGACCTGGGCGATATCCTGATCGGCATCGCTCAATTGCTTGTCATACACGGTGGTCGAGAATTCCGGCTTGGTCGGTGCCTGCTGCGCAAGCAGCGGGCCGTTCTGGTCATGCAGCGAGACCGTCACCTTGGTCGACAGGCCCAGGCGCAGCGGCTTCGCATCGAGCTGATTCGGCTCGGTGAAGACCACGCGGACGGGCACGCGCTGGACGATCTTGATCCAGTTACCCGTGGCGTTCTGCGCCGGGAGGATCGAGAACGCGCTGCCACTGCCCACGCCGAGGCTGCGGATCTTCGCCTTGTAGACCGTGCCGCTACCGTATACGTCGGCGGTCACGTCTACCGGCTGGCCGATGCGCATATGGGTCAGCTGGGTTTCCTTGAAGTTCGCATCGATCCACACTTCATGCAGCGGCACCACGGCCATCAGGGCGGCACCCGGCTGCACGCGCTGGCCGACCTGCACGCTGCGCTTGGCGACATAGCCGTCGGTCGGCGCGACCAGGGTGGAGCGCACGAAGTCGAGGTAGGCCGAGCGCAGTTTCGCTGCGGCGGCGCGCACATCCGGGTGCGAAGCGACGACGGTGTCGTCGACCAGCACCTTGCTGCTGCTGTACGACTGCTTCGACGATGACAGCGCGCTTTCGGCCGAGATCAGCGTGTCCTGCGCATGCGACAGTTCCTCGGCCGAGATCGCACCCGTCTTAGCGAGATCGCGGCGGCGGTTGAAGTCGGCGCGGGCGCGGTCCACCGCGGTCTGGCGTACCGCGACATCGGCCTGCGCCGAGGTCACGTTGTTGTACAAGCCACGCACGCGGCGCACGGTGTTGGCCAGGTTAGCACGGGCGCTTTCCAGCGCGACTTCGGCATCGCTCGGGTCGAGCTTCACCAACACGTCGCCCTGGTGGACGAGGTCGCCGTCGTCGGCGCCGATCGAGGTAACCGTGCCGGCGATCTGCGGAGTGATCTGCACGACGTTGCCGTTGACGTACGCGTCATCGGTGTCTTCGTACCAGCGGCCATCCACGAAGTACCACACCGTCCACGCAATAGCGGCCAGGATGATGACGAGGACGAGCAGCTTCAGGAGCAGGCCACGACGGCTCTTCGGTGGTGGCGCCACGGTGGTGCCGGTCGGGGCGATCGTTTCTTGTGACATGGTGTGTGCCTTGGAAAGTGTGTGTGTTCTTAGCGTGCGGCGACGGGCGCGTCGCCAGCTTCAGGGCGGAATCCGCCACCCAGCGCCTGGATAAGCTGCACCGAGGTATCGACCTGCTCGGCGCGCAACGAAACGAGGCGCTGTTCGGCCTCGAGCAGTTGCTGGCGCACCACCAGTGAATCGAGGAAGCTGCCGACCCCCGCCTTGTAACGTTGTTGCGAGAGGTCGTACGCCTGCTGCGCGGCATCGTGCGCGCGCTGCTGCGCCTGCAACTGCGCATTCAGCGCATCCAGGCCCGCGAGGTCGTCGGCCACTTCGTTCACCGCGCCCACCAGGGTCTGGTTGTACTGCGCCACGGCCAGGTCGTATTCCGCATCCTTGCCGGCGAGGTTCGCGCGGCGGCGGCCGCCGTCGTAGATCGGCAGGCTCACCGCCGGCAGCACCTGCCAGAACCGCGCGGCCGAGGAGAACAGGTTGCTCGAACCGCCCGCGACCTGCGCGGCGAGCACGCCGAGCGTCACGTTAGGCAAGAATTCCTTCTTCGCCGAATCGATGTCCTTCGAGGCGGCTTCGACGCGCCAGCGCGCCGCAACCAGGTCGGCGCGGTGGCCGAGCAGGTCGGCCGGCACGTTAGCCGGGACGGCAACGGCCGAAGGCGTCAGCGTGGTCGGACGCTCGATGGCGAGGCCACGATCCGGGCCCTTGCCGAGCAGCATGGCGAGCTGGGTGCGCGCCGTATCGATCGCACGCTGGGCCACCGCCATTTCGCGCTCTGCCGAAGCGACTTCGCTATCCGTCTGCTTCACCTGAATCTGGTTATCGACGCCGGCGGCGACACGCTGCTTGGTGAGATCACGCGAAGAGCGGCTGCGGTCGAGCTCGGCCTTTGCCACGTCCATCTGGTCGAAGGCATAACCAAGCTGCACGTAGGCGCGGGCCACATTGGTCGAGATTTCGATGCGCGCGGCGCGCGCATCCACCTCAGCCGCACGCTGCGAACCGACCGCGGCTTCAAACGCGTCGCGCTTGCCGCCCCACAGGTCGAGATCCCAGTTGAAGTTGCCGTAGCCGTACTTCGTCCAGCTGAAGTGGCCGAGATCGTTGCCCACCAGGCCAGCCGGCAGGTGCGCACCGGCCGCGCCACCGCCCACGTTGAAGGTGGGATCGCGTGCCGCATCGGCGCTGCCGGCCTGGGCCTGCGCCTGGCGCACGCGGGCATCGGCGACAGCAAGGTTCGGGCTGTCCTTCAGCGCTTCGTCGATCAACGCGGTGAGCCGGGCATCGCCCAGCCCCGTCCACCAGTCAGCGGCCGGCCAGGCCGATGGGCTGGCTTCGCCGCGGCCGAGGCTCTGCTCGGCGTGGAGGGTGGCCGGGTCGGTCAGGTGGCCCTGCGGTTCCAATCCACGGCTGGTGACACAGCCGGAAAGAACGAAGGCGGCACCGATGGCCGCCACGAGTGTGTGCAGACGCATGCGTTTTGCCTCAGGTTTTCTTAGATCAGTTCTTGTCGCGCAGCACGCACAGCACGCGCTGCAGGTAGTCCAGGAGCTGGCTGCGCTCTTCGGCCGACAGATCCTTCTGTGCACGCTCGAGCGTGGCGACATTGCTCTCGTGCAGGTGACGCCAAAGTGCGAGGCCCGCCTCGGTGAGTTCAATGCGCAACGCGCGGCGGTCCTGCTCATGCGGCTGGCGGCGCAGGTAGCCCTTCGCTTCCAGCTGATCCAGCTGGCGGGTCATGGCACCGCCATCCAGGTCCACGGCACGCGCGAGCTCGGTGGCCGTCATCGGGCCGAGGTTGGCGAGGCGCTTAAGCACGTGGAATTGGGTGAACTTCAGGTCGGCGCCCAGCGCAGCCAGGTCGGCCTCGATGGCCCGGACGATTTCGCCGCGGACCATGCCGATGAGGGCGCCGAGGCTGTCACGGCCGTCAGGGGAAGCGCACAGGTTGGTATTCATAGCCGTGCATTCTATTGCCTCACGTTTAGTTGTCAAGGCAAATATACCGGTGGCACATATTTCTGCGGCGGCGGTGCTACTCCTCGTCGGCCAACAGCGCGGCCAGGGCCGGGTTGCGGACATCGAAAAGTTCGAACACGCCGAGCGCTCTCAGAGTCGGCAACTGGGCCAGGAGACGAGGCTCCAGGCGGCGCCGCTGCTCTTCTGGCGTAGTGGGATCGAGCATGGAATGGGCACAGGCGACGAACATGACGAGGGCTTCGCCTGCGGCGGTATCCTCGTGGAGTTCGGAAAAGTCGGTCGTGACGAGGCGGATCATGGGGGCCTCCGGCGTCGGTGTCCCCGCACGGGCTGTCGGCGGATGCCGCGCTCGGGACAGTTACTTGGGGATGCAAATGTTATACATGGACCCTATCGGCCTGATATCGTTATAAGGCCAATTAATGTCGAGATCGGGCCAAAATGGAAAAAGACGCACTCCATGATTTGCTTGAGATGGCCGAGGGCCCCGCGCTGATCGCGTATGCGGCAGAGCGCGAAATGGCGGTGGAAGAGACCGAGTGGCACTCGCACGTACGCGGCCAGTTTTTCTATGTTGAACAAGGCCTTGTGGTGACGCGAACCGATCGCGGCACCTACCTGCTCCCGCCTCACCGCGCGGGCTGGATGCCGCCCGGCTTGATGCATACCGTGAGTATTTCGGGTCTGACCCGGGCCTGGGGTGTCTTCATCGCGCCGGATACGGCGAAGGGGTTGCCGGACTACGCCTGCGTCGTCGGCGTTGACGATGTGTTCCGCGCCGTCGTCAAGCGTGCCGCCACCTGGGCGCCG
Organism: Luteibacter sp.; assembly: GCF_036500425.1. GTDB lineage: Bacteria > Pseudomonadota > Gammaproteobacteria > Xanthomonadales > Rhodanobacteraceae > Luteibacter. The sequence continues at coordinate 20,691 of NZ_DASYCB010000033.1, forward strand.
GATGCGCCGATGACTCCGGAGCGTGAGCGCCTGCTTGCCGTCCTGCTGGATGAAATCCGCCATGCGCCGGTCGAGCCGATGCACCTGCCCATGCCGACCGACCGCCGGCTGCGCCGTGTGGCGATGGCCATGGTCGAACATCCTGAAGACACCCGGAGCATCGATGACTGGGCGGCCTGGGCAGGCCTGTCGGTACGCACGTTGACCCGCCTCTTTCGTGAGGAAACCCAATGCAGCGTGGCGCAGTGGCGGCAGACCGCACGCCTGACCCGTGCGCTGGAGCGCCTGGCCGAAGGTGAGCCGGTGGCAACGATCGCGGATTCATTGGGTTATGCCACGCCGAGTGCCTTTGTCGCGATGTTCCGCAAGGCGTTTGGGGATACGCCTGGGCGGTATCTGTCGCGGCAGGCGGCTGCGGTTTAGGCGGGGTTGTCGCGAACGGCGTCGCTCACAGGGTGAGCTCCCACGGTAGGCTGCGAGGAGATCACTCCAGCGGTTTGCACATCCACAGGCCTTCGAAGGTGTAGGGCTCACCGCTGTCGCGGGCGACGACCTCGACCGCGACGCGGCCGTAAGTCCAGCCTTCGTGCTCGCCGGTTTCGCCAATGTCATGGCAGCCGGCAGAGTGTTCATACGTGCCGGTCTCCGCGCTGGTCATCTCCGCCTCATCCCGGACGCACTGCGCCATCGCCTCCTCGTGTGAAGGGAACCGGTGGTTGCCGAATTCGTAGCGCTCGTCGGTGCACTGCGTCGCGGCGAACACAGGTGAGACGCTGAGGCAAAGCACGAAGGCGGTGATACGGCGCATGGATGGGCTCCAACAGGCACATGGGCCGAAAAGCCTGAAGCGCCAGGGCACGGATTGAAATCAGACTATTCTGAGAAATTCGGCCAATTTCACCGCCCGTGATCCTCGTCACACCCCTTGTAGGAGCGCGCTTGCGCGCGATGGGCCCTGCCGCGAGCACCCATCGCGCGCAAGCGCGCTCCTACAACGGGGTGGTTAGTGGGCTGGGAAGCGGTAGCCGACGCCGGGTTCGGTCTTCAGCCAGCGGGGTGTAGCCGCGTCGTCGCCTAGCTTCTGGCGTAGCTTGCCCATGACGATGCGCAGGTAATGCGTGTCCTGGACGTGGGTCGGGCCCCAGATATCGCGAAGGATCTGCTGCTGGCTCACGACGCGGCCAGGGTGGCGCACCAGCATCGCGAGTACCGCGAACTCCTTGCGGGTCAAGGCGATCGGCGCCCCTTCGAGGACGACTTCGCGGCGCGCAAGGTCGACGACGAGTGCGCCGTCGTCATACCGCACCGGTGCTTCGGCTTGTCCGGCTTTCGCGCTTTGCCGCAAGAGCACGCGCAGCCGCGCCATGAGCTCCTGGATGCCGAAGGGCTTGGTGACGTAGTCATTGGCGCCGATATCCAGCGCCTTTACTTTCTCGGTCTCCGCATCGCGCACCGAGAGCATCACCACGGGTACCTGGCTCCACATGCGCAGCTCCCGTAGCACCTCGTGGCCCTCCATGTCGGGCAGGCCGATATCGAGCACGACCACATCAGGCGATTGCGTGGCGGCCATGCCAAGACCTTCCGCGCCGGTCGCGGCGAGCACCACCTGGTAACCCTCCGCGCGCAGTCCGATATCGAGGAAGCGGCGGATCTGCGCTTCATCGTCGATGACCAGGACACGCGGGGCGGAGGGGTTCATGCAGGTTCGTCGGGTGGCGGCGGCAACGGCAGCGAGACCCGGATGGTCGTGCCTTGGCCGGCGTGGGGCAAGGCCTCTACGCTGCCGCCGTGCGCGCCGACCATGCCGCGACAGATCGCCAGGCCCAGGCCCGTGCCCTGTTTGCCACGGTCGCCGCGCGACACCGAATAGAACATATCGAAGATCTGCGACCGCTCCTCCTCGGGGATGCCCGGGCCACGATCTGCGACATCGATCAGCAAGCGGCCCGCCTCGGTGCGCACGATCACACGCACCGGTTCACCTGGGGGCGAGAAGCGGGCCGCGTTCTCGAGAATGTTGAACAGCGCCTGCTCAATCAGCGCCGGGTGGACGTGGAGCAGGACGGTCTCGTGCGGGAGATGCATGTCCACGCGCGTCTCGGGGAACAGCTTGCGCAACCGCGATACGGCGGCGGCGACGATTTCGCCCGCGTCCACCCAGTCCCGGTTGAGCTTGAGCGTGCCGTGGCCGAGCCGGGTCATGTCGAGCAGGTTCTGGATGTAGCGGTCGAGGCGCTGGCCTTCGCCAAGGATCGCTTCGAGCAGTTCATGCCGTTCACCGGCGGGTAGCTGGGCGTCGTAACTGAGCAGGGTGCCAGCCGAGCCGATCATCGAGGCGAGCGGCGAGCGCAGGTCGTGCGAGACGGAAGAGAGCAGGGCACTGCGCAGGCGCTCGGTTTCGCCCTGCACGCGGGCGCTTTCGAGCTCTGCGGCGAGGCGGGCGCGCTCCAGGGCCTGGGCCATGTCTTCGACCATCGCCAGGGCGAGGCTACGGCGGTCGGCGTCCGGTTCGCGGGCGTTCAACGGGAAGCGCAGGGCGGCGACGCCCGCGCGGCGCTGCTCGGTACCCAGCGGCAGCATCCAGCACGAGGCGCCGTTGAGCGTATCGGTGAAGCGCCCTGCCGGCTCGGCGTGGGCTTCGCACCAATCGGCGGCGGCACGATCCTGCGTGCTGAGTGCGAAGGCGTCCGGTGATGACGTAACCACCTGCAGATCCGCACCGACATCGCGCGCCAGCACGGCGACTTCGGCGTCGAGCGCACGGGCCAGCGCACGCGCGCCCGCGCTGTGGATGCCTTCGGCGTCGGCGCTGGTAGCCAGCTGCTGGCCGAGCGCCAGTAGCGCGCGCCCCCGCACCTGGGCGGCGCGCAGCGACTGGACCTGCCCCGCCAGGCGCGTCGCCAGGCGGCTGCAGACCAGGGCGGCGACCAGGAACAGCGTCACTGCCAGCACGTCATCGGCATTCGCGATCGCCAGCGTGTAACGCGGCGGCGCGAAGAAGAAGTTGTAGCCGAGGAAGCTGAGGAGCGCCGTGTACACCGCCACGGCCATGCGCGTGCGCGCGGCGACGATGAGTACCGCGGTCAGGAAGATCAGGGAGAGGTTCGCGACCGAGAGGAAGCGATCAGCGACGAAGGCCAGGGCCATGGCGACGGCGGTGGCCGCGGTGGCGAAGGCGTATTCGCGCCGGGTGCCGCCGCCATCGGCGAAGCGCAGGCGGTGGCGCGCACGGGCACGCTCCGCGGGTGTGGCGACGATAGTGAGCTCAAGGTGTGCGCCACGGCGTAACAGCCGTTGGGTCAGCGAGAAGCCGAGCCGTCGCGCGATCGGTCGCTCACGCGTACGACCTACGACGATCTGGCCGACGCCTTCGCGATCGGCCCAGGCCAGCAGTTCATCGGCGATCGCGTGGCCACGCAGGATCACCGCCTCGCCGCCGAGGCGACGGGCCAGGCGCATCGCCGCATCGACTCGCGCACGGCGCTCGCTATCCACGTTGCCGGTATCGACGAAGAGCACGCTCCAGGGGCCACCCCGCCGTTCGGCGATGCGCCGGGTCATGCGCACGAGGTATTCGCTTTGCGCATGGCCATCGATCGCGGCCATGGTCCGCCGGCGCACCGGCATGGCACCACCGCGGGCCAGCATGTGTTCGCGCAGGTCGCTATCGACATGGTGGGCCACGGTTTCCACCGCGAGCTCGCGGAGGGCGGCAAGGTTGGTAGGCGAGAAGAACGCATCCAGTGCGACCGCCGCGGTTTCCGGCACGTAGACCTTGCCCTGTTTCAGGCGGGTGATCAGCTCGCGGGGCGGCAGATCGATCAGGACGATATCGCGGGCACGGTCGAGAAAAGCATCCGGCACCGTTTCCCGCACCGTAACGTTGGTGATCCGGCGCACCTGGTCATTCAGGCTTTCCAGGTGCTGCACGTTAAGCGCCGTATACACCTCGATCCCGGCATCGAGCAGGTCGGCGATGTCCTGCCAGCGGCGCGTGTGACGGCCGCCCGGCAGGTTGGTGTGAGGCAGTTCGTCGACGACGAGCACGGCCGGTTTGCGGGCGAGCGCGGCATCCAGGTCGAACTCCTGGAACTCGCGCCCGGCGTAGGGCACGGTGCGTGTCGCCAGTACCTCCATGCCTTCCAGCAAAGCCGCAGTCTCGGTGCGGCCGTGCGTTTCCACGAAGCCGATCACCACGTCGATGCCCTGCCGACGCAGCTCGCGCGCGGCCGAGAGCATGGCGTAGGTCTTGCCCACGCCCGGTGCCGCGCCGAGGAAGATTTTCAGGCGTTGCCCGCCGTCATCCTTCACGGTATTGAGCAAAGCGTCGGCGCGCGCGTCGCGGGTGTCGGTCATAAGGCGAACAATACAGGGTGGCGGGGGTGGAAGCGTGTCGCGGAACCGATCGCGCGCAAGCGCGCTCCTACAAGGTCGTAGCAACCCTGTAGGAGCGCGCTTGCGCGCGATTCACGGTTACCGCGAGGCCTGATCCAGCGCAAGATTCAGCTCAAGCACATTGACACGCGGCTCGCCGAGGACGCCAAGCTGGCGGGCTTTCGTGTTGGCCGCGACCAGCTCGCGCACCTTCGCCGGCGCCAGGCGCCGGGCCGTGGCCACGCGGCTTACCTGATACTCGGCCGCCGCCGGGCTGATCTCCGGATCCAGGCCACTGCCGGAGGCCGTCACCAGATCGACCGGTACCGGCGCGGTGTTGCCCGGGTCCGCCGCACGCAGTGCTGCGATGCGTTGCTTCGCCGCATCGGTCAGGGCCGGGTTCGACGGACCCTGGTTCGATCCGCTGGATGCCCCTGCGTTGTACGGATCGGGCGTCGTGGCGGAAGGCCGGCCCCAGAAATAGCCGGGCGCCGTAAAGTTTTGCCCGATCAAGGACGAGCCGACGACCTTCCCGTCTTTCTCGATCAGGCTTCCCTGCGCCTCGTGCGAAAAAAGCAGGTGGCCGAGCCCGCCGACCACCACGGGATAGGCAACGCCCGTGACGGCGGTAAGCAACAGGAGGAGTACAAGCGCATTGCGCAGCAGGGTGGTCATGGCCGGGCCTCAGTAATGCCAGATGGCGTCGACAAGCGCCGTGAGCTGGTAACCCTTGTTACCGTGGTCATACGCGTCGACATCGTACGAGCGTTCGTAACGCACCTCGGGACGGATCTCCAGATCAGGGCTGACCCAGTGCGTCATGCCGAGCGTGTGCGTGGTGTAGCGCGTCGCGTAACCGGTGCGCTGGCCCTTTTGGTCGTTGTACCACTCGTTGCGGAACGAGAGCATGTTCGACGCACTCATCTCGACGTTGATGTAGTTGACGACGCCATATTCCGCCGCCTTGCCAGGGAACGGCGAGGAGCCGACCACACCGGGTTCGCCATCCGGGCCGAACCCCGAGATGTTACGGCCGTACATCCAGTAACCCTCGGTGAGGATGTGCACCTTCTCGCTAAAGCGGTGGCCCCAGGTGGCGACGTACATCTGCACGTTGTTGTAGTTGTAGTCCGATGTATTCCAGTTGTTCACGCACGGATACAGCATGTCGTTGTTATCCGCCGATACCCAGCGCACGCACGCTTGCAACGTGGGCCGCGCGCTATGGTTCCACACGGCGGTATCGTTGCTGCCGTTGATGCCGAGCTGCACGGTCCACTGCTGGCTCAGGCGGGTGGTGGTCATTACGCCCATCTGGGTGTACGGGTCGGCCGTGTACAGGACCGAGTGCGTGACCAGGTAGTTGTTCGGCGAGAACTGTGCCTCGATGTCCGGCAGCGAGAGATAACGGCCGATGCGAACGACCATGCCCTCGGCCACCCACGGAATATAGATATCCCCGTAGAACAGCATCGGGTCGTAGCCGTAGGTCTTGCCGTTCAAGGGCTGGCTGGCGCGCGGGTTGTTCAGCAGCTGGTTGCTGAAGACACCCTTCATGGTTGTGTAGTGGTAGTCATAACCGTAGAGGTTATCGAGGTGGAAGCCCCAGTCGAGATGGTCGGTCTGCACCGTGTCGGGGATCCGCTCGATACGCAACAGGGCCTGGTTGAACTCGACCCGGTTCGGCCGCGTCGCATAGGAGAGCGGGTAGTTGGTGTTCGCCGAGCTGCTGAGGTTCACCGACGGATTGATCCAGCCATAGACCTCGATGCGGTTGTCCTTCATCCACTTGCCCAGCGCGTTGCAGGCCATGGCCTTCTCCAGCGGGTACTGGGAATTCAGGTTCGGCACGCCAATGGGATACGCCACGCCACCTAGCTGCCATTCCGCCGAGGGGAACGGCGGTGACGGGAACGGCGAGGGCATGGCGCGGCGTGCCGGCGCCTCTGCATTGGGATCGGCCGGTTGGGCGTCTTCGCGGTAAGCGGCGGCGAGGCGGGTAGCGAACCCCTGGGAGCAATCGTCACTGCTGGCGGCGAGCGCCTGCGAGACCGGGGCAACCGCGAGCAGGGCGGCGAGATAGGCATAGCGAGTGGTGCGCATCGTAAACCGTCCCTTGCGGGACGCCTTGTGTGAGTGTGTGTGGAGGGTGGATCAGATGCCGGCGTAGCCGCCCAGGACGTAGTCGTCGTCCCTGGCGTTACGTGCTGCAACGGCGGCACGGGGTTTGAACGTCGCGACACCGGAGGTTGCGGCGACCCCGCCGTTATCAGGGGCGATGACACGCACTTCCATGTCGATGTCGCCTGGGTCGTCAATCAGCACGGTAAGTTTCACGGTATGCATGGGGTGACCTCGGTTCAGGCCAGTCCGCACAGGACCAGCAACATGTCGATGAGCTTGATGCCGATGAATGGCACGATGACGCCGCCCAGGCCGTAGACGAGCAGGTTGCGGCGGAGCAACGCCGCAGCGCCGAGCGCGCGGTAAGCGACGCCCTTCAGCGCGAGCGGGATCAGGAAAATGATGATCAGCGCATTGAAGATCACCGCCGACAGGATCGCGCTCTGCGGGGTCGCCAGGTGCATGATGTTCAACGCGTTCAACGCCGGGTAGGTCGTTGCGAACGCGGCCGGGATGATCGCGAAGTACTTGGCGATATCGTTGGAGATCGAGAATGTGGTCAACGCGCCACGCGTGATCAGCATCTGCTTGCCGATCGCCACCACCTCGATCAGCTTGGTGGGGTTCGAATCCAGGTCGACCATGTTGCCGGCTTCCTTCGCCGCCTGCGTACCGCTGTTCATGGCGACCGCGACATCGGCCTGCGCCAGTGCCGGCGCATCGTTGGTGCCGTCACCGCACATCGCCACCAGGCGGTTCTCGGCCTGCATATCGCGGATGAGCTTCAGCTTCGCTTCCGGCGTCGCTTCGGCGAGGAAATCATCCACACCGGCTTCGGCAGCGATCGCAGCGGCGGTCAACGGGTTATCGCCCGTGATCATCACCGTGCGGATACCCATGCGGCGCATCTCGGCGAAGCGCTCCTTGATGCCATCCTTCACGATGTCCTTGAGCTCGACGACGCCCAGGGTCAGCGCGCCATCGACGACGATCAGTGGCGTGGCGCCACGGCGGGCGACATCTTCCGCCATGCGGCGTACCAGCGGCGGCATATGGCTATCCTGCTCATCGAGGTAACGCTCCACCGCATCCATCGCGCCCTTTCGAATGTGCCGTGTACCCACATCCACACCGCTCATGCGGGTCTGTGCGGTGAACGGCACGAACACGGCGCGCGCTTCCTCGCGGCGCGGACGGCCAGCGATGCTGAACATCGACTCCGCCAGCACCACGATGCTGCGACCTTCCGGCGTTTCATCCGCCCGCGACGCAAGATCGGCGGCTTCGGCCAGTTCGCGCTCTTCGATACCCGGTGCCGGATGGAACGCCACCGCCTGGCGGTTGCCCAGGGTGATCGTGCCGGTCTTGTCGAGCAGCAGCGTGTCGACGTCGCCGGCCGCCTCGACCGCCCGTCCACTCATGGCCAGCACGTTGAAGCGGGTGACCCGATCCATGCCGGCGATGCCGATCGCCGAGAGCAGCCCGCCGATCGTCGTCGGAATCAGGCAGACCAGCAGCGCGACGAGCACGGTGATCGTGACCGGTTCGCCGTGGCCCGCGCTGGTCACTGCATACAACGAATACGGCAGCAGCGTTGCGCAGGCGAGCAGGAATATCAATGT
>NZ_DASYCB010000034.1:0-69104 GCF_036500425.1 Luteibacter sp.
TGCCCCGCGACAGGTATTCGTCATGGACGAAGTGCAGCGTGGGCACGGTATGGATATGCAATTGCTTGAACAGCAGGGAATGCAGCCAACCGGCCTTTTCGTTGAGCGCCTGCAGGGCGACCTCAGGCTCGGCGCCCAGCACGGTGAAATACACCGTCGCATGAGCGTAATCGGCCGTCAGGTCCACCCCGGTGAGCGTAACGAGACCCGCACGCGAGATCTCGACCTCGCGCTGGATCATTTCCGCCAGATCCTTCTGGATCTGGTCGGCGAGCCGCAAATTGCGGCCGCCGGGGAGCTTTTTCTGCCTGTGACGACTCATTTTTACCGCACGTACCGCTTTTACAGGGTACGCGCCACTTCCTTGACTTCGAACACCTCGAGCTGGTCGCCGATCGCGATGTCGTTATTGTTGCGCAGCGTAATACCGCAATCGAAACCTGCCTTGACCTCGCGCACGTCGTCCTTGAAGCGGCGCAGCGAATCGATGTCGCCGGTCCACTGGACCACGTTGTTGCGCAGCAGGCGCACGTGGGCGTTGCGGCGGACCACACCGTCGAGCACCATGCAGCCGGCGATGTTGCCGATGCGCGAGACACTGAACACTTCGCGGATCTCGACCAGACCCACGACTTCTTCGCGCTTCTCGGGAGCCAACATGCCCGACATGGCCGCTTTCACCTCATCCACAGCGTCGTAGATGATGTTGTAGTAGCGCACATCGATGCCGTTTCCTTCGGCCAGCTTCTTGGCGCTGGCGTCGGCACGCACGTTGAAGCCGATGACGACAGCCTTGGACGCGATGGCCAGGTTGATGTCGCTTTCCGAGATACCACCCACAGCGGCGTGCACGACCTGCACCCGAACTTCGTCGGTGGACAGCTTGGTCAGCGCCTGCACCAGCGCTTCCTGCGAACCCTGCACGTCGGTCTTGACGATCAAAGCCAGAGTCTGCGCGCCTTCGCCCATGTTGTCGAACAGCGACTCGAGCTTGGCCGCCTGCTGGCGGGCCAGCTTGACGTCGCGGAACTTGCCCTGGCGGAACAGCGCGATTTCGCGTGCCTTGCGCTCGTCGCTCAACACGATGAGCTCGTCGCCGGCACCCGGCACTTCGGTCAGGCCCTGGATCTCGACCGGAATCGAGGGACCCGCCTCGGCGATGGGCTTGCCGACTTCGTCGAGCATGGCACGAACGCGGCCGAAGCTTGCGCCGGCCAGCACGGCGTCGCCGCGCTTGAGCGTGCCGCTCTGCACCAGGATCGTCGCGACCGGGCCGCGGCCCTTGTCGAGCTTGGCTTCGATGACCAGGCCCTTGGCCTGGGTATCGACGGGAGCCTTGAGCTCCAGCACTTCGGCCTGCAGCAGCACCTGTTCGAGCAGCTCGTCGATGCCGTCGCCGGTTTTTGCCGACACAGCCACGAAGGGCGAATCGCCGCCGTATTCTTCAGGCACGACCTCTTCAGCCACCAGTTCCTGCTTGACACGGTCAGGGTTGGCATCGGGCTTGTCGATCTTGTTGATCGCAACCACGATGGGCACACCGGCCGCTTTCGCGTGGTGGATGGCTTCCTTGGTTTGCGGCATGACGCCGTCGTCGGCCGCCACCACCAGGATGACGATGTCGGTTGCCTGGGCACCGCGAGCACGCATGGCCGTGAAGGCCTCGTGACCCGGGGTGTCGAGGAAAGTGATCACGCCGCGCTCGGTTTCCACGTGGTAGGCGCCGATGTGCTGCGTGATGCCGCCGGCTTCGCCCGACGCGACCTTGGTGCGACGAATGTAGTCGAGCAGCGAGGTCTTGCCGTGGTCGACGTGACCCATGATGGTGACGACCGGCGGACGCGAGACCTTGTCGCCATCGAGCTCCGCCGTGGTGTGCAGAACCAGTGCCGCTTCGGCGTCGTTGTCGGTCGCACGAACCGGGTTGTGGCCCAGCTCTTCGACGACAAGTGCCGCGGTGTCATGGTCGATCGTCTGGTTGATCGTGGCCATGACGCCCATCTTGAACAGGGTCTTGACCACTTCGGCGCCCTTCACGGCCATCTTCTGCGCGAGGTCGGCGACGAGGTTGTTATCGCCAATGACCACGTCGCGGACGACAGCCGCCGTCGGGCGGGTGAAGCCATGCGGACCGCTGGAGGCGGCGGAGCCGCGTGACGGCTCGGAACGGCCACCGCGACCCTGCTTGCCACGCGCGCCCTTGCCGCTGGAACGGCGTGCGCGGTCGGCATCGGACAGGTGCATCTCACCCGCGCCGAAGCGCTTGCCACCCGAATCGCGATCACCGCCACGACCGTTGCCTGCACCCGTGCCCGCACCGCCACCGTGCTTCGGACGCGCGTTACCACGCGTGTCGTTGGCAGCGGCAATAGCGCCCGGTGCCGGGCGCGAAGCGCCAGCCGCCGGTGCGCCCGGACGGGCGGCAGCTGGCGCCGGACGAGCCGCGACAGGCGCGGGCGCCGGTGCCGGAGCGGGCGCAGGCGGCGGGGTCGGCTTGGAAACAATGCGCTCGCGCTTACGCGGTTCGTGGATGCGCGGCAGGATCATGCCGAGCTTGCGCGAGTCGAGCTTAGCCGTCTGGTGGCCCAACTGATCGTCACCGGCGGCCGCGGGGGCGGCTTCCGCCGTACCTGCGCTTTCCGTGACGGCGGGAGCCACCGGCTGCTCGGCAGTCGAGGCAGCGGCACGCGATGCCTCTTCGGCGCGTGCGCGCTCAGCCGCGGCCTGGGCCTCGGCCTGGCGGCGCGCCTCGACGGCGGCCTCTTCCTGGCGGCGTGCCTCGGCTTCGGCCTGCTCACGACGCTCGGCCTCGGCCTGCTCGCGGCGCTCGGCTTCTTCGCGGCGCTCGTTCTCTTCGTGCTCGCGCTGGGCCTGCGATTCGGCCAGCTTGCGCGCAGCCTCGTCGCGCTCGTTATCGACCGGCGCGTCTTCACCGATGCTGCCGCGCTTCACGTAGGTACGCTTGGCGCGCACTTCCACGTTCACGGTCTTCGCCGGGCCAGCGCCACGGCCGGAGCCGGAGCTGACCTTCAGCTCACCGACGGTGCGACGCTTCAATGTGATCTGGCGCGGCGAGCTGTCTTCCGCTTCGGGAGCCGGTTCGTTCTTGCCGTGCGTGCGGCGCAGGAAGCCAAGCAGCTTCACCTTTTCAGTGCTGCTGATGACCTGCTCCGAGTTGGAGAAATTCATTCCGGCCTCGCCAAGCTGCGAAAGCAGCTTGTCGACCGGCATACCCAGTACCTGGGCGAGTTGTTTAATAGTGACGTCCGACATCGTTCTTCATTCTCCGCCGTTCCCGCGCGTTACCCGTGCCATCGATGCGATCTCAGGCTGCCTCCGTCCCTGGCGGGAGGCCGTGTGGCCTCCCTCGGGGCGCCCCTCCGGGGCGCTTCCGGTGCCGCGCTTAGCCGCCCTTCTCCAGTCGGGCGATCATCGGCGCGCGGGCAGCCATGATCAGCTGCGAAGCGCGCTCCTCGGTCATGCCTTCGATATCGATGAGTTCATCGACGGCCAGGTCGCCCAGGTCGTCCAGCGTGCGAATGCCGCGCTCGACGAGTGCGTAAGCCGTACCCTCATCCATACCGTCCAGATCCAGGAGCTCCTGGTCCGGCCCTTCCACATTTTCTTCAACAGCCAGCGCCTGCGTGAGCAGCGCGTCGCGAGCGCGGGCGCGGAGCTCTTCAACGATGTCTTCGTCGAAGCCTTCGATGGCGAGCAGTTCGGCGCTAGGCACGTAGGCGATTTCTTCGACCGACGAGAAGCCTTCCTGCACGAGGATGCCGGCGATTTCCGCGTCGACCTCGAGCTTTTCCTGGAACAGCTCCAGCGCCGCCGTCTGCTCGGCCTCGCTCTTCGCGGTGACCTGATCCTGCGTCATGACGTTGAGCTGCCAGCCGGTGAGCTTGCTGGCGAGGCGCACGTTCTGGCCACCACGGCCGATCGCCTGGGACAGCTTGTCCTCGGCCACCGCGATATCCATGGAGTGCTTCTCTTCATCCATGATGATCGACTGCACTTCCGCCGGCGCCATGGCGTTGATGACGTACTGGGCCTGGTTTTCGTGCCACAGGATGATATCGACGCGCTCGCCATTGAGCTCGTTGGACACGGCCTGCACGCGCGAACCACGCATGCCGATGCACGCGCCGATGGGATCGGTGCGGCTATCGTGCGCGACGACGGCGATTTTGGCGCGATCGCCCGGATCGCGGGCGCAACCCTTGATCTCGACCAGGCCCTGGCCGACTTCCGGCACTTCGAGCTTGAACAGCTCCATCATGAATTCCGGGGCGCTGCGCGAAACGAACAGCTGCGGGCCGCGGATTTCCGACTTCACTTCGAACAGGTAGCCGCGGACGCGGTCGCCCACGCGGTGCGATTCGCGGGGAATCGTCTTGTCGCGCGGAATGAACGCTTCGGCGTTGCTGCCGAGATCGAGGTAGACGTTGCCGCGCTCGACGCGCTTGACGATACCGGTGACCAGCTCGCCGACGCGATCGACGAAGGCATCGACGACCTGCTGGCGCTCGGCCTCGCGGACGCGCTGGACGATGACCTGCTTCGCGGCCTGGGCGGCGATGCGGCCGAACTCGGCGTTTTCGATCTGGCGCAAGATATAGAGTTGGTCTTCGTCCGCGGTCTTGATCAGTTCGCCACCGGTAGCGACTTCGTCTTCCACGTCCATCTGGCGAATCTGGAAGGACGGATCCTCCATCTCGCCATCGTCCGCGATGACTTCCCAGCGACGGAACGTCTTGTACTCGCCCGTGTCGGAATCGATCTCGACGTAGATGTCCGGGTCCTCTTCGGAATAGCGCTTCTTGGCGGCAGAGGCCAGCGCCGCTTCCATGGCTTCAAAAATGACATCGCGCGGCACGCCCTTTTCATTGGCGACCGCGTCGACTACCAGCAAAAGTTCTTTGCTCATTGCCGCTACTCCCGTTGAGGATGCCCTGTGGCATCCCGTCGTTTCGTTATTTGGATTTCTTCTTTTCGCCCAGGCTGGGCTTCGGCTGCGGGGCATAACCCAGCGCCACCCAATCTGGAACCACGCGGGCGCTTTCAACGTCCGCGTGTTCGAATTCGAACTTGCCGGCCTCGCCTTCCAGCACAATGTGCTCGCCGTTTACTTCAACGACGTTGCCCTTGAGACGGCGGCGACCCTCGATCGGGGCCTTCAGCAGCACCTTCACTTCCTGGCCCGTGACGCGCGCGAACTGCGCGGCGCTGAACAGGGGCCGGTCGATGCCGGGGGAGGAGACCTCGAGTACATAGTTGCCGGGGATCGGATCTTCAACATCCAGCCAGGCCGAGAACTCGCGGCTCGCAGCCTCGCAGTCCTCCACGGTGACCTCGGGCGATTCGCGGCCTTCGCGCTGGTCTTCCGGGATATCCAGGAAGACGCGCAGCGTGCTCTGCCCGCCACCGGCCGGCAGGAATTCCATACCCAGCACTTCGAGGCCCAGGTCGGCCACGATCTCTGAAAAGCGTTGTGTTAGTGCGTTGGTGTCCACGTTACCTACGGTTTTCTGGTCGCCAGAAACAAAAAAAGGGCGCGAACGGCCCATTCCTTTCGTCGCCGATGTATCCCGACACTTCCTCCCAGCGCCTGCGAGGAGCCTTGCAGGCGCTCACGAGGATCGCTGGACGCCATCCCTGCGCCCAACAAAAAAGCCTCACGAGGAGGCTTTCTTGTAAAAAGAAAGGTCCTGAAGCGACATAGGCCCGCGATACGTGATCGATGGTTAACGGCGCTTAAGATTCAGCAATTCTAGCTCAAATCCCCTGCTTCGCGCAAGTTCACCCCTGACACGGCGGCGGGTGTAACCCCGGCCCATCCTGCGCGTTAATGCCCTTAGAATGTCCACGTGAGCGAACGGGGGGTTCGGACGGATGGATGGGGTGACCGGGCTGGATGTCCACACACTAGGCATGATCGGCCTGGCGGTGGGCGTGGCTATCGCACTGAGCTTTTCGCTGATGAGCCTGGTGCTGCGCGGCATGCCCGCCCTGCACGTCTGGGCCGCCGCCTTCTGGCTGCTGACCTTTGCCGGCCTGGCCGAAGGCTATGATGAGAACGGCAGCTTCCTGTCCGCCATCATCGGCAGTGCCCTTATCGCCCTGGCCAACGCCGCCATGCTGGTGGGGATCGCCATGCACCTGGGCCGCCCCCTCCAGTGGCGCTGGCCCGCCCTGGTCATTGCGGTCTTCCTGTTGATCCAGATCGCTTTCATGGCGTGGCCACCGAGCCAGCCGTTCGAGAGCGCCGTATTCGGGCTCAAGAGCATCCTCTGGGATGGCTGGATGGTGTACTTCCTGCTTCGCGCACCCCGCGAACTAAGGGCCGGCAGCACATTCACGGCCCTGATCTTCCTGATCGACGCCCTGTTCTACGTGATCAGGGGACTTGTCTCGTTGCATCCTGAGATTGAATCGCCCGAACTCCTTTCCCTCCTGACGGCATCGAACTACCTCTTCGGCATTCTCTGCACGTTCCTGCTCAGCACGGGCTTCACCCTGATGCTCTCGCAGCGCCTGGTCCACGACCTCCGGATCGCGGCGGATATCGATGGGCTGACCGGCCTGCTGAATCGAACAGCCCTGCTCAATGCAGCGACGCCCGTCCTCCAGGCCAACCGCGAACCTACCCATGCGGTACTCCTGTTCGACCTGGACCGCTTCAAGGCGATCAACGACCGCTGGGGCCACGCGGGTGGCGATGCGGTCCTGAAGCACTTCGCCCAGACCTTGCGGGAAGGCGGCATCCCCCACCGTGCGCTGTTGTCTCGCTATGGCGGGGAAGAATTCCTGCTCCTGGTGCCGTGCACCAGCGCCAATGTGGCCGTGACGCTGGCCGAGTCGCTGCGCGCGCTCGTCGAGCGCTCGCCCGCGCACTACGCTGGTGAACCCATCGTCTTCACCACCAGCGTCGGCGTCGCCACGGGCGCAGGCATCCACATCCAGCGCCTGATCGACACCGCAGACGCAGCCCTTTACCAAGCCAAACGCACCGGCCGCGACCGGGTCGAGTCGATGGTGCTGGACGCCGCGGGAAGCACGCCCGGGGAGCCAGCCACCGCCGACGCGCTGCCCAGGGGCTAGGCAGCGCGCGGACGGATCCGCTCGATAGCATCGCCGATACGGCGCCCCGTCACCTCCAGCTCGTAGTCGAGCTGCAGGTTCATCCAGCTTCGCGGATCCGTGCCGAAGTAACGTGCCAGCCGAAGTGCGGTATCTGCGGTTACGCCACGCTTGCCAGCGACCAGTTCATTGACCCGCGCCGCTGTCACGCCAAGCGCCAGCGCATTGGCCGAAAGACCGAGAGGTCGCATGTATTCCTCGCGCAGGATTTCTCCAGGGTGCACGGACGGCATTAGCTGAGTCATAAAGCACCTTTAGTGACAGTCGACGATTTCGACAGCGTGGGCATGGCCGTCTTCCCAGCGAAAGCCGACGCGCAACTACGGCGGCGACAGCTGTCTCGCCGCTCAACCAGGCGACAAGACGACTACCCCAAGGGGCTGCGGTGGATTGATCGCCAACGGCTCGGCTCGCGCACCATGACATGTACTTCAATGCACTGGCACCTCACGGTATCGTCCTCGAGTCGCTCCTCAAGGACCCGCGCCACCGTGTCCCGGTCACTGGCTCGGCGCACATTTCGTGCAACCGACAGGTGTGGCACGAAGCGTTCGTGGGCTGGACCCGCGGTCGGCAGGTCTGGGAATGCCCGCTCCAGCGCGCGGACGAGTTCGACGATCTCGCCATCGGGGGCTGGCGCCAGCCATACAGTGGATGAAAACGTGCCCACTGCATCCATTGAAAACGCCAGGGGCCGATGCAAAGCCACCGCCGCATCCAGCGACACAAGGTGCGCCACAGTAATCGCGTCAGAATCGTAGAACGGGTAGACGAGCGTAATGTGCGCGCCAAAGCCAAGCTTTGCCGCAGGATCCAGCTTCGCACGCAGGTCGCCAACCAGCGGATCCGCATCGGGCACCAGTAATGCCAGGAGGGTGCGGCTCATACCGCCTCAATAACGACGTGACCTATCCAGTTGCGCGCCCGGCGGCGGAGTCGCGCATCTTCTTCCTCGCCTTCAAAATCCACCGGCGCCGGCGGCGAAAGCATGCTGCGATGTTCGAATGCGCGCGTATTCACAACGGCGTATTGATGTCCTTCGATGTCACTCGTGCAAAGGGTGACTACACCGCAACGCGCACAGACATGAAAGTCGGCGGTGTTCGTGCCAAAGCGATGCATGGATACCAGGCTGGTGTTAGCCACGCGCACGTGCAGCGACGCGTGCGGATTGGCCGTCCACTCCGCGCCGTGCTTCTGGCAGAACGTGCACCCACACTCACGAGTGGCCACCGGCACATGGTCCGGCCATTCGAGTTCAAACGCCACGTTGCCGCAATGACATGCGCCTCTGATCTGCATGGTGTCCTCACGTGATCCCGGTCCGGCCATGGTAGCGCCTCACCGCCTAGCGATCTTCCAGCCAGTGCCAGGGTGGTTCGTCGAGCATGCCCTGGCCTTCGATCTTTGTCTGACTCAGCGTCTTCTCGAGGCGCACGCTGTTGCATGCTTCGGCGCCTTCAAGCGTAGCGATGAGCCGGGACGCGTGGGAGACGACCCACACCTGGCTGCGTTTGGAGGCACCAAGAATCAACCGACCGAGCGCAGGCAGCAAATCGGGATGGAGGCTCGTCTCTGGCTCGTTCAATACCATCAACGGGGGTGGCCGCGGAGTATGCAGCGCGGCGATCCACAACAGGTACCGGAGGGTGCCATCGGAAAGCTCGGCCGATGCCAGCGGGCGTAGCAGGCCAGGCTGGTGGAAGCGCAGGCTGAGCCGGTCGCCCTCCCCTACGACCGAAACACGCGCGCCGGGGAAAGCATCGTCCACTGCGGCATCGAGTCCGCGCGTGTCGCCGATCTCCCGGATCGTCTGCCACGCGGCAGCGAGGTCGCGCCCATCATGACTGAGCACTGGCGTACGTGTCGCCAGCTGCGGCAGGCGTGCCGGTGCATCGGCATCGGAACGGAAATGATCGTAGAAACGCCATCCACGGATGGTTTCACGCAGCGCGAGCACTTCCGGCGCGCGCTCGGGGTCGGCCATTTCGGTGAAGATCGACTCAAACGGGGCCATGTGCTGTGCGACGACGCGCCAGCGCTTGCCATCACGCGAGCGAACCGCCGCTCCCTTTCGCTCGACAAGCTTGCTCGACTCGCGCAGGAAAGTGCCGTTGAAGATCACTTCCGACTTGATGGCCGGATCGAAGTCAAACATGGACAACGACGGCACGGGATAACCGAGATCGATGGCGTAACCGAACTCGTCGCTCGAAAAACCAAGCTTCAGTGCGACGGCGTTGTCACGCCGGTGGCTGCCTTCGACCGCTTCCGTGCCAGCGAGCATGCCCCGAGTGAATTTTTCAGGGCCGGCCCACAGCGTCGAGCCGAGGCCACCCTCGCGGGACAGCGCGCCAACCACACCGCCCTGCGCCGTCTCGGCAAGGAGCCGCAGCGCGCGATAAATGCTGGACTTGCCGCTGCCATTGGCACCTGTCACGAGATTGAGCGATCCCATGGGCATGACCAGCGAACGTAGTGACCGATAGTTGGCGACGGCGAGCGTGGTGAGCATGTTGATCCTTCAACGGCGGTGGATCCGCAGGATATCCCCACGCGATCTCGGCGCTTGAGACAGGACGGCAGGCAACGCTAAGGCTGTCCGGCCTCGCCACGGAAGTGGCTTGGCGACAAGCCGTGGCTGCGCGCCCACGCGCGCCGCAACTGTCGGGTTGAACCAAACCCCGCCCGCTCGGCGACGGCCTCCATATCGAGCCGCGATCCGACCAGCAGCTCTTGCGCCAGGGCCACACGCATGTGGCTGACGTACTCGCTGACGCTCATCCCCGCGTGCTCGTTGAACAGGCGTGACAGGTGCCTCGGGCTTGCCGCCGCGACATGCGCCAGCGCCTCCACCGACCACGCTTGTGCCGGATCGGCGGCAACGGCGTCCTGTGCACGGTGGATCGCTGGGTGCATGTGGTTGCGCCCCTCCAGCCAAGGTGACAGCTGCGGATCGCCGCCCGCGCGGCGCAGATAGACCACGAGATACCGCGCGACGGCCACGGCGACGGCCGGCCCTACCGCATTCGCAACGAGGTGCAGCATCAGGTCGATGCCGGACGTGATTCCCGCGCTACTCAGCCGCTCACCATCTTCCACGTACAGGCGGTTCTCGCGCACTTTTGCGAGCGGGAAGGCCTTGGCGAGCTCAGCCGTATCCGCGTGATGCGTGGTGCACTCAAAGCCATCCAGCAAGCCTGCCCGGCCTACCAGCATGGCGCCCGAGCAGATCGACATTACGCGAATGCCGGGGCGCACGACCTCCGCCAGCCAATCCACGATCGCCTGTTCCGCGGCCGTGTCGTCGTCCGCCGTGGCACGGCGGTCGCCAAGAGGCACGTCGGCGGACCCCGGAACCACCAGCATGTTGCCGGCCTCGATTCGCGCAGGCAGGGGCGCGATCCCGTCGACACCCAGACCAATGGAGCTTCCTACCCTACGGCGTGGCCCGACGAAGCTAACCTCAAAGCGAACCTCGGCCTGCAGGAGGTTCGCCTTGCGCAACACTTCCACCGGGCCAGCGAGATCCAACAGGAGCACCCTCGGCGGCACCACGACGCATACGGGCAGGATCGTCGTCACTACGCTGCCTTGCCCAGGCCAGACGCGAGGGCTTCCTCGACAGTAGCGATGCGGGCGAAGCGATCGGCGAGCACCAGCTCGGTCCGGGCACGGATTTCATCCGCGCTCCATTCGCGCCTCGTGACGTCCGTCATCGGGAAGGTCAGCGTTGCCTCGCCCACGTAGTCCACCTCGTAGCCAAGATCCGAGGCATGCCGCGTCGTGGTCTCGCAGCACTGCTCGGTGCGGATGCCTGAAATGATGAGCCGGCGGATACCGTGCTCGGTAAGCCAGACATCCAGGCCTGAACCCACCAACGCAGAGTGCCGACGCTTGCGGAACGTCACGGCGGGGTCGATACGCAGCGGCGCAAGCGTCGTGACGTAGCCTGACGCTTCAGAGAACGCCCCCTCGTCTTCCACATGGAAGATCCGGACCACCGGGATGCCCTGGGCCATCGCGCCATCGATCAGGGCCTGCTGGCGAGCGATGTATCCGGATACGCCCTCTTCCCGCCAGTACGGCCGGTGTCGGAACGATTCCTGGACGTCGATGACGATAAGCGCGGTGTCGGAAGCCATTTCAGATCCTGGGTGGGGTGGGCAGGACAAAGTCTGCACCCCAGGACCTCCGCTTAACAGGCCCAGAACTGCCCCACTCCGGACATTTCGCGCCATCTCAGCGTTATAGGCTACAAGGCCGTCCGAGATTCGCTCGCGGCTTTTCCACGGGTACCGCATTTTCTCAGTAATGTGACTAAACTAGGGCCGGGGAAATATATAGAACAGGCGTTGGCTCGGCGGGCATGGCTCGCCCTGTTCGCAGGCCAGGCGCTCTCAAAGGAAGTCACGTACTACTACACGGACCCGCAAGGCACCGTCCTCATGACGACTGATGCGTCCGGCAACCAGAAATCGAATCCCGAGCGGAGCCCGTTCGGAAAGCAGGTTGCGTCGGATCAAACGAACGGCCCAGGCTATACAGGGCATGTGGACGACAGCGAATCGCAGCTTATCTATAAGCAGGCGAGGTACTACGACTCGGCGCTGGGCCGATTCCTCAGCATGGACCCACTGCCCACTGTTCCTGCCAACCTGGATCGGTTCAATCGTTACCAGTACGCCGGCAACAGCCCCTACAACAACATCGATCCCGACGGCCGCGACCAGGTGGTCAGCGTCATCAGTACTACCCCGGCCCAGGACATGGCGGCCAGCAACATGATCAAGAGGGATACGAAGGATCCAGATCAGACGCCAAAGCCCGAAGAACGCAAAGACGCAACTCCTAACGGAGCGGCGTGAGATGCGAGCATCGACACGAATCATCGGCGTACGCCTCGTCCAGGCCATAGCGGGACTGCTGGCCACATATATCCTTGCCGCCATCGCGATCACCCATTACCAAGGGCGCGTGCAAGAGGAAATACGGCTGGGCGCGTCGGAACAGAGCGTAGTCTCGTCGTTCTGGTTCACGCCCGGCGTTGAGGTCGCTACCAGCCCTGATCCTGGCGCAGGCAGGGCCTTCACCACGGCCGACAGCCGCTGCAAGGCTCCCTGTGTTCGACGCCTGTGGTGGATCCACCCACTGCTCCCCGACATCGAAGCCTGGACCGTGGATCTCGACGGCGACGGCAAGGTGATCAAGACCTACCACTGGTCGTCACCCTGACCGAAGTTGCCCGCCCCATGCGGGGCGGGCAACGTTTCACACGCGCACTTAGTTGGTCCAGGTCGCCTTCAACGTCACGCCCGAAAACGCAGCGTACGCATTGAGCATCACGTAATACGTGCCGGTCTGCGGCGAGGCCGCCGTGCACGATTCCGTGTTACCCGTGACATACGGGCGGCAGTCGTAGCTCGATGTCGTCGGCGCCGAGCCGAACTTCACGTACAGATCCGCATCACCCGAACCACCCGAGATCGCGATCTTCAGGTTCGTCGCACCCGCGGGCACCACCACCGTGTAGTTGAGCTTGGCGTTCTTGGCAGCCGAGAGGCCCGTAACGGCCACTCCGTTCTGCAGCACATTGCCACCGCCGCCACCCGAGGAGGTCACCGTGACCGACGAGGTCTTGGTGTTGGTCGCCCCGGCGTTATCGGTCACCGTTTCGCTGACGCTATAGGTGCCGGCCGCCGTATACGTGTGGCTCGGGCTGCTCGCCGTAGACGTGCCGCCATCGCCGAAGGTCCACGCATGCGAGGCGATGCTGCCATCGCTATCGGTGGAGCTATCGGTGAAGGTCGCCGTCAGCCCGCTGGTTGCGACGCTGAAGTTCGCCACCGGCGGTGCATTGGTCGTACCACCACCGCTGACCCAGTTAGCCTGCGCATACGTATTGAGCTTGCCGATATCGAAGCTACCGAAGCCGGTGGCTTCATCGAAGCCAGTAGCCGCGGTATAGCCGTGGTTCTGGTAGCCGTTGTTGCCCGAGGTTACGTCATGCAGAAGCGACGTCTGCGTCGGGAACGCGGCGTAGAACTTCGAGGCCGGGAAGCCAATGGCGTTCGCATTCGCCGATTCGATACGCGCAAAGGCGCCGACGAACAACGGCGAGGCCAGCGACGTACCACCTACCTGCTCGGTGGAGCCGTTGACGACGATCAGCGCACCAGACGAGGACGCCGCGTCAAAGGACACATCCGGACCCACGCGCTTGGTGCTGCTGGAGACCGACGACTGCCACGACGGTGCAGCCTCGTATAGGCTCGTGCCACCACCGGTTGCCCACAGGCGCTGGTTGTTGTCGCCCTGGCTCGGCGCGATGGCCGAGAGACCTTCGTTCCACACGGTTTCACCTGACCATGTCGTGCCGCTCGTCGACAGCTGCGTGCCGCCGACCTGGATGACGTACGGCGAGCTGGCCGGCTCGCTGACCGAGTAGTGGGTCAGGTCGATCTTCACGGTGCCCGCCGAATTGGCCACATAACCCGGCGAACCGGACGTGGGATCCGTCGACCACTGATACACACCGGCATCGCCGGAGGCGATCGAGAAGATCTGGCCCTGGGCGACCGCCTGCTGGAAGATCGCATCATCCGCAGCCTGCGTACCGGACTGCTGCGCCGCGGTTTCATCTTCGCCGAGCGACACGTTGATCAGCTTGGCGATGTTGTCGGTGACCGCCTTGTTGTAGGTCGCCGTGATGCCCGCATCGGTAATACCCGACGAGCTCGAGTTACCGTTGGCCGAGGTGTAGAAAATCAGCTGCTTCACGCCGCCGGCGATACCGACGATGTCCTGGCTGTCCAGCGACCACTCACCATTGGAATCCGGATCGTTGGCGAAGGTACCGCTGCCGACCTTGGTGATCGTGCTGTTGACGGTGCCGAGCCCGGCGCTGGAGGTAAAGCTGTTGAGGTCAGTCACGGTCTGCGTGATCGAACCCCAGGTGATGATACCTACCGCGGTATTCGTCGCCGCGGGAATGCTGCTGCCGCCATAGATCGCGGCGAAGTCCTGCGGATGGTGAGCCGCGACCGCGGCCGCTGCCTGCGTGCTCGATGCGGGGCCCGGCACGGTGACGCGCTCAGGGTGGTACACGTGGTGCAGTGTGTGCTTCACACTAACGTTCTGCAGGCCAAGCACCGCATTGACCGATTCGCCGAGCGCGGCCGGCACGAGCGCCGGAGCATCATTGGCGAAGAACTCGCGACCACCCTGCTCAAACCGCTTGATCGAGGTGTGGAAGCCCGTGGTGGCTGCGTTGGCGTTACCGTCCGCCGAGATCAGCAGGTTGTTCGGCGTCACTTCGATGTTCGTGAAGCCGGATTGCTTCAGGTGAGCAACCACGGCATCGACCTGCGCCTGGGTCGGCCCGTACTGCGCCTTGAACTGGTCAGGCGAGAGGAACTTGCCGAAGGCGGCGTTACCCGGCGTGGTGACGTTGTGCAGGAAGGTCTGCAGCTGGTCCGGGTTGCGCAGCTTCATGCTGATAACGACGTGCATCGGATGGTCGGCCGCCATCGCAGTAACCGCTGCCCCTTCGATCGAAGGCTGACCGGTCATGTTGAGCCTGTACCCTGCGGCGACAGGGGTGGCGGCGGTGCTGCTGACAGCGAGAACCTGCGTGGTGGCCGCAGGCAACAGGGCGGCCTGGGTATTCGTAGACACCCACGCGTCCTGCGCGTGGCTCCCCAAAGATGTCATCGCGAGAGTGATCGCGACTGTCAATGCCGTCTTTCGTGTAACGCGAAACGCATCGATCTTCATTAAGTTGTGTTCCTTCGTTTGCCCGTAGGAATGCCGCACACATTGCGTGGCGGCGTTGTCACTGCCAGCGGCTCAGCGCAGGAAATTGCGACTCCCCAGCCTCCCCGCCTTGTTCTCCCCCATCCAACGAGCAAGCGGTTCCAGAACTTTCGCCAACCTTTCACTTAGATCGTGTCGGTTTACAGTGGCCGTTTTCCTGTGACGAATGTCGTGCAAATTTCGTGAAGGCGAGAAGGATGTTGCGCGCAGTGAAATCCGTAGGTGGTGACGTATGCGCAAGTTATTGCGCCACTCCCCTGAAGCAGCGGTCGTCTGGATGGGCAACCAGGCTTCCGGGCGCTATCTAGTCACCGCCCCCAAGCGGCAAATAGATATCCGTGATCGCCTCATGCTCAGGCACATCAGGAAAGAAGGTGATCCGCTGGAAGAACAATGGCGCGTCGCGAGGCGTCTCCCCGCTGGTGCTCAGCCATTCGCCGTAGAGAAAGCGCACGCTGTCGACAAGTTGCGCGTCGGATCCCGTGTGTCGCAGGACGGCACAACGCCCCCCATCGATCCGCGCCGCGACAACGCCCTGCTCGTTGGGCGGGACCTCGGTACAGGTACAGCAGATATCCATTCGGTAGGCGTCTGCCGGCGTTTCGTCGGGATCGTCGTAGACGAGATTCCAGGTGGCCGCCCTGGCAGGCGGCAACTGGCGGTCTTTACGCCACATGATGAAACGGCGAATCGTTTCACCCATCTGCTCCGGCGGCCCCACGTGCGACAGGCATGCCACGGGCGTCTCAGGAAAATCGACAAGGCGAACGTCGCCCAGCTGGTGCGTTGGCGGCATAGCAAATCTCCTGACCAGGTCCAGGTCCTGCCAGGCGCGCGCCCAGCGTGCCCAGTCCGGTTGCTCGCGAAACGCCGACGGCGATTGGCCCAGCCGCTGCCGAAAGGCACGCGAGAAGGCCTCCGGACTTTCATACCCGGCATCCAAGGCCATCTGCATGACCGATACATCCGGCCGGAACGCCGCCTGCCACGCGGCACGCTTGAAGCGCGAAAGCTGCACATAGCGATGCACACCCATGCCGGTTAGCGCAGAAAAGCGGCGGTGGAAGTGAAACGGCGAATAGGCAGCTTGCACGGCCAGCACATCCAGAGAAAGGACATCGTCCAGATGGCTGTCTATGTAACCGAGCACATGGCGGAAGCGGTCGTCAGTCATGGGTAAAGCGTAACGGCCAAGGCCATGGCGCGCATGACTGATCTTGCTTCCTGGTTTGCCTGCGCTTAGTGTCCCGTACCGGCACCAGGCGGCGCCAGGGTGCTGACCGCGTCTCGCGCCATGTCGGGCCGCGAAAGGCCGCGCGTACGCGCATCCATGACGGCCGGTACAGGCACGGCACGTAGGATATCGATGGAACCAAGGGTCATCTTGGCCGCGAAGAAGCTCCGGGGATCACCGTCGCCCGCAGCCAGGGCGATGTGTGTGGTGTCGTAACGCCCCTGTGCCGAATCAAAACTAACCCAGTGCCCATCCAGCCAGGCCTGCACCCACATGTGCGGGATGAATACGCGCTCCGCATCCGCGTATCGGTCGACATAGACCAGCCCGGAGACCACGCGCGTGGGAATGTGCAGCGATCGGGCCAAGGCGGCCAGAAGCACGGCATGCTCGGTGCAGTCGCCGCGGCGACTTTGCAGAGTCTCCAGCGCTGAGGCGTAATCGACATCAAGGGTTTTCGCGTCGATGTAGTCGGTTAGGAAAGCACGAAGCCGACGCATTCGTTGCAGGTTGTTGCTCGCATTCCCGACGACTTTTAACGCCATCGCGTGGACCTCGGGTGCGTCGGACTGGACCCATGCGTTTGCAGCCGTATCGTCCCTCGTCGGCCGGCTCTCATCGACATAGGGCTGGGCATAGCTGGTATCGATCTGATATTGCCCGTTGCCCAGATCGGTCACCTGCTGCTCGTCCGTGCTGATGAAGGGACTGGCACGATCGCCACGCACCACGACCAGATACCGTATGGGCGCCGTCCGCAAGGCGGCAGGCAAGGCGCGCGGAGAGTCGATCATCGCCGCGCGGAGGATATCGATATGCTCATTGGGTGCATTGGCGCATGCCTCGTCGCACGCGGCCATTTCGATCCGAAAGCCCAGCAACGGAGAAATCGAGCGGCGAACGGTACCTGCATCATCCACCCACGACTCGCTCGACTGGGTGCTTTCACTTCCCGCGAGCACCTGCTTGAGGTGGTGCAACCGCTCCCTCCCGCCAGGAAGGACGACCCATTCATCGCCGACCACCGTCACATCAACATCAGCAACCTGTTGCCGCGACGGCTCAAAGACACGCAATCGGTAGGTCGTGCCGGCACGGTAACCATGACTTACCGTCGTAAGGCGCTGTCCTTCCGAGAGCAGCGCGCCGTCGGGCCACTGCAACAAGGTGATCTTCGATTCGCCGCGGGTGGTGTCCTCGAGCTGGAACACGCCATCGTCTCGTCGAGTAGCTTTCACTTCGGCACCTGCGGATGCCTGGCCGCCTGTTGACGAGAAACCGAGAGGTGCGCCACTGGGCGATTCGACCGCGCCAAGGTTCGCACGCATGAGCGCGGGCGCCCCCATGCGGTTGAGGTGCACATCCAGCACTTGCGCGGTCGCGATACCACTATCCGTTACCTCGCGAGTGACGTGCATCTTGCCGACCTTGTGCCCGTCGAGCGTCACGGTCATCCACACGTCCTGGGCCTCTGCATAAGCGGAAGCAAGGCAGAGCAAGCCAACCATGAACGCTTGCAGTGTACGCACGAGAATCGCTCCGCGGCCCAGTGGCTTATAAAGCGCACGGACAGCAGGCATGTCAAGCCTCGCGCACCTCACCGCTGCGGCGCACCGCGTTAGCGGCGCGACGAATTGCTGGGATTCGGCATGACAGAGGGTGACGGCTGGATATCGGGGCGCACCGACTCCGGAGGCATATCCATCATCTGCGATGTCGGCGTAGCGCGTTCGATGTGAATCGAGCCCAATACCGCCATGGCATCGAAGAAATGCCAGGGTGCGCCATCACCTACGCCAAGGGCGATATGCGTTGAGTCATAGCGACCCTGCGCGGAATCGAAGCTCTCCCACCGGCCGTTCAACCAGACCTGCGCCCAGGCATGCGGGATGAAGACACGGTTCGCGCCAGCGAACCGATCGACGTATACCAGCCCGGTCACCACGCGCGCCGGAATACCGAGGGAACGCGCAAACGCGGTGAGCAGCACGGCGTGCTCGGTGCAATCGCCCTTGAGGCTCTGCAGCGTATCCAGCGCCGTCGCGTACCCAATATCCATGCCCTTGGTGTCGATATGGTCGGTGAGATAGCTACGCAACAAACGGATACGCGCCCTGTCTGACCTCGCGTTGCCGACGATGACAAGTGCCGCATCGTGGATCGCCGGCGCGTCGGACTGCACCCACGCGTTGGCCTCGGTGTCCTGGCTGGTCGGCCCCTCTTCATCGCCGTGCGGTAATGGCCGGCCCACGTCCACCTGGTAGACGCCCGGCGCGATATCACTGACATGCTGCTCATCGGTTTCGATAAACGGCGCAGGGTGGTTACCCTTCACGGAAATGCGATACCGGATAGGCGCGATGCGAAGCGCACCAGGTATCAGTCGCGGCGATTGCGACATAGCGGTTCGCAGCACATCGACATCCTGGTCGGGCGCCATGGCGCAGGCTTGATCACAAGCGACCATTTCAAGGTGGTAGGCAAGCATGGGAGCGATCGAGCGGCGAATGAAACCGGCGTCGTCGACCCAGATGTCCGTCCACTGCGAGCCACTCGATCCCTTGAGCTCTTCGCGCAAGTGATGCAAACGTTCTTTCCCACCCGGGAGGTCGACCATCTCGTCGCCAGCGACCGTGACCTCCAGGCTGGCTACCTGCTGCCGATCCGGCTGGAACATGCGCAGCGTGTAAGCCGTACCCGGACGGAAGCCGCGCGCTACGAGGGCAAGGCGCTGGCCCTCTGCCAGTGTCGCGCCTTCAGGCCATTTCAGCAGCGTTACCGTGTTCTTTTCCGCCATACGAGTGGAAACCTGGAATACCTGGTCGCCATGCGGTTGGGCGTCGATCTCGATCATCGCGTCGCCCTGGCCGGACTTCGTCGAAAACGACAGCGGTGCGCCATCAACGGTCTCTACGAGGCGCGCTTCGCTATGTGTTACGAGGGGCGTCTTGAAGCGATTAAGGCGCAGGTCGAGCGACTGCATCGTGATGACCTGATCGCCTTGCACGTCGCGCTGGATGTGCGCCCTGCCCACCTTCTGGCCGTCCAGCATCACGGTCATCCAGGTATCCGCCGCGAACGCGCTGACAGGCGCCAGGCTTAGCCAACCCACCACAACAGCATACGAAATACGCATGGGAATCCTTTCGGCGTTGGAGTCCCTATAAACGGTAAAGGCACGGGTGAGTCAAGCAGGATGCCCGTACATGACAGCGAATTTACTCTGGGGCCGATAGCGCGCCCGGGGCGTGGCCCACGCGCGAGAGCCCCTCTGCCAGAGCGTGCCACGCGGAGGGAGCAAGCGCGGTCACGAGACTGATAAGCACCAGCATGCCCCACAGCCGCTGCTTCCAGTCGAACAGCTTCCGGACATCGCCCTCGACGCTGGCCACGTTCAACTTCAGCTCGGCGATGGAGACCTGGACCGCGGCAAACTTGACGTCGACCGCATCGAACCTCGCGTTGACGACATCGAACTTCGCGTCCAGCCTGGCGATGGACGATGCGATACCCAGGAGCATGTCAACGCTAACCTGCGCGGGCGCAGCGGACACGCTGGTGACGACAGCCATGGAAGTAGCTCCGTTGAGGAAGGGAGCTCAATGTACCCAGTGGCGCTCGGCAAAGATGTCAGCCGTGGACGACAATCCGTGTAGTCCAACAAGAAAAAAGGCGCTGACCAGAGTCAGCGCCTTTTTAGTAAAACTGGTAGCGGGGGTAGGATTCGAACCTACGACCTTCGGGTTATGAGCCCGACGAGCTGCCAGACTGCTCCACCCCGCATCAGAGAAAAAAAGTATAGCGATGTGGCGAGGTTCTTGCAAGCCCTTTCTTACATATTCGTGAAGAAAGGGCTGCAAAAACGTCGTCAGACGCCGAACGCCCTCTGGCACCAGGCGAACAGCGGCGACCACGCAAAGCCAAGCACCAGCAGTGCGATCGCATTGATCGACAGCACCCAGCGCGACGACACATCCGACGTGGCACGCACATCGGTGCCTTCGTTCGGCGCATCGAAGTACATGACCTTTACGACGCGCAGGTAGTAGTACAAGCCGATGATCGCGAACACCGCGCCCGCGAGTGCGAGCCACATGTAACCGGCATCCATCGCCGCCTTCAGCACGAGCAGCTTGCCGAAGAAGCCGAACAGCGGCGGCACGCCAGCCAGCGAGAACATCACCAGCAGCATCATGAAGGCGAACCACGGCGAACGCTGGTTGAGACCCTTCAGGTCGTCGATCTCTTCGCACTCGAAGCCAGCACGCGACAGCACCAGGATCATGCCGAAGGCCGCGGCGCTGGTGAGCGCGTAGCTGATCGCATAGAACATGGAGGCCGAGTAGCCTTCCGGACCCGCGTTGACAAGGCCGAGCAGCAGGTAGCCCATGTGCGAAATGGTCGAATAGGCCAGCAGGCGCTTCAGGTTGGTCTGCACGATGGCGACGAGGTTACCGATCGCCAGCGAGAGCACCGCCAGCACGGCGAGCATCAGCTGCCACTGCGCAGCGAGACCCGCCGTGCCACCGGCGATGTCGCCCATGCCGGTCGACAGCAGGCGGTAAGCCATGCCGAACGCAGCGAGCTTCTGCGCCGAGCCGATGAAGATGGTCACAGCGGTCGGCGAACCCTGGTACACGTCCGGGATCCACATGTGGAACGGCGCGGCGCCGAGCTTGAAGCCGATGCCGACGATCATGAACACCAGGCCGAACAGCAGCAGCGTATGCCACTCCGTACCGACGATGGCCGCATGGATCGCATGCAGGTCGAGGCTATGCGTAGCACCGTAAACCATGGACATGCCGTAGAGCAGCATGCCCGAGGCCAGCGCGCCCAGCACGAAGTACTTGATCGCCGCTTCCGAGGACAGGCGCGAATCGCGGTTGAGCGCGACCAGTGCGTACGACGACAGCGTGAGCAGTTCGAGGCCGAGGTACACGGTCACGAGGCTGCCGGCCGACACCAGGAACATGATGCCGATGGTGGCGAAGATGGTGAGCGTATAGAACTCACCGAACGGGATGGCCCGCTCCTTCAGGTACGGACGCGCATAGATGAAGATCACCGCGGTGATCAGCAGCGAGAACACCTTCAGGACTTCCGCGACACCGTCACGGACAAACATGCCGCTGAACGCGGTCACGCTGCCATCGGGCTGGCCACTCACGACCAGGTAGGCGCCGACCAGCAGCACCAGCACCGAAAGCCAGTGCACCGCGCCCTTCTGGTCCGGCTTCAGGAAGGCGTCCAGCATAAGCAGGACGCACGCCGCGACCGTGAGGTAAACCTCGGGGAGCAGGATAAGGATGTCATTGATACCAGGCATGGACTAATTCCCGCTCAGACTTTCGTAATGGCCAGCTGCTCGACCAGGCGAGCGACCGACGCATCCATGAGGTGGACCAGCGGCTCCGGCCAGATGCCGAAGACCAGCACGCCGGCAGCAAACGCGGAGAGCATGAAGATCTCGCGGCCGTTGACGTCGGTCAGTTCCTTCACGTGCGGATTGGTGATGTCGCCCCACAGCACGCGCTTCACCATCCACAGCGTGTAAGCCGCACCGATGATCAGCGTGAAGGCGGCAAACAGCGCGATCCACGGGTTGGCACTGAACGCGGCCAGGATGACCATGAACTCGCCGACGAAACCGCTGGTGCCCGGCAAGCCGCTGTTGGCCATGGCGAACAGCACGTAGAACGGGGCGAAGATCGGCATCACGTTGATGACGCCGCCGTAGTCCTTGATCTGGCGCGAGTGCAGGCGGTCATAGAGCACGCCGATGCAGCTAAACATCGCACCGGAGATGAAACCGTGCGAAATCATCTGCACCATCGCACCCTGCATGCCAAGGCGGGCAGCATCCGGGTTATTGAAGTCGCGCACGAGCATGAAGGCAATGAAGATGCCCAGGGTGACGAAACCCATGTGCGCGATGGACGAATACGCCACCAGCTTCTTCATGTCGCCCTGCACCAGGGCCACGTAACCGATGTAGCAGACCGCGATCAGTGAGAGAACGATGATCAGGCCGGCGAAGTGCTCGGACGCATCCGGCACGATCGGCAGCGAGAAGCGCAGGAAACCGTAGCCACCGATCTTCAGCATGACCGCCGCCAGCACCACCGAACCGCCGGTAGGCGCTTCCACGTGGGCATCCGGCAGCCAGGTGTGCACCGGCACCATCGGGACCTTGATGGCGAAGCCCAGCAGGAAGGCGAAGAACAGCCAGCTCTGCTCCGTCAGGGTCAGGTGCACCTTGGCCATATCGGCCAGCGCGAAGCTGCCGCCGGTCTTGTGATACAGGTAGATCAGGCCGATCAGCATGAAGATCGAGCCGAAGAACGTGTAGATGAAGAACTTCAGCGTGGCGTAGACGCGGCGCGGGCCACCCCAGATACCGATGATGACGAACATCGGGATCAGCATGGCTTCGAAGAACACGTAGAACAGCAACGCGTCCGTCGCGCAGAACACGCCAACCATGCAGCCCTCGAGGACGAGCATGGCGGCCATGTACTGGTGCGGCTTGTTCTGGATCACTTCCCACGCACCCACGATCACGAGGATCTGGGTAAACGTAGTGAGGATGATCAGCGCGACGGAAATGCCGTCGACCGCTAGCGAGTAGTTGATGCCAAGCGACGGGATCCAGCTGAAGGATTCCGTGAGCTGCATGGTGCCGCTAACGGCATCGTAGGCAGGCAGGAGGGCAAGGCTGGCGGCGAAGGTGGCAACCGCGACCAGCAGCGAGATCCAGCGGGCGAGGCCTGGGCGACCGGAACCGGCCAGCAGCACCGGGATGGCGCCGACGATCGGAAGCCAGATCAGCAGGCTGAGCAAGTGATTCGACATATAGCTCGTTTCCCTTATTGCCCGATCAGCCAGTACCCGCCCAGGAGCAGGATAAGGCCGAGGATCATGGCGAACGCGTAATGGAAGAGGAATCCGGACTGCAGGCGGCGTGCGCCGCCGGCGATGCGCTGCACGAGGCCGGCCGAGCCGTTGACGATAGCGCCATCGATGAGGGCCTGGTCGCCCACCTTCGAAAGGCCTTCGCCCAGCTTGACGCCGCCCTTCGCGAACACCGCGAAGTACAGTTCGTCGATCCAGTACTTATGGTCAAGCAGGTTGTACAGCGGCTTCAGCGCGCTCTTCGCCTTGTCGGCGACGGACGGGTTGAAGAGGTAGATGTACGTGGCCGAGATGAAACCGGCCAGCGCGATCAGGAACGGCCAGGCGATGAAGCCATGCAGGCCAGCCGCCACCGCGCCGTGGAACTCATGCGCGAGTTCGCCCAGCACGTTGTTTTCTTCGTTGACGTGGATCGCCTTGCCGAACCAGTTGCCGTAGAGCATCGGCTTCACGGTGAACAGGCCGATCAGGATCGACGGGATCGCCAGCAAGACCAGCGGCACCGTCACCACCCACGGCGACTCGTGCGGCGCATGCTCCAGCACGCCCGGCGTGCCGTGGCCATGATCGTCATCGTGGTGTGCGTCGTCGTGGTGGTCGGCATGGGCATCGTGGCCGTGGTGGCCATGCGCCTTGTGCTCCACCGTGAAGCGCTCCTTGCCATGGAAGGTCATGTACAGGAGGCGGAAGCTGTAGAACGAGGTCACGAACACGCCGCCCAGCACGCAGAAGTAAGCGTACGAGGCACCCCAGCGATGCGACTCACCCACCGCCTCGATGATCGCGTCCTTCGAATAGAAACCCGAGAAGAACGGCGTACCGGCCAGGGCGAGCGAACCGATCCACATGGTGATCCAGGTGATCGGCATGTACTTGCGCAGGCCGCCCATGTAGCGCATGTCCTGCTCATGGTGCATGCCCATGATGACCGAACCGGCGCCGAGGAACAGCAAGGCCTTGAAGAAGGCGTGGGTCATAAGGTGGAACACGGCACCGCTGTACGCGGAGACGCCGAGCGCGACGGTCATGTAACCCAGCTGCGAGAGCGTGGAGTACGCGATGACGCGCTTGATGTCGTTCTGCACGATACCGATGAGGCCCGTGAAGAAGGCGGTGGTCGAACCAATGACGAGGATGAACGACAGCGCGGCGTCCGACAGCTCGAAGATCGGCGACATGCGCGCGACCATGAAGATACCCGCGGTCACCATGGTGGCCGCGTGGATCAGCGCCGAGATGGGGGTCGGGCCTTCCATCGAATCGGGCAGCCACACGTGCAGCGGCACCTGGGCCGACTTACCCATGGCACCGATGAACAGCAGGATGCCAATCACGGTAGCTGCATCCCACGCATGGTTCTGGGTGATCTGCAGGGTCTTGCCGACCAGGTCGGGCGCGTGGTCGAACGCGGTCTGGTAATCCAGGGTGCCCAGGAAGTACAGGATCGCGGCGATGCCGAGCAGGAAACCGAAGTCACCCACGCGGTTGACCAGGAAGGCCTTGAGATTCGCGAAGATCGCGGTCGGGCGCTTGTACCAGAAGCCGATCAGCAGGTACGACACCAGGCCCACCGCTTCCCAGCCGAAGAACAGCTGCATGAAGTTGTTGCTCATGACGAGCATCAACATCGAGAAGGTGAAGAGAGAGATGTAGCTGAAGAAGCGCTGGTAGCCCGGGTCTTCCGCCATGTAGCCGATGGTGTACAGGTGCACCAGCAGCGACACGAACGTGACCACCACCATCATCATGGCGGTGAGACGATCGACCATGAAGCCGACGGAAGCGTGGAAGCGGCCGATCTCGAACCAGGTGTAGACATCCTGGTTGAAGTTATCCGCCCCGCCCCACACCAGCTGGTAGAGCACGTAGAACGACAGGCCGCAGGCAATGGCGACGCCGAGGATGGTGGCGCTGTGCGCCCCCGCCCTGCCGATCACCTTGCCGAAGAGGCCCGCCAGGATCGCGCCGGCCAACGGGGCCAGTGCGATCGTAAGCAGGATTGCAAGCGAGAGACTCATCGGATCAACCCTTCATGCTGTCGATTTCGGCGACATTGATCGTGCTCCGGTTACGGAACAGCAGGACCAGGATCGCCAGGCCGATGGCGGATTCCGCCGCAGCCACGGTGAGGATGAAGAACACGAACACCTGGCCCGACACATCGCCGAAGAAGCGCGAGAAGGCCACGAAGTTGGTGTTCACCGCGAGGAGCATAAGCTCGATCGCCATGAGCAGCACGATCACGTTCTTGCGGTTGATGAACAGGCCAGCGACCGCGATGCAGAACAGGATCGCGCCGAGCACGATGTAATGGGAAAGCGTGATCACTTGGTGTTCTCCTGCGTCGGATCGGCAGCCGGGGGTGCCGGCGGCGGCAGTACCGAAGCCACCTGGCTCGGGGCCATCTTCACGACACGCACGCGGTCAGTCGCCTGGACAGACACCTGCTCGGCCGCCGACTGGTGACGCACGCCAAGGCGCTGGCGCAGGGTCAGGGCCACGGCGGCCACCACACCCACGGTGAGGATCAGCGCGGCGATTTCGAACGGCAGCAGGAAGTCGGTGTACAGGGCCTGGCCCAGCCACGCGACATTCGAGTTACCGGCCGGGTTCGGGCCAAGCGTATGGGCGTGCATGGACTTCACGCCGATCATCGCCAGCATTTCAACCAGCATGACCAGGGCAACGATGATGCCCACCGGCAGGTAGCGGATGAAGCCCTCGCGGACGACCTCCTGCTTGATGTCCAGCATCATGACCACGAACAGGAACAGCACCATCACTGCGCCGACGTAAACGACGACCAGCGCGATGGCGAGGAACTCCGCTTCGGCCAGCAGCCAGACGCAGGCCATGCTGAAGAAGGTCAGGACCAGCGACAGCACGGCATGCACCGAGTTGCGCACGGTGATAACCATCAGGCCGGCGATAACCGCCACGCCCGCGAAGAGGTAAAAACAGATGAGTTGAAGCAGATCGTTATTCATCGTATGTCCCGGCCCCTTAGCGGTAAGCCGCGTCCTGGGCGCGGGCAGCAGCGATGTCCTGCTCGAAGCGGTCGCCAATGGCCAGCAGCTGGCCCTTGGTCACCACGTTCTCGCCGCGATGTTCCATGTGGTACTCGTGCACGTGGGTCTCCACGATGGAATCGACCGGGCAGCTCTCTTCGCAGAAGCCGCAAAAGATGCACTTGAACAGGTCGATGTCGTAGCGCGTGGTGCGACGCTGGCCATCTTCCGGGCGCGGTGCCGAGTCGATAGTGATCGCGAGTGCCGGGCATACCGCCTCGCACAGCTTGCAGGCGATGCAGCGCTCTTCACCGTTGGCGTAACGGCGCAGGGCGTGCAGGCCGCGGAAGCGGTTCGACTTCGGGATGTGCTCGAACGGATAGCGCATCGTGTACTTCGGGCTGAACATGTAGCGCATGGTCAGGCCCATGCCCTTGAACAGCTCGAGGAGCAGGAGGCTCTTGAAATAATGGGTTACGCGGGACATGGTTCTTTAGGCTCCCGTGCCAATGTGGACCCAGCCGAAATACTTCATGCAGCCGGCGACAAGGACCCAGACGATGGTGATGGGGATGAAGACCTTCCAGCCGAGGCGCATGATCTGGTCATAGCGGTAGCGCGGGAAGCTGGCGCGGAACCACAGGAACAGGAAGGCAAAGAAGAAGACTTTGGCAAACAGCCACAGGATGCTGGCGTGGCCCAGGAACGGGACGCTCTCCGGGAACGGAGACATCCAGCCGCCCATGAACAGGATCGAGGTCAGGAACGCGACCAGGATCATGTTGGCGTATTCGGCCAGGAAGAACAGCGCGAACGGTGAGCCCGAGTACTCCACGTGGAAGCCGGCGACGATTTCCGATTCGCCTTCCGCCACGTCGAACGGTGCGCGGTTGGTTTCCGCCACGCCCGAGACAAAGTAGATGACGAACACCGGCAGCAGCGGGATCCAGTACCAGCTGAGCAGGCCGCCGTGCTGCGCCTCGACGATCGCCGTGAGGTTCAGGCTACCGGTGAGCACCAGCACGCAGACGATGGACATGCCCATCGACAGTTCGTACGAGATGACCTGCGCCGCGGCGCGCATGGCGCCGAGCATGGCGTAGCGCGAGTTGGATGCCCAACCGGCGAGGATGATGCCGTACACGCCCATCGAGGTCATGGCCAGCAGGTAGAGCACGCCGGCGTTGACGTTGGCGAGCACGATACCCGGCGCGAACGGCACCACCGCCCAGGCAGCCAGCGCGGGCACCAGGGCCAGCATCGGTGCCAGGAAGTACAGGAACTTGTTCGCGTTGGTCGGCAGCACCACTTCCTTGATGAGCAGCTTGACGACATCGGCAAAGGCCTGCAGCAGGCCGGCGGGGCCGACCTTGTTGGGCCCCATGCGGACATGCATCCAGCCCAGCACCTTGCGCTCCCACCACACGTACAGCGCGACGGTAACAACGAGCGGCAGGACGATCGCCAGGATGAACAGCACCGGCAGCAAGAGGTGGTCGAAGAGTTGATCGGCCATGGTTTACGCCTTGCTCAGGGTGATGGCGGCGCCGTACGGCGGCAGCATCGCGGTTTCGGGGAGCGCGGCATCGATCCACACGGCACCGGCAGGCACCGCGGCATCGACCACCACCGGAAGCACGCTGTCGCCGATGCGGCCGTTGCCACCATCAACCAGGCCGAGCTTGCCCGCGTCGTCCGCGCTGACGCGGATGGCGGCCGGGCGATTCAGCGGATGCGAGTTCAGCGCACCGGCGCGGCGCAGTACGGCATCACCGCGGTACACCGGCACGGTAGCGATGCGCGAAAGCGTCGCGGCCGGAGCACGCTGGCCGAGCACCAGACGAACATCCGTCGTGCGCTCTACCATGCCATCACGCAGGCCAGCCAGGTCATCGAACTCGAAGCCGGCGACGTTGAGCGAACCGCCCAGCGCACGCAGGACCTTCCAGCCTTCGCGGGCTTCGCCCGGCGCCTTCGAACCCGCGAGCACGGCCTGGGCCGTACCCTCTGCATTCACCAGCGTGCCTTCCAGCTCCGGCGTCAGCGCGATCGGCAGGATCACGTCGGCCGAATCCTTCAGGGCGTCGGAAGCGTAGGCAGCGAACGCGACAACGGTCTGCGCCGAGTGCATGGCCTGCAGGGCCTGGGCACCATCGGCGAAATCGTACGGCGGCTCGACGTTGTACAGCACGTAACCCTTACGCGGCTGCGCGAGCATGGCGCGGGCATCGAGGCCACCCGCGGTAGGCAGCACGCCCACCGTGGAAAGGCCAATAGCATTGGCGCCCGCCGGGATTTCGTTGAACGCCGCACCGGCGGCCTGCGCGATGAAGCGCGCGATGGCACGCAGCCACGAGGCTTCCGGGTGGTTGGCGGCGGCGTGGCCGAAGATCACCACGGCGCCTTCGACCGCGAACTCAGTGTACGCAGCACGGTGGTCGTCGGTGGTCGTGGCAGCGTTCACCACACCTGCGATCGACTCCGGCACGACAGCGCCGTTCTCGGCAGCCACCTTGGCGAACTGCAGCAGTTCGGCGACCAGCTCGTGCGGCGGAGCAACCGCTTCGCCGGCGAGATCGAAGTTGAAGTTGAAGTGCGCCGGGTTCACGGCAAACACCTTCGCGCCCTTCTTCGCGGCCTGGCGGATGCGGTGGTTGAGCAGCGGCACTTCGTAACGCAGGTCGGAACCCACGATCAGCGCCGACTTCACCTTGTCGAGCGAAGCGATCGACGAAGCGAACGGCTTGGCAAAGGCGTTGTCTGCGAAATCCAGCTGACGCAGGCGGTGATCGACGTGGGCGCTGCCCAGGCCACGCGCCAGACGGACGAGCAGCTCGCCCTCCTCGTTCGTGGTCGCCGGGTTCACCAGGATGCCGAGGTCGGCACCGGACACACTCTTCAGTGCTTCGCGGGCGACCGAGAGGGCGTCGTCCCACGTGGTGGTCGCCCACTGGCCGTTGCGCTTGACCATCGGTGCCTTGACGCGATCTGCCGCGTAAAGGCCCTGGTGGCTGTAGCGGTCACGGTCGGAGAGCCAGCACTCGTTGATCGATTCGTTATCGCGCGGCACCGTGCGCAGCACTTCGCCGCGGCGGGTATGCAGCCACAGGTTCGAACCCAGCGCGTCGTGGTAAGCCACCGACGGGCGGGCGACCAGCTCCCAGGCGCGGGCCTGGAACTGGAACGGCTTGTTGGTCAGCGCGCCGACCGGGCAAACGTCGATGATGTTGCCCGACAGTTCGCTCTCGATCGTCTTGCCGATGTAGGTACCGATCTCAAGGTTTTCACCGCGGCTCATGCCACCCAGCTCGTACGTGCCGGCGATCTCGCTGGTGAAGCGGACGCAGCGCGTGCACTGGATGCAGCGGGTCATCTCGGTCGCGATCAGCGGGCCGAGGTTCTCATCGGCTACCGTGCGCTTGCGCTCGACATAACGCGACACCGAACGGCCGTAGCCGAGCGAGACGTCCTGCAGTTCGCACTCGCCGCCCTGGTCGCAGATCGGGCAATCCAGCGGGTGGTTGATCAGCAGGAACTCCATCACGTTGCGCTGTGACTTGAGTGCCTTGTCCGAACGGGTGAAGACCTTCATGCCCTCGCCTACCGGCGTGGCGCATGCCGGTGCCGGCTTCGGCATCTTCTCGATTTCCACCAGGCACATGCGGCAGTTGGCGGCGATCGGGAGCTTGCGGTGGTAGCAGAAGCGCGGGATGGCGATGCCGACGGCGTCGGCCGCCTGGATGATCATCGACCCCTTGGCTACCTGCACCGGAACGCCATCGATCTCGACATTGACGAGATCGGGCGCGGCATTGGCTACGGGCTGCGCACTCATGCAGCGACTCCAGTGGTGGCCGTGCCAGCGGGGCCGTCCACGATGGAACGGCCGTGCTGCACGTAGTATTCGAATTCGTGCCAGAAGTGGAACAGGAAGCCCTGCACCGGCCACGCGGCAGCTTCGCCGAACGCGCAGATGGTGTGGCCTTCGATCTGGCCGGCGACGGCCTTCAGGCGGTGCAGGTCTTCCTGCGTACCCTTGCCTTCGACGATGCGCGAGAGCACGCGGTACATCCAGCCGGTACCTTCGCGGCACGGAGTGCACTGGCCGCACGACTCCGCCATGTAGAAGCGCGAGATGCGGTGGCAGGCGCGGACCATGCAGGTCTTGTCATCCATCACGATGACGGCGCCCGAACCCAGACCCGAACCCGCCTTCTGCAGCGAGTCGTAGTCCATGGTGCATTCCATCATCTTGTCGGCCGGCAGCACCTTCATCGAGGAGCCGCCCGGGATGACCGCCTTGAGCTTATTGCCGGTGCGGACACCGCCCGCCATCTCCAGCAGTTCGGAGAACGGCGTGCCGAGCTTGATCTCGAAGTTGCCCGGGTTGTTCACGTGGCCGGAGACCGAGAAGATCTTCGGGCCGCCGTTGTTGGGCTTGCCGATGTTGAGGAACCACTCCGCGCCGTTGCGCAGGATCGCCGGCACCGAGGCATAGGTCTCGGTGTTGTTGATCGTGGTCGGGCGGCCGTACAGGCCGAAACCGGCCGGGAACGGCGGCTTGAAGCGCGGCTGGCCTTTCTTGCCTTCCAGCGATTCCATCAGCGCGGTTTCTTCACCGCAGATGTACGCGCCAGCGCCGAGGGCGTTATAGATGTCCACGTCGATGCCGGTGCCATCGATGTTCTTGCCGAGCAGGCCAGCGGCGTACGCTTCCTTCAGGGCTTCTTCGATGTGCTCGAATGGCTCGTGGTGGAACTCACCGCGCAGGTAGTTATAGGCGACGGTCGAACCGGTGCAGTAGCACGCGATCGCCAGGCCTTCCAGCACCGAGTGCGGATTGAAGCGCAGGATGTCACGATCCTTGCAGGTGCCCGGCTCGGATTCATCCGAGTTGCACAGGATGTACTTCTGGCCCGGCGCCGTGCGCGGCATGAACGACCACTTCAGGCCGGTGGGGAAGCCGGCGCCGCCGCGGCCGCGCAGCGAGCTCTTCTTGATTTCTTCGATCAGCGCGGCCGGATCCGGCTTTTCAGCCAGAATCTTGCGCCATGCCTTCCAGCCGTCGACCTTCTCATAGCTCTCGAGCGACCAGGGCTTTTCGAAATGCAGGGTCGTGTAGACGACCTGGTGTTCCTGGGGTGCGGGTCCGACCGGACCAGTGGTGCTAGCCATTGCCCTTACCTCACTTAAGACCGTCGAGGATCGCGTCGACCGATTCGGCCGTCAGCTTCTCGTGGTAATGACCGTTGACGACCATCATCGGCGCGCCCGCACAGGCAGCCAGGCATTCCTCTTCCTGCTTGAGGTAGATGCGGCCGTCGGCGGTGCTCTCGCCGGTCTTGATGCCCAGCTTCTTCTCGCAACGGCGCACGAGTCCTTCGGCCCCGTTCAACCAGCACGAGATATTGGTGCAGATGGCGACGTTGTTGCGGCCGACGGGCGAGGTCTCGAACATCGAGTAGAAGCTCGCGACTTCGTACGCCCAGATCGGCGGCAGGTCGAGGTACTTGGCGACGGCGGTGATCAGCGCGTCGGTGAGGTAGCCCTGGTTCTGCTCCTGGGCGGCCATCAGCGACTGGATCAGCGCCGAGCGCTTGCGGTCCGGCGGGAACTTGCCGACCCAGTGGTCGATATGCTCCCGGGTGTGATCGTTGAGCACAGCGATAGGATCGACATCCTTCACCTGCTCGAAATGACCGGTGGCTTTCATGATTCTGTGTACTCCGTCGACTTAGCGGTCGACTTCGCCGAAGACGAGATCGTAGGTGCCGATCATCGCGACGACGTCGGCTAGCATGTGGCCACGCACGAACGCGTCCATCGAAGAAAGGTGGGCGAAGCCCGGCGCGCGCAGGTGCACGCGGAACGGCTTGTTCGCACCATCGGACATGAGGTAGCAGCCGAATTCACCCTTCGGCGCTTCCACGGCGGCGTACGTTTCGCCGGCGGGAACACCGTAGCCCTCGGTGAAGAGCTTGAAGTGGTGGATCAGCGCTTCCATGTCGTTCTTCATCTCGACACGGCTGGGCGGGGCGACCTTGTAGTTCTGCACCATGACCGGGCCCGGGTTGGCCTTAAGCCACTCCACGCACTGGCGGATGATGCGGTTCGACTGGCGCATTTCTTCCACGCGCACCAGGTAGCGGTCGTAGCAATCGCCGTTGACGCCTACCGGGATGTCGAAATCCATGTGCTCGTATGCGGCGTACGGCTGCTTCTTGCGCAGGTCCCATGCAATGCCGGAACCGCGCAGCATGGCGCCGGTCATGCCCCAGGCCTGGGCCTTTTCGGGCGAGACGATACCGATGCCGACCGTACGCTGCTTCCAGATACGGTTGTTGGTGAGCAGCAGTTCGTACTCATCCACGCGCTTCGGGAAGTCGTTGGTGAACTCCGTGAGGTAGTCCAGCATCGAGCCTTCGCGCCACTGGTTCAGGCGCTTCAGGTCGCCGCCCTTGTGCCACGGCGATTCGCGGTACTGCGGCATCTGCTCCGGCAGGTCGCGGTACACGCCGCCGGGGCGGTAATACGTAGCGTGCATGCGCGCGCCCGACACCGCCTCGTAAACGTCCATGAGCTCTTCGCGCTCACGGAAGGCATAAAGGAACACCGCCATGGCGCCGAGATCGAGCGCGTTCGAACCGACCCACATGAGGTGGTTCAGGATGCGGGTGATCTCGTCGAACATCGTGCGGATGTACTGCGCACGGATCGGCGCTTCCACACCCATCAGGTTCTCGATGGCGCGCACGTAAGCGTGCTCGTTGCACATCATCGAGACGTAGTCGAGGCGATCCATGTAACCGATGGACTGGTTGAACGGCTTCGATTCGGCGAGCTTCTCGGTGCCACGGTGCAGCAGGCCGATGTGCGGGTCGGCGCGGACGATGGTTTCACCATCCATTTCCAGCACGAGGCGCAGCACGCCGTGGGCCGCAGGATGCTGCGGCCCGAAGTTCATCGTGTAATTGCGAATTTCTTCCACGGCTTAATTCTCCCGCCAGCGGTCGGCGGCTTCCGCCCTGGCCTGATCGAGGTCGGCATCGTTGCGGATCGTGCGCGGCACCAGCACGCGCGGCTCGATCGAAACCGGTTCGTAGACAACACGCTTCTGCTCGGCGTCGTAGCGAACTTCGACGTTGCCGATGAGCGGGAAATCCTTGCGGAACGGATGGCCGACGAAGCCGTAATCCGTAAGGATGCGGCGAAGGTCGGGGTGGCCATCGTAAATAATGCCGTACAGGTCGAACGACTCGCGCTCGAACCAGTCAGCGCCCGGCCAGATGCCCGTCACGGACGGCACCACCGGGAAGTTATCGTCTTCG
This sequence comes from Luteibacter sp., assembly GCF_036500425.1. GTDB lineage: Bacteria > Pseudomonadota > Gammaproteobacteria > Xanthomonadales > Rhodanobacteraceae > Luteibacter. The sequence continues at coordinate 33,441 of NZ_DASYCB010000034.1, forward strand.
CAGAAGCTGCGCAGGCGGATGCGCTGGTTGTGCTCGATCGACAGCAGCTGGTACACCGAGGCGAAGCGGCGCGGCAGGTCGGCCGGACGCGGGCGCTCGGCCCACGTGAAGCGACCCATCGCCTGCCCTTCCACGCCACGCGAGAAGCTCTCGCCCTGCGCAGTGTCGGTATCCCATTCGGTCTTGCCGTAGCTGAGGTAATCCACACCACAGATGTCGATGAAAACGGTGAAGCGGAAGCCGGCTTCGTCACGCAGCGCGGTGGCCACGGCGATGAGGTCGCGCGGGGCGACCTCGGCGGTGACCTCGTTGCGCTCGACCTTCACCGTCAGCATGTCGCCGAAGCGCGCGGCGAGGCGTTCGACCAGCGAGGTCTCGTTATTAACGCTCATGTGCAGGCCCTGTTAGCGCGCGATCGTGTGAGTGCGGCGGATCTTCTTCTGCAATTGCAGGATGCCGTGGATCAGCGCTTCGGCCGTCGGCGGGCAACCCGGCACGTAGATGTCGACCGGCACGATGCGATCACAGCCGCGAACGACCGAATACGAATAGTGGTAGTAGCCGCCGCCGTTGGCGCACGAACCCATGGAGATGACCCACTTCGGCTCGGGCATCTGGTCATAGACCTTGCGCAGCGCGGGGGCCATCTTGTTGACCAGGGTGCCGGCCACGATCATCACGTCGGACTGGCGCGGGCTCGGGCGGAACACAACGCCGAAACGGTCGAGATCGAGGCGCGCGGCACCCGCGTGCATCATTTCCACCGCGCAGCACGCCAGGCCGAACGTCATCGGCCACATGGAGCCAGTGCGCGCCCAGTTCATCAGCGCGTCGACACTGGTGACGCCAAAGCCGCGCTGCGGCAGCGGTGCATCGCCATTCGGACGGATGATGTCGTCGACGAGGTTGAGCGGTTCCGGGTTGTGCATCACCCGGTCGATGGTGGTCATCACTCCCATTCGAGCGCTCCCTTCTTCCAGACATAACCGAAACCGACCACGAGCAGCGCCAGGAAGAGTGCCATTTCCACCAGAGCGATGAGTCCGATCTTGTCGAACACCACGGCCCACGGGAAAAGGAAGGCGATTTCGAGGTCGAAAATAATGAAGAGAATCGCGATGAGGTAATAACGCACGTCGAACTTCATGCGCGCGTCTTCGAAGGCTTCGAAACCGCACTCATACGGCGAGAGCTTTTCCGCATCGGGCCGTTTCGGGCCGGCAAGCATGCCGAGCACCATCAGGACGGCGCCTAGGCCGACGGCCACGGCTATGAACAACAGGACGGGCCAATATTGGGCGAGCACGATGCTGCGTACCTCCGCGCCTCGCTGGGCGCATCAGTGACCGTCGACGGGGACGAGCGGTCCGGCTAGGGGCGCCGGAGCTTTTTTCGAATCGATCCAAATGGCTCGATCCGAGACGACGCGCCAGGCGCGCCAACGACTCCGGAGATCCACAATCTCACGTTGGGGAACCGATCTATTGTACCAGTGCGTGCAGGTATGCGGACAAGTCTTAATGAAGGAAAAACCGCCCCGCCATGGTGCAAGGCCGGATTTTCGGCATGCCGGCTACATCGTCTGGGTCGGGCGCTCGGAGTTCAGGGTGCCCACGAGGAGTGCCTCGATGCGCTGCCGGGCCGCTTCGCTCTCGGGCGATTCGTTGAACTGGATGCCCACACCCGCCGTCCGGTTGCCCTGGGCGCCTACCGGGGTGATCCAGACGACCTTGCCAGCCACCGACAGGCGCTCGTTATCGTCGATAAGGGTCACCAGCAGCGCCACCTCGTCGCCCAGGTTGTAGCGCTGGGCCGTCGGGGCGAACAGGCCACCCGTCTTCAGGAACGGCATGTACGAGATGTACAGGGAATTCACGTCCTTGATTTTCAGCGACAGGATGCCCTGGCGCGGCGACGGGCTGGTGGCATTCATGGAGGCGTTGGATTCCCTTGATTGGCCGCCATCCTAGCTAGCCCACGGGGCGGGCGACAAGCCCGACGGGCTCGGGATCTTGGCATACCCAGCCGTAGCGGTCGTAGATCCACGGGGTGGACAGGTCGGCCGTGAGCTTCACAAAGGCAGGGCCTGGCACCGGCCGAAGGGCCAGGAGCCAGTCACTGCCTTCGCGCTCCAGCGGTGCGCTCCGCCAGGCCCAGTGACGAGCACCCTGCCCGTCCGCGAGCAAGACGCGCAGACGCGTTCGAGCGAAGGGGCCCGGGCGCCAGGGCAAACGCAGGGCATCGCCCGCCACCGGGGGCGGCGGCCGGTCAAACCGCTCCGGGCGTGAGGCCACGCCGAGCATGCGCTGGCGACTCAGGGCCATTTGCGTCGCGTGTTCCAGCACGGCGGCGATCTTGGTCGCCTGGCGCTCGCCATCCAGGTCCGGGACGATCAGGTCCTCGGGCGCGCTAGCCTCCGTGCCATGCACCATGTAGGTGAGGACCTCGGCCGACGAGCCCGCCGCGTGCAGGGAAAGCCGGGATAGCACATGGGCCGCGCCATGATCCGGGTGGCGGTCACCCAGGTCGGGAATGACCAGCAGCGTCGGGCGGACCCGCTCGATGATCCCGCGCAGGGCCCCCACCGCGGTGTCGTGGTGACGACGGAGCTGCATGGTTACCTGCATATCGTGCCAGCCCAGCGCATGCAGGCGATCCGGGCCGACGCCCAGTCGGCCGAGGGCGGCCGCCACTTCGAGACGCCGGCGCGCACCCCAGCGCTTACGCCCGGCGGCACCAATGAACAGGCGTTTTTCGACCCAGCGTTGCGGCCAGGGATTGTCGTCGCCATCGGTCAGGAGCACCACGTCGACGCGGCCGCCCATGCCCAGGCAACGCTGGATCAGCAGGCCGGCGGCGAGGGATTCGTCGTCAGGATGGGGGGCGACCACCAGCAGGCGCGTGGACGCATCGATGGTGGGGGCGTAGGACACGGCGATACCGGGGCGCGATTGAGCTTCGATTAGGGCGGATCCGGCGAAAAGGCGATGTCAACGCCAGGCGGCGATGAGTTCAAGCAAAATCAGGTCCGTGCGCAAGGGACCACGCAGTGCATCGCGTGCGCGGTTGGCGCGGCCGTACCAGGCATCCAGGGACTCATCGTCCAGTTGGCTTTCGAGCGGTGCCGGGCGCCCGGCAGCCCGGGCGCGCAACTCGTCCGTGGCAGCCTGCGCCGCGAACCACACGTAGCGCGCGGGATCGGTGGCCTGCCAACGCTTTACGACGTCCATGGGATCGCCACGGCCAGCGGCCAGACCCTTGAGATCCTGGCGTACTTCCATGCGCTGCTTCAGCGCGCCGTCGGCCGCCCAGTCGCGGGCCAGGCCGGGGTTGCCCCCTGCGGCCTCGAGCGCGGCCGGCGCATCGGCCACACCCTGCCCGCGCAACCAGTCCAGCGCCACGTCGCGGGAAGGTACGAGGAAATCGATGCGCTGGCAGCGGCTGCGAATCGTCGCCGGCAGGCGCGCTGGCTCATCGGCCACGAGGACCAGGATCGTGGAGGGCGTAGGCTCTTCCAGGGTTTTCAGCAGCGCGTTGGCGGCTGCGGCATTCATCGCATCCGCAGGATCGATCGTAGCGACCTGCCAGCCACCAAACTGGCTGGACATGGCCAGCCGCTGCGAAAGGTCGCGGACCTGATCCACCACGATTTCAGTGCGCGTACCACCATCCTTGCGCAAGCCGAAGCTGAGCGCGACCACGTCGGGGTGGGTACCCGCGGCCATGAGCATGCAGCTGCGGCAGGTGCCGCACGGCATGCCGTCGGTAGGCTGCTGGCATAGCAAGCCCTTGACGAAATCAGCGAGGAAATCGCGCTTGCCCAAGCCAGCCGGCCCTGCGAGCAGCAGCGCGTGCGGCAACGCATCGCGCTCACGGCGCGCCTGCAGCCGCGCCCATGCATCCGCCTGCCACGGCCGCGACGTCACGCGACGTCCTGCCCGAACAGGCTCGCGAGGCCGGACACGGCTTGTGCGAGGACAGCTGCCGGCGAGGCGCTGGCATCGAGCACACGGAAGCGTGCCGGATCGGCGGCGGCGCGTTCGCGATAGGCGCCACGAATGCGTTCGAAGAAGGCATCGCCCTCCACTTCAATACGATCGGACTCGCCGCGACCCGCCGCGCGTGCGCGACCTTCGCTCACGGGGAGATCCAGCAGCAGCGTGATATCGGGACGCAGGCCCAGCGCGGCCCAACGCTCGAGTTCGGCGATACGTTCCAGCGGCTGCCCGCGACCACCGCCCTGGTAGGCATAGCTCGCGTCGGTGAAACGATCGCAAAGCACCCACTGCCCTGCCGCGAGCGCCGGCTCGATCACCTGGCGTACCAACTGCGCGCGCGATGCGAACATCAGCAGCAGCTCAGCCTCCGCGCAAAGTTCGTTGTTGGCCGCATCGAGTACGACGCCGCGCACGGCTTCGCCGACAACGGTGCCACCCGGCTCGCGTGTCACGACCAGATCGACGCCCTGCCCGCGCACGTGAGCCTCGAGGCCACGCAGGAGAGTGCTCTTGCCGGCGCCTTCGCCCCCTTCAAGGGTGATAAGCCGTCCGCGCTGTCCGTGATTCACTGGCATCGTTTCAACTGGTAGCAGGCCACGGCCTTGTTATGTTCTTCGAGGGTAGCCGAGAAGACATGGCTGCCGTCGCCGCGCGCGACGAAATACAGCTCCTTGCCATCGGCCGGGTGCAGCGCTGCCTGGATCGCCGCCCGGCCCGGCAGGGCGATGGGCGTGGGCGGCAGGCCCGCCCGCGTATACGTATTGTACGGGGTGTCGGTGGTGAGGTCGCTTTTGTGGATGTTGCCGGCGTAGGCAGCGCCCATCCCGTAGATCACCGACGGATCGGTCTGCAGCAGGATGTGCTGCTCAAGCCGGCGCACGAAGACGCCCGCGATACGCGGCCGCTCATCCGCCTTGCCCGTTTCCTTTTCGACGATGGAGGCGAGGATCAGGGCTTCGTACGGGCTCGCCAGTGGCAAGCCGGTGGCACGCCCCGGCCAGGCGGCATCCAGCGTCTTGCTCATCGCGGCGTGGGCTCGCTTGAGGATGCTGCTATCCGCATCACCCTTCACATAGGCGTAGGTCTCGGGCAGGAACCAGCCTTCAGGGTTATCGCCCTCGACGCCGATGCGCTTTGCAAGCTCCGCATCATCCACGCCCGCGGTGTCGTGGGTCAGCGTATCCACCGCACTCAGCGCCCGGCGAAGGTCGGCGAACGTCCAGCCATCCACGATGGTGAAGTTGCGCTGCATGACCTTACCCGCGGCCATGTCCGCAATGAGGTCCCGAGGCGTCATACCCTGGCGCAACGCAAACTCACCCGCATGCAGGCGGCCGGACGCATGCATTTCCATGGCAAGCACCCGCCAGTACAAGGGCGATGCCTTCGTCGCGCCGCGATCGCGCAGGTCGCGCACGATGTCCTTGAACGACGAACCGCGGGCGACGTCGATGCTCTGCCCTGCTGTCGGCACGGCCAGTGCCGTCCGGGCGAATCGCGCCCAGTCAAGCCACAGCCACGCGCCAACGGCGATCGCCGCAAGGAGCACCACGAGCAACACCGCGCGCCAGAGGGCGGCGCCACGCACTTTCATCGATCACGATCCTTGGCACGAGTCGTCAACGGCAAGCCCAGCGAGGCCCAGTGCGCCTGCAGCGCACCCGCCACGGGGCCAGGCTGCCACGTGTGGGCGCCGAGCGCCCGGACAGGGAGAATGCCGCGAACGGCCGACGTGAGGAAGACCTCCGACGCCTGGTGCAGCCGTGCGAGGCCCACCCGGGTCACCGCGACGGCCCGCGTCGCCAGGATCTCGGCACGCGCCACGCCCGCCACGCCGCACAGATCCACGGGCGGCGTGACCAGTTCACCATCGATCACCGCGAAGAGGTTGGCCGCCGTGGCACAGACGACATCGCCGGCCATATCGCACAGCAACCCCTCCCCGATCGCCGGATCCGTCCACTCCGCGCGGGCCAGGACCTGCTCGAGCCGGTTGAGGTGCTTGAGGCCAGCCAGTGCAGGCTGGGTCGCGAGCTGTAGATCGCACACGCGCACCGCGATCCCCTCACGGAATGCCACGGGATCGAGGGTAAGTTCGGCGGCGGCCACGACCAGCGTGGGCGCCTGCCGCAGGGGAAGCGCGTAGCCGCGCTCGCCCACGCCACGGCTCAAGGTCACGCGTACCACGGCATCAGGAAATCCTCCGCTCAAGCGAAGGATTTCCGCGTAAATCGCATCGATCCCGGGAGCGGGCATGCGCAGCTGCGCGCAGCCGCGGGTCAGCCGCGCCGCATGCCGCGGCCAAAGCGGCGCCACGCCACCGACGACGCGCACCGTTTCAAACAAGCCATCGCCATAGGTAAATCCACGGTCGGCGGCAGAGACGACACCGACGTCGCGAAAATCCACCGACCGCCGCGTACTCATCCCGCGCCAAAGATCCGCAACAACCCGCGCGCCTTGGCGCGGGTTTCGTCGAGCTCCTTTTCAGGCACGGAGTCGGTGACGATGCCGGCGCCAGCGCGCATCGACACCTCGCACCCCTCGGCCAGGAGCGTACGAATCAGGATATTCAGATCCATGTCGCCGCTATCGTCCACGTAGCCGAGCGCACCCGTGTAGGCACCCCGCGGCTCCTGCTCGATATCGCCAATGATCTGCATGCAGCGCACCTTAGGGCAGCCCGTGATGGTGCCACCCGGGAACGTCGCGGCGATCACCTGGCCTGGTGTGATCGCTTCACGTGCGCGCCCGCGCACGTTCGATACGATGTGGTGCACGTGCGCGTAGCTTTCCACCACCATGAGCTCATCGACCTTAACGCTGCCAGGCACACATACCCGGCCGAGATCGTTGCGCTCGAGGTCGATCAGCATGACGTGCTCGGCGCGCTCCTTGGGATGCGTCGTGAGTTCGCGGATGCGCGCGGCATCGTCGTCGCCCGCCACGCGCGGACGGGTACCGGCGATCGGCCGCGTCTGCAGGACGCCATCACGCGACTCCACCAGCCGTTCCGGCGAGGAACTGATGATGGCCCAACCCGGCTGCTGCAGCAGACCCGCAAACGGGGCGGGATTCGCGCCACGCAGCGCCTGCATCAGCGCGGCGGGCGCAGGCACGTCAGCGAAGTGCGCGCACCAGCGGCGTGAAAGGTTGACCTGGAACGTGTCGCCGGCACGCAGGTGCTCATGGATGCGACGAACGCCATCCAGGAACCGCGTCGGCTGGTCCTCATCGATGCGCTCGGGCGCCGCCAGGATCAGCTCGGGCATGCTTGCGCCAAGATCGGCTTCAAGGGTGTCGAGCCACGCTTCGGCACCCTCCTCGGCGACGAGGATCGTGCGGCCCTCGACATGGTCGACGATGGCAGCAGCCGGGGCGCGCAGCGCGCAGGCGATGGGCGCATCGCCACGGGCCGCCGGCAAATGAAGCGATGGCTCCACCTGCGCGGCTAGTTCATAGGCGAGATAAAGCACCCAGCCGCCATGGAAAGGCAGGCCATCGTCGACACGCGGACGATGCTGTCTGGCCCATGCCGCGTCGAACGCATCGAGGAACGACCCGGAAAGTATTTGCCCGGCGCCGTCGCGAAGCACGCCATCCGCGGCGAGCGCTAGCGTCACGCCGTCGTGAGCAAAAAGGATATCGAAGCGCGATTGCGCCGTACCGGTGACAGCCGAGGCGAGCAGTGCCGGGTAACGCCCCGGAAACAGCGCGGCCGGCGCGAGGAGATCGCGCCGGCCGGCAAGGGTTCGCGTGGAGAATGCCACGCAGGTGTCAGACGCGACGGAACATGAGCGTGCCGTTGGTGCCACCGAAGCCGAACGAGTTGGACATGACGACCGTGAGATCGGCCTTCTCGGCCTTGTTGGGCACGAGATCCATGCCCAGCGCCGCGACTTCCGGATCGACGTTCTCGAGGTTCATGGTCGGCGGCATGATGCCGTCGCGCAGGGCCAGGATCGAGAAGATCGCTTCGACGCCGCCCGCGGCACCGAGGAGATGCCCCGTCACCGACTTGGTGGAGCTGACAGCGAATTTGCCCTTCTTCGTCGCATGTTCGCCGAACACGTTGCGGATGGCCTTGGCTTCACCCAGGTCGCCCACCGGCGTGGAGGTGCCGTGCGCGTTCACGTACTGCACGTCTTCCGGCTTGAGGCCAGCATCGTGCAGCGCGTTACGCATCGCCAGTTCCGCACCATCGCCGCTGGGCGAAGTGATGTGGTACGCGTCGCCGCTCATGCCGAAACCGATGAGCTCGGCCAGGATGTTGGCGCCGCGTGCCTTGGCGAACTCGTATTCCTCGAGCATGAGCATGCCCGCGCCGTTGGACAGCAGGAAGCCATCACGGCCCGTATCCCAGGGACGGCTGGCGTGCACGGGATCGTCGTTGCGGGTGGACATGGCCTTGGCCGAGCAGAAGCCCGCCATCGCCGTCGGCGTGGTGGCGAACTCGGCGCCACCGGCCAGCATCGCGTCGGCATCGCCGTACTGGATCAGGCGCATGGCCATGCCGATATTGTGCGCAGCGGTGGTGCACGCCGACACGAGGGCGATGTTCGGGCCCTTCATGCCGTGATAAATCGAAAGATTGCCCGCCACCATGTTGATGATGGAGCTCGGCACGAAGAACGGCGACACCTTGCGCGGGCCCTTCGCCTCAAGCTCGAGCGCGGTGGCTTCAATGGTATGGAGGCCACCGATGCCTGCGCCGGCGGCAACGCCGACGCGGCCGGCGTTCTCATCGGTGATGACGAGGCCGGACTGGCGGAACGCATGCGTGCCCGCGACGATGCCGTAGTGGATGAAGGGATCCATCCGCTTGAAGTCTTTCGCAATGGAGCGGCGGTCGTCGTCGGGCGTATCCGTACCGGCGAAATAGGCTTCCACTGGATCAAAACCACGTACTTCGCCCGCAATGCGGGTGGCGTAATGGGTGGCGTCGAAATCGGTCACCGGGCCGATGCCAGTGTTGCCTTCAACGACATTCTTCCAGGCGGTGGCGAGATCATTACCGACCGGCGAGATGATTCCCATGCCGGTCACTACCACGCGTCGCTTAGTCATGCATTTGTTCCTTCACTGTACCCAGGCGAACCATACGCAGGCGCAGGTTTCGATGGGCGGAAACGAAAACTGCGCCATAACGGCGCAGCTTCCATGTCGCTCGGAGCTCGACGGGAGGCGCGCCCCCGATCGACAGCCAGTCAACTGATCAGCTCTTGACGTGAGCCGTGACGTAGTCGATGGCCTGCTGAACCGTCGTGATCTTCTCGGCGTCTTCGTCCGGGATCTCGCACTCGAACTCTTCTTCAAGAGCCATCACGAGTTCGACGGTATCCAGCGAATCCGCGCCGAGGTCGTCAACGAACGATGCGTTGTTGGTGACTTCATCTTCCTTGACGCCCAGCTGTTCGACGACGATCTTCTTGACGCGTTCTTCGATGGTGCTCATGTCGCTATAACCTCCCGAGGGGAAAAATCCGGCGCATTGTAGTGGCTAAGGTCCATACCCGCCAGCACGTAGCCGTTCGTAGATAGCGCCAGGGTGAACCCGGACGCGAAAGGGTGATTGTCTCTCAAAATCGGCCCGGTGGCGACTGCCGGGCCCTGCCGGTCAGGGCATGTACATACCGCCGTTGACGTGAAGGGTCTCACCGGTGATGTACTTCGCGGCCGGAGAGGCCAGGAAGCCCACGGCTTCGGCGATATCACGCCCTTCGCCCAGGTGGCCCAGGGCAATGCCCGAAAGCAGGGCCGTGCGCTGCTCTTCCGGCAGGGCGCGGGTCATGTCGGTATCGATGAAGCCCGGTGCGACCACGTTCACGGTGATGCCGCGCGAGCCGATTTCCCGGGCCAGCGACTTCGAGAATGCGATGATGCCGGCCTTGGCCGCGGCGTAGTTAGCCTGGCCCGGGTTGCCGGTCACGCCAACCACGGAAGCGATGCTGATGATGCGCCCCTTGCGGGCCTTCATCATGCCGCGCATCACCGCCTTCGACGTACGGAAGACCGAGGTCAGGTTGGTATCCATGATGGCGCTCCAGTCATCCTCTTTCATGCGCATGAGGAGCTGGTCGCGGGTGATGCCGGCATTGTTCACGAGGATGCTGATGGCGCCGGAGGCCTTGGCGATCTCGTCGACCAGGGCATCGATGGATTCCGGGTTGGTCACATCGAGCACGCGGCCATGGCCGCCCTGCGCCGCAAGGCGTTCGCCGATGGCATTGGCACCGGCCTCGCTCGTGGCGGTACCGTAAACGGTGGCACCCTGCTCTGCCAGCAGGTCGGCGATAGCGGCGCCAATGCCGCGGCTGGCGCCGGTGACCAGCGCGATTTCGCCCTTCAGGGAATGGGTCATGGGTTTTGGGTCCTACGACAGGGGAATGGGGATCAGGCCTGGATAGCCGCGTCGAGCTCGGCCGGCGTACCAATCGCCTTGGCCTCGACGGATTTATCGATGCGCTTGATGAGGCCGGCCAGCACCTTGCCCGGGCCACACTCGAGCGCCTGGGTGATGCCGTTGGCCGCAAGGGCCTGGACGCACTCGGTCCAGCGGACCGGCAGGTAGAGCTGGCGCTGCAAGGCGCCGCGAATGTCATCGAGCGAGGCGTGGATCTTCGCGTCGGCGTTCTGGACAACGGGGATCGAGGGCAACTGCCAGGCAATGGCGGCCATCTTCTCGCCCAGTTTGTCGGCCGCATCGCGCATGAGCATGGAATGGGAGGGCACGGAAACGGCCAGCTTCACGGCTTTCTTGACACCTAGCTCAGCCAGGCGTGCCAGTGCACGATCCACAGCCTCGGCGTGGCCGGCGATCACCAGCTGGCCAGGCGAATTGAAGTTGGCAGGAGCGACGACCTGGCCCTGGGCCACCTCCTCGCACACCTGAGCGATCTGGGCATCATCACCACCAAGAATGGCCGCCATGGCACCCACGCCAGGCGGCACGGCCGCCTGCATGAGGCGGCCACGCTCAGCCACCAGCCCGGCGGCATCCTTGAGCGAAAGGGCACCCGCCGCGACCAGGGCGCTGTACTCGCCGAGGCTGTGTCCGGAAAGGTAGGCGGGCCGCTTGCCGCCCTGCTTCAGATATACCCGCCACACGGCGACGCTGGCGGCCAGCAGGGCGGGCTGGGTGTTCTCGGTGCTGTTGAGCTTCTCTTCGGGGCCATTCTGGCTGATATCCCAAAGATCGACACCCGCGCCTTCGGAGGCTTCATCAAACGTAGCCTTCACCTCGGGATGGGCGGCGGCCAGTTCGGCAAGCATGCCGACGGACTGGGAACCCTGGCCAGGGAAAACGATGGCGAGCGAGGGGTTGGTCGAAGTCATGCGGGGCGATTCCGGTCGTTCAAACCGCGAATGGTGCCAGCAACCCATGGGCGAATGCACCATTCGCATGGGTTTGGAACCCGGGAGGCATGGCGGCCAGGGCCGCTCCCACAAAAAAACGGCGCACCAGGTGCGCCGTTCTTTACATCTTCACATGGCGTGAAGATCAGTCTTCGACTTCAACCGCACCGCGGGTGTCGATGACCTTCTTACCGCGGTAGAAGCCATCCTTCGTCACGTGGTGGCGCAGGTGGACTTCACCGCTGGTCGGGTCGGTCGACAGCTGCACGCCCTTCAGGGCATCGTGCGAACGGCGCATGCCGCGGGTGGACGGGGTCTTGCGGCTCTTGGCAACGGCCATGGCGAATCTCCAGCGAAATTACTTAATAAGTCCGCGGAGAGCCGCGAACGGGTTATCGGATGGGTCCTGCGAAGAAGGCAGTTCTTCTTCCTCAGGCGCGTTTACGTCTTCGGGCAGCTCAGCGTCCGGATTGACCGGAACAAGGGGCAACGCCAACAACAATTCGTCCTCGATCGCCGCCAGCGGATCCAGCTTGCCGTCCTGCTCCAGCAGGAGCGGTTCGTAGCCGGGCGGAAGCGATGCCTCCTCACGCTCTTCGACAATCAGTCCGAGTACGGCATCTACCTCCACCGGGAACTGGAAGGGTTCCAGGGAACGCTGGCAGACCAGCGTCGGCGAGGCCTTTGCGCGGACAGCCACATAGGCGACACCGAGGTCATCACGACCGAAGTCCAGTTCGTAGCTTACGTCGCCTTCGGGCGACGCAACCACATCAGCCAGGCGCTTGAACGCCGACAGTGGAAGCTGGCCCTGGAACGAACGCCGCGCACGTACTTCGCGCCAAGCGTCCACGGACGATGGCAGAGTCACGGACATAATCGGGAAATGGTAGGCATCAACATGCCTTAAGTCAACTGGTTAGACACAACGGCGAACATCACCCGGCGTTTTTGCGATGCGACCCGGGTTTCGGGCAGACTCGTGCCGAGCGGGAAGTTTGCCGCAGCACGCCCAACGAGGGGAAGAGTTAGCGTGTTTTCCTTTGCATATTATGCACTTGCCGTGATGACAGCGATTGTCGCCGGGCTGCTGGGCTGGCTGTTTGCCCACCGCCGCCGGCGCCGTCGGCATGGGGCCCTGCAGGACCTGATGGATCAGGCGGATCGCCTTGAGACTGATCTGAAGGATTGCCGCGACCGCCTCCAGCGCGCCCATGCGGTCATGCAGTTCAGCCCGGACCAGCCCGCCGTGGGCGAGGTGGAGGCCCAGCAAGCCGTTGATTCGGGCTTGCGGGCCCTGCTCCAGCAGCGCTTATGGATTCGTGACCGGGCACCCAGCGCCAGCCAGCGCGAACTCGACGACGCCGTCAGCGCACTGGTCCGAGCCCGCCACCAGCTCGAGCCCCGCCTGCAAGCCCTGGACGATGCCCAGACCGCCCTCGATACCGCCGTACGCGAACACTTCCAGCCGGATCGCTAAACCTTGCCCTCGCCGACCGTTATCCTTGCCTCGACCTCGGCCTACCGGGCCACCCTCCTCCGCCGCCTGTTCGATGACTTCACCCAAGCCGCGCCGGGAACCGACGAGGCGGCGCTCGATGGCGAACGGCCCGCTGCCCGTGCCGCGCGCCTTGCCGAAGCCAAGGCACGCGCGGTCGCCGCAACCCACCCCGGGCATATCGTCATCGGCTCCGACCAGGTCGCCGACCTCAACGGTACGGTGCTCGACAAGCCAGGCACGGTACACGCGGCGCACCGCCAGCTCGAGGCGAGTTCGGGGCAGCAGGTGATCTTCCACACCGCGGTCTGCATCCTGGATGCGGACGGTGGTGCGCATGCGCATGTGGACGAAACACGCGTGACCTTCCGCACGCTCTCGCACGACGACATCGTGCGCTATGTGGAACGCGAACGCCCACTGGATTGCGCCGGCAGCTTCAAATGCGAAGGCCTGGGCATCACCCTGTTCGAACGCATCAACAACGACGACCCGACGGCACTCATCGGGCTGCCGCTTATCGCGACGTCACGGCTACTGCGCGCCGCGGGTATCGCCCTGCCCTGAAGCGCGGTAGGCGCGCATCCATACGATGCAATCGTCCGGATTGCCGGGGGCGCCCGTGCTTGCCTTCGCTCGTGCTTCGTAGAAGGCAAACCGCCGACGCCCGGCAAACGCATCGACGCGAGCCAGCGGGCGGATGATGTCGACACGTGCACAGACGGTGCCGAGCCAGTCACGTGCCTCACGATCACGCAGCGCGGTTTCGTCCACGGCGAGCAGGACCGGCGCGCCGGCGTGTTCGCGCAACGCGGCTTCATCCAGCCGCCACGCATGCAACTGTGGCGCACGGCCATGCTTCACATTAAGCGGGCTATCCAGTGAGTACACCGTTGCCGCGGGGCCGATGGCGAAGCGTAGCTCGGCGGCGAGCATGAAGTTATCGGCGACGAGCAACATGCTCCCGGGCCGGGGTGGCAACGCGGCCGAGGCTTCGCGCCAGCCAACGAAATTCGCAGGGAAGGCTTTTGCACTGGCTAGCGCGACCGCCCCGCGCGGAGACGCCGCAAGTCCCAGGTAGGCAAACCCCACGGCCAGGCCCAGGCCGGCGACGCCCATCGCGATCGTCGCAAAACGCTGCATCCGCGTTGACGACGAGGCAAGCAAGCCGGGCAACGCCGCGCAGAGCAGGATATAAGCCGGCAGCGGCCAATGGGCACGAAAACGCAGATCGTCGGCGAACAGCCCGAGGACGAAGTAAGCGACGACGAACGTGCCGGCCAGCGCGCAGAGCACATCAAGCGGGGCGGTGCCTCGCTGCCGCCACGCCTTCCATAACGCCCACAACAGCAAGGCGTACATCAGCGGCGTGCAGGCGACCGCCTGCTCCAGCGGCTGCACCACGGCGTCCACGTGGAATTGCCACGGATTGCGCTCCACCAGCTGGAACGCCACGCCTGCACCGTGCGCGCCCATGTTGTAGATAACGATCGGGAGGAGTCCTGCCGCCGCCACCAGCATCGCGAGCCACAGCCCGGGACGGCGCCATGCGGTGCGCCCCCGCGGCATCGCCGCGAGAAAGACGAGGCCGGCCAGCATCGCCATGGCCGCGCGGTAATGGGTCGCCCATGCCATCGCCAGACCGGCACCGAGCAAGAGCCAATGACGACTACGATTCGTCTCAAGCGCAAGCACCAAGCCCTGCGTAGCGAGAAGGATGGCGAAGGTCAGGGGCACATCCGGCAGCGCCAGCACCCCCAGGCTCCCGACAAGCGGGAGCAGCAGCGCGAAGGTGGCCGCCTGCCAACCGGCCGCCGCATCACCGCCGCGCCAGGCCAACGAGGCGACCTGCCACGGCACCAGCGCGCCCAGCACCAGGAAGGGCAAGCGCATGGCGAGCAGCCCATGCCCGAAAACGGCTTCGGAGGCACCGATGAGCCAAGCGGTGAGCGGCGGCAGGTCGCTATAGCCCCACGCCGGCCGCAGGCTCTCCTGCCAATAAAAGGCCTCATCACCGAAGGGGGACAAGGTGGCCGCTATGACCACCTTGCAGGCACAGGCCAGGACGAACAGACCGAGGAACACACCTCGCCAGCGCCGCGCGCGCACCGCTACACTCGACGGCTCATCCATCGATATGGCCAGGCCGGGGGCCACACGCATCGATCATGTCTGCCATTACTCCACTTAACGACGAAATGCTGCGCCACCGACTGGATGCGGCCCTTGCGCAGGTCAACGGTGTCCTGCTCGGCAAGCCGCGCCAGGTCAAGCTCGCCTTCACCTGCCTGGTAGCCGGCGGCCACCTGTTGCTGGAGGATGTTCCGGGCGTGGGCAAAACCACGCTTGCACATGCGCTAGCCGCGACCTTCGACCTGGCATTCCAGCGTATCCAGTTCACCAGCGACCTGCTGCCCTCGGACATTATCGGGGTGAGCGTGTACGAGCGCGAGACGGGCGAGTTCCGTTTCCACCCAGGCCCGATCTTCACCAGCCTGCTGCTCGCCGATGAAATCAACCGCGCGACGCCAAAATCACAGAGCGCACTCCTCGAAGCCATGGCCGAAGGCCAGGCGACCGTGGATGGCACCACGCATGATTTGCCGACGCCATTCTTCGTCGTGGCCACCCAGAATCCACTCGACCTGGCCGGCACGTTCCCCCTCCCGGATTCGCAGCTCGACCGCTTCATGCTGCGCCTGTCACTCGACTATCCCGATCCTGCCGCGGAGCGTGCGCTGCTGATCGGCGAGGATCGGCGGGACATGATGGCCACGCTGAGGCCACGCCTGGACGCCGAAGCGATCGCCCACCTGCGTGCTGCCGCGCAAGGCATCAAGACCACCAGCACCCTGCTCGACTACCTCCAGGCGCTACTCGCGGCCAGCCGGAAGCACAGCGAGGTACGCGTGGGCCTGTCGCCCCGCGCCGGGCTGGCGATCCTGGCGGCGTCGCGCGCCTGGGCCATGCTCAGCGGCCGCGACCACGTGATTCCTGAAGATGTGCAAACGGTCTTCATCCCCGCCGCGGCGCACCGACTCGTGCCGGGTCGCGGCAGCCACCGCGAAGCGATTGCCCGTGCGCTCCTCGCCGAGACGCCGGTGCCCTGATGGAACGCGCGGCGCCGCGGATACTGGCGTGGGCCGAACGGCGGCTGCCCGCCCTCACCCGGCTGCGCCCACGTGAGGCGTTGCCCATCGTCCTGCACCGGCGACGCATCTATATCGTGCCCACCGGGTTCGGGCTCGGCTTCGCCGTGTTGCTGGGCGTGATGCTGATCGGCGCACTCAACTACGCCAACAATGCCGCGCTCATGCTCACCTGCCTGCTCGGTGCGGCCACCGCAGGCAGCATGTTAGTGGCCTTCCGCGTGCTCAACGGGCTGGCGATCAGCACCTTGCGGGCGGATACCGCCCGCGTAGGCGAACGTGTACGCCTGTCACTCGATCTCTCGGCAAAGCAGCACGCGCGCAGCGCCGTTCGGATGGACATCGCGGGGAGCGAGCACGCTTTGAACGTTCCCGCGGGAGCGCAAACGGCCGTCGAATTTGAACTGCATGCCGAACGCCGCGGCTGGTTGCCCCTGCCGCGCATCCGCATCCACACACGGTGGCCACTGGGCTTGTTCCGCGCCTGGAGCTGGATCCACCCGGATAGCACGGTGCTGATCTACCCCATGCCCGAAGCGATGGGCCCTTCCCCTTTTGAACCCCAGGGAGACGCCGATCGTGGCCGACCGCGCGTCGGCGATGAGCTGGCATCGCTACGGACCTACCGGCCGGGTGACCCGCGCAGGCAGATCGCGTGGAAGCTCAGCGCCCGCCACCACAGCCTGCTGGTGAAGGACATGGAGCAACCGGCGCCGCAGGAGGACTGGCGCCTGGACTGGGATAGCGTGCGCGGCCTCGACGATGAGTCGCGGATCGCCCGGCTCGCACGCTGGATCGATGAAGCCCATGACGACGGCAGACGCTGGAGCCTGCGCTTGCCCGATGCGTATTTCGATATTGCTCAAGGCGATGAGCATTACCATCGCTGCATGACCGCGCTGGCCCTGCGGCCATGACCCGCTTTCGACTTTCGCTTGCTCCACGGCTGGATACCGAGCCACGGCTCGCCGCACGCCCGTTCAACCTGTTGTGCCTCAGCATGGCTTTCGTCCTTGCCACGCATGCCACGCACCTGCCCTGGTGGTTCTCGGCGACGCTGGCTGCCGCGCTGGCATGGCGCTGGCGGCATCGAAACCGGGGCGGCCGTCCCGTTTCCATGTGGATCAAACTGCCGGTGGTCGGCCTGCTGCTGGCCGTCGTGGTTGCCACCTACGGCACGTTGTTCGGCCGCGAGCCGGGTGCCGCGTTTGCCACCGGGCTCCTCGTGTTGAAAACGCTGGAGACCGAGCATCGCCGTGATGCCCGGGTCGGCATCGCCTTTGGCGGCTTCGCCCTGATGAGCGCGCTGCTTTTCAATCAGTCGCTGGTAGCCACCGTCGTGGTGGCGCTGGGTCTCTTCCCGGCACTGGGAACACTGCGCGCCATCGAGGAGGTTGCGCCACCGCGCGAACCATGGCGCACTGAATTCGTGCCGGTGCTGGGGATGCTCGCCGCGTCCATTCCCCTCGCCGCCTTCGCGTTCCTGTTTATTCCCAGGCTGGAGTCCCCACTCTGGGGGGCGCCGAACGCACAACGGGCCGTGACCGGCCTGGCCAGTACCATGTCGCCAGGTGACATGGGCGAGCTTCTGGTCGACGACACCCCGGCCTTGCGCATCTCGTTCGATGGCCCGGTACCGGCCGCCGAAGGACGCTACTTCCGCGCGTACACCATGCTTTACTTCGACGGCCATCAGTGGAGTTCCGGCTTTCGCGCCTACTCGCCTGCCAGCGATGCCGCCGGGGCCCGCCCGCGCTTCAACTATCACGTCACGATGGAGCCCACCCAGCAACGCATCCTGCCGATGCTCGACATGCCGTTTGCGGCGCCCACCGATGCCGCACTTCAATACGACCGGACCGTCCTGGCGAACCAACGGGTGCAGGCGACGAAGAGCTACGATGCGGCCGCCACGGTGGATTACACGCTCGACCCTGAGTTAAGCCCCGCACTTCGGCGCGCCGCCTTGCAACTGCCGCCGGCGGTGGGGCCGCGTGCGAGGGAGCTGGCCCAGGGTTGGGCAAGCCAGTACAACCACGACGCGATGGCCATCGCACGTGCCGCGCTCGGGATGTTTCGCGATGGAGGCTTCCGCTACACGCTCGCCCCTGCTCCCCTCGGCGCGGATCGTATCGACGATTTCCTGTTCGGTACGCGTGAAGGCTTCTGCGAGTACTACGCGTCGAGCTTCACGTTCCTCATGCGCGCCGCGGGCGTGCCCGCGCGCGTCGTTACCGGTTATCAAGGCGGCTACTGGAATCGTCTCGGCTCATACCTGCTGGTACGGCGATCCGATGCGCATGCCTGGACCGAACTATGGATCGCCGGGCGGGGCTGGGTGCGTTTTGACCCGACCGGCGCCGTGCGTCCGGAACGCGTCAGCCAGGGCGCCGCGTCCGCCGCATCGGCAAGCGGTGACGGCGTTTCGTTCTTCGATGGTGGCTGGCTGCGGCCGCTGCGCGATCGCTGGGATGTGGTCAACCAATGGTGGAACCAGGCCGTTAATGGTTTCGACGCGTTGCGCCAGCGAGGCATGCTGCAGCCGTTTGGCATCCGCCGCACCGATGTGGGCGACCTCGCGGTAATCTTAGCCGTAGGCTGCACCTTCCTCATCGCAAGCGCGTTAGGCTGGGCGTTGTTCCAGCGACGTGAAGGCGATGCGTTGGACGCATTGATGCAGCGCCTGCAGCGGAAGCTCGCCCGTGCTGGCGTGGCGCGTCGTACGGGCGAAGGCCCAAGGCATTTCATGGCGAGGGCGGCCCGCTCACTGCCTGCGCATCGAAATGCCCTGGAAAGGTTGAGCGAGCTTTACTTGAGTTCACGTTACGCCCACGACGAACCGCCACCTGAACTAGTCAAACAGTTTCGGCAGGCGGTGAGGGAATTCCGGACGCGTGGCGTGGTCAAATAGGTCATGGCGGCGGCTGTGCCCGTCGCCCCGAGGAGAGTGACATGTCCATGTACAAACCGTTGGCCGTCGCCGCTGCCACCCTTGCGTTGGGCGCGTGCGCCACGGTACCGCAGCCGCTGCAGGGCCAGTTCAACGATGTCACCACCGTCAACGCCCAGCAGGGCGGCGCCCCAGGCGCCAAGGTGCGCTGGGGTGGCGAGATCATCAAGACCGAGCCGGGTCCGCAGCAGACCTGCTTCTTCGTGCTCTCGCAACCGCTTGATGATGAAGCCCGCCCGACCGCCACCAAGGCGGAAAGCCAGGGCCGCTTCGTCGCATGCCGTGATGGGTTCTATGATCCGGAAGTGTTCACCCGTGGCCGCGAGATCACCGTGACCGGCACGCTGCATGGCGCCGTCTCGCAGAAGGTGGGTGATTTCGACTATGCCTACCCCCGTGTCGAAGCTGACGTGGTCTACCTGTGGCCGAAGCGCGTTCCCATCAACCGGTACCCGTCGGGCTTCTACGACCCGTTCTGGGGGCCAGGCTGGGGCCCGGGCTACGGTCCGTACGGTTACGGTCCCTGGGGCGACCCGTTCTGGTACCGCCCGCGCACCGTGATCATCCGCCAGGCACCGCCACCGCGCCCGCACAAATAAGCCACACAAAAAAGCCCGGCAACCGCCGGGCTTTTTTGTGCCTGTGTAGGAGCGCGCATGCGCGCGATAGGGGTTACGGCAAGCCCCATCGCGCGCAAGCGCGCTCCTACATGATCAGCCTGGGGGCCAGTGCATCTGGCGGCCGGCGAGCAGGTGGACATGGATGTGGAATACCGTTTGCCCGCCGTGGCTGTTGGTGTTGATTACCGTGCGGTAGCCGTCCTTTGCAAGGCCCTGCGCCCGCGCATAGGCGGCCGCGGCGAGCAGCAGCTTACCGAGCAGCCCGGCATCGTCCGGCATCGCATCGTCCAGCGTGGCGATCGCCCGCTTGGGGATGAAGAGGACATGCACCGGCGCCTGCGGATTCAGGTCGCGGAACGCCAGCACATCGTCGTCTTCGTAGACGATATCGGCAGGGATTTCCCGGCGGACGATCTTGGCGAAAATGGTATCGGTCACTACTACGATCTCCTGGATCAGGTCAGCCGAGCGATTGCCGGCTTCCGAAGGCGTGCGCCAGCGTGCCACGATCGACGAACTCAAGCTCGCCGCCCAGCGGTACGCCGTGGGCAAGACGGGTCGCACGGATGCCTGCGGCCTTGGCCAGCTGTCCGATGTAATGCGCCGTGGCCTCGCCTTCGACGGTAGGGTTGGTCGCGATGATCATTTCCTCGACATCACCCTCCCCCAACCGCTCCACGAGCAGCGGCAGACCCAGCTCTTCCGGGCCCAGCCCATCCAGCGGCGACAACCGCCCAAGCAGCACGAAATAGTGGCCACGGAAACCCGTAGCCTGCTCGATCGCGGCCAGGTCTGAGGGGGATTCAACAACGCACAGCACCTGGCGGTCACGTGTCGCGCTGGCGCACAGCGTGCAGACTGGCGTTTCGCTGAAGTTGCGGCAGCGCGTGCAGTTACCTACATCGCGCATCGCGGACTCAAGCGCTGACGCAAGGCGCAGGCCACCCTGCCGCTCACGCTCGAGCAGGTGGAATGCCATGCGCTGCGCGCTCTTGGCGCCGACGCCCGGCAGGCAACGCAGGGCATCGATCAATTCGCCAAGCAGGCGGGAACCGTTACTCATCGTGTGCCTGGCAGCGTCTTAGAACGGCATCTTGAAGCCAGGCGGCAGGTTCAGGCCTGACGTGACGCCGCCAAGGCGGTTGCGGCTGACTTCGGCGATCTTGTTCACCGCATCGTTAACAGCGGCGGCGACGAGGTCCTCAGCCATTTCCGGATCATCCGCGAACGTCTGGCGATCGATATGGACGCTGCGCACTTCGTGGCCACCCGACATGGTCACGGTGACCAGGCCGCCGCCGGCGCTACCGGTGATTTCCGTCTTCGCCAGTTCTTCCTGCGCACGCTTCATTTCATCCTGCATGCGCTGGGCCTGCTGCATCAGCTGACCGATTTGACCTTTCATGTTCCTGGCTCCACGGGTTTGATCGATTGGGGAATAACGCGCGCACCGAAGTCGCGCTTAAGCGCCTGGACAAGGGGATCGCTGTCGATAGAGGCCTCCGCGTTTGCCTGCGCGTCGCTCGCCGCCTGGGCGCGACGATCCGCAGGCGTGCCGAGGTTGCCGCCTTCGCCCACGAAGCGGAAGCGCACACGGCGGCCCAGCGCGTTCGAGACCTTTTCTTCCATCTGGCTGGTCAGCGGCTCGACAGCGAGGTGCAGGTGCTGCGGCTGCAGCGCCAGCACCATGGCTTCGCCATCCACACCGCGCAGGGTGCAGTTCTGCGCCAGCTGGCCGATGGGGCCACGAAGATGGGCGCGCTCGACAATGTCGTGCCAGTCCGGCAAGCCGTTCGCACCCATCGCGAGGGGACGCGGCGGAGCAGGCGGAGCCGCGGGTGCGGGGGCCGGCGCTGGTGCAGCCGCGGGTGCCGGTGCTTGCGGAGCCTGACGCGGCGGCGCGGCCGCCGGTGGCGGAGCCTGGCGCGTGGGCGCCGGTGCAGCCGCCTGCGCAGGCACGCTGCGCGGCGCCGAAGGGCCTTGCCCACCCTCAGCCGGGCGGAACGCATGCATGCGCAACAGCACCATCTCGAAGCCGATCCGCGCGTCCGGCGCCATGGGTAGTTCGCGACGACCGTTGGTGGTGATCTGGTAGTAGAGCTGCACGTCTTCCGCTGCGAGGCGCTCGGCCAGTGCGGCAAGGCCGGCGTCGCTCTCTTCGCCACGGTAGCCCGGGACGAGCTGCAAGAGCTGGATCCGGTGCAGCACGGTGGCGAGGTCGTCGAGGACCCCAGCGAAATCCGGCGAGAACGATGCAATTCGATCGGCCTCGGCCATCAGCCCGGCGCCATCGCCAGCCGCGAGCGCTTCAAGCACGCCGAGCACCTGGCCGCGCTCGACACTGCCGAGCATGGCGCGCACGTCACCCGCGCGCAGCACGCCACCGCCGTAGGCGATGGCCTGGTCGAGCAAGGAAAGACCATCACGCAGCGAACCATCCGCACCATGCGCGAGTTCGGCGATCGCCTCGTCGTCGTATTCGATAGCCTCGGCGCCAAGGATGTGTTTCATCTGACCGGAAATCTGCTCAGGCAGCAGGCGCTTCAGGTTGAACTTGAGGCAGCGCGATAACACCGTCACCGGCAGTTTCTGCGGGTCGGTGGTGGCGAGCAGGAACTTGACGTGCGGCGGCGGCTCTTCGAGCGTTTTCAGCAGCGCATTGAACGCCGGCTTGGAAAGCATGTGCACCTCATCGACGAGGTACACCTTGAAGCGGCCACGCGAGGGTGCGTATTGCGCGTTCTCGATCACCTCGCGCACATCGTCCACGCCTGTGTTGCTGGCGGCATCGATTTCGAGGAGGTCGACGAAGCGCCCCGCATCGACGGCCGTGCACACCGCGCATTCGCCACACGGGTCTGCGGATTCACCCCGCTCGCAGTTCAGGGACTTGGCGAAGATGCGGGCAATCGTGGTCTTACCAACGCCGCGGGTGCCGGTGAAGAGGTAGGCATGGTGCATGCGGCCGCTGTCGAGCGCATTGGTGAGCGCGCGAACCACGTGTTCCTGGCCCACGAGTTCGGCGAACTTCCGTGGGCGCCACTTGCGTGCGAGAACCTGATAGGACATGCGATCTACCTTGGGGCGACAGTCGATTGTGCCAAGGAGACGGAGCCGGCGAAAGCGCCAGGCCAAAAAGGCGATGACCCTGCCAGCCACACCCCGGCACCCGAATCGCCCGCTACCGTTGCTTCCTTCCGGACCTGGCGGAGTTCACGGACTATCGTCGCGGGGGGACCGACAGGGCCACCATAAAGACGTAGAACTGGCGGAGAGGGCGGGATTCGAACCCGCGATACGCTATTAACGTATACACACTTTCCAGGCGTGCTCCTTAAACCACTCGGACACCTCTCCGCACGTGTACTTCTCTTTGCCGGCTTCCGTCCCGACAAAGAAGCGGAAGGATAACGGCATGCGCAGCCCCGCACAAGCGGCTAGCCGGCCGTCGGGCGCACCGGCGCAGGCTCAGGGAGCGCCAGACGCTCGCCCGGCCGCGCTATGCGGTACCCCCTTTCCTCGAGCGTCTCGCCCTCAGAGACACTGCCGTAGTGGTACAGGGCCATGCGGGCGCGCACTTCGTCGGGATATTCACGCTCGAGGTCGTCGACGCCGGTGTGTGAGGGGTTGCCAACCACGCCGCAATCATGGGCGATGAGCTCGCCTGACACCGCGTGGATCGCCAGCGCCTCCGGCACGGGCCGCGTATCGCCCGTGAAGACGAAACCACCGCGCAGGGCCAGGCCATAGGAGGTTCCCTGCACATGGTGCCGGGTGGGAAACACATCGAACCACAGGCCTGCGTGCCAGAAGCCGCGGGTGCATGGCACCAGGTGGAAAGCGTCCCAATAGTTCACGCCGCCCTCGGCCAGGGCACCGGGATAGTCGGCCACCCTGCCCTGCAGCCATGGCAGCAGCCCGGCATGTAGAAAGACCTTCGTTTGGCCGCGCAGGGCTTCATCGAACCACAAGCGGAAAAACAACCGCTCCATGCCTGCCACGTGGTCCATGTGGGTGTGGGTGATGTACAGGGCGGCCGGCGGTTTACCGTAGGCGGCAACGTACCGATCCAGCGTATCGGGGCCGCAATCTACCAGGAGCAGCGGCTGGCCATCGCGCTCCAGCACGACCGCCGATGAGCCCAGTTCGATCGCATGGGCGGCGCCCGTCCCGAGGAAGCGGAGGTCGTAGGTCATGCGCGAAAACCCTCTTCGTAGGCCTGGACCAGGGCCGGCCAGAGCACTTCATCGAACGCATCGCCGCTCTCGCGCGCACCCAGCTTCACCAGCGAGCGCTTCAAGCGCGCCAGGTTGGCCCAACGCCAACGTGCGGCAGGCCGGCGTAGTCGGCCACGGTCGAAATCAATCAGGTACAGACCCGCGCCATTGACCAGGATGTTGTGCGCGTTGAGATCGGCATGCCAGGCGCCCACACGGTGAAAGCTGGCCACGAGCTCACCTACGCGGCGAGCCAGCGCTTCATTGAAGGCGCCATCGGCCAGACGCTCGGCCAGGGTGCGGGCATCGGGCACCCGCAGGGTGATCAGGTCGGCGCGGTAGCTCAGCCCATGGCGAACATGGCGTGCCGCAAGCGGTGGCGGCACGGGGAGCCCAAGCCGCGCCAGTTCGGCCAGTAAACGGAACTCGCGGCTGCTCCGGGTGCGTTCGGCCCCAGTGAAAAGGTAGCTATCGCCCAACAGCGCTGCCACCATGCCGCCACGGCGGTAGTGGCGCAACACGGCCTCGCCCGCCGGCGTATCGATGATGGCGACGCCACCGCGGCCGCCCGGCTGGGCACGCAAGGCCCCCTGCCTGGCCCACGCATCGGGCGAAAACCAGTCGGCGTCGACTTGAGCTGCACGGGCCGCGTCGAACAGAATCGTGCCGCCCGCGGCCTCCGTTACTCGTTGGTCTGTCATCTGAAGGGCCGCCCGCGTGGCAGCCACCTATTCCGGTAACCCGATCGTGTCCAGTCTAGCAAGCCGCCCCCTCCCGCCGGGAGACTCCAGCCTCTGCATCCTGCGGACGTCCGCTATTGGCGACGTGACGCACGTCGTGCCGCTTATCCGTACGCTGCAGGCGGCCGCGCCACAGACCCGGCTTACATGGCTCGTGGGCAAGCTCGAACAGAAGCTCGTGGGCGACCTGCCGGGCGTGGAGTTCATCCTGTTTGACAAGGGCAAGGGCCGCGAGGGCATGCGCGCGACACGCGAGGCCCTCGCGGGGCGCCGTTTCGACGCGCTGCTACACATGCAGGTGGCGCTGCGCTCCAACCTGCTGAGCCTGGCCGTGAAGGCCGACCGCCGCATCGGTTACGACAGGGCACGCTCCAAGGACCTCCACGGCTTGTTCGTCAACGAGCGCATCCCGGCGCGCACGGGCGAGCATGTACTCGATGCCATGGCCAGCTTCATCGAACCGCTGGGGCTGAAGCAGACCGAGGTGCGTTGGGATATCCCGATCCCCGCCGAGGCGCATGCCTGGGCGGCCGAGCAGCTTCCCGGCGATACGCCGACCCTGCTGGTGAGCCCGATGTCCAGCCACACGGTCCGTAACTGGCGGGTGGATCGCTATGCGGCACTCATCGACCACGCCATGGCCCGCGGCATGCGCGTCGCCCTGGTCGGTGGCCCCTCGCCCGCCGAGCGAGAGCTCGCCGACCAGATCCTGGCTGCAGTGAAGGATGCGCCCATGGACCTCACCGGCAAGGACACGCTGAAGCGGTTCATGGCCTTGCTCGGGCGGACGAGCATGATCCTCACACCGGATTCCGGCCCGATGCACATGGCGAACGCCGCTGGCACCAAGGTGTTGGGCCTGCACGCCGCCAGTAACCCGCACCGCTCGGGGCCCTACTCCGACCGCCGCTGGTGCGTCGACAAGTACGATGCCGCGTCGCGCAAGTTCTTCGGCAAGCCCGCCTCGGAGATTCCCTGGGGAACCAAGATCGAGAAGGCGGGCGTGATGGATCTGGTCGACGTGCCGGCGATGGTCGACCGCTTCGAGGCGTGCGCCGACTTCCTCAAGATCCCCCTGCGGGGATGATCAGAACGAGGTCGGCTTCGCGCCGTAGTCCTTGTACGACTTCTCTTCCACCAGGGTGGAGCCAAGCTTCAGGTTGATCTCGCGCTTCACGGCGGCACGCTCGTCGTTTTCGAAGTAGACGGAGCGGGCGAGCTGGATGAAGTCGTTATCGAACGCCTGCGCCTTTTCCTTAACGCGGATGCGGTCTTCGATATCCCACAGGCGCTTGTTCACGGCGAGCAGGCGGCCCGTCTCGTCGCGAATATCCGTCTTCGAGGCGGCGTGGTTCGCCCAGGTGGTTTCGAGCAGTTCCAGCTCGTTGCGCACATTGGTCAACTTGGCCTCGTCGGTGATCTCCTGCAGCTTGATCTGGAGGATGGTCATCTTGTCGATCAGCTCACCGAAGGACACCGGGGTCTCGATCAGGCTCATGCGTGGGTCTCCGTCAGGTCAGGCGCGGCAGGTTATCAGTATTGGCCACCCTACAGCGACACGGCGCCGAAGGTGTCGAGCAGCAGGATGACGTTCAGCGTCAGCACCAGCAGCGCGGCGATGGAGGCCACGGCGGTCACTGGCCGGCTCACCTGGAAGGCGCCCATCACGCGTTGATGGGAGGCGAACCACACGAGCGCCACCATGGGGAATGGTAAGGCGATGCTAAGCGCTACCTGGCTCAGCACGAGCGCCCGCGTAGCGTCCACGCCCGCCGCCACCACGGCGAAGCTCGGCAGCATGGTCACCGCGCGGCGCAGCCATAGCGGGATCCGGAAATCCACGAAGCCCTGCATGATCATCTGCCCCGCCATGGTTCCGACCACGGAGCTGGAAAAGCCCGACGCAATCAACGAAACGAGGAAAATGGTCGCGGCAGCGCCACCCAGCAGCGGCACCAGGGTCTGGTAGGCGGTTTCAATCCGGGCCACATCCGGATGCCCGCCGTGAAACGCACTGGCCGCCATGATCACCATGGCGAGATTGATCAGCCCTGCGACCGCCAGCGCCAGGATGACCTCCACGTTGGAAAGGTGGATGATCCGCCGGCGCTCGACATCATTGCTCGGCTTGGCGCGCCGTTCGGTCAGGCCCGAATGCAGGAAGAGCGCGTGCGGCATCACCGTGGCGCCAATGATGCCCACGGCCAGCGCGACTGCCATCCCATCGGGAAGATCGGGTTTGAAGACGTGCAGCCCCACCGCCGCCCAGTCCACCGGTGCGATGAACAGCTCGATCAGGTAGGAAAGACCCACCACGCCGACCAGGGCGCCGATCGTCAACTCAAGCCGCCGCGCACCCCTGCCTTCGAGCAGGAGCAGCACGTAGGTCACCACCCCGGTAATGACCATGCCGGCCAGCAAGGGCATGTGGAAGAGGAGCGCCAGCCCGATGGCGCCACCCAGGAATTCCGCGAGGTCCGTCGCCATGGCAGCAAGCTCGCTCACCACCCACATCATCCAGACCAGCGGCCTCGGCAGGTGCTGCCGGCACAACTGTGCGAGGTTGTAGCCGGTGACGATGCCGATACGAGCGGACAGGCTCTGGAACAGCATGGCGACCAGGTTGGCGAGCACGACTACCCACAGCAGTGCATATCCATAGCGTGCACCGGCCTGAATATTGGTCGCGAAGTTGCCCGGGTCGATATAGGCGACCGAGACGACGATAGCCGGCCCCGCGAACGGGGCCAACGCGGCAAACCCGCGGCGGCGGCCCTGCAGGACCTCCCGCATCACCTGGGCATCACGTGCCTGCCTGACGTCTTCTTTCACCCGGCCGCCTGCGTAAACGCATATCGCGTTCGCAGACAGTACATCCCCGGGAACGTGCACGGCGTGTCGAAAGTCGCCGCGACCGTGGCGCGGGCTTCGCAACGCATCCACGCTACCCGGCTTATATCTTCGTGATCCAGGGAGCCGCCATGACTACGATTACCCGTCACATCCCACGCATCGCGGGATTTAACGCCGCCCATCAGGACGACATCGGTTTCTGCGTGCTCGCCGAGCTGGATACGGCGCCGGGAGAACGCTGGCTGGCGCACTTTGCCGTGCGCTGCGACGAGGCGTTCTCACGGCACACTTCACCCGATATTCGCTGGGTCGAGGGCCAGATCTGGTTTCGCGTCCCTTCGACCGACCTGGTCGCCGAGTACGCCCGACTCATCGTCGATGCGGTGAACACGGCCGGCCGGGACGAAGCGGAAGAACAGGAACGCGAAGTCGAACGCGCACGCATCCTTGCGCAAAAGACCCATGACCTCGATGAGTTACTTGACACGGTGAACGCCGCCCTCCCGGTCTGGATGGAAGGACAGCGCACCGCGTGAGTTCAGGGCGATGGGCCCTTCGCGCTGAACAAGGCCACGCTGCCGATCGTATCCACGCGCACATCATTGAACCGGCTGGCGAGCGCCAGGCGCAGGTCGTCGAGCGAATCGCGTGCGTTTCCGAAGATGCCTTTCTTGTTATAGAAACCCATCAGCTTCACCGCGGTGCCTGAGCGCGGCACGCCCTGGGCCAGGATCGTCGCACCGAAGAGCGTGCCGCCGGGCGCCAGCAAGGGAATCAGGTGATCGAAGACCACGGCCTTCTGGCGAATATCGCCCGACAGGCAATGCAGCAGGTAGGTGACGCCGATCGACCGATAGGTCTCGGCGTGGTCCTCGATAGGCCTGAGCACATCGGCCACATGCGTGACCGGTGCGTAGCGCGCCACGCGCTGTGCGGCCGCGCTAAGCGAATTCGCGTTCAGATCCATCAGCGCCAGGCGCGGCGGTGCGGGGAACCGGCAGTGGTCCATGTACCAGCCGGTACCTACGCCCACGTCGAGGTGGGCATCCGTGACGTGCTGGTTGTACAGATCGAGGATGCGTGAGGTGGGGCAACGCCAGACCAGCGGGTTCGACAGACGCAGGACGAGCGTGTCGTAAATGGCGAGCGTGGCAGGGGAATAGACGGACTGGCTGTCGTAAGCCTTGGAAGACGGCACTGGCATGGGGATGGGGATGTTCACGGGGGTGGGGATTTCGAAGCGTCGCATGCTAACCCCACGCCTCTCCACACTGATTGCCGAAAATGTGCTTCACGTCCGTTTCCGGCAGCGTTTGGCCGGGCACCCTAAAGGACGCCCGACTTCCGCCGATGCTTTCCGTATACCGCAGGAAACCAGCCCCGATGCCGGTCCAACACGCTCGCCACCAGAATTTACGCAAAGTCCTCGCCCAGCTTGAGCGCGAGGGCATCGAGGGCTACGCCAGCCAAGCGGAGCACCTGGGCAACGTGACGCCCGGAAAACTCGCATCCATGGACCAGGGTGGGCCGATCGATGTGCTGTTCTCAGAGCACGTCGAGTGGGTGCTCCACCGCCGGCGTGGGTGGATGGATGAGTTGCATGAGGATGATCCGTTAGAGGCATAGCCTGCGTACCCGGCTAGGACAACGCATAAAAAGGCCGCGTGACCATGCGCCTCATTAGCTCGATGCTGCCGCCCTTCGCCTGGTACTCGTAAGTATCGGCAATGACTTGTCGTTCGATGAGCTCGGCAGCGCGGAAGGGATCATCGCTGAGCCACCATTCGGAAGCGTTCGAATCTCCCATGCCCTTCAATAAGGATACGAAGCGTGTCGTCCGATCGATGGTGGCATCAAGCTTGTCGTAACGTCGCCCACCCCATTTAAAGCCATCGCCTTCTGGACACACCTCCGGATCCAATATCTCGACGGCGAGTTCGTTGAACTCCTTTGCCAGGCGGACGAGTTCCCGATCTCCGTTGACCGACTCCTCGAGCCAGATACGAGACCGACCGTCCATCGAATCTCCGACTACCTTGAGTTTCCCCTGGTCGAGCTTGAGATCGTAGGATGCGTCTGTGATATCCGGCCGGATGGCGCGCATCCGCGATGTCACTCTATCGAATGCGCTACCGAACGCTTCGAGCGTCTTCCCGAGACGCCGTCCGGATTCATAGTGAGCGTACGTTTCGGTGACGGAATGGGTGTTACTCCTCGTCGTCACCTGAGGGGCAGACAAGGACCCCTCCCCAGGATCGCGGACCTTCTTCGCTGCGTTGGGAGCCTGCGGCGGCATGGCAGGTGTAGCTATCGGTCGCACTGAAGTTGCGATCACGGCCGATTCCCTCGATATACCTCCTTGCAGACATGCACGAAGCGGGCGAGCCTCGTCGTGCCAGCGTAGATCGCCGCATCGGCATAGGTGATATCCCAATACTCAGGGTGATTCGATATGCGATGAACGCGAATCGGCCCCTTGATATCAGACGAGCGGCAATCTGAGAACGTTATGCGTCCTGAAAATGCGCCGTCGACACCGGTGATGCCTGCCAGGCGACCAACGACTGTGCTCTGGACCTTGTCGACATCATTGACGGTCAGGTCTATCGACAAACCCGGCATCCGTACAGCGCGGCCAGCCTCATCGAAAAGCTGCACAGTGATATCAAGCTCACGCGCCGCGTTTGCACCACCCGGTGCGAGATGCGTGATTCGTTCTTTGCTCTGGAATGCGGTGATCTCGGGTCGAACGCTTGTCGCATTCGCGACACCGGCCACCGCCAGCATCAACAATACACTTGCCATGCGCTTCATTGCCCACCTCTATCGTCACTGAAGGTGAGAACGAGGTTAGGCCGTCACTTCACGGAAGACGCTACGCGAACTTCCCGACCTGGCGTAAGCGATCTGCGCGCCCCAGTGCCAGTGAACGCTCACAGTTTGTAAGCCTCGCCCGCGAGAGAAACTTGCACTCGCTACGTGCCATGATTCGGTCCTGATGACCCGTGGGTACGCCCGTCGTACTGCATGCCGCCGAATGTTTTCGGAGAGATATTGAGTCGCACGAGTGGCGATGCACTTAAGAGACAAACGAAAAACGCCCAGTGATCTCTCGATCTCTGGGCGTTCAACGACTTGAATAAGTGGCGGAGAGGGAGGGATTCGAACCCTCGGTACGCTTACACGTACGCCTGATTTCGAGTCAGGTACATTCGACCACTCTGCCACCTCTCCGCAGGGTCGACGACGGGCTTTAGGGCCCACCGAGTCCGCAATAATAATGGGTATGCCACGCCGTGACAACAGGCTTTTGATGCGGCATGCTCACAGGGCATACAAGGCGCGCTGCCGCCCTCTTTCCGCTGCCCAAAGGCCCCCATGATCGAGTTCGGACACGGCACGCACACCGGCCTTCGCCGCCTGCGCAATGAGGATACCTACTATGCCGACGCCGGCCTGGGCCTCTTCCTGGTCGTGGATGGCATGGGTGGGCACAAGCATGGCGAAGTGGCCTCGGCCATGGCGCGGGATGGCGTGGTGGCTCAGGTCACCGCCGGGCAATCGCTGGTTGATGCGATCCAGCGGGTCAATGAGGCCCTGATTGCCCGGTCAGGCGGCATGCGAGACGCACGGCCCATGGGCACGACCATCGCCGCCATTCGCGTGACGGGCCGGAGCTACGAAGCCGCGTGGGTGGGCGATAGCCGGATCTACCGCTGGGCTGGCGGCACGATGGAACGCTTGTCGCATGACCACTCGATCGTCGAGGCACTGGTCGAAGCCGGCGAGCTCACCGAGGCGCAGGCGCGTCAACATCCGCAACGGAGCGTGCTGACCCAGGCGCTGGGGATCACGGCGCCGGATCAGCTGCATATTGGCCTTGCGCGTGGCGAGATCGCGCCAGGCGCACGGCTGCTGTTGTGCACGGATGGGCTCACCGACGAAGTGACTGACGAGCGCATTGCGCAGATCGTTGCGCGCACGGATATCGCGGCGCAGGAATGCGTGGATCATCTTGTGCTTGAGGCGTTGGCTGGGACGGGGCGGGATAACATTACGGCGATTCTGGTGCGCGCGGCGGGGTGAATCGCGCGCAAGCGCTCCTACAGCGAGCGCGCTTGCGCGCGATCCGGGCTTGCCTCAATGCACGGTTTCTTCCGATTCGAGCTTGCGCCAGATGCTCTGGCCACCGGATGACTTATCCAGCGCATCGAGGCGTTGCGCATGCAGCGCGAGCTCATCATCCGACGCGCGCAATACGACAGGACGCCGGTTGATAACGATATCGCCGAGCACATCAGCCTTGGCATGCCCCGCGTTCGCATCGAACACGAAGTCCAGGCCAACCTGCCCCGAAGTCATCGCAACGTAGACATCCGCCAGCAGTTGCGCATCGAGCAGGCCGCCATGGAGGTCACGGTGCGTGTTGTCGACACCGAGGCGTTTGCACAGCGCATCCAGGCTGTTGCGCTGGCCCGGGTACATCGTGCGTGCCATCGCCAGCGTGTCGAGCACGGTCGCGTGATCGGTCACCTTGCCGTAGGCCGGACCCAACCGGGCCAGCTCCGCGTTGATGAAACCCACGTCGAACGCCGCGTTGTGGATGATGAGTTCGGCACCCTTGATGTAGGCGAGGAACTCGTCGACCTTGTCGCGGAAAAATGGCTTGTCGAGCAGGAAATCATCTTCGATACCGGTCACCGCGCGGGCGCCTTCGTCGATCGCGCGTTCCGGGTTGAGGTAGGTATGGAAGTGGTTGCCACTTGGGCGGCGACCGATCAACTCCACCGCACCGATTTCGA
This sequence comes from Luteibacter sp., assembly GCF_036500425.1. GTDB lineage: Bacteria > Pseudomonadota > Gammaproteobacteria > Xanthomonadales > Rhodanobacteraceae > Luteibacter. The sequence continues at coordinate 65,624 of NZ_DASYCB010000034.1, forward strand.
TCAGGCGATGACCAAGGTGCGCTTCGAGACCCGTGGTTTCGGTATCGAGGACGATCTGCCTCATGCCACCTTCCCCTTCTCCTTGAACAGAATGGCCTGGTCGCGCGCAGCGACGTCCACGCGCTCATTTTCTTCGTGGCCGTTATGGCCCTTCACCCATTCCCAGGTCACGCTGTGGGCCTGGGTGGCGGCATCGAGGCGAACCCACAGGTCCTGGTTCTTCACCGGCTTCTTGTCGGCGGTCATCCAGCCGTTGCGGCGCCACTTCGGCACCCACTCCTGCAGCCCCTGCATGACGTACTTCGAATCCGTCATCAGGTGCACCTTGCACGGCCGGGTCAAGGCCTCGAGCGCAGAGATCGCGCCCATCATTTCCATGCGGTTGTTCGTGGTGTCGGCTTCGCCACCCGAGAGCATTTTCTCAATGCCCTTGGTACGCAGGAGGGCGGCCCAACCGCCGGGGCCAGGATTGCCCAGGCAGGCACCGTCGGTAAACGCTTCAACGTGGTCGGTCATGGAACTCTTCAAGAATGTGTTCGCGGGCGTGGCGCCGTGCGCCGGAAGCGAAGGTACCGGGCACCGGCGCGGGCACGACGGCTGCGCGGGGCCGCAAGGGTACAGCCGCCGGGCGTTTTTTGCGCGCCACGAGGAAGTAACCGCCGCCGATCAGCGACTCACCAGCCCCCGCGCCTCCGGCGCGCGGCCAGGCGCTGCCCAGGCGGCGCGGCATGGATAGCTCGAAATCATCACGAACCAGCCGCTGGCTCCACCACCACGGCCAGGTGAGGCGCGGCCGGGTGCCACGGCTCTGCCGGGCGACCCAGGGCGACCACAGGCCCAGCGGATGGATACCGGTAATGGCGATCATCCCGCCCGGCTCAAGCACGCGGATGGCCTCGTCGAGAAGGTTGTCCTGGCGGGCGGTGGTTTCCAGCGCATGGCGCAGCAGGACCACGCCAAAGGCCTCGTCAGTGAACGGCAACGGCTCCAGGCCACTCGCCAGTACGTCGCCCTCCAGCTGGGCGCCTGCGACCCGCACGGTGGCCCAGTGGCCCAGCAACGGGAGGGCCGGCGCTTCGGTACCCAGGGCGGCGGTGAGGTGCAGGCCGTGGTCGCCGGTACAGCGATTCAGCAATGGCGCCAGCACGCGGTTCTCGTCCGCAAGGAGCTTACGAACGTGGGGCGTCGCATAGATGTCGGAGACGAATGCAGCCATGTGTGATGAGTGTAGTGAGGTTGAACGGCCACCGCACGGGTTAACAACCGGCTAACGAGCGGGAAATACCCGGCTGATATAGTCCGGCCGCCCCCACCCGACCACCCTGGTCGGAAGGCGGCCACATCCTGGGTGTTCGCGCCCTATCGACGTAGCGGAGTCCGCCCGATGCATTGGGTTCCCGTCGCGGCTTTGAGCGACAATTACATCTGGCTGGTCGCCGATGACGAGGGCAATGCCTTCGTCGTGGATCCCGGTGAAGCCGCCCCTGTTGAAGCCGCGCTGACAGCGCGTGGCTGGACGCTGCGTGCGATCCTGCTCACGCATCATCACAACGACCACATCGGTGGCGTGTTCGACCTGGTGCGCGACCACGATGTGGAAGTCTTCGCGCCGCTCGACACCCGCATTCCTTATAAGACCCAGATCGTGGGCGAAGGCGACACGGTGGTCCTTGAATCACCGCACGCCTCCTTCGAGGTGCTGGATGTTCCCGGCCACACGAAGTCGCACATAGCCTATGCCGGCGAAGGCTTCCTGTTCTGCGGCGATACGCTTTTCAGCGTCGGCTGCGGCCGCCTTTTCGAAGGCACCGCCGAGCAGATGCTCGCCGCGATGGATAAATTCAGCCACCTGCCGCCACAGACCCTGGTCTGCTGCGCGCATGAGTACACCGCGGCCAATATCCGATTCGCGCTCAGCGTCGATCCGGATAACGGCCCCCTGCGCCGCCGTCGTGACGAGGTGGCGCGCCTGCGCGAGGAGGGCCACCCCAGTGTGCCCAGCCACCTCGCCGACGAGCTCGCCACCAACCCCTTCCTGCGCGTGGACAGCGAGGCGATCGCCCGCTGGACCGAGGCCCATGGCAAGGAACACGCCACGCGGGCGGAGCGCTTCGCAGCGCTGCGCTCGGCCAAGGACACTTTCGCCGCATGAACGTACTGGTACGCCGGCTGTTGCCGACTCTTATTCCGTTGGTGCTTACCGCCTGCGCCGGAACGACGCCCCGCCCGGCCGCCCCCATGGCCAAGCCGCTGGCGCCGACCTCCGTGGATACCGTGCAGGACGTTAACCTCTCGCCCAAATTGGCACGCCCGGCGCAGCCGGCGGATTTCTGGAGCGACATGCGCGACAGCTTCTCGATGCCTGGCTGTGAAGCGGATCCGCAGGTCATGGCCTGGGCGCACACCTACACGAAGATGCCGAACCGATTCGAGCAGCAGGTGAACGAGGTGCTGCCACTTATCGTGTACGCGCACAAGTCGGCGATGAAGCACAGCGTGGCGGGTGAGTTCGCCTTGCTGCCGTGGGTCGAAAGCCAGTACCGCCACGTACCGGGCGTGAAGAACCGCCCTGCCGGCATGTGGCAGATCATGCCGCAGACCGCGCGCACGCTCGGCCTGCGCGTCGACAAGAATTACGACGAGCGCCTGGACATTACCAAGTCCACCGAATCGGTCATGTCGATGATGCGGCGCTACTACGACGACCTCGGTGACTGGCGCCTGGTGGACGTGGCTTACAACGCCGGTGAGTTCGGACTGAAGAAAACCATCGAAAAGCACGGCGGCCCGTCGGGTGACGATGGTTTGCCCGATGTACCGATGAAGGCGACGACGAAGGAACACCTGGTCAAGCTGATGGCCATCGCGTGCGTCGTGCGCGACCCGGCACGCTTCAACGTGCAACTGCCGAAGCAGGATCGCGACGATGCCCTGCAGGTGGTGAAGGTCGATAGCCCGCAATCGCTCGCGCAGGCGGCGAAACAGTCGGGCCTGTCGATGAATGACCTGCGTGACTTCAACCCGGCCTTCCGCACGAACAAGGGCACGATCACCTCATCCCTGCTTCTGCCGAAATCGGCGGCCGATCAGTACAAGCTGGAGCCCGTGGATCCCGTGGCGGACGTGCCGGCCGCTGGCGATGATGACGTGGCTGACGCCGCACCGACGAAATCCAGCAGCAAATCGTCGAAAGCATCGAAGGGTGCGAAGAACACGAAATCTGTCGCGAAGGCCTCGGCGAAGCCGGCGAAGAAGGATGATGCCAAGCTCATCGTCTACAAGGTCAACAACGGTGAATCGCTCTGGACGATCGCCCGCCGCCATCAGGTCAGCGTCGAACAGCTGATGAAGTGGAATGATCTGGATACCGCGTCGGTGAAGCCTGGTCAGGTGCTGAAGCTCACCGCCTCGCGCTAGGCCCACGCCATCTTCTGTAGGAGCGCGCTTGCGCGCGATGGAGGTTGCATCGAGCACCCATCGC
>NZ_DASYCB010000035.1:0-9369 GCF_036500425.1 Luteibacter sp.
CGCGATGGGGGCTTGCGGCAAGGCCCATCGCGCGCAAGCGCGCTCCTACAGCAGCGGGGAGTTTAGAAATCCCAGATCACGGGGACCCAGCGGAATTTGTTGCCTTCCATCGCTACATGGCCTACGGAGGGAAACGGCAGGTGTGTCGCGACCAGCAGCGAGCGTTCTTCTGCGATGGTCTTCAATAGCTGCACGCGGACACGCGCGGCCTCGGCGGGGTCGTGTTCGAAGCCGTTGAACCATTCCGGGTGATCAAACGCGACCGGGAACAGCGCGTCGCCGGCGAAGGTCAGCTTATCGCCGCCCGAGGTCAGGTCGACCACGCAGTGGCCCGGGGTGTGCCCACCGGTGTGACGGGCGACGACGCCGGGCGCCACTTCGTACGTTTCGTGGAACGGCTGGATGCGGTCGCGATACATCTCAGCGAAAGCCTTGGCCGTCGCGCGGAGCACCGGCGGGACCGCCTCGGGCATCACGACCTGGCTGAAATCCGGCGATTCCCAGAACGCCAGTTCAGAAGCCGCGACATGGATGCGTACATCTGGACGCAGGCGCTCCTTCACGCCCTCGACGAGCAAGCCGCCAACGTGGTCCATATGCATGTGGGTGATGACGATATCCGTCACCGATGCGAGATCGACGCCGGCTGACGCGAGACGCTGCGGCACCTGACCCGCACGCGGGAAGCCGGGGAACTGCCCGCCCAGGCCAGCGTCGATGAGAATGGTCTGATTACCGGAGCGCGCCACCATCACGTTCAACGGCCAATCGTATTTATCCGGCGGCATGTACATATGGCCCAGCCAGTCGGATAGATCGGCGGGACGCGCATTGTGCGCCATCGTCACGGTAGGCAGCGGCAGCACGCCGTCGCTGACTACCAGCACATCGATATCGCCAACTTTCAGTGCATAGCGGGATGGAACGAGCTCTTCATGAGCGTGCGTGGCGGGATGCGCAGTTTTCGCTACGGCGGACATAATGAAACCTCCAAAGAGACGCCCAAGGCGGGCCGAACCCTGCGTTCCGGATGATCCGGAACGAGAACGGTAAACACCGGATGTCTGCATCGTAGGTCGCACTAGAGGGCTTCAGTAGCCCCGCGAGGTACGTCACTGTGTTGCCTCACACGCACCAAAAAAACCTTCACTTGCAAGAGCAAACCCCTCTTTGTAGGAGCGCGCTGCGCGCGACATCTTTCGCGAAAGAGCTCAGGCCCTGTGGCGGCGGGGCGAAAGATGTCGCGCGCAAGCGCGCTCCTACAAGGGCTTTGGATCTACGTACGCGCCTTCTCGGCGTATTCCCAGCGCAGGTTGGCATGCGCGATGGCGATGTGCTCCGTGCCTTCGCGAATCATCGCGGCCACGCCTTCGAGGGCGAGCGCGGTATCCTGGACATCCACTTCGTCTGCCTCATGCAGGAGATCGGCCAGGAGTTGTGCCGAGCTGCGTGAGTACTGCAGCCACTCCATCGCGATGTTGAACTGATCGGTCGAGGTCAGGTCCAGATCTCGTACGGGGTGTCCGTTGAGCGACACCATGCGCACGCGCCGCCCTTTTGCCTGGGCCTGTTCGTTCTGCGTTTCGTTATTTTCCATCACTCACTCCTTCGTCGTTGGCTTCATCGCCACGCCGTTTTAACGCAGCGCAAGGCAACGAAACCACGCTATCAAATCAATTTGCGGTTGTCTGTAGGCGGCGCCCGCGTCGTTGTGACAGATCAATCGTCGGCTTGTAGTCCTGACGCGTGATGCAGAGTACGTCACAGCTGAAACACGTCGCCACGCCGCATCGATGCGCATAAAAAAAGCGAGCCCCGAAGGACCCGCTTTATTGACAACACATGCCTTTCCGTCGCGCGTCAGCGACCCACCATCTTCATAAGATGTTCCGGATAACGATCACCGGTGATCGCGATCGCTGCGGCCGCTTTCTCAATGTTCGATAGCTCGGCCAACGAAAGTCGCACCTCGCTCGCTGCGTTGTTCTCTTCAAGGCGATGACGCTTCGTCGTGCCCGGAATCGGAACGATCCACGGCTTGCGCGAGAGCAGCCAGGCCAGTGCGACCTGGGCAGGCGTGGCTTTCTTCTCAGCCGCGATCGCCTTCAGCAGGTCGACCAGCTCTTCGTTGGCCTGCATTGCATCGGCAGTGAAACGCGGAAGAAGTTTGCGGAAGTCGTTGTCGCCGATCGGTGTCTCCTTGTTCATGGCGCCAGTGAGAAAACCTTTACCCAGCGGACTGTAAGCGACGAGGCCGATACCAAGCTCTTCACAGGCCTCGAGGATGCCATTGGTTTCCGGACCACGCGTCCACAGCGAATACTCATTCTGCAGCGCGGTCACCGGCTGCACCTTGTGCGCGCGGCGAACCGTCTCAGCGCCCGGCTCCGACAACCCGAAGTGGCGCACCTTGCCTTCAGCAATGAGATCTTTCACCGCACCGGCGACGTCTTCGATCGGCACATTCGGATCAACGCGGTGCTGGTAGAGCAGATCGATGGTGTCGATGCCAAGGCGCTTGAGCGAGCCTTCCGCGGCCTTGCGAATATGTTCCGGCCGGCTGGTGAGGCCGTTCTGCTTGCCGGTCTCTGGATCGATATCGAAGCCAAACTTCGTGGCGATGACGACCTTGTCGCGGATCGGCGCCAGCGCCTTGCCGACGACCACCTCGTTAGTGAATGGGCCATAGACTTCGGCGGTATCGAAGAAGGTGACGCCGAGATCGTAGGCGGCGCGGATCAGGTCGATGGCTTCGGCCTCCGGCGTCACGGTGCCGTAGCCAAAATTCAGGCCCATGCAGCCAAAGCCGATGGCCGAGACTTCAAGGCCGCTGGTGCCCAGTTGGCGCGTTTGCATGATGTACCTCGGGGGAAGGGAGTGTGGGGCATCGCCGCGTTAGCCGGCCTGCCGGTGAATGCCATGGATAATCTAGGCCTGGCGTGGCTTGTGAACTAGACAGGCAAATCGGCAAGGCCTTATGAAAGGCTGATATGAATCGTGCTCGCCGGTGCTAGCATCATCGGCACCCTCCCCTGCGGCGCCGCCCCACCCCGATGCGTAAGGATATCCAGGACATCATGGCCTTCATCGCGGTCGCCCGGGAGCGCAGTTTCACGCGCGCCGCGGCGAAGCTGGGGACCTCGCAGTCAGCGTTGAGCCACACGATCCGTGGGCTGGAGTCCCGGCTGGGCGTACGCCTGCTGACCCGCACCACGCGGAGTGTCGCCGCGACCGCAGCCGGCGAGCGCCTGTTGCAGACCGTGGCACCGCGGCTCGATGAGATCGAAGTCGAGGTGGATGCCTTAAGCGAACTGCGCGAGAGGCCCGCCGGGAACCTGCGCATTACGACCGCCGAACACGCCGCCAATACGATTATCTGGCCCGCGCTGGAACGCTTCCTACCGCAATACCCGGATATCTCGGTCGAAGTGGCAGTCGATTACCAACTGGTGGATATCGTCGCCGAGCGCTTCGATATCGGCATTCGCCTCGGCGAACAGGTCGCTCGCGACATGATCGCCGTGCCGATCGGGCCGCCGGTACGCATGGCCGTCATAGGCTCACCCGCTTACTTTGCGCGACGCAAGAAGCCAAAGACGCCACAAGACCTCACCGACCACGCATGCATCAACCTGCGCCTACCCACCCACGGTGGGCTGATGATCTGGGACTTCGAGAAAGACGGACACGAGGTGAAGGTGCGCGTCGAGGGCCAGGTCATCGCAAGCAGCGGCACCCAGATGCTGGATGCCGCACTACGCGGCCTCGGCCTCGGCTGGGTGCCCGAAGACATGGCCCTGCCGCACATAGCGCAAGGCACGCTCGCGCGAGTCCTCGAGAAATGGTGCGAACCCTTCTCCGGCTACCACCTCTACTACCCCAACCGCCGCCAGGGCGCACCCGCCCTAACCGCCCTGGTCGAAGCCCTCCGCTACAAACCCCTGTAGGAGCGCGCTTGCGCGCGATGGGTCCGCAGCAACGCCCCATCGCCCGCGCACCAAACGCGCTTACGTTAGCCCGCGGCGTTCTCCGGCACGACATGCACAGACACGGCAGAAGCATGAAGCGCAGCACGCGTCAGCTGGCGAAGAATGGCACCGAGCGCGTCCATGCCCGGATTACCCGCAGATGAAAGCATCCGATGAAGGCTCTTCGGTGGTGTTCCCGTGGCTTTCGCCATCCCCTCGAAACCCATAAGGCCGTGTGTGAGGTCTCGCATAACCATGCGAGCCGCACCCGTCTCGCCGTTTAGGAGCATGGTCGCAGCCTCATCCAGGAGGGCACCGGCAAAGTCAGGGTCGCTCCGGATCCGGTTCAAGATGGTTTCGCGATAGTCGACCGTCAATGCCATGGAATGAGTCCGCTCTGCCTGAGATAGATATAGTCGTTGTTGCGAGATGTCGTGCACGTGTGCGCCACGCGTTGCAATGAGAGGCCGCCCAGCATCCGCCACGAACATAGTCCGACGTCCTTCTCTTTTTCGTGCCTTGTAGTCACGAACGAGATCGCGCGCCAAGCCAATCGCCTCCTGCTGATCGCCCTTCTCACTACCGGCGATTAGAAGAATCAGATCATCGCCATCCTGGTGAATGTAGATGCGAAGTCCCGGCCCCCAATCGATACGCCACTCGGCGAGGCCTGCACCTAGTGACTTCAGGCCAGACGTATTCCCGTGGGTCAACTTATACGTAACCGCCATCACTTTAGCGGCAGCGACGGTACCCAACGTCTCCACGAACTTCCGGTAATAGTTGCGACCATCCTTATCGATAAACTCCTTTACGTGCGGCATCCATTGCCCTCTTTTGACCAGCGCATATAGTACCATATATGGTACTTAACATCAAGACGTCTAAGCAGGCTGTGGTCGGTTGCATCGACGTGCACCTTCTCACCCATTGCGGCCTGATGATGTGGCCATATAGGCCATACGCTGGACTGAACGGCGGCCACCCCTGTAGGAGCGCGCTTGCGCGCGATGGGTCTTGCTACCACCTCCATCGCGCGCAAGCGCGCTCCTGCAGGTGTATGGTCGCCGGACCGGGAGGACACATCATGACGATTGTTATTACGTGCTTCGAACACTCACCCGATGGCGGCAAGGGCCTGGCTCGGGATACCCGAGTACGCTGGGCCTTAGAGGAAGTGGGGAGACCTTACGAGGTTCGCGGGGTACCGTTTCCCAAGCTGAAAGAGCCCGAGCACCTGGCCAGGCATCCCTTCGGGCAGATCCCGGTCTTTGAAGAAGACGGCCTGGTCCTGTTTGAGTCGGGCGCGATTATCTTCCATCTCGCCGATCGCTATGGTGGCTTGCTTCCCTCCGATCCAAATGCGCGAAGCCGGGCGATCATGTGGATGTTCGCCGCGCTTAATTCGGTGGAGCCTTCGATCCTCGATCTGCAAAATGTGAAGTTCGCAGAGGGCGACAAGCCGTGGGCGGCGGATCGCCTAATCGTGGTGAAGGACCGGATTGAACAGCGGCTAAGGCAGCTTTCAGCACGCCTCGGCCATGCCGAATGGCTCGACGGAGAATTCAGCGCGGGCGACCTGATGATGGTGTCGGTGCTACTACGCTTGAAGCCCTCCGGCATGCTCAATGCATTCCCGACATTGGCCGCCTACGTGGAACGCGGTGAAGCGCGGCCGGCGTACCAGCGCGCGTTCACCGCCCAACAATCGTTCAATGCGGCATCGGCGCCGGCTTAAGGCCGCGCTTCCAGGACGATATTGAATGGCGTTTCGGCGGCCCGGCGCAGCTGGCTGAAACCCCCTTCATCGACGATGACCTTGCGCAGGCGTGCTTCACCTGCCTGGGCGCCGAGTGCCGGGCCGTGTTTCGCGAGTGATACGGGCACGCAGATCATGGACGAAGCCGCGTAGTACACCCGGCCGACGGGATTCAGGTTATCGGCGGGACTGTTACCGGCGAAGGGCTCGACGACCATGCAGGTGCCGTCGTCCTTCAACGCAACTCGTGCATGACGCGCCGCGCCGTTTGGATCGGCCATGTCATGCAGGCAATCGAAGAACGCGATCAGGTCGAAATCCCTGCCCTTGTAGCCCGCGGCATCAGCTTGCTCGAACGACACATTGGAAACGCCTGCTGCCTTGGCTTTCGCGCGTGCCGTGTCGATCGATGGCGCGTGATAGTCGTAGCCCATGAAGTGCGACGCGGGAAAGGCCTTCGCCATAAGCACGGTGCTGACACCATGCCCACAGCCGATATCGGCGACCTTGCCGCCACGGTTGAGCTTGTCGACCACGCCATCCAATGCCGGTAGCCATGACGCGATGAGGTGTGAGTTGTAACCGCCGCGGAAGAATCGCTCCACGCCATGGAATAAACACGGGTGGTGTTCACCCCACTCCATCCCGTTCCCGCTGATGAAGTTCTCGCGTACGCGCGGGTAGGTATGGAATAGCGCCCGTGCGATTTCATAAGCGCCGGGAAGGTCCACCGGACCCGCCGGATCGGCAAGGCACGCGGCCTGTTCTTCGCTAAGGTGGTATTTGCCCGAGACCGGGTCGAAGTCAACGTAACCACCGGCGGCCTGGTTACCCAGCCACTCGCGCATATAGCGCTCGTTGGTACCGGCACGATTCGCCAGCTCGGCGGGTGTCAGGGATTCCTTGGCCAGGGCCTTATACAGCCCGAGCTCGTCGCCGAGCAGCACCAGCACGGCGCTAAACGCCGCCCCGAGGTCGCCTACGGCCTTACCCAGGAACGCATTGAGTTTGTCTTCATTGATGGGCATGACCACGCCCTCCGCAACCAAGGGGTACGGCGAAACCTGCCATCAGCTCTCCCGGCCGGCCGTGGGGCGCGGAAGGGCTTGGGGAGTGTAATCCCGGTCAGAATCGGGAACAATTTCCGCGTTAGCTAATGAATGGACGAGTGCATGCTCACCGACGAAAGCGAGTTTTACCTGAAGGACTTCGAAGGCCTCGACCTTGCCGGCGAGACCCTCAAAGGAAAGACGTTCGAGTCATGCACGTTTACGCGTTGCTCGTTTACCGAAACCGTGTTCGACCACTGCAAATTCCTCGAATGCACGTTTCGTACGTGCGACCTGAGTAACGCAAGGTTGCCCGCGAGCAAGTTCCAGGCGGTCGCCTTTGACGAGTGCAAGCTGCTGGGCGTCGACTGGACGCGCGCGGACTGGCCACGTTACGCCGCGCCGGGGAAGTTGATGTTCCGCAAATCGAACGTCAGCTACTCAACGTTCTTCGGCCTGGACCTTCAGGAGACCGTGCTGGAAGAGTGCAAGGCGCATGGCGTGGATTTCCGCGATGGCACCTTCACCAAATCGAACTTCACCTACACCGACTTCAATGAAAGCCAGTTCGGGAAGACCCGACTCAGCGAGGTCGATTTCAGCGAAGCGACGCATTACCTGATCGACGTCCAGGCGAACGACGTACGCCGCGCCCGCTTCACCCGCACCGAAGCCTTCGGCCTGCTCTACGGCCTGGACATCGACCTGGTCGACTAGCCACGGCCCCTGTAGGAGCGCGCTTGCGCGCGATGGGGGGTTGCGGCAAGTACCCATCGCGCGCAAGCGCACTCCTACAGGATTCGACTAATGGCGACTTTGAGTTGACGCAATGACGTGGCAGTATCCCGCGCGGTGGTCCACACCCTGGGGGAACGTTGATGGATGAGGCAGTGAAGCGCGACGGCGAGCCGTCGGCGCGTGGTGCAGGTTCGGTCCTGGCGCGGGAAAATACGATCGCCGGGCCCCGCTTCAACCGCTGGCTGGTGCCGCCCGCCGCGCTGGCGATCCACCTCTGTATCGGCATGGCCTACGGCTTCTCGGTGTTCTGGCTACCGATGACCAAGCTGGTGACCGAGGCCAACCCGGCCCTCTGCGCCCAGCTCGGCTTCTTCGACCAGCTCTTCGCGACCGGCTGCAACTGGACGGTCCCGGCGGTCAACCACATCTTCGAAACCTTCATCGCCATGCTGGGTATCTCGGCAGCGATCTGGGGTGCCTGGCTTGAGCATGCGGGTCCGCGTAAAGCCGGCTTCATCGCCGCCCTGTGCTGGGGTGGCGGCCTGGTTATCGGTGGCATCGGTGTATCCATCCACCAGCTATGGCTGGTCTACCTGGGGGCGGGTGTCCTGGGTGGCATCGGCCAGGGCCTGGGCTACATCACCCCCGTGTCCACGCTGATCAAGTGGTTCCCCGACCGGCGCGGCCTCGCCACCGGCTTCGCGATCATGGGTTACGGCGGCGGCGCGATGATCGGTGCCCCGATCGCCGTGGCCCTCATGCAAAAGTTCTCGCAGGATGGCGTCCCGGGCGTGTCGACCACGCTGATCGTGATGGGCGTCATCTACTTCGTGGCCATGAGCCTCGGCGCCTTCGGCTTCCGGGTGCCGCCCTCCGGCTGGCGACCGCTGGGCTGGACCCCGCCGGCCGAATCCACCAACAAGCTGATCACCCACCGCCACGTGCACCTCAACCGCGCGTGGAAGACACCGCAGTTCTGGCTGATCTGGGTGGTGCTGTGCATGAACGTCACGGCGGGTATCGGCGTGCTTTCCATGGCCAGCCCGATGTTCCAGGACGTGTTCGGTGGCAAGTTGCTCGGCCTGGATAGCGCCACGGTGCTCAGTACCGAGCAGAAGGCGGCCATCGCTGCCTCAGCGGCCGGCCTTGTCGGCCTCATCAGCCTGTTCAACAGCCTGGGCCGGATCTTCTGGGCCTCGATGTCGGATTTCCTCGGCCGCAAGAAGACCTACTTCATCTTCTTCGCCCTCGGCATCGTGCTCTATTGCACCCTGCCTTCGCTGGGCCATGCGGGCCTGGCCGGCATGTTCGTCATCGCGGTGTGCGTGATCCTCTCGATGTACGGCGGCGGCTTCGCTACCGTGCCGGCCTACCTCTCCGACCTGTTCGGCACGCAGATGGTCGGCGCGATCCACGGCCGCCTGCTCACCGCATGGTCCGCCGCCGGCCTGATCGGCCCGTTCCTCATCGCCGCGGTACGCCAGGCCCAGCTCGACGCGGGCGTGGCCAAGAACCTCGTTTACGACCGCACGCTATACATCCTCGCGATCCTTCTCCTCGTCGGCATGATCTGCAACCTGCTGGTGAAGCCGGTGAAGGAAAGCGACCTGATGACCGATGCCGAACTCGCCCACGAGAAATCGCTGCAACGCGAAACAGCCGCCGTATCGGCACGCGCGCAAGATGCCGCACGCGGATCGTTCGGCGTGGTCGGCATCGTGGCCTGGGCGCTGGTCGGGATTCCGTTCCTGATCGGTGTGTGGATCGCAGTAGGCAAAGCCGCCGCGTTGTTCTAACCCGCAACCCTGTAGGAGCGCGCTTGCGCGCGATGGCTCTTGCCGCAAGACCCATCGCG
>NZ_DASYCB010000036.1:0-40845 GCF_036500425.1 Luteibacter sp.
GTCCCCCCAAGAAGCGTCGCGTCTAAGGAGCATACCCATGGCCCGTTATCGTGGAGCTACCTGCAAACTTGCGCGTCGTGAAGGTGCCGACCTCGGTCTGAAGAGCCCGGCCCGCGCGCTTGATTCCAAGTGCAAGCTCGAAAACAAGCCCGGTCAGCATGGCGCTAACAAGCGCGCCCGTCTGTCCGACTACGCCGTCCAGTTGCGCGAGAAGCAGAAGGTCAAGCGCATCTATGGCGTGCTTGAGCGTCAGTTCAGCAACTACTACACCAAGGCTTCGACCCAGAAGGGCAACACGGGTGAAAACCTGCTTCGCCTCCTGGAAAGCCGTCTCGACAACGTCGTCTATCGCATGGGTTTCGCGGTCACCCGCGCCCAGGCCCGCCAGCTCGTCGCCCATAAGTCGGTGACGGTCAACGGCAAGAAGGTCAACGTCCCCTCGTACCACGTCCGTCCGGGCGATGAGGTTTCGCTGACTGAAAAGGCCCGCACCCAGTTGCGTGTGCAGGAAGCGGCGACGATCTACGACACCATGGACCTTCGTCCGTCGTGGGTTGAGGTCGACAGCAAGAAGTTCGCAGGCACGTTCAAGGCCGTCCCTGATCGTGGTGATCTGCCGGCCGATATCAACGAAGCCCTGATCGTCGAGCTTTACTCGAAGTAATCCACCGGAGCCTTGCATGGCAGTATCGTCAACTAGTGTGCTGCGGCCTCGTGGCCTCAGCGTCGAGCAGCTTGGCGCCAACCGCGCTAAGGTGGTGGTAGAGCCGCTCGAGCGTGGTTTTGGCCATACCCTGGGCAACGCGCTGCGCCGCGTGCTGCTCTCCTCGATTCCGGGCAGCGCCATCGTCGAAGTCGAAATCGACGGCGTGCTGCACGAATACACCACTCTGGAAGGCCTCCAGGAAGACGTCATTGAAGTTCTCCTGAACCTCAAGGACGTTGCGATTCGCCAGCACAGCGGTGACGAAGTCACCCTGACGCTGTCGAAGAAGGGCAAGGGCGTGGTCACGGCCGGCGATATCGCCGTCGATCACACCGTCGAAATCGTCAACCCGGACCATGTGATCTGCCACCTCACCAAGGATGTGGCCCTGAACATGCGTTTGAAGGTGCGTAAGGGCATTGGCTACCAGCCCGCCAGCGCGCGCCAGCATCCGGATGACGAGACGCGCCCGATCGGCCGTCTGCAGCTCGACGCGTCGTTCGCGCCGGTTCTGCGCGTGGCTTACGAAGTGGACGCGGCTCGTGTCGAGCAGCGCACCAACCTCGATAAGCTCGTGCTGGATATCGAAACGAACGGCACCATCGGTGCTGAAGACGCCGTCCGCAAGGCGGCTGAAATCATCAACGACCAGCTGTCGGTTTTCGGCGATTTCTCGCGCCGCGAGTCCGATTCGACCAAGGCGGAGAAGGGCGGTTTCGATCCGCTGCTGCTCCGTCCGATCGACGACCTCGAACTGACGGTCCGTTCGGCCAACTGCCTCAAGGCAGAGAGCATTTATTACATCGGCGATCTGGTTCAGAAGACCGAAGTGGAGCTGCTCAAGACCCCGAACCTCGGCAAGAAGTCGCTGACCGAGATCAAGGATGTGCTGGGTGGCCGCGGTCTGGCCCTCGGCATGAAGCTCGAAAACTGGCCGCCGCCGGGCTTGTCCCACGGCATGCAGTTGGGCTGATGCATTACGGGGCGATCGGTTTTCGATCGCCCCGATCCTTTGCAAGACCCGCCGGATGCCATGCGCACTTCCGCCGGTGAACGAAAGCGGTCCATAGAGGCCGTGCTCTTATAACGGGGCGTTTTGACAGCCTCGAATAGCGGGCAACCGCGGGAAGCCGGCCCTCCTGGCCGCCTTTTCATAACAACAGACCTTAGAGAGTAAACGCCATGCGCCACCAGAAATCCGGTCGCAAGCTCAACCGCACGAGCAGCCACCGCGAAGCGATGTTCAAGAACATGGCTTCGTCGCTGTTCAAGCACGAGCTGATCCGCACCACCCTTCCCAAGGCCAAGGAACTCCGTCGCGTCGCCGAGCCGCTCATCACGCTCGCGAAGACCGATGGCGTTGCCAACCGCCGCCTTGCCTTCGCGCGTCTGCGCGACAAGCAGGCGGTGGGCAAGCTCTTCGTTGAGCTTGGCCCGCGTTACCGCGAGCGTCCCGGCGGCTACCTGCGCATCCTCAAGTGCGGCTTCCGCCCGGGCGACAACGCCCCGATGGCGTACGTCGAGCTGGTCGATCGCCCGGTGGGCGGCGAAGCGGTCGACGCTGAATAAGCGTTCCTCGCGTTAAGCAAAACCTGAAACCCCGGCCGGGCAACCTGCCGGGGTTTTTTATTTCCCGGTGCGGCAGGCCCCTGTAGGAGCACGCTTGCGCGCGATCAGCGTAGCCTCACCGCTAAGTCCTTGACGTGGTTACAAACGAAACTTCCTGAACCTGCTGACAAACGTGTGCACATCGGGTTAACGTGGGTGTCCCCGCACCGCACCATCCCCGAATGAATCCTCTCGCCTGGTCGTACCGTTCGCGCTATCTCGCTGGTTTCCTCGTCTGCGCTGGCCTCATGGGCTTTGCGCTATACGCGCAATACCAGATGCATCTCGATCCGTGCCCGCTTTGCATCTTCCAGCGCATCGCGGTCTGCGTGATGGGCCTGTTTTTCCTGCTGGGCGCTTTGCACGGCCCGCTGAAGCGCGGCGCGCGCACCGTGTACGCCGTGCTGATTACCCTGGGCGGCGCCTGGGGCATCGCTACTGCCGGCCGCCACCTGTGGCTGCAGAGCCTCCCTGCCGACCAGGTGCCCGCCTGCGGTCCCGGGCTCGGCTATCTCTTTGACGCCTTCCCGTTCCTGAAAATGCTCAAACTCGCATTCACCGGCTCCGGGGAGTGCGCCAAGATCGAACCCATCCTTGGCCTGCCTATGCCGGCCTGGACCCTTCTGTGGTTCATCGTCCTCACCGTATGGGCCTGGCTGGCCCTGCGCAGCTCCAACCGTTCCTTGTCTTCCCGCGCCATCCCCAGCGCTTCTACGTAGGCCCCGCCGTCATGCCGCATTCCCTCAAAGCCGTTCTTCCTCCTGCCGCCGACTGGGCGCCGGGCACCTGGCGTTCGCGGACCGCGCTGCAGCAGCCGACCTATGAAGACCAGGGCGAGCTCCGGACGGCGCTCGGCCAGTTGGGCGAGTTGCCGCCGCTGGTCACCTCGTGGGAAATCAATGCGCTGAAACAGCGCATTGCCGAAGCCCAGGTGGGCGAGCGGTTCCTTCTGCAAGGTGGCGATTGCGCCGAGAGCTTTGCTGACTGCACCAGCCCGATCATCTCGAACCGTCTCAAGGTGCTTCTGCAGATGAGCCTCGTGCTCGTCCATGGCCTGAAGAAGCCGGTGCTGCGTGTCGGGCGCTTTGCCGGCCAGTACGCCAAGCCTCGCTCGGCGGATACGGAGACGCGTGATGGCGTGACGCTGCCTGCATTTCGTGGCGACCTGGTGAACAGCCCGGCGTTCACCCCCGAGGCGCGTCGTGCCGATCCGCAGCGACTGATCAAGGCCCATGCGCGTTCGGCCATGACCATGAACTTCGTGCGGGCGCTGATCGATGGCGGCTTCGCCGATCTGCATCATCCTGAGTATTGGGACCTCGCCTGGGTCGAGCATTCGCCACTGGCTGCCGAGTACAAGGACATGGTCGCCAGCATTGGCGATTCCCTGCGCTTCATGGAAACGCTGGCAGGGCAGTCTATTTCCAGCTACTCCCGTGTCGATTTCTACACGTCACACGAAGCCTTGTTGCTGCACTACGAAGAGGCGCTGACGCGCCAGGTGCCGCGACAGGATGGCTGGTTCAACCTGTCCACGCATTTCCCGTGGATCGGTATGCGCACGGCGGCGCTCGATGGCGCCCATACGGAGTACTTCCGGGGCATCCGCAACCCGATCGCCGTGAAGGTGGGCCCGACCGTGCAGCCGGATGATCTGCTGCGCCTGATCGATGTGCTCAACCCGAACGATGAACCGGGCCGCCTGACCCTGATCCACCGCATGGGCAACGACAAGATCGCTACCCAACTGCAGCCGCTGCTTGAAGCGGTGAAACGTGATGGCCGCCGTGTGCTATGGGTGGCCGATCCGATGCACGGCAATACCGAGAGCACGAGCAACGGTTACAAGACCCGCCGCTTCTTGAATATCGCCGGCGAGCTGGACCAGGCGTTCGATATCCACGCTGCCGCGGGTACGCGCCTGGGCGGCGTGCATCTGGAGCTGACGGGCGAGAACGTCACGGAATGCCTTGGTGGCGCCCGTGGCCTGGTCGAGCAGGATCTCGACCGCGCGTACAAGTCCATGGTGGATCCACGCCTGAACTACGAGCAGTCACTCGAACTGGCCATGCTCATCGTCCGCAAATCGGGCGGCATGGCGTAAAACAGGAGACGGCGCTTCGGCGCCGCTTCCTTTTGGAAGGCTCGCCTTCCGAATCGCGCTATCCAATCGGTTCATTCGCTTGGCGAATGCATGTTTCAAGCGGCTCACGCTGCCTCGCGCTCGAGCGTCTCCGGAAAGTAGAGACCTCCGTCCGCATCCTCGCTGCTCAGACAGTCCCCCGCGTTCGTATCAGAGTGCGCCTGGGCATAAATGTGCTGACTTGGCCTATGGCCGCTATCTTGTGCCGAACTCGCCTCGAGGGTGTGCACCAAGGCCTCCCGGTCGCGTTGAGGTTTCGTGATTTGAGAGCATTGCGCGCAGGCGCGCTCGTACAGGATGCAGCGAGGTGACGGGGCGTTTTCTGCAAATCCCACGCAGCAGAGGCTATCAACGCGTGCTCACGAATGGATGCGCGATATATGCCCTTTTGGTCTTCAACGACGGATGGCGTGTATGAGGCGGTGCACGGCATCGACCAATAGTGGCGGCTATGGGCCGTCGCTGCTGTGTCCTCCTACTGCCTTTCCAAACGACAGTGCACTTGCTCTAATTCCTGAACACATTGCAAAGGCAGGGGACGACCGTGCGCTTAACGGATATATACATCAAGCAGTTCCGCAGATTCTCCGATTTATCAGTTCGAGATATTCCAGCGACAGCAAAATTGGTTGTCCTGGCGGGGCCGAACGGCTCAGGGAAATCCTCGTTCTTCGACGCACTCTTACTGAAATACCGCATGAACACATCGTACGGCTGGAACGGCGACGCCAAGTACTATGATCGGCCCCAGGCGGAGGCCCTCGACCTTGGTTCCAGAATCTCCATTGCCACAGACACCGGCAGCGGGTTCTCCCGAGGAAACCTCTACGTACGCAGCGCGTACAGAAACGACGCTGAATTCACGATCAGCTCCCTGTCACGGCAGGGAGCAATTCTTGACAGTGTCAACCTATATAGGCTGATTGAGTCTGATGCTACGGTAAATATTAACTACCAGCGTCTAGCTTCGAGGGCAATGGAGGATGTGTTCGTCAACGAGGCATCCGCGACCACGATGGGCGACTACCGCGAGAAGTTGATCGGAGAGATTCGTCTACCACTTCAGCGACTTTTCCCCGACCTAGCCTTCGTCGGGATCGGCAATCCTCTCGCCGATGGTTCCTTTCAGTTCGACAAAGGCGCATCAAAAGGGTTCGACTATAAGAATCTTTCCGGAGGCGAGAAAGCCTCTTTCGACTTGATCCTCGATCTCGTGGTTAAGGGGCCTAGCTATGCGGACGCGATCTATTGTATCGATGAGCCTGAGATGCACATGAATACGCGTCTGCAAGGGTCGCTGCTCGGTGAGCTGGTTGGACTCCTTCCTGGGAATTCTCAGCTTTGGATTGCTTCGCATTCGATTGGGATGATGCGTAAGGCGCGAGAAATGTACGATGCCGATCCGACGTCTGTTGCCTTTATAGATTTCAGCGGCCACGATTTTGATCAAGCAATTA
Source organism: Luteibacter sp. (assembly GCF_036500425.1). Lineage (GTDB taxonomy): Bacteria > Pseudomonadota > Gammaproteobacteria > Xanthomonadales > Rhodanobacteraceae > Luteibacter. The sequence goes on from NZ_DASYCB010000036.1 coordinate 5,915, forward strand.
CGCTTTCCACGAGCAAGCCCACACGATCCTTTTGGGAGGGGGTGATGCACGTTGCACTCGACGATCTCACTTCGCTTGTGGCACCTAAGCGGGTTGTAATCTGTGAAGGAAACCCACGAGGATCGATGCCAGGAAAAAACTCCGAGCACGATGCCCGTATTTACGAGACTATCTTTGGCGATGACATGCCTGATACCACTTTCATTTCTGCAGGCAACTCGAAGGAGGTGCAGGGTGATTTCATCGGTCTGGCGACTGTTTTGCCGAAAGTGGCATCCGGTATAAAAATTACCCGCCTGATCGATTTGGATGACCATTCTCAAGATGACGTCGGCGAGTTCAAGGAGAAGGGTGTACGCGTTTTGAGTCGACGGCATCTCGAAGTCTATCTCTACGATGACGAGATATTGACAGCGCTCTGCAATTCTGTGGGAAAGCCCGAGATGGCAGGCGAATTGATCGCAGCTAAGGTAAATGCGATTGCAGGGGTGGTGAGCCAAGGGCATCCGTCAGACGATGTCAAGAAGGTCGCAGGCACGGTATATAACGCTGCCAAGCGGATACTTTCTCTCGCGCAGGTGGGTAACGACGCCGCGGCATTCGCCCGAAACACTTTGGCAAAGTTAATTAGGCCTGGTACAGCCGTTTATGCGACGCTGCGTATGGATATATTCGGCATCTGAAAGTCTCCAATTCCTTGCTTCTACCTGTCCTATGCGTCGTAGATAATCGACGATCAAAGGCATCCTTTATGCTCGCAACAATCGCTTGGTGCTACGAGATCACCGCCGTCCCCGAATCCAGCCACCGCTGGTGCCACGACAGCGCCTCGGGCAGCAAATGCGGCGTGTGCTTGCCGAAGCTCGCCAGCGAAGCCCGATCGAAGTAGTCCTCGAGCTGGGCTCGGTACGACGGGTCGACGCAGTGATCCAGGATCTGCCGTGCGCGATGTCGCGGCGGCAGGCCGCGCAGGTCGGCCAGACCGTGCTCGGTCACGATGATCGACACATCGTGCTCGGTGTGGTCCACGTGGCTGACCATCGGCACCAGTGCCGAGATGCTGCCGTTCTTCGCCGTGCTCGGGCTGAGGAAAATCGACAGGAAGCTGTTGCGTGCGAGATCGCCCGAGCCGCCGATGCCGTTCATGATCTTGCTGCCCATCACGTGCGTAGAGTTCACGTTACCGTACAGATCGGCTTCGATCATGCCGTTCATCGCGATGCAGCCAAGCCGACGTACCAGTTCCGGATGGTTCGAGATCTCCTGCGTGCGCATGATGATCCGCTCGCGGTAGAACGCGATGTTGCGCTTGAACTCCTCGTTCGCCGCCGGGCTCAACGCGAACCCGGTACACGACGCCACGCGCAGTACGCCGTCGCGCAGCATGTCGAGCATGCCATCCTGGATCACCTCGGTGAACGCAGCCAGGTCCCGGAAGCCACTTTCCGCGAGGCCCGCGAGGCCCGCGAGCACGGCATTGGGAATATTGCCTACGCCCGATTGCAGCGGCAGCAGGTTCGCCGGCAGCCGGGCCTTCTTCACCTCATGCTGCAGGAACTCGATCAGGTGCGAGGCAATGCGCTCGCTCGTATCGTCAACCGGTGCGAAGGGGCTGTTGCGATCGGGGCCGTGCGTTCGCACCACGGCGACGACCTTGTCGGGGTCGACGCGAAACGACGTCTCGCCGATGCGGTCATCCGCCTGCAGCAGTGGAATCGGCTCGCGCTGCGGGGGCAGGGCAGTGCCGTAGTAAACGTCGTGCATGCCGTCGATGCCTTCCGGCTGCCAGTCGTTGACCTCGATGATCACCTTCTTCGCGAGGCCAGCCACGTCTTGTTATTGCCGATTGAGGTGGACGGGATCAGCGAGCCATCCTCGCGAATACCGGCGACTTCGACCACGGTGGTATCGATGTCGCCGTAGAAGCCAAACCACACGTGCTGTGCCACGTGGCTCAGGTGGATGTCGATGTAATCGAGCGTGCCCGCGTTGATCCGCTGGCGGGCATCCGGATCGGTCTGGAACGGTATGCGCAGCGCGATGCCGTCGGCCTTGGCGAGGGCGCCGTCGAGCTCGGGCGCGGTGGAGGCGCCGGTCATCAGCCGGATCCGGAAATCCTGCCCGGCCACGTGCGCATCCTCGATGCGGCGGGCCAGCGCCAGCGGCACGGCTTTCGGAGACCCCGAACCCGTGAAGCCGCTCATGGCCACGGTCTCGCCGGGCTGGATGAAGGCGGCGGCAGCCTCCGCGCTGACCACGCGGTCGCGCAGGAGGGAGGAGCGGATGCGATCGGAAGACATGGGGAGCGCCGGTGCTGCGGGAGGGGACTGCCAATTTCCCCAGCCCCACTGCGGCGCGGCCCATCCGACCATGGTGGTATGGCAACGTGCCGCAGGGCGTGGCCGGGACTGAACGAAGCGCGACACCGTGCCGGAATCGCGGCGAACCTTTTGCTACGCTCGGGCGTGCCGCGACCTGGCGGCCATGGAAGGAGTCGCGATGCCCCGGCAACGCTTGCGTCACCCCGGTTTGTACGGCCACCCCGCGCGGCTGGCCCTCGCCACCTTACTGGCCGCCTCGGCCCCGCTAACGCACGCTACCGAAGCGAAGGAGACACCCCGCATGAACGCGTCCGCCGCCCACGTCACCGCCGAACAGGCCATGCACGGCATGCTGGAACTCATCCGCACGACGCCGTCCGTGGCGGAACTCACGCCGGAAGCGATGGGCGAGCGCCTGGGCCTGCCCATCAAGCGCCTCAGCACGGATCACTTCGGTTATGCGCAGCCACTGACCGGCGGCTGGGCCTTCAGCGTCGAGCGGCAGCAGGTGGGTGCGGTGGGGCCGCGTGTCGACCTGATCTTCTCCCCGGTGGGTGAAGACCGGCCAGCTGCGACGCCGATCTGCACGCCTGATTTCGGCCACTTCACAGGGGAACTGGAACGCATGGGCTTCAAGCGCCAGAGCGCCCACGGTGAGCACGGCCGCTGGACCTACGATGCGTTCGACCGCCCGGGGCAGCATGTCGAGGTCTATCCCCTAGTCACCGAGGGTGCGGACGCCGCCGGCGCCTGCGTGCAGATGGTCCTGGTGCGCTAAGGAGGGCTGGCCATGCCACTCAATGCGAAAGCCGACGCAGTCCTCCAGGCATTCGGAAAAGAACCTGGCGTCACACCCGACCAGCTGAAGAACCTGACCGATACGATCAACGCCTCGCTGGCGCTGGTCGATGAGGTGAACCGTGCCGTCGATGCCGGTCACCTGCGGCGCATCGTTGCGCTGAACAACCCGCATGCGGGCGGCGAGTACAACGCCGGCGCGCATGAAATGCGTTTGCCGCTCACCAGTCTTTCGACGCCCTCAGGCGGCAAATACGATGCGTCGGAAGCCACCTTCGTGCTCGGCCACGAGCTGCAGCACGGCTTCAATGCGGCCGACATCGCTAAGGCGAATTCGCAGTTCACCCATGACCTGCAGGCCGTGGCGCAATCGAAGACGACACCCCACGACTACACGAAGCCCGTGGGTGACGTGATCGCCGCAAGCCGCCGTGACGAGGCGGGTGCCGAGATCTCCGGATGGAACGCAACGGTCAGCGCGGCGCGCCTCGAAGCACAGAAGAACCACGCGCCCGCCCCCACGCTCGAAGACATCTACAAGCGCAACCCGGGACGCATGGATGATTTCATCCACGTCGATCGCAGCCAGTTGCCCGCGACGTACAACATGCGTTCCAACCTCACGGTGAACGCCGACCTCAGCATGCCGTCCACGCCGGCCAACATCGAAGGCATGGGCAAGAACTACTTCGACCGGTCATCGACCCTGGGGCATAACGGCAATTCGTCGTACGCGAACTACTACGGCGCCTGGGCGACGGGCGTGGCCGTGCAGTACGAGCGCCATTACGGGAATGGGCAGGCGCCCATGGCCCTCGACCTGAAGGGACTCCACCTGAACCCGGATGTCATGGCGCAGAACGGTATTGACCTTGGCGCGAATAAAAATGCCATGCCTTATCTCGACACCAGCACGCAGCCGCCAACGCAACGTAACTTCCGCGATTCGGCCACCTCGCATGTCTACCAGCCAATGACGCCGGGTTCGGCGCCCGTCACGCTGGATCACGCGGACCACCCGGACCACGCGCTGTTCAGGCAAACGCAGGGTGCCGTGCATCGGCTCGATGCGCAGCATGGCAGGGCGCCCGACCGGCAGAGCGAGAACCTTGCGGGCGCGTTGACCGTTGCGGCACGGGAGCAGGGCCTGAAGTCAGTCGATCACGTGGTACTCAACGCGGATGCGTCCAAGGCGTACGCCGTGGAAGGCCCGCTGGATTCGCCACACAAACGCATCGCGGAGGCCACCACGCAGCAGGCCGTTAACACGCCGATCGAGCAAAGCAGCGCGGCATGGCAGGCCGTCGCGGAGCGCGCGCAGCAGGCTAACCACCAGCACACTGCCCAACAGCAGGCCGCGTCGCAGCAACAGGCGGTGCAACAGCAGCCAGCGGCGCCCCAGTCGCCGGCCATGTCGCATTCGATGCCTGGCCCCTGAGCAGGCGGCCGGGGGCCTCCAGCCTCCCGTCAGTGGCCGTGGCGGCCTAGCGCCCACGCCACGTGCTCACGCACCACGGCCGAGTCGCTATCGGCTCGCTCGCGCAGGGCGTCCACCACCTCATCCGTGGTGGGCGCGTTCCCGAGGCCCACCGCCAGGTTGCGCAGCCAGCCTTCATACCCGGTCCGGCGAATCGCCATGCCCTCGGTGCGGGCAAGGAATTCGTCCTCGCTCCAGGCGAACAGCTCCACCAGCTTCGGCCCGTCCAGGCTATGCCGTGGCGCGAAGTCCGGCTCGGTCGCGTCCTGCGCGAACTTGTTCCACGGGCAAATCAGCTGGCAGTCGTCGCAACCAAACACCCGGTTGCCCATCGGCGCGCGGAATTCTTCGGGAATGCTGCCCTTCAGTTCGATCGTGAGGTACGAGATGCAGCGACGCGCATCGAGCCGGTACGGCGCGACGATCGCCCGCGTCGGGCAGATATCGATGCATTTACGGCAGCTGCCACAGTGCGCCGTTGCGGGTTCGTCCACGGGCAGCGGCAGGTCGGTATAGAGCTCGCCGAGGAAGAAGTACGAGCCGACGCGTTTGTTGATAACCACCGTGTGCTTGCCGATCCAGCCGAGGCCTGCGTTGCGGGCGAGGGCTTTTTCCAGGACGGGCGCGGAGTCGACATAGGCGCGGTATGAAAACTCGCCGATTCGCTCAGTGATCCGCGACGCCAGCTTCTGCAGGCGATTGCGCATGACCTTGTGGTAGTCACGGCCCAGTGCATAGCGGGCGATGTACGCCTTTTCGCCATCGTTGATGACATCCCAGGCATTCGCAGTGCCTGGCGGGATGTAGTCCATGCGCACCGATATGACGCGAAGGGTGCCGGGCTCCAGCTCCGCGGGCCGGCTGCGCCGGGTGCCGTGACGGGCCATGTAGTCCATTTCGCCGTGGTGGCCGTCGTCCAGCCAGCGCTCGAGGTAGGCCTCATCGTAGCCGAGCTCGGTGCCCGCGATGCCCGCGTCGGCGAAGCCAAGCTCGCGCGCCCAGCGTTTGATATCGCTGGCGAGGGCGGCGTAATCGATGTCGGTGGAGACGGGCATGCGCCCATTCTACTTGGCCCACCTATAATCCTCAGGATGAGCGTCCCACACCGCGATACCGCCCTGTTCACCTCCGCGCAGGCCCGCGCGATCGACCGCCGCGCGACCGATGAGCTGGGCATCCCCGGCTTTGAGCTGATGTCGCGAGCGGCGGCGGCCGCGTTCGCCCAGCTTCGCCGGCGCTGGCCGGAGGCGGGGAGGTTGCGCATCGTCTGCGGTGCTGGCAACAACGGTGGTGATGGCTATCTGGTGGGGCGTGATGCCCTGGCAGCGGGCCTGCAGGTCGATCTGGTGGCGCTGGGGGAGCCAGGGGATGGCGGCGATGCCGCCGAGGCGCGTCAGGCATTCCTCGACGCCGGCGGGATCCTCACCGTGGCCGATGACGACGAATCGCTGGCCAGCCCGGATGTGATCGTCGATGCCATTTACGGCACCGGCCTGAACCGTGCGCCAGAAGGCGAGGCGAGGCGCGCTATCGAAGCGATCAACGCTGCGGATGTGCCGGTGTTCGCGCTGGACATCCCCTCGGGCTTGTCGGCGGATACGGGCGCCTGCCCGGGCGTCGCCGTGCGGGCGACGGCAACCGCCACCTTCATCGTGCACAAGCGCGGCATGCATACCCACCTGGCCGAACTTGCCGGCGAGATCGTGCTGCATTCGCTGGGTTTGCCGGAGAGCCTTCTGGAGCCCGCCGACGCCACGTTGCTCACCCCGCAGGGCCTGCCGCCGCGCCCGCGCGATTCGCACAAGGGCAGCAACGGCCACGTGCTGGCGATCGGCGGCGACCATGGCACCGGCGGTGCGGTGCGAATGGCGGCGGAGGCCGCGGCACGCACCGGCGCGGGCCTGGTAAGCGTCGCCACGCGCGAGCAAAACGTGCTGGCGATGAATGCGGCGCGCCCCGAACTCATGGCGCATGCCGTGGATGGTCCGCAAACCCTCCAGCCGATGCTCGACAAGGCGACCGTCGTGGCGCTGGGCCCGGGCCTGGGCCAGGCGGCCTGGGGCCATGCCCTGTGGACCACCGCGCTCGACGCGGGCAAGCCCACGGTGCTCGATGCCGACGGCCTGAACCTCTTGCATGCCGAGCCCCGGGTTTTGCCCGCGCGCATCGTCCTCACCCCGCACCCCGGCGAAGCCGGCCGCCTGCTCGGCGTGTCGACCGCCGAGGTACAGGCGGATCGCTACGCCGCCGTGCGAACGCTCGCGCGGCGCTTTGAAGCGGTCGTGGTGCTCAAGGGCAACGGCAGCCTTATTGCGTCACCCGAAGGTGATGTCGCCGTCTGCCCCTGGGGCAACCCCGGCATGGCCAGCGGCGGCATGGGCGATACCCTGACCGGCATCATCGCCGGCCTGCTGGGGCAGGGCTGCGATCCCTTTGCGGCCGCATGCCTTGGCGTGAGCCTGCACGCCCGGGCCGCGGATGTCGCCGCACGCCACGGCGAGCGTGGGCTTCTCGCTGGCGACCTCCTCGAGCCGCTGCGCCGGCTCGTCAACGGGCTGGAGGCCTGATGGAACTGACCTTGCCCGACGAGGCCGCCACCATCGCGCTCGGCCGCCGGTTGGCCCAGACGCTGCCGGGTGGCCTCGTCGCCTTCCTTCACGGCGACCTTGGCGCCGGCAAGACGACCTTCGCGCGGGCCTTCCTGCAGGCGCTCGGTGTTGGCGAGCGTGTGAAAAGCCCGACTTACAGCCTGGTCGAAGGCTACGAGATCGGCGAACGCCGCGCGTTTCACCTCGACCTCTACCGCATCGCCGATCCCGGCGAGCTGGAATGGCTCGGCCTGGACAGCCTGGCCGAGCCCGGCGCGATCGTCCTGGTGGAATGGCCGGAGCGAGGCATCGGCGCACTACCGCCGGTAGACCTGGAACTCAGCTTCCGCCATGAAGGCACCGGCCGCGCGGTGTGCTTCAAAGCCCACACCCCCGCAGGCCGCCGCATTCTCGAAGCGACCGCCCCCCCGTAGGAGCGCGCTTGCGCGCGATCGGTCTTGCCGCAAGCCCGCTCGCGCAAGCCCGCTCCTACGCGGGACGCAAGATCTCGCGATATTTCTCAGGGCTTGCAGCGCATTCCTGTACGGACGTTGACGAAGTGTTCGCAGGTTATGGATTAGCAAGGGAAAAAATCTTGCAATCCGCGGGCGCATGGAGTTCAATCCGGGCTATATGAGGGGAATCACTAGCAAACTAGGGCTTCTTGCGTGCGTGACCGCGGTCGCGACGCTGGCGCCTGTCGTCTCGAACGCGGCTGATGTGAAGGCCGCCCGCGTCTGGGCAGGGCCTGAGTACACGCGCGTCGTCTTCGACCTTTCCGGTCCAGCCACCTACAAGATGTCCCAGGGCGATACCCCGGGCAGCGTGGTGCTGGATATCGCCGGCAGTGCCGTGGCGCCTGATTTCTCGGCGCCGGGCGGGCAGGGCCTGTTCAAGTCGATGAGTTCGGGCAAGCAGGGCGCCGCCGCCCGCGTGACCGCCACGATCGACCCCAAGGCCAAACCGAAGAGTTTCCTGCTGAAGCCCGCCGGGGATTACGGTTACCGGCTTGTGCTCGATCTTTACCCCGGCGGGCAGACCGATCCGGGTGATAACGCCCCGGGCGACGACGACACACCTTCCATCGCGAAGGCCGTGGCCGATGCTCCGGCAGAGCCGCCTGTGGCTGCCGTGAGCTCAAAGAGCCGCGGCAAGGCCGCCGCCAGTGGGAAGACCATCCCTGCCGGCACGCCGCCCATGGCCGGCTCGCGTAAGGTCGTGGTGGCGATCGACGCCGGCCACGGCGGCGAAGATCCCGGCGCCAGGGGCGCTACCGGCCTGCGCGAGAAGGATGTCACCCTGATGGTGGCGCGCGAGCTCGCCGACCAGATCAATCGCCAGCCAGGCATGCAGGCCGTGCTGACCCGCAATGGCGATTACTTCATCCCATTGAAGCGCCGTTACCAGATCGCCCGCGAGCACAACGCGGACATGTTCGTCTCGATCCACGCGGATGCGTTCAAGAACAGCGATGCGAAGGGCTCGTCTGTGTGGGTGCTTTCGCCGCGCGGCAAGACCTCCGAAGCCTCGCGCTGGCTGGCCGATCGCGAAAACCGAGCTGACCTGGTCGGCGGCGTATCGCTGGACGACAAGGACGACTCGCTCGCCGCCGTGCTGCTCGATCTGCAGCAGGGCTATGCCATGCAGGCGTCCGAGCAGATCGCCGGCAACGTATTGAAGGCCCTGGGCCGCCTGGGTCCAACCCACCGCGGTTACGTCGAGCGCGCCAACTTCGTCGTGCTGCGTTCGCCCGACGTGCCTTCGATCCTGGTCGAAACCGCCTTCATCACCAATCCATCCGAAGAGACGCGCCTGCGTAGCGAAAGCCACCGCGAGGAACTGGCTAGCGCCGTACTCGGTGGCGTGCGTAACTATTTTGAATCGATGCCGCCGCCGGGTACGTGGTTCGCCGCCCAGGCTGCACGCCGCAACGGCACCTACGTGGCGTCCACACCGGCGCCCGTCGAGCCGGCCGACGCAGACGATAACGGCGCTGACGCGAAGCCGGCCGCGCGGACGCCCACCAAGGCCCCGGTCGCCACGGCGAAGCCGTCGAAGGTCGTGGCCAAGGCCGATGTCCCGGCGAAGAAAGCCGCCAGCGGCCGCGCGGATGACAACATCCGTGACCTGCACCGTGTGGGTAGGGGCGAGACGCTGACCGGCATCGCCCAGCAGTACGGCGTCTCGGTAGGCTCGCTGAAGCTGGCGAACAAGATGAACGACAACACGGTGCGCGTCGGCAGCGTCATGGTCATCCCCTCGGGCTGATCGCTGGCGGCACCGCCACCCGCCCCCATCGGCTATCCTCTTGGCCTGAAAGTGCAGTCAGGCCAAACCCATGCCCATCCGTCCCCTTCCGCCCGAGCTGATCAACCAGATCGCGGCGGGTGAAGTCATCGAGCGCCCCGCCTCGGTGGTGAAGGAACTCGTGGAGAACAGCATCGATGCCGGCGCCCGTCGCATCGAGGTGGATATTGAGCAGGGCGGGGTCCGGCTGATCCGTGTCCGCGACGATGGTGGCGGTATCCCGCGCGAGGAACTGTCGCTCGCCGTGGCCTCGCACGCGACCAGCAAGATCGCCAGTTTCGACGACCTCGAACATGTGGCGAGCATGGGCTTCCGGGGTGAAGCGCTCGCATCGGTATCGTCGGTGGCGCGCTTCTCGCTGACCTCGCGGCATGCTGGCCAGGAAGCCGCGTGGCGGATCGAAGTCGATGGCGGCAAGTACACCGACGCACGTCCAGCGCAGCATCCACCCGGCACGACGATCGAGGTACGCGACCTCTTCTACAACGTGCCGGCCCGGCGCAAGTTTCTCCGCGCCGAGCGCACGGAGTTCGCACATATCGATGATCTGTTGAAGTCGCTCGCGCTGGCGCGCGAAGGCGTCGACATCCGCCTGACCCACAACGGCAAACCGGTGCGCCTGCTCAAGCCCGCGCGTGACGAGCATGCGGCGCTAGCGCGCGTCGCCGAGGTACTCGGTCCCGAATTTCCCGGCCAGGCACTGCGCGTGGAACATGAAGCCGCGGGCCTTCGCCTCTCGGGTTGGGTAGGCTTGCCTACGGCGTCGCGTTCATCAGCCGACCAGCAATACTTCTACGTCAATGGACGCATGGTCCGCGATCGCATCGTCGCGCATGCCGTTCGCCAGGCTTACGCGGATGTGCTGTTCCACGGGCGCCACCCGGTGTTCGTCCTGTTCCTCGAACTCGATCCGGCTGGCGTGGATGTCAACGTGCATCCGGCGAAAAACGAGGTGCGTTTCCGCGAGCAGCGCCTGATCCACGATTTCCTGTTTCGTACCTTGCACGAAGCACTTTCGCAGACACGCGCCGGCGCCGCACCGCAGGAATCGCCCTTGCCGGTCGCCGCCGAGGCCGCAGGGGGTTATGAACGTCGCGCGTCGCAGCCGATGGCTTCCTCCATGCCCGCATGGCCGCAATCGGCGAGCCAGTCGCGGTTGAATCTTGGCGTGCGCGAGGAGCCGCTCGCCGGCTACGCGACGCTCATGGGCTCGGCCAACGCCACGCCTGTCAGCTTCGCACCGCGTCCCTCCGCATCGTGGTCGCCTACGCTCGCGCAGGATCCGGCGCAGGGCGATGACGTTCCGCCGCTGGGCTACGCCATTGCGCAGCTGAAGAACATCTACGTGCTCGCGGAAAATGCGCATGGCCTCGTGCTGGTCGACATGCACGCGGCGCATGAGCGCATCACCTACGAGAAGCTCAAGAACGGCCGCGTTACCGCGAACCTGCGCTCGCAGATGATGCTGGTACCGCTGTCGATCGCGGTCAGTGCCAAGGAAGCCGCCGCGGCGGAAGAGCATGCCGAGGCGCTCGCCGAGTGGGGCCTGGAGCTCTCGCGCAGCGGCCCATCCGGCGTGGTCGTTCGCCGAATTCCTTCACTACTCGAGGGAGCCGATGTCGCGCAGCTTACCCGCGATGTGCTGGGTGAGCTCGCGCAGCACGGCAGTTCACGCCGGCTTGAAGAACTAGAGAACGAGTTGCTCTCGACCATGGCCTGCCACGGCTCGGTGCGTGCCGGCCGTCGTCTGGGCGTGCCAGAAATGAACGCGCTGCTACGCGAAATGGAAGCCACCGAACGCAGCGGCCAGTGCAATCACGGTCGCCCCACGTGGGTGCAACTCTCGCTCGCCGAGCTAGACAAACTCTTCCTCCGCGGCCGCTAATCACCCTGTAGGAGCGCGCTTGCGCGCGATCGCGCGCACGCGCGCTCCTACAGGGATATAAATACTGAGGTTTCTATGATCCGTATGTTCGCCCTCGCATCCGCCGTCGCCATGGTCACGGGTAGCGCTATCGCCGCCGACGAGACCGCTTCGGTGCAGAAGGTCCGCGCCGAGCGCCTGGCCACGCTCACCGCGCCGGATGGCTGGCTAAGCCTGATCGGGCTGGAGTGGTTGCAGCCAGGCGCCAACCGGATCGGTAGTGCTGCTGATAACGACATCGTGCTCAAGGCGGGCCCCGTGCATCTCGGCACGATTACCCTGGACGATAGTGGCGATGCCACCATTGAGCTGGCGAAGCACAGTGGTGCGCTGGTCGATGGCCGTGAGGTCGAGCGGGCGACCCTGGTGGATGACACGCCGGGGCACAAGCCCACCGAAGTTCGCTTTGGTTCCGCGCATTTCTTCGTTATCGCGCGCGACGGCCGCAAGGCGCTGCGGGTGAAGGATGAGAATGCGGAAACCCGCACGCACTTCCTTGGCCTGGATTACTTCCCCATGGATCCGTCGTGGCGCGTAGTCGCTGACTGGGTGCCGTTCGATCCGCCGCACGAGCTGGAGATCGGCTCGGTCCTGGGGACGATCGACAAGGAGAAGGTGCCTGGCAAGGCGGTCTTCACGCGGGAGGGCCATACTTTTGAGCTGTATCCGATCCAGGAAGAACCCGATTCGTTGTTCTTCGTGTTTGCCGATCGGACCAGCGGCAAGGAAACCTACGGCGCAGCGCGTTTCCTGGACACGCCGCTCGCGAAGGACGGCAAGCTGGTGCTCGATTTCAACGAAGCTCGCAACCCGCCATGCGCGTTCACACCGTATGCGACATGCCCACTCGCCCCACCGGAGAACCGGTTGGATGTGCGCATCACCGCCGGCGAGAAGAATTATCGCGGGCATCCGTAAGGCCCCGCTTCGTCGGCGCGGTTGAGCCGTTACCGCCCGTGGAACGTCGGCTTGCGACGTTCGAGGAATGCCGCGGTCCCCTCACGCATATCCTCGGTTGAGAACGCGATCGCGAAGCCCTGCGTTTCAAACGCCAGGCCCTGGTCGATTGCGCACTCACCGCCTTCGATCACCGCGTCGAGGATGCCCTTCAGCGCGAGCGGCGCGGCGACAGCGAGCTGGTCGGCGATGGCGTCCACGCTGGCGTCGAGTTCTTCAGCAGCGACTACGCGGGTGACGATACCCAGGCGTTCAGCGCGGGCGGCATCGATTTGCTGGCCGAGCAGGCACAACTCCAGCGCGACGCCCCGGCCGGTCAGGCGGGTGAGGCGCTGGGTACCGCCAAAGCCCGGGATCAGGCCGAGGCCGATCTCTGGCTGGCCGAACTTCGCTTTCTCGCTCGCCACGCGCAGGTGGCAGGCCATGGCGAGCTCCATGCCGCCGCCCAGCGCGTAGCCCTGGATTTTCGCCACGACGGGTTTGCCGAGGCCCTCGATCGTCCGCATCAGGACCTGCCCGGCATGCGAGAACGTCTGCGCCTGCACGGGCGTCAGGCCGGTCATCTCAGCAATGTCCGCGCCCGCCACGAAGGCCTTCTCGCCCGTGCCTGCCAGCACCACCACGCGCACGGCGTCGTCCTGCTGGGCCTGGCGGAAGGCCAGGGTCAGCTCGCCGATGGTCTCGCGGTTGAGCGCATTGAGCTTGTCGGGGCGGTTGATGGTGATCGTGCGGACCGCGCCGCGGTCGGCGGTGGCAAGGGTGCGGAAGGCCATGGTCAGTTCCGGCGTGGGGGAAGACCGCGGATGGTAGCAGGGGAACTCTTGCCCCCCGAATGGCGTCTCACTCCTAACGGGCACGGGGCGGCGTCGATGGACTATCCTCCACGCGTGCCCGGAATCCGGGTCCACGGAGAACGGGATGTCACCCTCGCGTCTGTTAGTCATCGCCACGGCCTTGTGCTGCGGCACGGCCTTCGCCCAGTCGGCGCCACCCGCGCCGGCCGCTGGCGCGCCGGCCATCGACAAGACGAAGCTGTCGTACGCCATCGGCTACCAGATCGGTACGCAGTTCGCGAACAGCGCCCAGCCGGATGTGGATATCGCGATCCTGGTGAAGGCCCTGCAGGATGGTTACGCCAAGCGCCCCCCGGGCGTGTCCATCGACGTCATGCAACAGCAACTGGTGAACTTCGACGCGAAAGTACAGCGCGATTCCGTGGTGGCATTCCGCCGCGTCGCCACGGCCAACGCCGAGCGCAGCGCCGATTTCCTGGCGAAGAACAAATCGAAGCCTGGCGTGGTCACGCTGCCCTCGGGCATCCAGTACAACGTACTCGCGCGTGGCCGTGGCGCACAGGCCCAGGTCACCAGTACGGTCGTGGTCAATTATCGCGGGGCGTTGATCGACGGCACCGAGTTCGATAGCTCGTACGCCCATGGCAAGCCGGTCACCTTCACCGTCAACCGGGTCATCGCCGGCTGGCAAGATGTGATCCCGCGTATGCATGTAGGTGACAAATGGAAGGTGGTGATCCCACCGCAGCTGGCCTACGGCGAGCGTGGCGAGCTGCCGCGGATCGGGCCCAACGAGGCTTTAGTGTTTGAGATCGAACTGGTCGACATCCGCCAGTAAGCCACCCGCGCTAGAATGGCCGCTGATATGGCCATCGTTCCCCCTACTGCCACGAGCCTGCCCCTGACGCCCTGTACCGGTGTATGCCGGCTGGATGCGCGCGGCCTGTGCGAAGGCTGCCTGCGCACCGGTGGCGAAATCGCCGCGTGGCGCACGCTTAGCGACGAGCAGAAGCTCTGGATCATGGACGAAGTGCTCCCGCACCGGCAGGCCGGCTGATGGACGAGCTGCTCGCGAGGCTGCATGGTGCATTGCTTCCCCTTGAGGCGCCCCCGGGGCCGCACGGTTGGAACCACGACGACATGGCGCGCCTGATTGGCGATACACCGCGCCGCCGCGCCGCGGTGCTCATCGGCATACGCGATGATCGCGAACAGAACGTGCTATTTACCCTGCGCACCGACACCTTGCAGCAACACGCGGGGCAGGTTGCCTTCCCCGGGGGCCGCGTGGAAGCGGACGATGCGGATGTGGTGGCCACCGCGCTACGTGAGAGCCGTGAAGAAATCGGCCTGGACGAACGATTCGTCACACCGCTCGGTTACCTCGAGGCCATGGAGACCATCAGCGGTTTCATCGTCACCCCCGTGGTGGCCCGGATCGCCGCCGATGCGCCGCTCAAGCCCGATCCGGGTGAGGTGGCCGAGGTGTTTGAAGTGCCGTTCGCCTTCTTTACCGACCCAGCGAACCTGCGCCGTTACCGCATGGATTTCCGCGGGCACAATCGCGAGATGGTCGAGTTCCTGCACGCGGGCTACCGCATCTGGGGTGCCACCGCGGCCATGCTGTTCAACCTGTTGAAGCGGATGGGGCACTAGCCATGCTGATTTCACGCACCTTGATCGACGCGGCCAGCGCCGCGGATCTGCCTGCCCATGAAGTGCTGTTCGTCGATTGCCGCTTTGACCTCGCTGATGCAGGCAAGGGCGATCGCGATTATGCCGAGTCGCATATCCCAGGCGCCGTGCGCGCGGATCTCGATCGGGAACTCGCCGACATGGCGACGCCGGCCAATGGCCGCGGTCGCCATCCACTGCCCGAACGCGCGGCATTCGAGGGCTTTCTTTCGAGGATCGGCTGGCGGCCCGATGTCCAGGTCATCGCTTACGACGGCGCGGGCGGTGCGTTGGCTGCGGCGCGATTCTGGTGGCTGGCGCGCCTTGCCGGTCTGGATAACGTGGCCGTGCTCGATGGCGGCTGGCCCGCATGGCTGGCGGCAAAGTTGCCGGTGGACGCCGTGGTGCCAGAGCGCTCGCCGACCCGCGTGGAAGCATGCTTCGACACATCGGGCACGGTCTCGGCCGAAGAACTCGCGACCGAACTCGCCAGCGGCCGCTTCGTGCTGCTCGATGCGCGCGCCGCGCCACGTTACCGCGGCGATGTAGAGCCGCTGGATCCGGTCGCCGGGCACGTACCTGGGGCACGCAACCGGCCATTCGCCGACAACCTCGATACGCATGGATTCTTCCGCCAGCCGGAGGAACTGCACAAGGCGTTTGAGGCGATCATCGGGCCACATCCCGCCGAGGATGTCGTGCATATGTGCGGCTCGGGCGTCACCGCATGTCATAACCTGCTGGCCATGGAATACGCGGGGCTTTGCGGGTCGCGGTTGTACGCGCCGTCGTGGTCGGGCTGGGTTTCGGATCGGTCGCGAGCGGTGGCTGTCGGGGATCATTGATCCCGCGTCACCATCATCGCGCGCAAGCGCGCTCCACCATGGGCGACGTGTCGTTGTAGGAGCGCGCTTGCCCGCGATGCCGTCTACAACGGAACGGTACGCCGCTCCCGCGCCGAAATCTGCGCCGCCTCAATCACCCGGATCACATCCCGCGCCTCATGCGCCAACACCGGCAATTCACCCTCACCACGAATCGCCGCTGCCACGCCTTCGTAATACTCGGTGTAACGTCCGGGCAGTGTATCGATCGTGGTGCTGGTGCCATCGGCATCGGTGAAACGGCCGAACAACGCCGGGTCGTCTTCACCCCAGCCCGCACCGCCAGGCCGCTTGCCTTCGCGCAGCGCGGCCTCCTGCCCATCGATGCCGTATTTCACGAAGCTGCCGCCATCGCCGTGGACGAGGTAACGCGGCCCGGGATCGCGCACCAGCACCGAGGCGTGCAACACCGCGCGGCGGTGGCCGTAATCGAGGACGAGATGAAAGTAGTCATCGACTTTCGCAGCCGCACGCTGGCGCGTGACGTCCGCCGTGACCGCACGCGGCACGCCAAACAGCACGATCGCCTGGTCGATCAGGTGGGCGCCAAGGTCGTAGAGCAAGCCTGAGCCAGGCACTTCGGTCTCGCGCCAGCCCTGTTTGATCTCAGGGCGGAAGCGATCGAAATGTGCTTCGAAATAGACGACCTCACCAAGGCGGCCGTCCTCGACAAGGCGGCGCACGGTCAGGAAGTCGTTATCCCAGCGCCGGTTCTGGAACACCGAAATGAGCCGGCGCTTATCCGCGGCCAGGGCGATCAGGGCCTGAGCCTCCGCTGCGTTCAGGGTGAACGGTTTATCGACCACCACGTGCTTGCCGGCATCCAGCGCGGCGCGGGCGAGCGCGGCGTGGGTGTCGTTCGGGGAGGCGATCACGACCAGTTGGATGGTCGGGTCGCTGATCAGGTCTTGAGGATTTTCGTACGCCCGTGCCTCGGGGAAGTCGCGCGAAATCTCCTCGACGCGGCGGCTGCCGATGGCGGCCAGGCGCAGGCCTTCGGCGGCCGCGATCAGGGGCGCATGGAAGAAAGCGCCTGCGGTGCCGTAGCCAATGAGTCCGGTGGGGATGGGGTGCATGGGCGCTCCGGGCGTGGACAGACCCCAAGGGTAGCGCGGGTGGGTTCAGCGTTTCGTTTAGGATCGTGCCCTTTGTTGCATGCCACCCGGTAAGTCCATGAGTGTTCTAGAGATCGACGCCAACCCGCGCGCCCGGCTGCCCCGCCAGATTCCCTTCATCATCGGCAATGAGGGCTGCGAGCGCTTCAGCTTCTACGGGATGCGCAACATCCTGACGCCGTTCCTGGTCACCTCGTTGCTGCTCTATCTCCCGGAAGACGTGCGACCGGGCGCGGCGAAAGACGTGTTCCACGCCTTCGTCATCGGCGTGTACTTCTTCCCCTTGCTGGGCGGCTGGCTGGCCGACCGTTTCCTGGGCAAGTACCGCACGGTGTTGTGGCTGAGCCTGGTGTATTGCGTGGGTCACCTGTGCCTGGCCCTGTTCGAGCACAGCGTGCCGGGCTTCTACACGGGGCTGGCGTTGATCGCACTGGGTGCTGGCGGGATCAAGCCCTGCGTCGCCGCCTTCGTCGGCGACCAGTTCGATGAGAGCAACCGCAAGCTGGCGAAAGTGGTGTTCGATGCCTTCTACTGGATCATCAACGTAGGCTCCTTCCTGGCCTCACTACTGATGCCGTTCTTCCTGCGCGAGTATGGGGCGAAAGTGGCATTCGGCTTGCCGGGCGTGTTGATGTTGGTAGCCACCGTGGTCTTCTGGTCGGGGCGCAAGCACTACGTGATGCTGCCGCCCACGCGGCACGACCCGCACGGTTTTGGCCAGGTGGTGAAGAGCGCGCTGCTGGCGCATGCGCCGGGGCAGGGCAGGCCGGGTCTGGTGGTCGCACTGGCGTCGCTGGTGCTCGCGGTGGGCGCGTTCGCTTTCATGTCGGTGCTCGGTATCGTTGCCACGCTCTGCGTCGCGCTGGTGCTGCTCCTGGCCGGCATGGTGGTGGGCACACACCTGCAACTGGATCGCGTGCGCGGCCGGCATCCGGAAGAGGCGATCAAAGGCGTGGGTGTCGTCCTGCGCGTGCTGGTGGTGTTCGCATTGGTCACGCCGTTCTGGTCGCTGTTCGATCAGAAGGCCTCGACCTGGGTGCTCCAGGCAGGCGCCATGCAGGCACCGGGCTGGCTGCATCCGGCGCAGATGCAGGCGGTAAACCCCGCGTTGGTGCTACTGCTGATTCCCTTCAACAACCTTGTGTTGTATCCGTTACTGCGCCGTGCGGGGATTGAACCCACCGCGTTGCGCAAGATGACGGCAGGCATCGTCTTTTCGGCGATCGCCTGGGTCGTGGTGGGCGCACTCCAGCTCGCGCTCGATGGGGGCAGCCCGGTGCATATCGCCTGGCAGATCCTTCCGTTTGTGTTCCTCACCATGGGCGAGGTGCTGGTCTCGGCGACCGGCCTGGAATTTGCCTACAGCCAGGCGCCGCCGGCGATGAAGGGCACCCTGATGAGTTTCTGGACGCTCAGTGTCACCGTCGGCAACCTTTGGGTGCTGCTGGCCAACGCGGGCGTACGCAATGAGGCGGTGCTGGCCGGTATCGCACAGACGGGCCTGGGCACAACAGCGTTCCAGATGTTCTTCTTCGCGGGATTCGCCGCGGTGGCGGCGCTGGCGTTTGGCCTCTACGCGCGGCGTTACCGCGAGGTAGATTACTACCGCTCCACATAACCTGTAGGAGCGCGCTTGCGCGCGATGGGTGCTCGCGGCGGACCCTATCGCGCGCAAGCGCGCTCCTACAAGGGCGTGGGGCTTGCGGCATGGTCTATCGCGCGCAAGCGCGCTCCTACCATGGGGTTTCGTTTGGCTTGCGGTAGCGGTCCAGGGGGATCGTTGTCATCGGGCCGGGTTTGAAATCGAGGCGGCCTTCGTCGAAATCCCATTGTTCGACGAGGCAGGCCGAACGGTCTGACGATGGATCGTGGCGTATCACATGCACCGAATTGCTGATGCCCTCGCGAATGCGTGTCGAGGTCGCGGTACCTGCCTGTATCGACCAGAGTTCGCTGGCCAGCTTGCGTGTCTCGGTGTTCAACGGCCGCACATAGGGCAGGTGGATATGCCCACCCAGCACAAGGTCCGCGCCTGCCGTCGCCCATGCGCGGATCGCCGCGTCATGGTTGATCAGCAGGTTCGCGATGTCTTTCTCGCGGATGACATGCACGGGCTGGTGGGTGACGACAATGCGCAACTGCGCTTCATCGGCCTCGCGCAGCAGAGTACAGACGCGTGCGATCTGTGCGTCGGACACTTCACCGTCCTTGTGTCGGCGAGGCCGCACGGTATTCACGCCAATCACCAGCGCGTCGACACCGGCATGCACGGGCTCGAGCTCGTCGCCAAACACCCGGCGGTATGCACCGAACGGGTTGAGCACGCGAGCGACGAGGTTGAACAGCGGGATATCGTGGTTGCCAGGGATCACCAGGGTCGGGCGCGCATAGCTGTCGACGAAGCGCTTCGCGGCATCGAACTGACGTCGCCGCGCGCGCTGGGTAACGTCGCCCGACAGGATCACCAGGTCGGGCGCTATCGTGGTGATGAGCCGGCGCAACGCATCGACGACCTCGGGCCGTTCGGTGCCGAAATGCGGATCGGAGATCTGTACGAGTACGCTCAACCCGGGTCCTCCCCCGGTTGCCGCTCGCCGTCGGTGATCAGCACCAGCGGGCGCGGGGCCGCGCGGAAGACGATCGGTGGATCGAGCCAGCCGATCTCGCCATCCACGGCGACCTTGAAGCGTTCACGGTGATGCCTCGGCGTCACCGTGATCTCGCGAAAAGGGAAACTGACCGCGTTGTCGGCGTCGCCTAGCTTGCCCAGTGCGCCGCGCAGGATCAGTCCGAGCATGGTCAACCTGCCGATCGGCTTCAGCACCAGGCCGGCCAGAGTGCCATCGTTGCGGAACACATCGGCGGCTTCCGGCAAGCCGATCTTCTCCAGCTGCAACGCGTTGTTGCCGACGAACAGGGTGGGCGTGCGCAGTGGGCGCGTCCGCTTACCATCGCTCACTTCGACCCGCAGCGGTCGATAGCCGCGCAGCATCGTCGCCAAACCCGACCACAGCGCGACCAGCCGGTGCCGGCCGAAGCGTTGCTTCCATGCCTCGCGGTCTTCAAGCACCTGTGGATAGAGACCCAGGCTCGCGTTCACCAGAAACAGCCGGTCATTCACCATCCCGGCTTGAACGTTACGTGGCGTGCCACGTAGAAGGCCTTGGGTGGCCTCGCGGGGATCGGCGGAAATGTTGTGCGTGCGACCGAAAAAATTGAACGTGCCCTGGGGCAACACCCCCATGGGCAGTTGTTCACGCCATGCGGCGGCAGCGACACCGTTGATCGTGCCGTCGCCACCGGAAGCGACCAGGGCGCCGCCCTCGCGTTTGGCATGCGCCGTCGCGGCCGCGACGACCTCGTCGATCGGGTGGTCCTCATCGATCAAGAAAAACTGATGGGGCCGGCCCGCGGTGTCCAGCGTGCTGTGGATGACCTCGCGTGCGGCTTCGGTATCGCCATGGCCAGAGCCGGCATTCATCACGATAGCAAGGGGTAGGTCATTGGCCATGCGCTTACGAGACCATCGGCCGCGTGTTGTCCGCATGAAATCACTGGGCGGCGGCGCGGCCCGCACGCATACGAAAATACTCAGCACTGCCCACGCATAGCGTGAGCCAGGCCAACCCCGTGGCGTACCCGGCCATGACATCACTGAAATAGTGCACCTGGAGCAGGATGCGGCTGATCCCGACCAGGGTGATCATCGCCACGGCCGCGATCACCACGGCGCGATGCAGGCGGGGTGGGCACAGCACGAGTAGCACGTATGCGAGCATGCCGTAAAACACCATCGAGCCGGACGCGTGGCCACTGGGAAAGCTGTAGCTGTGTTCGATGACGAAGCCGTGATCGTGTAATGGCCGTTCTCGCTGGAACCAGGCCTTCAACGCGCTATTGATCAAGGCCGTACCCACCAGTGCGAGTAGCCATGTCGTGGCGAGGCGCAGGTGCCGGCGCACGGCGAGCACCACCGCCACGAGCAAGGTCACGATCGCCAGGGCAGTCGGGTTGCCTAACTGCGTCAGCCAGGCGACAGCGTGGAGGACCGGTAGCGGCATGTTCGCGCGCAGATCTGCGGCGAGGCTGGCATCGAACATCGTGAGGCCGGCCTGCTCGCGCACCTCCACCGCGATCACCGAGGCAATGACGAGCATCGCCACCACGACCGCCATGGCTGTGGTCGGACGAAGGAACCCCCGGGCGGCGGCGTCGTTGCCCTCGCGTCGGCGCAAGGCTCGGCGCCATGCGGCATCCGCGCCAAGCAGGGCCAGTGCCAGCAGCACGCCCCACAAGCTCAAGGCGTGCCGGCTGATCCAGTCTGCATCCATGTCGTTCAGTACCTCGCGTCTTGGAACGAGGGGCCATGGTGCCATGCCCGCTGCCACGGATTGTCGCCATGGCCGTCAGCCATCGCCGTGCCATCCGGCATTTCCTCCCCCTGGGTCCGCATGGCAGGATCGGACCCATCGCCGCGCCCGCGGCCGAACCTGGGAAACACCCGATGAAGCACACGCCCGTCCGCGCTGTCCTCGCGCTCGCACTCCTGGCCAGCGGCGCCGCCGCGTATGCCGATAGCGCGCCGCTCGCGCACCGCATCGTCCGCGTTAGCCTGGATGGCGCCACCGACAAGGGCACCTCGGGTCGGCTGCTTGTATTCGCAGCGCCCGCCGACAAGGCGAAGGCCGCCGCGAAGGATGGCAAGGTCGAGGCCGTCGATACGAATCCCTTCCAGCCTAAGGCTGTCTCGGTAGCGGGTCGTGACGTCAGCTGGATCGCCCCTGGGCAGTCGGTAGATCTCGACGCCGATAACGAGGCGTTCCCCGCGGGCTTTTCCAGCCTGCCCCCGGGCGAGTATCTATTCCAGGCCGTGCTCGACGTAGGCCACGACTACAACTACAGCGGCCGCCATGCCGGCGATCTGATCAGCGAGGTCACGCCCGTGAAAATCACGGCGGGTGGCAGTTTGCCGACTCTCAAGCTGACCAGGACCGTGCCCGAGCGCGACGTGTGGCAGCTGCCGCCGACAGTGCCGCAAGCCGTGCGCGATGCGCTGCCGGAAGCGCGCAAGCACGCCCACGCGGAAACCCTGGAGAGCAAGGCGCTCACCGCATTTGCCGGCCGTCCGCTGTCGGTGCGCGCGTGGGTGGTCACACCGCCGGGGTACGAGAAGGGCAATGCAAAGTATCCCGTCGTCTACGTCACCCACGGTTTCGGTGGTGGCTTTGATCGTTACGCCGGCTCTATCGCCAACGTGTGGTATGCCATGTCGAAGAACGAGATGCCGCCGATGATCTGGGTGTTCCTCGACGAATCCGGCCCTACCGGCACGCATGAGTTTGCCGACTCGGTGAACAATGGCCCGTGGGGCCAGGCACTCACCACCGAGTACATCCCGTGGCTGGAGACGCGCTACCGCATGGATGGCAAGACCAGCGGACGTTTCCTCAACGGCCATTCATCCGGCGGCTGGGCCACCCTGTGGCTGCAGACCCGTTATCCGCAGATCTTCGGCGGTACATGGTCGACCTCGCCGGATCCGAGCGATTTCCACGATTTCACCGGCATCGATCTCTACGCGGCCAATGCTAACGCCTACAAGCACGCGGACGGCAGCGCCATTCCGCTGGTGCGCGACAAGGGCGAAGTGATCGCCACCTTCGAGACCTTCGCCCGCCTGGAGCGTGTGCTCGGTGCGTATGGCGGCCAGCTGGCGTCGTTCGAATGGGTGTTCTCCCCGCGCGGCAACGATGGCCGGCCCATGCCGATGTTCAACCGCGACACGGGCGCGGTGGATGCCAACGTGGTCGCATACTGGCGCGACCATTACGACATCGCCCAGCGCCTGCGCACGCAGTGGCCCACGCTGAAGCCCGACCTCGATGGCAAGATCCACCTGATCGTCGGCACCGCGGATACCTTCTATCTGGATGGTTCCGCCAAGTTGCTGAAGGCCACGCTGGACGACCTGCACGCGAAGAACGATATCCGCTTCCTCCCCGGCAAGACGCATTTTGACCTGTATGTTGAAGGTGATGATCGCCAGGCACTGCTGAAGAAGATTTCGTGGGAGATGTATGAGCAGGCACGGCCCGGCCAGGGCAAGCATTAAGGGGGCACCATTACGCTGCGGATCGCGCGCGAGCGCGCTCCTACATGGGTGTGGCAGGAGGCATGGATATGGGTTACGAGGAATCTTGGCGGCAATCGGTCGATGATCCCGAGGCCTTCTGGGGCGAGCAGGCGAGGCTGATTGAATGGCAGACCCCGCCCCGGCGCATCCTTGACCAGAGCAACCCGCCGTTCCGCCAGTGGTTTGTCGGCGGCATGACCAACCTTTGCCATAACGCGGTCGATCGTCATCTGGCCGTGCGTGGCGACCAGCACGCGATCATCGCGGTCTCCACCGAGACCGGGATCACCCGTGAAATCACCTACGCCGAGCTGTACCGCGAGGTGAACGCGCTTGCCGCCGTGCTGCAGGAACTGGGTGTGGGGAAGGGCGATCGCGTCGTCATCTACCTCCCGAACATCGCCGAGGCGGTGTTCGCCATGCTTGCATGCGCGCGTATCGGCGCCATCCATTCGGTTGTCTTCGGCGGTTTCGCCGCGCATAACCTCGCTTTGCGCATCGATGATGCGGAGCCCAGGCTGCTCATCTGTGCCGACGCCGGTATGCGCGGCGGTAAGGTGATTCCGTACAAGCCGCTGGTCGACGCCGCGCTGCGCGAAGCGACATCACCGCCACCGCACGTGCTCGTCGTGAACCGTGGCCTCGATACCGATATGCAGGTCGTGAACGGGCGTGACATCGACTATGCCGCGCGTCGTGACGCGCATCTCGGCGACGTGGTCCCGGTGACCTGGCTTGAATCCAACGAACCGAGCTATCTGCTCTATACCTCGGGCACCACGGGCAAGCCCAAGGGCGTGCAGCGCGATGTCGGCGGTTATGCCGTGGCACTGGCGTTGTCGATGACCGCGATCTTCGATCTGCAGCCCGGGCAGACGATCCTGTGTACCTCCGATGTCGGCTGGGCCGTCGGCCATTCCTACAACGTGTACGGCCCGCTGCTGGGTGGATGCACCGCCATCCTGTACGAGGGTACGCCCACGAATCCTGATCCAGGCATCTGGTGGAAGTTGTGCGAGCAGTATGGTGCGCGCACCTTGTTCTCGTCGCCGACGGGTATCCGTATCCTGAAAAAGCAGGATGAGGCGTGGCTGAAAACGTACGACCTTTCCGCGTTGAAGTGGATCTTCCTCGCCGGCGAGCCGCTGGACCAGCCGACCTACGACTGGTTGTCAGGGGGTACCGGCAAGACCGTGATCGACAATTACTGGCAGACGGAAACCGGCTGGCCCGCGTTGTCGCTGATGCCCGGCCTCGACCTGAAGCCGGTAAAACCAGGCTCGCCGGGTTTTCCGACCTTCGGCTACCGCATGCGCGTGATCGATGACGCCACCGGCGAGGATAAGCCGGCGGGGGAGAAGGGCGTGCTTGTGATCGAGCCGCCCCTGCCACCGGGCTGCCTCACCACGATCTGGCGCGACGATGAGCGTTACAAGCGCGGGTACTTCGGGCATTTCAAGGAACTGCTCTATAGCTCGCTGGACTGGGCCGTACGCGATGCGGATGGCTACCTGTTCATCCTCGGCCGCACCGATGATGTGATCAACGTGGCAGGCCACCGCCTGGGTACGCGCGAGATCGAAGAATCGGTTGCAACGCTTGGCGCCGTGGCCGAGGTCGCCGTGGTCGGTGTCGCGGATGAGCTGAAGGGCCAGTTGCCGGCGGTGTTTGCAACGTTGAAGCAGGGTGTTACGGACCACCCGGGTGATGTCGCGAAAGCGATGGAGCGGCGCGTGGTTGAGCTGCTGGGCGCCCTGGCCCGTCCCGGCTGCGTCTACGTCGTGGGCGCGCTGCCCAAGACCCGCTCGGGCAAGCTGCTGCGCCGATCGTTACAGGCCTTGATGCAGGGTACCGATCCGGGCGACCTATCCACCCTGGACGATCCCAACGCCCTCGAGGAGATCCGCAAGGCTATCGCCCGAGGACCCGACTGTGGCCACCGGGTGGGCTGATCGCGCGCAAGCGCGCTCCTACAAAGACCCGGTCGTTCCCGTGTAGGAGCGCGCTCGCGCGCGATCCGGGCCGATGGGCCCGGCCCCCACCGCACCGCAACAATCCTTTACGCCAACGCCGCGCTAAAATAACGGTCTTTACGCGGAGACTTTCCATGCCCTTGCCCCCTTCGGCCGGCAGCCGCTTCCGGGCCGCCCTCGCGGCCGAACAGCCCCTGCAGGTCATCGGCGCGATCAACGCCAACCATGCCCTGCTGGCCAAGCGCGCCGGTTTCCGCGCCATCTATCTCTCGGGCGGCGGCGTGGCCGCGGGCTCCCTGGGCCTGCCCGACCTGGGCATCAACACCCTGGACGATGTGCTGACCGACGTCCGTCGCATTACCGACGTGTGCGACCTGCCGTTGATGGTCGATATCGACACCGGCTTCGGCCCCAGCGCGTTCAATATCGCCCGTACGGTCAAAAGCCTGATCAAGTTCGGCGCGGCCGCCTGCCACATCGAAGACCAGGTCGGTGCGAAGCGTTGCGGTCATCGCCCGGGCAAGGAGATCGTCACCGCCGGTGAAATGGCCGACCGCGTCAAGGCCGCCGCCGATGCGAAGACCGATCCGGACTTCTTCCTGATCGCCCGCACCGACGCCATCGCCGTGGACGGTGTCGACGCCGCCATCGAGCGCGCCATCGCCTGTGCCGAAGCCGGCGCCGATGCGATCTTCGCCGAGGCGGCTTACGACCTGCCGACGTATAAGCGCTTTACCGATGCGTTGGATGTGCCGGTGCTCGCCAACATCACCGAATTCGGCCAGACGCCGCTGTTCAGCACCGAAGAGCTTGGCAGCGTCGGCGTCGGCATCGTGCTGTATCCGCTTTCCGCTTTCCGCGCCATGAACAAGGCCGCCGAGAATGTGTATACCGCCATTCGCCGCGACGGCCACCAGCGCAACGTCATCGATACGATGCAGACGCGCGAAGAGCTGTACGACCGCATTGGCTACCACGAATACGAGCGTCGTCTTGACGCGCTGTTCTCGCAGAAGGGTTAAGGAGAGTCACGCATGACCGATACCGCAACCACCACCCCGACCGGCCCGAAGCCGAAGAAGTCGGTCGCCCTGTCGGGCGTCACCGCGGGCAACACCGCGCTCTGCACGGTCGGCCGCAGCGGCAACGACCTGCATTACCGTGGCTACGACATCCATGACCTGGCGGCGAAGGGTTCGTTCGAGGAAGTCGCTTATCTTCTCGTCCACGGCGTGCTGCCGAACTGGATGGAGCTGAACGCCTACCGCGCCAAGCTCAAGCGCCTGCGCGGCCTGCCTGCGCCGGTGAAGAGCGCGCTGGAACTGCTGCCGGCGGCTACGCACCCGATGGACGTGATGCGCACGGGCGCGTCGGTGCTCGGCACCGTGCTGCCGGAGAAGGATGATCACAACATCACGGGCGCGCGCGATATCGCGGATCGCCTGATGGCCAGCTTCGGTTCGATGCTGCTGTACTGGTATCACTTCAGCCACAATGGCAAGCGCGTCGAGACGGAGACCGACGACGAGTCCATCGCCGGGCACTTCCTGCATGTGCTGCACGGCAAGAAGCCGAGCGATCTGCATACGCATTCGCTGGATCGTTCACTGGTGCTGTACGCGGAGCATGAGTTCAATGCGAGCACGTTCACGGCGCGCGTCATCGCCGGTACCGGTTCGGATATGTATTCGTGCATCACGGGTGCGATCGGCGCGCTGCGTGGCCCGAAGCATGGTGGTGCGAACGAAGTGGCGATGGAAATCATCGCGCGCTACCGCGATGCGGCCGAGGCGGAGGCGGATATCCGTGCTCGCGTCGAGCGTAAGGAAATCATCATTGGTTTCGGTCACCCGGTGTATACGGTGTCCGATCCGCGTAACGAGATCATCAAGGAGATCGCGCGGAAGCTTTGCACCGATGGCGGCAACCCGCGTCTGTTCGAGGTGTCGGAGAAGATCGAGAAGCTGATGTGGGAGCAGAAGAAGATGTTCCCGAATCTCGATTGGTATTCGGCGTCGGCGTATCACATGATGGGCGTGCCGACGGCGATGTTCACCCCGCTGTTCGTGATCGCGCGTACGTCGGGCTGGAGCGCGCACGTGATCGAGCAGCGCCAGGATGGCAAGATCATCCGCCCGAGCGCGAACTACACGGGTCCGGAAGACCAGACGTACGTTCCGATCGAGAAGCGCTGATCGCGTTGGGGTTGTAGCGAAAAAGGCCGCGAGCCATCGCGGCCTTTTTTGTGCAAGGTCCTGTAGGAGCGCGCTTGCGCGCGATGGAGCTTGTCTCGCACCGAATCGCCCGCAAGCGGGCTCCTACAGAACGTGCCTGAGTAGCGAGGGTGGGCGCCAGGGGCATTTTCCGGAAAAGCCGTCTTGCTAAAGCGCAGCGGCCAAACGAGTCGCCGTGTCGATCGCGCGTTTCGCGTCGAGCTCCGCGGCTACATCGGCGCCGCCAATGAGGCGGACGTCGACACCGCGAGCGAGCAACCCATCGTGCAACGCACGGTTCGGCTCCTGGCCGGCGCAGACGATCACGTTGTCGACCGGCAGCACGTGTGCCTTGCCATCCATCGTCACGTGCAGGCCCTCGTCATCAATGCGCTCGTACGACACGCCGCCGAACATCTGCACCTTCTTGTTCTTCAGCGTCGCGCGGTGCACCCAGCCCGACGTCTTGTTCAGGCGACCACCGGGACGGCCTTCCGAACGCTGCAGCAACCACACCTGGCGTTCTGGCGCTTCAGGCGCAGCCTTCATCAGGCCGCCCGGTGTCGCCATGGTCATATCCACGCCCCATTCCTTCGACCAGCGCGCGACATCAGTGGTGGGGGAGGGGGCGGCTTCGGTCAGGAATTCCGCGACGTCGAAACCAATACCGCCCGCGCCGATGATCGCCACCTTCGCACCGACAGGCTGGTTGCCGTGCAGTACGTCCAGGTACGAAAGCACCTTCGGATGCGACGCGCCTTCAATGCCGAGTGCGCGAGGCAAAACGCCGGTCGCCAGCAACACGGTATCGAAACCGCTATCCGCCAGTGATTCGACCGACACGTCAGTGCCCAGCCGCTGTTCGACACCCGTGGCATCCAGCCGATGTCCGAAGTAACGCAGCGTCTCGTGAAACTCCTCCTTCCCCGGGATCCGCTTGGCCATGTTGAACTGGCCGCCGATCTCACTAGCCCGATCGAACAAGGTGACCGTATGGCCTCGTTCAGCCAGTGTCGTCGCCGCGGCCAGGCCGGCGGGACCGGCACCCACCACGGCGACGCGCTTTTTCGCGGTGGCGGGGAGGATCTTCAGTTCGGTCTCGTGGCACGCGCGCGGGTTCACCAGGCACGAGGCGAGCCGGTTCTTGAACACATGGTCCAGGCAGGCCTGGTTGCACGCGATGCACGTGTTGATCGTCTGTGCCTGGTTCGCCTTTGCCTTGTTGACCCATTGCGGATCAGCCAGCAGCGGGCGGGCCATCGAAACCATGTCGGCATCGCCCTGGGCAAGAATGCGTTCGGCCACATCCGGCATGTTGATGCGGTTCGTCGTGACCAGCGGGATACCCACGTTGCCCTTCATGCGCTGGGTAACCCAGGTGAAGGCGCCGCGCGGCACGCTGGTAACGATGGTGGGAACGCGCGCCTCGTGCCAGCCGATGCCGGTGTTGATGATCGTGGCGCCCGCGGCCTCGATCTTCTGGCCCAGGGTGACGATGTCGTCCCACGGCTGCGCGTTGTCCACCAGGTCGAGCATGGACAGGCGGTAGATGATGATGAAGTCGGGGCCGACCGTCTCGCGCATGCGCCGCACGATCTCGATAGGAAAGCGCATGCGATTTTCCGCGCTGCCGCCCCACGTGTCAGTGCGTGCGTTGGTGCGAGTGGTGAGGAACTGGTTGATCAGATAGCCCTCGGAACCCATTACCTCGACAC
Organism: Luteibacter sp.; assembly: GCF_036500425.1. GTDB lineage: Bacteria > Pseudomonadota > Gammaproteobacteria > Xanthomonadales > Rhodanobacteraceae > Luteibacter. The sequence goes on from NZ_DASYCB010000036.1 coordinate 34,788, forward strand.
CGTCGTAGCCTGCCTCGCGGGCGAGCTTCGCGCTGCGGACGAAGGCGTTGATGGTGCGCTCGACGCCGCCGGCGCTGAGCGCGCGTGGGGAGAACGGGGTGATTGGCGACTTGATCGCCGAGGGCGCGACCGAGAACGGGTGGTAGCTGTAGCGGCCGGCATGGAGGATCTGCATGCAGATCTTACCGCCCTCGGCGTGGACTGCCCGAGTGACCTTGCGGTGCCGCGCGACATGCCAGGGCATCGACATGGTCCCCGACATGGGCTTCAGCCAGCCGCGCAAGTTGGGAGCCATGCCGCCCGTGACGATCAGGCCGACCCCTCCGGCGGCACGTTCGGCGAAGTACGCCGCGAGCTTGTCGAAATCGGCGGCCTTGTCCTCGAGCCCGGTATGCATCGAGCCCATCAGCACACGGTTGCGCAGGGTGGTGAATCCCAGGTCGAGCGGGGCGAGGAGGTGCGGGTAGGACACGGGCGGCGGCTCCGGTTCAAACGATCGTTCGAATCATCCGTGTTGATGGCCCGCAGGGCAAGGGCTGGCGCAGCAAAAGCTGCCGCGACAAGGACCCTTTTGGGCCGCCGCACGGGCGTTACGGGCTGTATCAAGCCCTTTACAACGGCATCGATCCATTCAGATTGCGAATACCGCGCAAACCCCGCTGCGGCGCGGTCTCGCGGCTAGCAAGACCGAAGGCACGCTAATTGCTCCCTTCTGTGACCCCGGACGTTGGCAGGACCTTCGGAGTACGGAAAAAAACAGGGGTTCACGTCGCTCGCTCACAGGAGACTCTCCCATGCGTAAGACCCTCATCGCTTCGGCGATCTGCTTCGCTATCGGATTCGCGCTGCCGGCCATGGCCGACGATACCCAGACGGGAGGCGCAGGCCCCTCGGCACAACGTCATTCGGTAGCGAAAGCGTATACCGATAGCTTTAACGACAGCTCGACGCATAGCCGAACGGACACCAACACGAGCTCTTTCAACACCAGTACCAGCAACGCGGTCAACAACGTTACGTTGAACGGTGAAGTTTCAGGTAACGAGACCTATAACTTCGGCAACATCGCCGCGAACACCGGCAATGCCAATGGTGCGCGTGGTGGATCAGGCGGCGACGCCTGGGGCGCCAATGGCCGCGGCGGAAGCGGCGGTGACGGCGGCCACGGTGGACGCGCATCGGCTCACGGCGCGGTTGGCGGCGACGCTGACAGCTCCAACGGCGGCTCGTACGGCATGAGCTATGCCGATGGTGGCAACACCAACGGCGACGGCGGCAATGCCGGACGCGGCAATGCGAACTCGCGTGCGAACGGCCGTGGTGCCGATACGTCCACGGGCGGCTCGACCTCCAGCACGGGCGGCGCATCCGCCAGCACGGGCGGCGCAACGACCTCCGGTGATTCCTCGCCGACCTCGACGGGCGGTGCGGCTACGGGTGGTGCAGGCGGGACCGCGACGGCAACGGCCGGTATGGGCGGCGCCGGTGGCGCAGGCGGTAGCGGCACGGGTGGCTCCAACACCGGCGGTGCCGGTGGTGCGGGCGGCGCGGGCGGCACGAACACCGTCGGCACGGGCGACTTCAACATGTCCAACACCATGACGGCCTCGGCCTCGGGTGCGGCGGGCGTGCTGAACCTCGCACAGAGCTCCGGTGCGAACTCGCTGATCCAGCAGGCCGTGAACGTCCAGGCCAACCTGAGTGTGGGTCCGTAACAGCAAGTACGAAGCGACGGAACCACGGGGCGTCCAGGTGGCGCCCCGTGGCACCCGAAGGGGATCCCCAGCCTCAGGAGAACACCCATGTCGATGTTCCGACCCCACACCGCGTACGTGGCGCTCGCTTTGCTAGCCACGGCGTTCGCGACGGGGGCAGCGCAAGCCACGCCTCCAGGCGAGCCGCCGCCGCCATCCTTCGGCTCGGTCACGCCGGTGGATCAATTGCAGGACATGACGGGCGGCACGGATACGCACGTCACGGAAAACAACCTCACCAACCAGGAATCGAACGGTACCGTCAGTAACAACTCGAATTTCAGTGTAGGCAATGGCGCGAACAACATGGGCGACTCTGCGCTGAGTGGTACCGGCATCATCACCGGCATCCAGAATTCAGGTAACAACGTCCTCATTCAGAACAACACGATCGTGACGGTAAGGATGCAGTGATGAAAGTCGCCTTCGCCCTTGCCGTTTGCCTCGTCGTGGCGAGTCCCTTCGCCATCGCAGGAAAGGCCGAGGTGCAGACCAGCCCGGGCGTGTCGTATCCGATAAAGCTGACGAGCCTGAAGGAAGCGAGGTTTCGCAACACCATTCGCCAGAAGTACGATTTCAGTTGCGGCTCCGCGGCCGTCGCTACCCTGCTCACGTACCAGTACGCGTACCCGATCGAAGAGCAGCAAGCGTTCGATGTGATGTATGCGAATGGCGATCGCAACAAGATCGCGCACGAAGGGTTTTCGTTGCTGGATATCAAGCGATTCCTGGCGAGCCGCGGTTTCGAGGCCGATGGCTTTACCGTGCCGCTGGAGAAACTGGACGAGGAGGGTATCCCTGCCATCGTCCTGATCAACGAGCGTGGCTACCATCACTTCGTCGTAGTGAAGGGCTACAAGAACGATCGCGTCCTCATCGGCGACCCCGCCCGAGGTACGCGGTCCATGTCCAAACGGCGCTTCGATGACATGTGGAAGAGCCACATCGTCTTCGTGATCCATAACGAACGCGACCGCGCCATCTTCAACAGTCCGCGCGACTGGGCAGTCGCGCCCGCGGCACCGATTTCCGAAGGCATCGAGCGTAATGGCCTCGGACCCATCGTGATGCCCAAGCGCGGACCGGGGGATATATGAGCACCCGACGACTCCTGATCGCTGCGGCGGTCACCCTTGGCGCATGCGGAACGCTGCATGCGGCCGACTTTCCCGTGAACTATGCGGTACCGGACGCGCGGCTGGATGCGATCCGCGGTGGCTTCGACGTGGGGACATTCCAGGCGTCGCTTGGCCTGGAGCGCACCGTCATGATCAATGGCGTGGAAGCGATTCGCCAGTCGATCAACATTCCCGATGTCACGAAGATCACGGCGGACCAGGCCAGCGCCATGCGCGACTTCATGGGCACCACGTTCGTGTCGAATGGTGTCAATGGCGTCGCATCGGGGGCGGGCACTGCTGGCACGACAACCAACACCCAGGCGGTCACGCTACCATCCAGCCTCTCAAGCGTGACCCTGCCCTCGGGCGCGTCACCGGGGCTGGTCGTGCAGAACGCCCTGGATAACCAGGCCATCACGGCCACCACCACGATCGACGCTTCCGTCAATACCTCGCGGATGTTGCAGACCATGCGCATCGACGAATCGATAAAGGACGCGGTGATCCAGTTCCGGGGGAACTAACGCATGTATCGCAATGGCAGGGTGATGCAGGCAAAAAAATGCGTGGGCGCATTGTCGTTCGCGGTATTACCCATGTGGATCGGCGCGTGCCTGGCGCAGGAGTCCGCGACCGTTGATCCCGCCTTGCGTGAGAAAATCGAAGCGCAGGGTCGCAAGATCGACGCGATGCGCAGCCGCATGGCGGAGCAGCTCGCCGAACTGGAGCAGATGAAGCGCGAGCTCAACTCGCAGGAAATCGCCTATAACGATCTGCGCAAAGCGGTCGGCATGACGGCCCTGGAAGAAGCGCGCGCCACCGGCGTGCCTGCCGCCGCGGGGCCGCAGAGCGCGGCGTCAACGCAGGACCAGGTGCCGCCAGGAACACCCGCGCCTGGGGCGCCTGTTGCCCCGGTATCGCAACCCGTGGCGGCGACGCAGCCCGTCGGTAAGCGCCCCGAACAGGACGACCGGCCGCCCGAGGTGGCGCCCATCTTCGACCAGCCGGGCGTGCTGACGCCGCGCAACAAGCTGATCGTCGAGCCGTCGTATCAGTACGGCTATTCGTCGAGTGATCGCGTCTCGCTGGTCGGTTACACGGTGATCCCGGCGATCCTGATCGGCCTGGTCGATGTGCGACAGGTCAAGACGACGACGCAGACGGGTGCGGTAGCCTTCCGCTATGGCCTGACCAACCGCATGGAGCTCGAAGTGCGCGTCCCGTACGTGGATACGCACACCGACACGATCAGTCGCGAGATCTTCACGGGTACCGCGCAGGACAACCTGTTCACCACGAGTGGCAAGGGCCTTGGTGATATCGAAGCCACCTTGCGCTACCAGTTGAATGATGGCGGCGCAGACAAGCCGTACTACATCGGCTGGTTCCGTGCGAAGTCACGCACGGGCAGGGATCCGTTCGAAGTGACCAGCGATTGCGTGACCCGCTGCCTGCAGAACGTCACCGGCACGGGACTGCCGCTGAGTAGCCCGACAGGTTCGGGCTTCTACTCGGCGCAGTTGGGCCTGACGTGGTTGTATCCGTCCGACCCCGTGGTCTTCTTCGGCAACTTCAGCTACCTGCACAACTTCGAACGCAAGGACGTAAGTCGTAACGTGCTTGGTTCGGGCAAGCAGTTCCTGGGTGACATCAAGGCGGGCGACATCGCTGATATCAGCGTCGGTATGGGTCTGTCGTTGAACGAGAAGGCGTCGATCAGTATTGGCTACGACCAGGCGTTCGTCGGCCGCACGCAGCAGAACAGTCATTCGTTACCGGGTTCGGCGCGCTCGACATTGGGTTCGCTGCTCATCGGTGGCTCATATCGCTTCAACGACAAGGAGACGATGAACATCACCCTGGGCGTGGGCGTCACACGCGACACGCCGGATACCACAGTGACGGTGCGCGTACCGATCACCCTGTAGGCAAGAGCATCGCCGACAGGATCGCTCCCACCAGGGGAGAGCACGGAAAGGCCAGGATCCTCGAATCCTGGCCTTTTTGACTGGTGGGTTCGATCCTGTCGGCGATGCTCTTTTCACGACGCATTCACGGCACGATGCACTTACAGCACCGCACATGAACGCGGTGCGGGAACGTTCGTGTTCTCGTGACCTATGCACGCGGTACATACATAACGCATCGTTAAGATTTCTGCCGGGGGTTCGATCACTTTCAAAAACTGGCAGGGATTTTTTACATGCGCATTCGCAAAAAACAGCTTGGCAAAGTGACCTCGGGACTTGCCCTTGCGTCGCTCGCCTTCTTCGGTGCCGCTGCGCATGCGCAGGACAGCGAGAAGAAATCGCAGTCGCCCGCGCTCGACAACATCAGCGTGTGGGTGGGTGGCTACTACACATCCAACGACACCACGCTCGGCGGGCAGACTCGTTTGCTGAACAGCAACGGTGATGTGAATCTCGAGGACGACCTGGACTTCAAGAAGCACAAGACAGTGCCGCGCGTGCGCCTGGATTTCCTGATCGGTGAGCATCAGGGCTTCGCTTTCGATTGGTATGAAGTCGATCGTTCGCACTCGAAGACGTTCAATGAGTCGGTCAATGTGCTGGGTCAGCCGATTACCGCATCGGCGTTCGCCAGGGGCGATCTGAAGTTCAGCTTCGGCAGCGCCGCCTACAAGTGGTGGTTCGGTACCGGCAATGACGTGTTCGGTGTCGGCCTGGGTGCCGCGTACTACAAGGTTCGCGGCAGCATCGATGCGTCGATCACCGCGCTCGGCCAGACCCAGTCGGCGGGGTCATCGACCGATATCGACGCCTGGGCGCCCAACCTCCAGCTCGGTTGGCGCCACGCGTTCAACGACCAGTGGCGCATGTATATCAACGCCTCGGGCGTGAAGAAGAATGGCGGTCAGCTCAATGGGCACATCTACGACACGGCGATCGGCCTGGAATGGTTCCCGTGGCAGAACGTGGGTTTCGGTGCCGAATACGCCTACACCCGGATCAAGCTGCACCAGGACAAGAGCCGGTACGATCTGGACCTGGACATGAAGCTCAACGGACCGGCTGCCTACGTGCGCTTCCGGTTCTGACCAGCCGGTTGGCGGCAGGCCTTGCCTGCCGCCCTTGCCGGGGGAATCCAAGGCCGCCCAAGGGCGGCCTTTTTTTGTAGGAGCGCGCGTGCGCGCGATGGGTGCTCGCGGCGGCCCCCATCGCG
>NZ_DASYCB010000037.1:0-99648 GCF_036500425.1 Luteibacter sp.
AGACCATCTATCGCAGCCTGTTCGTCCAGAGCCGAGGAGTGCTTAAAAAGCAGCTGCTCGATCATCTGCGCACCAAACGCATGCTGCGCTACCCCCAAGCCCAGGGAAGGCACGGCAAGGGTCGAAAGGTTGCCCGGAACGATTCCAGACGCCCTCACGATCAGCGACTGTACTCGGCGTAAGCGTCCCTGAAGAGCTCGCGCACCACGACGAGCGACACGATCTGACGCCCGGCGAGGTCAATCGTGACGGCCTCGCCGTCCACCAGCATCGTGAGTGGCCGATAGCGGTCCAGGTAGTTGATCGCGCCGCGCGCCTGCCCAACGGCTTCGATGACCATGCTGATCGACTTCGCCTCGCCGAAGCACGAGAACGAGCGCCATGTCCTCGCTGCTGATGGAGTGCCCGTAGAAATGCCCCAAGTAATCAGGGTAATCCTGATCAAGGTGACCGGCATCCAGTAAATACTTAATCGTGTCATACCCCTTCAGCTCATCGCTAAATTCGTCACGGTAGCCTTCGCGCAAGCCACGTGCGAGGGGAAGACTCTGCAGGTCGGCCAGCTGAGCATGCTTGGCTCTTAACTCAGCGTGGATATCCTCATCGTCGGCGACGATTGTGGAATGCCGACGCAACGAAGCTGCAGATCTGCGGTTATCCGGGGCTGGACAAAACACTCTTCGCACTTCGGGATGCTCTGCGTCGCCGTCCGGACGTGCCGCAAGCGGAAACCGCTGATGCACTGCTCGTGCTCGCCGCTCTCTGCAATCTGGCCGGACGCGCGATTCAGGACGCCGAGTTCAAGGGACGGTGGGATGAAGCGTCGTTTCAACGGCACGTGCGCGCAGAGTTGCGTCGCCATCCGTTGATCGGCGCGGATCTAGACGAGCACGCCCATGCCGCCGGCGGCATCACCGATCTGTCACTGCACGGAATACCGATTGAGCTCAAGGCCGTCGACACGCTGATCAGCTCGGTCGAGCAGTGCGAATCGTTCCTAGGCCAAACCGCCAGCTATGCCGTCGCCAAATCCAAGCGCACGGCGATCTTGTGCGTCCTCGACAGCAGCAATAAGAAGACGGCGCCGGTGCCGCCCGAAGCGCTGCTTGACATCCGCACCCAGGCCCAAGGCGCCGTGTCGATCTGCGTGCTAGTGATCCAGGGCAATCTGGCTCGGCCTAGCGCCTTGTCGCGCTAAGGAGGCATCGGCGATTCCGATTTCTGATATGGGTCGATGCGAACGTGTGCCCTAGCCCCGATAACACAGCGTAAGCGCCTCGACGGTCGGGCGGCGTGGCGATGAGGTAGGTCGAGTTGCCGCCGCCAATCCCCAGCAGTTCGCTCCTCAGCTATCACACAGGAGCAGGTTCATGGTCGCGGTTCGTGTCGAAAACAGCACGTTCTTGGCATTGAAGTGCTGTTCGGGAAAGCACATATTCAATGCGGACGCCGGTACAATGCTCCTGCCGCTTCTCAATAAATCTAGGCGAAAAAAATTCACTAGATCTGCAACAAGATCTGCGCGACCCTGCATTCGCGAATTATATGCAGGTTATCCGCTCAATTATGTGCAGCATTCGGGACATCGAACGACGCGGGTCGCGGAATTAGCCAGCGTCCCGTAGGGCGCAGCTCCAAGTGTTTCAATAAGTTCAGGCCGACTCCACAGCAACCACGATGCAAAGAGGGCGCGCGAGCCAAATTAAACATACAGATTTGGGTGCCGTGTAGAAAGGGCGCGTACCAACCAAGCTCATAGGCAAATACAGATGAGCGGACATGCGCCAGCAACAACCCAGCTGAGCCTGAACCGAGTCTCTGTTGAATTATGGATGTAACAATCTCTCAACAATGCCCAGGGGCACATCCGACCTCTGTGCACTGGACGCAGGTCATCAGCCGCTCCTGCAGCTCTTGTTCGAGCGCGTGAGGCAGCCGGGCAGGCGTTCTCTGCCCCACCCGGTTACGGCGCCTATCTAGCGATAGGCACATTCTTTTGTGTCTCCGGAATCAGCTTCGTCCGTTTTAGGTCACTGTGCTGCCAAGCTCAGCGACGCTAGCGTGGCGCAAGAACATCATGCGTCGCCGATTATGTTCTTCATGCGGGCGAAGGTGCCGCAGGTGGGGACAACCGTGTCACAGCCGCCTCAATGGCAGCAGCAAGGCTCGCTCTGGAAAACGGCTTGGCAAGGCGGGTCGACGCGGTTTCCGTCTGGGACAGGGCCTCTGCGTAACCTGTGGCAATGACAATGGGCAGGTCTGGTTTGAGCCGCCTCAACGCTTCGGAAAGTTCGGCACCCGTCATGCCGGGCATCGAGAAATCGGTGACCATCAAATCAAAGCTGCCCGTTGCTTCGAAGGCAAGGATGGCGTGTTTACCGGATTCGGCAGACACGACCACATGCCCCATGTCTTCAAGCATGGCGCACAGCGTCTCCCGGACCAGGGAATCATCATCGACCGCGAGGATTTTCAGCGACCTGCACGGTTGAGATGCCCCCTGCCCACGAGGGATAGACTCCGAGGCCGGCTTTTCCGGATGTGCGGCCGCAACCGGTAGAAGAAGGGTGACTACCGTACCCTCCCCGGGCTGGCTCTGGATGGTCATGCGGCCATTCGACTGCTCCGCCAGCCCATGGACCATGGACAGACCGAGCCCGGTGCCCTTGCCGACCCCCTTGGTCGTAAAAAAAGGGTCGGCGGCGCGGGCAGCGATGTCCGGCGGCATGCCCTGCCCGTCGTCGGAGACCGACAGTTGAATGTAGCGTCCCTCCGCCAGGCCAGAGGGATGGGCGGGACCGACGGACTCCACCATGGCCGAGATTTCAATGTGACCACCGGAGGGCATGGCATCCCGAGCGTTGACCATGAGATTTAGCAACGCGAGTTCCAGCTGGTGCGGGTCGACCAGGGCTCGCTCCATTGCAAGCGGGAAACGTGTGGTCACGGCAATTCGCGATCCGAGCGTGGTGCGGGTCATTTCGCTCATCTCCTGCACGAGGGACGGGATGTCCACGGCCGCCGGCCGTAGTTCCTGCTTCCTTGCAAAGGCCAGCATCCGCTGCGTCAGGGATGCTCCTCGGGCAATACCGGCCAGCGCGGTCTGGAAGATCGACTGGGTGCGCGCGTCGTCCGGGAGGCGCTGGCCGAGAAGTTCCAGTGCGCCCTGCACGGCCATCAGGAGATTGTTGAAGTCGTGGGCGAGGCCACCAGTGAGCTGACCGACCGCTTCCATCTTCTGGGCCTGGAAAAGGGCCTCACGCGCCTCTTCGAGTTGTTGCGCGGCTGCACGTTTTTCTGTCACATCTCGAGTGACCTTTGCAAACCCAATAAGCGTGCCGTCCTCGTCTAGGATTCGATCGATGACGACATGGGCCCAGAATCGCGTGCCGTCCTGCCGGACACGCCAGCCCTCATCCTCCACACGTCCGGTTGAGGCTGCGATGTCTAGGTTTCGCCCCGGGATGCCCGCCGCGCGGTCCTCTTCCGTGTAGAAGCTCGAAAAGTGACTGCCGATGATCTCGCCTGGCCGGTACCCTTTGATGCGCTCGGCACCCGGGTTCCAGCTCGTGACATGGCCCAAGGGGTCGAGCATGTAAATGGCGTAGTCGGCAACGCCCTGGACTAAAACGCGGAACTGCGTTTCGCTTTGGGACAAGCGCTCCCCCGGGATGGACGTTTCGTCGCGTGCATCATTCATATCGACTTGATTCCAGCATTTTTCAGCGAGCGAAGCATTTTGGGAGATGAATACCGTCATCGTGTTAACCCGCCGTCAACTCACATTTACAAGGTGAACGGCTCCGCGCCACGATCATCCATAACTGGACAGAAGCGCTAACTTAATGATGCCCACACGACTGAGCTGTCACCGACGTCGAGAGGGGGAGGTTTCGCTCCCTGCAAAAGAGACTCGCAAGCAATCAAGCATGTCGTACCGTGTGTGCTCAGGCTTCCGGTGCCGGTGCCCGGCCGCACACACTACATGGATGGTCATGGGCCAATTGCCTGACACAAAAAAGCCCCTGCTGATGGACAGGGGCTCAGGACGGTACGGTCGGGGGATGGGAGGGCCGTGCCGCCAACGTCATGCTGGCGGAGGACCGGTCATATTTTTGTGAAGACTATTGGCCGTCTTGTAGCGGAGGGAGTGGGGAGTGGAGTCATTCCAATAAATGATAAAGATCCCTACATGAAGGCAAGAGCGGCTTCCGACCGCGAATGGCGAGACCACGCTAAAACGCAACGTGACCAGCCCGATGACCGCGGACTCCGTTGCATGCATCGAGCGTGAGCTGGCAGTCCTCCAGTTACACACCAGGCGGTCGAAGATCCCATGGGCCAGACGCGCTGTGGCTGAGGCCCCTGAGCGATGGGCACGAAGTCATCGACGCGTAGGTCGAATCTAGTGAGCAACATGGTGTCGATGCGCAAATCGGCCAGTGTGATCAGGCTTCATGGAGATTGTAAGCACGCTAAGTGGCCGGAACTGGCAGCACGCTCGAAAACCGCGATCTCCGCACGGGTTGTTTCCAGGACATCTGAGCCGAGATGCCTTCCTCGGTCGCCCGCCCATTGCGGTGAATCGAATGCCCGTTGGCGCCAGAGCGTGGTCCGTGCAGCTCCTTAGCAGGGACAAATCGGGCCATCGATAGCCGCAAGCGCCCCGCGCCCTTAGGTAGCTCACGTATGTCGGCGGCTAATTCACACGGCGCACTGCAGGCGTCAACGAGTCGCGTTTTACCGTCTCTTCTCAATTTCGAGCGGAGACTACCATCATGAGCGTCAAGACCATCGAAGATCTGTTCGTCCACGAGCTGTCCGACATCTACAGCGCCGAGAAACAACTGACTAAGGCACTTCCACGTCTGGCTCGGGCCTCGTCGTCACCCGAACTGGGCGAAGCGTTCAGTTCGCACCTTGAAGAAACGCAGGGTCAGGTAGAGCGAATTGACGAAATCGTTGAGCTGCTTGGCATCCGTCTGAAGCGGATGAAGTGCGCTGCGATGGAAGGCTTAGTCGAGGAAGGCAAAGAAGTTATCGACGAGATCGAAAAAGGACCGCTGCGCGACGTCGCCTTGATCGGCGGCGGAAATAAAGTAGAGCATTACGAAATCGCTTCGTATGGCACGTTGGTTGCCCTTGCCAAACAGCTCGGTTACGCCAAGGCGGTACCACTTTTATCGGCCACGCTGCAGGAGGAAAAGGCTGCAGACGCGAAACTGACACTCCTTTCGGAGCAGTTGGGTAAGCAAAAAATGGCCGAGAACGCCTGACGGCTATCTATTTAGGCACATCGGCGTTACGCCGAAACCTATGCGGTGGATCACCTTTTTCCACCGCTCCCGGTATGACGCCTTAGCGCAACGACTGGCTGGCGTCCGAGCGCACGCACGTCGGTCGCGTGCTTGAAAATGGGCAATCGCATCGGTCGGTGGAACAACCTCGAAGGTTCCACCTCATCACTGGCCATCCGATCGCGTCGTGGTCAATGCAATCTCACGGGAGGGGTTACCACCAGTGACTCTGTCCATCGCTCCGGACACATAGCTCGACGCTTCGACGCCAAGAGACGGACAGCGGGCACACTCAAAGTAGGCTTGGCACCTGAGACGCTGAATGTCTGCTCGGCCGCGGCGACGGCTGTCCGCCCGTCCGCCCGTCCGAACAAACCATGCTGATCAGGAAGTCGCCTGATTTGCGTAACTGCGGGCGCCGAGGCTTGGGCAGCGCGTGCTACGGATCGGTTCTGTGTTCGGCGTCGTCTGAATCATCGCCGCCGCTTCCTCTGGCCGACGCCGCCTTTTCCAGATAGATCTTCCGAATACGGTCCAGTTCTTTCTCGTCCAACTGCTCCACGTCCAACAAGGCCTCGTTGGTGCCCTTAACGGCGTTGATGAGTTCATCTAGCTTGATCTGGAGGGCCTCGGTGTCGCGGTTCTGGCTAGCCTGGATAAGGAACACCATCAGGAAGGTGATGATGGTGGTGCCCGTATTGATAACCAACTGCCAGGTGTCGCCAAACTTGAAAATGGGCCCGCTCAAGGCCCACACGATGACCACGCCCAGGGCGAGGCCGAAGGTCACCGGCTCGCCGGCGGCTTTGGACACGGCCATCGCCATGCGGGTAAACCAACCCTGCTCCGATCGTGCCATCGCCATGCCTCGCTCAGGTGTCGGCCGTGGCGACCACGTCGGCGCCACGTCGCCTCGGGAAAGATAGGCTGACGGTAGGCCTCCCTCTGCGCGGCGCGCGTGAAGGCCTGTTCCATCTGTCCCCACCCTGGTGGAGCACCTCAATGAGCGACGTCATGACCCTTTCTGCCCCGTGGTGGAGCTTTTTGCTTCGCGGCGCGCTGACCTATCTGGGCCTGTTGGTCCTCATGCGTCTTGCCGGTAAACGCAGCTTTGGCGAAATGTCCGCGTTCAATGTCGTGGTCATCGCTCTGGCCGGTGGCACCTTGCGGACCGCCATCATCGGCGACGACCAAGGCATGCTGGGGCCCTTCTTGGGGGTCGCGGGCATCTTGCTCACGGATAAGGGCATCGCTTGGGCATCGACCCGGGCGACGTGGGTCAATCGCCTGGTTGAAGGCTTCCCGGCCCTCTTAGTGCGCGACGGCACGCGAGACTGCGCGGCATTGCGCCGCCAGGGCGTGCCTGAGGCGGCGCTGGACCGTGCGCTGCACGCGGCCGGACTGGAGGATGAGCGGGAAGTGGCCATCGGGCGATTGGAACCCAACGGCAAAATTACCCTCGTGCGTCGATCCCGCTGAGGCTAGCCGCGTAAGAAGCCGAGCAATTCGTTGGCTTCGTCTTCTGAGACGCCATCGGCTTCGATCAACAAGCTGACAGTCCCTTGGGTAGCGAGGTCCTGCAATTGGCGGAGACCTTCGTTCCATACCGGGCCCTCCACCCAGCCGCCCAGCGTCAGCCGGCCGCTCTCAAGCGTGCCCACGGTGAATCCAGTGGTCCGCTCAATAAGTGCCATGCGCAGTTCTTCATGAAACAAAATGACCTTGCCTCGCACACACATCACCCGTAGCTGACCGGTAGGGAAGTCGGTCGATGTCCCTATATCGGCATTCGAGCGGCCTGTTGAAGTGCAAGATTTACAAAGGTGAAACCCATGACCGCATGCATGAACCAGCGCGCCAGAGCGGCACCAACGGATCAACCACCGTTAGCAAATACGGCCGCCCGATCCAACGCTTCTTCGAGCGTGGTGCGGTCAAATGGCTTGCAGAGCCGTATTGCTGTCGCCGGAGCGTCCTCGGCCGTTTCCGCTGGATCCGAAAGCATGATGACAATAGCCATGCCCGGATTGCGAGCCCGTGCATCCGACAGGTAGGCACCCGAACGGTCCTCACCGGGGGCGGGTACCGCCGCGACGAGGAAGTCCACCCGCGCCGCCTCCAGGATCTGCGCGGCGGCACCCATGTGCGTGGCGCTTGCCACGCACCGAAAGCCGCGCAGCGCCAGGCAGTCGGCGACGGTGTCGGCCAAGCACCCACTGGGCTCGATCACGACCGCGAGCGGTAGCTCATTGGTAGGCATGGCTGCTCCCCCGAACATACCTTTCTAGTTTACGCCGAATGGCCTTGGGCGGCGCAATTCACGATGGTGTGGGCGCTCTGGGCGAATCGTCGACCAAAATCAGACACCAACTCGCCGAACGTGGCGTGGGCCCCTTGGTTTATCTGCGATGACCACTTTCAACGAATTAGGCGCTTCTCCGCCCGCCGACGCGACCGTGAACCTAAAGGACGAACACGATACGGCCATGTGGGCGCTGGTCATGCAGATCGATGTCCCTTCGCTACGGCGCGCCGCAGAACGCGTGGGACCCAACGTGTGGCGGTTATGGGATGAGGTCTCTGCGCATCCGGAGCGCTATCGCCACTCATGATAGGGCGGGGCAGAATAGAACGTCCCTCCCCCCGTTGTATAAGACTTGCTTGCCTGGCTATCCGCCGCCGGAATACTCAAAACAGACGCTCACTAGCCAGCGCGACACCTTTCGGGCTGGCTATGTGGGGAAATGGGTGGACGATTAAGAAACTCAGGCAAGAGAACGACACCCAGCTTGCCCAATGCGGTGAAAGCCTGAGCAGCGCCACGCCAAGGATGACTGTCCGGTGCCGCTCCCCGAGCTCGGCCCACAAGGGATCGGCTGACAGCTAAACGACACCCTCACCGTCTATCAGGAAGAACTAAACGTGTCTTGCGCATGCCGCCTTCGCGCATAGGTTGGCGAAGCCGAATGAACGGCGATCCGCGACACTTACGGAGCTTCAGACCATGAGCCCGCCTGCCGCCTGCCCGCCAGCCATGCCGCAGACGATTGGCTACGGACGGGCCGCTGGCAACTAGTCAAGCCTGATCCTTGTGCCAGCCGGCCGGCACCTCAATCACGCGCTTGCGGGTATCGGCTGCGTCCGGCAATAGACTGAGGGTACGAGTTTGTCTGGCCCGCTCGGCGACGAACGAATGGAGACCCACGGCGACAGCACTGCCGGGCTCGGCCCAAAGGATCCTCCTGGCCGACCCGGAGACCTGCCGATGGTAGCGACTTTTTCGCTTTCCGAGCGAGCGCTGAATGCGCTCGTGGCGCGGCCGTCGGCCGAACGAATGGCCAGACGGTGCCTTTCCCGATGGAAGGCTGTCCAGGCCGTCATACTGGTGATCAGGGATAATTATCCCGCCTTGAACTATCTAGGAGTCGATTTGATACCCTCGGGCGGTACAGTGATGACTTTCATGTTCATTAACGTATGACTGGCCGCGGCAGAAGGCATAGTTTGGCCGCCACGATTCAGCCAGTGAACCGACGTCCAAGGGAACGCTGACAAGTTTAGAAGTGCTCAATCGCGCCGAACGGAGAGGCGCGGAAGCGAGATCGCAGTGGTCATGGGCGGCACGACAACTTCCACCGACCGCGCCCGTTGTCAAACTGGCCTATCATCGAAGACGCACAAGGCGATTTGGCCAAAGAGCTAACAATCACCTTGCTCAAAAGCATGGAGGTTTTCGACCCTTCTCTGCTCGAGTAGGCCGATGGCTGCTTCGGGGCCTGTTGCAAGAGCGGCACGAAGGCGACCCCAGCTTTCGATGTCACTTGGATGCAGCTTAGATCCCAAGCCGTCAAGCATCGACGCGGCCTCAGCCGGATGACCGGCCAAAATGGTCGCCGCAGCTTGAATGAGCTGACCGTGCGCGTTCAGTAACGCGTTGGATTGACCGAGGTATTGACGGAAATCGGAGATGCTCATCACCTCTTTTGCGCCGAACGCATTCACCGCTTCGGGCAACCCCAGCACGTGGTCGACCAGCTCGGCTTCTGACATCTGCTCTTTGCCAACAAATGCTCCGTCCGCCACCCGCTCACTGTAAAGAAGATTTGGCCCCTTAAGATCGAACAAGGGAAACACGAAATCCCAGATGTAAACCCCTCGGGGGACATACTCCAGCACAACGCCCCTCAACACCCAGTCGAAGTCGCCGCGGAAAAAGTAGACCCCAGAGTTTTGAACATCGGGGAGACGCTCTTGCATCAACCGAGATATCGTACGCTTCTTCATATTCAGGGTTCGACTGGATGAATTTCCGAGATGGGCGTCCCGACGGGCAAATTTGCACCGTAGGCGTTGCCTTGGCTAATGGTGATATACGCCCTGCCCGTCTTCAAGTCGAATACCGCGATGGGTTGCTGCTGCGGTCCAAAGACCACGTCTGCTCTGGATGAACCGGGCAAACCATAGCGTTCAACGACGCCGTCTTTATAAGTGACCTCGGTGTGGTACATGGATTGTGGGCACTGGCTATCGACCAAGCGCTTGAACTCGCTGTGGATGAGGGTTCCTCGTATCCAGGGCAGCAGGCAACGGGCACCGCAGGTTGCATCCACCGTATTAGCCGCTTGTGTCGCCAGGTCGGTCAGTCGGTTGTAAGCGGCCTTCATCTGTGGCGTTTCGACAACCTCATCATCGGCGCGATAGCGCTGCTGAGCTAATCCTTGTGGGTCCACGGCACCCAACGGATTGCCCGCAACATAGCCGTAAGTGGATAGCCCTCCCGCCAGACCGATAGGATCGCTTTGCAGATAGCGTCCCGTCGATGCGTCGAAGTAGCGGTTGACGTTGTAAACGATCCCAGACTCCGCATCGTAGTACTGACCCGGGAACCGAAGATTCAGCACGTAGCCGTTTGTCGATGTCGGCACCTGTTCACCGAACGGGTTGCCCTGGTAGGCCCAACCCCACACTATCGCACCGACGGCGCTGGTGACCGCTCGCGGGGTGTTCAAGCCATCCGCATGCACGAAGGCCACGGTCGATCCGTCCACCACCGCCACCGGCGTGTCGTCCATCCAAACATAGTCCCGCGACGCCGCACCGTACTCGCCTAGCATTCCAGCCGAGCCGTAGGCAAAGCGCGTGGTGACCGCCCCTATTGACTTCGCAATGCGATGAGCGGCAGCGTCGTAAGCATAGGTCGCGACCGTCGCGCCACCTTGCTGCAATACCGTCAGCTGACCGCGACCGTTGTAGCCATATCCCCACGCCGTGCCAGCCGTTGCATTGCCTGTGGTCGCCCCATTCGCGTCGTAGGTGCGCGAGCCCGTGCCGATGCTTGTCAACTGGTGCGTGCCGCTCTGGTACCCGTAGTTTCCCGTGGCCAGGCCCGGTGCGGTTTTGGTCAAACGGTCGCCGGTCTTGGAATAGCTGTAAGCCTCGACAATGGCGCCGCTGGCGTTCTTCAGGCCCGTGAGCCGATACAGCGCATCATAGCTGTAGGTCTCCACCGCCGGCGAGGCACCCGGGGCGTTGCCCAACGCGACGATGTTGCCCACCGCGTCGCGCGCCACATGCAGGCTCAACGCAGGGCTGACCACATCGGTGAACCGGTAGTTCGCGTCGTAGCTGCGGGTGACCGTTTGCCCGTTCCCAAGGGCGTAACTGGCGAGTGGGCCGAACGGCAGGTACGTCGCCGCGCTGACCACGACGGTCGATACCCCGTTGATCGGTGTGACGGTGACCTTCGTGACTTGGCCGACGGTATCCCGGCCATACTCGGTCACCAACCCGCTCGGAGAGGCGATCGCCGCCAAACGACCGGCCTTGGTGTAGACGTAGTCGGTGGTGTCCGTGGCGGCGCTCTGCGTCTGGCGCTGCTCGGTGATCCTGCCCTGATTGTCGTAGCAGTAGACGGTCGTGACTCCCGTCTCCACCACGCGCGTCAGACGCCCCACCGGGAAGGAGCTGGCGCACCCCGTGACACTGTTGGCCTCGTCGTAGTGGAAGGCGATGTTGAGCTTGGAGTCGGCGTAGCTTGCCGAGGTCCGGCGGTCCAGCGCGTCGAAGGCCTGAGTGGCAACGATGGCCTTGGCATCGGTCTGGGTCAGCGGGTTGCCAGCGGCGTCAAAGGTGGACGACCGCGCGCCGGTGTCGGGACTGGCCTGACCGGTCGCATTGCTCAGGCCATCGAGGCTGTAGGTCGTGGTCAGGCCGTCGGGGTCCGTGACCGATTTCGCCTGGTCCAGCGCGTTCAAGGTGAAGGCGATCGTGGTGGCTTTCGTCGCAGCGTTGGTGCCATTGGCGTCTGCCACACTGCTCACTAAGCGGTCGAGGGCATCGAAAGTGTTTTTCTGCGCCGTGCCCACGGCGTCCTTGGCCGACACCAGATTGCCGTTGGCGTCATAGCTGCCGCTGGCAGAAGCATCAAAGATCACATGCCCCAGACCATCGGTCAGACTGATGAGCTGGCCGAGCTTGTTGTACGCGCGCAATACGCTGCGGCGGGAGGTGCCTGCGGCATCAAAGGTTTCTTCTTTGATCCGGTTTCCCGCAGCGTCAAGGGTGTAACGGATATGACCACCTTGGGCGTCGGCAATATCCACCAGGCGCTGGGCGTCGTCGTAGGTAAAGCCCCAAGTCACGCCGTCGGGGTCTGTGATCGTTTCGAGCAACCCCGCGTACGTGTACGTTAGCGTCGTCGTCGCATCTCCGTTCGAGGCCGCGCCGGTCGCGCTGGCTCGAACCGTGCGGGAAGCGAGCCAACCGCGCGGGGTATATGTGGTATCGCTGATGACGCCGTTGGCGTCTTTCTGGCGAACCACTCGGCCAGCCTTGTCGTACGCGAGGGTCGTGGAAACGTGCCCGGCCGCATCAATCACTTGATAGGTATCGCCCGCACGGTGGCATGCTCCACCGGCCGTGCCGCACCCCGCCTCATCGGTGGTCAGGTAATAACTGTATCGTGCCAGGTCCGTAACGTCCGTGCGCGGACCATCCTTGGTCAACAGGAGGCCCAGCATGGGGCACTGCGTCGCATCCACAGCGTCACAGTAGGTATAGCGGGTTTGCCGGATGCCCTTGGGCGCATGCGCCTGGCTACCGCAGGCATAGGTCACCGTCACGGCCGGGTCAACCGCACATTCCGCCGTCACCTGGCCGCGAGCGTTATAAGACCAAGAGTTCTTCGACGCCACGATGCCCTTGGCGTTAGACACCGCCTGGGTGAGAGGCACCCTCAGGGCTGTATCCCAGGTGCGGCTGGTGTTGCGCTGATCCGCGGTCCCGGTCGCTTCGACCTGCCTCGTGAGCAGACCATTGGTATCGAACACCGTAGTGATGGTCGCGCCATTGAAGTTGGTCCGACTGGTCGGGTAGCCGTTTGCGTCATATGACTGCGCTTGCCAGGGCTGCGTGCATTGCTCGCCGCATGGTTGCGTGGTGCCAACGACCTTAATGGCGCCCAGCACGTTTTTGTAACTGAGGTTCGTGCTCGTTCCAAGCGGGGTGGTCAGCGTATTGGTCGCGGGCACCGAGCCACTCTGCGTGCCGTAGACGATGGACGACACGTCCACACCAGCAGCACGAGAGGTCGAAATCGCACGCGCGCTGCTGTCATAAGTCGTGCTTTCGAATCGCTTTCCGCTCTCGTCAATCACCCCCGTCAGGAGGCCGAGTAAGGTGCTGCTGGTGAGTGAGGATTCATCGTACAGGTATTGCCGTGCCTTCCCGTCCGGGTATTGCACCTTGATGAGGCTTGCCGTGGTGGTGTCGTAGGCATACTGCAGCAGTTGCCCATCGGGCAGTGTCACTTGTGTGAGCAACCCGCTCGCGTTGTAGGCAAATGCCAGCATACGGCCATCCGGGCCTACCGCTTGGAGCAGCAGCCCCGCTTTCGGCGCCAGGGTGGCCGGCGTCGCAGAAGTGCTGTAGGTAAAGGTCGTGGTCAGGCCGGAGGCTGTCGTGACGGACTGAAGCAGCCCTTCGCTCGAATACTGTTCAGTCTCGCGCACAGCTGCGAGGAAAACAGTGTAGCCCGTGACCACCCCAGTGGGGTCGTCCTGTTCCGTCAGCCTGTCCGGCACATCGGCGTCGGCTTTCCACGCGCCGCTTGACTTTACGAACTGCTCAAAGCGACCGTCAGGCCGGAACAACGTGATCTGGGTTGCACTGACCAGCGACAGTGACCGATCAAACGAATGCCGCCACGATGTGCCAAGACTGGTCGGCTGAACGCTGCTGATACTGTTGTAGAACCGCCGGAAGGTGAGCGCTGGCGACGGACTCTTGAAGTCGGTGTCCTGAAGATACTTGTTGCCGGTCGAGGTATTAACGGGATCCATGCCCATCGCCGTCGCCGGCGTGGGCTGGTCACCGCGGTCGTTGCCATTCCCACTGTCGCAATCGCATCCGCCCGCATTCTTACCAATGTCATAGGCGCGGAAGTTGGGGTAGACGAGAAGGAAACCATGGGAGCTGGAACACTCCCCATACCCGTCATCCTGGCCGTAGTCCACGCGGGCCACTGCCGAACCAGGGCTGTTGAAGTATCTCGTCTGAATGTGGCATTGGATGGTCACAGCGACCGTATGACCATCCTTGGATACATACTGGGTGGCGGTCACATTGGTGCCATACTTGGCCGTCAAGGCGTTTCCTGCCTCTTGGATGGCGGCGTTCAACGAGAGCGCGCTAGGAAGGTATGGACCGCTCGTGTCGTACCAAGAAAAGTAATAAGGAGGCCCATATTGCGGCCCGGCATTTTGAGCCTGGGCGGGATTTGCCCCGATACCGAGCCCGACGAGCAGCACGATGAACAGCCCAGCCGCCCATATGCCCAATTGCTTCATTGATCGCTCGCTCGTGCCAAGCTTTGCACTCTGCCACGCACGCATCCGTGTCCCCTGAGCTTCGACAAATGAATGCTGCGAGCGTACGATTTTTCTCAGGTCAACAATGTAGGTCAGTCCCGATTTTCATGTAGGGGTTTTCCTACACGTTGTTGGGCAGCCGCCGTCTGAGCCTAGCTCGAAGGGAGCAATCGTTGAAAATGGCTACCGGCCATGCGCCAGCGCAGCCACCCACTGAGCGAGCGACGAAACCCGCCAGCAAATCGCGGCCGTGACCTTGATGAGTCAGAACGGCTACACGGTGAGGGCTTGGCGGAGAGGACGGCGGCCGCTGGCCCGCCGAAGGTCAGAAAATGACCCGGATGGGAAGGTGGGCAACGTCGCGTGGATCCGCGCGAGCCTCAAGCCTGTTCGCGCACGAACCCAACTGGCGCACCCTCCAGTTCGCCCATCATGTGCGCTTCCAAATCGGCCACGTGTTCGAAGCGGTGAACGAACCCCTGGCCCATGGCCTAGCTGTCGGTATGACTCTGCGCCCGAGAGAGGGTCGGCCGAGAATCACTAAGAAAAGCGCCAATTGGCGCACAACACCATGTTTAAGATGGTTTTCTTTCAAACCGGGGCCCTAGGATCCGCTTTGTGCCCGCGCGTACTGCTGCCGGGAGCCAATGGCCAAATGCTGGATCTCAATGGGCCTCCGGTGAGTCCGCAGGACCAGCTCGCATCAACACACCAACCTTCTTATCGATGACGAGGTCACGCGTCATGTCCTCGCGCATCGACCAGCCCACCACGCAGGTTATTGATCTTTCGACATGCAGAAAAATATGACAGCCCCGGCACATGCTCCGCAACTCATGACGGCCGACTACGCTTCCGCCGTCGTCACCGAATTCCACATGCCCTCAAGGTGCGGTCGAGGACCTGTCGGATTGAGCGATTCCGGCAGGGTTTGCCAAATACCTCCCACGACGTAGGCCGCCGTCACGGGCCACTGCCGGGCTCGTACCAGAGGTTGGATGGTGCCTACCGCCATAACTGGTCCAGTCACGGTTGGCCATGGCAGGATGTGTCCAGCGAACACGGGACGGGGGCGTTTATGGAATCCGGTTTTGGAGCGCGTCGATACATGGGGTACGCGGCGCTACTGCTCGTGTCTCCCGTCGTTCAATTTGGCTTACCGTGGGTCATCGGGCGTGAGATGCCCGAACTGGCCTACTACCTCATGCTATTGGCAGCACTCGTGGCGGGTGCAACCGCTTTGGGCTGTTCGCGCGCGCCCACCTTCGATCGACGCACCATCTTCTGTCTCGCCTTTGGCCTTGGTTTATGGGCGGTCGGCATGGGGAATGCGATTGCCAACTCGGACGCCGAACAGAACCTAATCTCGACGTACGTCTATTTCGTCAGCTACGGCCTGCCGCTTCTGTATGCTGCGGTTGCAACTCGGGACGAACCGACGACGACGTCGCGTCGTTTGGTGGACGGTGGGCTTCTCCTGCTGCTCGTGACCCTCTGCTATCTGGGTGTGCGCGACCTGCAGGACGACCACGGATTCCTGAGGGGCGAGTACGAGCCCTGGGTCGCTCTCGCGTTCGATGCAGAAAATGTACTCCTGCTCCTGGCATTTCTGGTTCGATCGCTGGCAGCGATGGATGAGCGCGAATACCGATCCTTTCGCGTCGTGACGATCTTTCTTGGTATCTACGCCTTGACCGCCGCCGTGCACAATCATATCGACCAATTCACCGAGTTGGCAGTCTTCGGAGCGATCGGCGATACGCTACCGACCCTGACCTTCACGCTTCTAATTTGTCTGCTTCATAGCAATCGACGGCCGGGTGCGTTCGAGCTGAACCATCACATTTGGGCTCGGCGCCTCGCAGCCAGCTTTGCTCCGGGCGTACTGCTGGCCGCGATATTCGCATTCAGCGTTGGAATTCGTGGGTCACAGGGCGTGCTCGGTCAAATCATGTTGGCGCTGGCCATGCTGACTTATGTGATTCGTGTGGTGCAGACCCAGTTCTGGTTCGCGGCGACACGCGACCGTCTCGCCGAGGCGCTTGCCGCCGTCGAACGCGTGTCTCTTCTAGACGAATTGACGGGTATTCCGAATCGTCGTGCGTTCGAGAGCGCCTTGGGAGAGCGGCTTCGCGAGTCCATGCGCGACCATAGGCCGATCAGTGCGCTCATGATCGACGTCGACCGATTCAAGATCTTCAATGATAGTCGTGGTCATCTGGACGGGGACGTGGCGTTGAAAGCAGTGGCCCGGCTTCTCGCAGGCACGCTGCGTCGTCCCGCGGACTTCATCGCACGCTACGGTGGAGAAGAGTTCGTAGTACTCCTGCCCAATACGGCGGAGGAAGGGGCGCAGGTTGTCGCGCGTCGCATGAACCGATCCGTATATGAGGCCGCACTGGCGTTCGACCTGGGGATCGATCAGCGAGTGACGGTGAGTATTGGCATCGCTACCACGGACGAACTCGGCGGGGCGGAACTGATTAAGCGTGCCGACGTCGCGTTGTATTGTGCGAAGGCTGGCGGCCGGAACGGCCACGCGGCGGCGGCTGATGAATGGCCTATCGCCTCATTTCCGTAAGCCTGCCGGCCTTTCACGGGATCCGCAGCCGGACTGGTGCGGGGCCTTGCTGGAACCCCTTAGAGGCCAAGTGGCTCCAGCGAGATGACCGATTTTTTTGCCTTCATTAGCGATCGTCTTCCAGACTGGTGTGTCTATGAAGCTCGACCGGTTGTAATGTTTCAAGGCGCTCGATGCTCTGACGTGATAAAGCGGAACGGCATGCGACTATTCGCCAGCTTGCCAGAACGCGTATGGCCCACTCGATGAGCGACGTCAAGCGAATGCCAAGCATGTTCGGTGCTTCGATGTGATCCAAGACGCTCAGTTATAGGCACCAGGTCGATGGTCGAAATCGAGCTTACAAGAGAGCGAGAATATATGCTTGCAATCGTGTCTTTTCGGCAAGAGTTTCAAACCACGATGCCCCACTCTCTCTGTGGCCGGAAGCCTTCGGCACCACGCACTTCCGTTCATTCAAACCGCGAGCAGTGGAAAGACAGCGCATAGACGGCATCGGCTGCCTAGACACGGTTCGAATCCGCCTAGTTCAAATGCACGTCGTTCAGCAGTGCCATTTTCCTAGGAAGCGGTCGCCGCGACGTTGAGCACCATACGAAATGCGGCGGCACCGGATTTCATACGTTGGTACGCTTCGTTCGCACGATGCAGTGGCATCACCTCGATCTTAGGACGAACGCCTGTGAGTACGCTGAAATCCAGCGTCTTCTCATTCTCATAGGGCGTGCCCGTTATAGAGCCTTGAATCGCCCGCTCGCCCACCACCAGCTGGCCGGCCGAGACGGAAAGCGGGTCCTTCCCGGCACCCAGCAGGAGGACCCTGCCCTGCGATGCCAAGCCCCCCATCACTGCCGACAACGTCGCCGGATGCCCCACGGTAGCAACGATCGCCTGGGCGCCGCCCAGATGATTGAGAATCTGCGCGACATCTTCCCGGCTCCCGTCGATGTAGCGATGTGCGCCCAGCTCGTAGGCTGCTTCGGCAACATCCGCGCCCCGGCCAATGGCGATCACCCGAAAGCCCATACGCCGGGCGTACTGAAGCGCCATGTGTCCCAGGCCACCGATCCCCAGGATGGCCACGGTGTCGCCAGCCTCGGCGCCCGACTTCTTGAGTGCATTGAAGGTAGCGATGCCTGCACACAAGATCGGCGCTGCTTCCTCGGCACTCAGTTCATCGGGGATGGATACCAGGCCGGTGGCGCGCGCAAGCATCATTTCGGCATAGCCGCCATCGCGGCTCGCACCGACGAACGGCTGGTTCTGACACAGCTGAAACTCGCCTTTGCGGCACTGGACGCACTCGTTACAGTGCCCGCCAAGGCGCCCTACCCCAACGCGCTGCCCTTCGCGCCATATCGACGGAACCTGGGCACCGCGTGCGACGATTCGGCCGACGACTTCATGGCCGGGCACCCTCGGTGGCACCAGGTTCGGATCGGCCCCTTCAATGTCGCCGATATCGGCGCCGCAGATCCCGCAGGCTTCCACTTCAATAAGCACCTCGCCCATGCCTGGCGTGGGCGTTGTTCGCGTCACTAGTTCAAGCACGCCGGGGCTGCTGACTTGCATTGCACGGTAGGTTGTTTTCACGGTCTCGTTCCTCATCAATGATGGTGTCTCACAGCGCGTGCCTCGGTCGAATCACGTGCTGAGAAAATCGATGGTCTCGTTCCAAAGCATTCACCCCCGAAGCCGCGGCCTCGATCGCACCGGCA
Organism: Luteibacter sp.; assembly: GCF_036500425.1. Lineage (GTDB taxonomy): Bacteria > Pseudomonadota > Gammaproteobacteria > Xanthomonadales > Rhodanobacteraceae > Luteibacter. The sequence goes on from NZ_DASYCB010000037.1 coordinate 18,464, forward strand.
AGGTATCCGGGGAAGCTGGTCGACCACTCGCTGGCGATGCCGGTCACTCGTTGGTGCCATGGGCCGTATGAGGCCTTGGAAGCAGGCGCGACGGCGTGGTGCCCAGCCGCGATCAAGTCGTCCGGGACGGCGGTATACGTTTCCTGAGCCCACTCCTTGAACGCTTCCATGCGTGGCGCCGCCGCCTGCGGGCCAAACAAGCGCGTTAGCTGCGCACGGCACTGCGCCTTAAGTGCGTCGCTGCCGATCGTTCTTCGCAGATGCGCCGGAACGCTCAGGAACCCGAACAAAGCCGCACTTGCGCCGGGCATCGATGCGTCGTGGATCTCGCCCAGCGGACCGGGGGCACTCCGGGCTTCGCCCGATAAACCATCCTCTCGCCAGAATGGACGGTCGTAGATGGCGATGTACTTGGCATGAGGTGCCATCCATGTCGCTGTCGACCGCCAGCTTTGTGCGAGCGTCGGCGGCAAGGGCGGATCGATCGTCAGCGAGTACTCGGCCAGCCGGGGCGGCAATGCCAGAAGCACGTGGTCGGCATGCCAAGTCGTCGTCACGCCGCCGGCATCCTCGCTATCGACTTCGACGTGTTCAGCGACGCGCCGCAAGCGCCGCACCGCCTGTCCCGTGGCAATGCGCTCAGGATCCAGCGCGCCCCGCAAGGCGTCGACCAGTGCATTCATCCCGCCGATTAATCGCATCGAAGTCGGTGAACTTGAATAGCCCTGCAGGCGCACGGGCGGCTGGTGGGGACCACGGTCCATCAGGGTGTCGCCGGTGTCGAACTGCTCGAACGAGGCGAGGTCGAGTTTCCGGATCACGCACTCCAGGTCGCGTTGGTACTGAGGCCAAAACCAGGCAGGGCCAAGGTCGAAGCGGTCGATGGCCGTCGCCGCGCTCGCACTTCCCGCAACGCCATCGATCGACGCAATGCGCCCACCCGGCGCGTCACGGGCCTCCAGGACGATGTAGTCGTAATTCTTGCTCTCAAGAAGCGAGGCGGCATACAGCCCGCTCAGTCCGGCTCCGATAATCACAACGCGTGGCGGACGGAGGTTCACGCGACGCTCTCCGCGCGAACGGGATGCGTGCGCTTCATGTATACCGTCACGCCCTCCTGTCCTGCGGCGATCCGCGTAAGCGTCCCCACGGGAAAACGTAGCCAGCTGCCCTGGGGATATGTACACGTATCCATGACCAGTTCGCCCGCCAGCACCAGCATTTCGATAGCATCGATCCGCTGGTCCATCAGGTTTTCGCACGGGGTCAAACGCTGCAGGCTCGCCTCTTCGTGCTCGCTGGCAAACAACGGGCAGATCTCGCGACCACCGTGTCGACGCCAGTTGCCCGGGTCGCGGGTATCGATGCGCACACTGGCGGTCTCGCTTGCATGCATCTGTTGCAGCTTGACGAAGAGGACCGCCCCGTCAGCGCTGGAAGGCCGGTGGCTGGAGCCCGGGGGGTTACGCAGATACCAACCCGCCGGGAAATGATCGCCATCCTCGGAAAAGGTGCCGGAAAGAACCAGGATTTCCTCGCCACCCGGATGCGGATGGGGTGGAAAATACGAGTTCGGTGCATAGCGCACGATGCTGGTGGCGCGGGCTTTCTCGGCACCGACGCGATCGAGCATGACGCGCTCAACGCCAACTTGGGGGGAAGGCACCCAGCGGTACTGGTCGCCCGCCACAGTCGCGGTGAGCGAGAAATCGGCATTGATGAGCATGTGCGTCCTTGGACCGTGACCGTCGTGGCTTGCGGACGGACCCCCTGCGGGTCCGCCTGCGCCAGTCAACCGCTTACTTGGTGGGTAGCTGCTGATAGGTCTCGATAACGCGCGCCGAGTAGGTCAGCGCGGCGCCCGCGTTCAGTGCGATCGCCACACCGAGCGCCTCGGAAATTTCCTCCAGCGTGGCACCCGCCTCTACCGCCTTCTTCGTGTGCACCGAGATGCAACCGTCACACCGCGTGGTTACCGCGACAGCGAGGGCGATCAGCTCGTGCATCTTCGGTTCGAGATGGCCGGTTTTGGCGGCAGCGTTGTCGATCGTGGCTAGACCGCGCATCACGTCCGGACTCTGCTTCGCATAATCACCGACCCGCTCGAGCAACGTCTCGCGGTAGGCGTTCCAATCTTGCATCATGACTCTTCTCCTGTACGTTGGGTGGCCGATGCCAATGGGCATACGGCACGGATTACACGACCTGATAGATACGCACGTCCGGCGCCGCTTCCAACAGCGGGCTCAGCCCACCGACGACATCGGTGTTGAAAAGCTCACTTTGCAGGTACGCGCTCGCGTTCTTCTCGGAGTCGAAGCCATGAAGCACCTGGACATCGGCGTCGCGAACCAATAGGTCCTTGGATGACGCGCCCGTCACGGTGCCAAGGAACGGACCCTTGTATTTCTGAAAGACGCCAGCGGCGGCCGGACGGTTGGCTTCGGCGATCTTGAGGGTGATTTGCAGATAAACCATGGGCTTGACTCCTTATAGGCAGGCACATTGAAATGTTTGACAACGTCGGCGTTGAGCACGCGGTGAGACGTGTTAATTGCGGCCGGCCATGACGCCACCGTCGACATCCCAGACCGCGCCGGTGACCCACCCCGCCTTGTCCGACAGCAGGAAAGCGACCACCTCAGCCACGTCCTGAGGCGTGCCCACCCGGCCAATGGGGTGGAAGCTGTTGAAGCCCTGCAACGCGGCGTGCACATCCTCCTTGGGGATGAAACCTTCATAGATCGGGGTCTGCACCACGGCGGGCGACACGGCATTGACGCGGATGCCGTGCGACGCCAGTTCCATCGCCAGGTGCTGCGTTAGCGAATGCAGGCCAGCCTTGGCCATCGAATAAGCGGACGACGGCGTGGCGGCGATGGCCTGCTTGCCCCACATGGAACCGATGTTGACGAAGGCGCCCGGCCGGCCCTTGGCGACCAGGTTCGCTGCAACCTTCTGGGTGATAAAGAAGAATGCCTTGTTCAACTTCATGTACTGGTCGTAGTCCGCACCCGAGTGGTCCAGGAACGGTTTCGGAAAAAACACACCGGCGGCGTTGACCAAGAGGTCGACGTCCGGGTGCTCTTCATCGATCCTCTTGAGCAGCGCGGCCAGGTCCGACTCGCTGGACAGGTCGGCGGTCAATGTCGACACCTGGCCAAGGGCAGCCAGCTCCCGGTGTGCTTCCTCCGTCTTGTCCGGCCGGTGACCGACGATGACCGCGCTGCCGCCTTCGGCTAGCACCATCCGGGCTGATGCCAGCCCCATACCACTGGTGCCGCCAACAACCAGAACCTTCTTGCCGTGGAATTGCTTGCTCATACTGGGAGCCTCTATAGATGAAGCCCTGCCCCAAGGACAGGGTCGTAATGAATGGAAATCGCCGTTACAGCAATACAGCTAAGGCCCTCTTCGATGAGCGAGACCTGCGACGTGCTTAGGCGCCGAATCTGACGACGGACGGGAGCCGACAAGGCTCCAGCATAAGAAGCCCGGGGATACCCGACGGCGCAGTGCGCCCTCTGTCCGATGCTCCAACAGACGCTATTTTTCGCCGCTTCGCCTGACCGGGCAAACGAGATAAAGTGTCAGTACCTGAAAGAAAATCTTTATCGCGATGAAATCACCCGTCCACCTCAATGCCCTGCGCGCGTTTGAGTCCAGCGCACGTCACCAGAGCTTTTCGGCCGCGGCCCTCGAGTTGAACGTCACGCCGGCTGCCGTGGGTCAACTAGTCCGGACACTGGAGGATTGGTTGGGCACCCCGTTGTTCCTTCGCGGCCGAAGCGGGCGGGCTCGCCTCGTGCCGACGGAGGCGGCGGAACGCGCCTTACCGGACATTCGGGCCGGACTCGATCGACTCGCCCTCGGCATCGAACGGCTCCGCGAGGGCTCCCTTAGCGGCATCCTGACGGTCACGGTCAGTCCGGCGTTTGCCGCAAAGTGGTTGCTCCCGCGGATCGACCGATTCCAGGCCGCGTGGCCGGATACCGACGTGCGCCTGGATACAAACCACAAGTCCGTGGACTTCGTGACGCAGCGAATCGATATCGGGGTCCGTTACGGCGCAGGGAGATGGCCCGGCCTGACGGCGGAAAAACTGATGGATGAAGAGGTCTACCCGGTGTGTTCACCGGACCTATTGCGCGAACATGAGCGGTTGCGCCAACCAGGGGATCTCACGCGGGAGACCTTGATACACGACCTATCCATGGATGGTCACGCGGGATTTCCAACGTGGGAATCATGGATGACGCATGCTGGCGTGCCGGATGCGGTACTCACGCGCGGCATGCGCATCAACAATTCCGCGGCAGTGCTGCAGGCAGCGGTGGAAGGCCACGGTGTTGCATTGGCACGCAGCGTCATGGCGCGGAGCGATCTGAAAAGCGGCCGGTTGGTGCGGCTTTTCCCGGACGTCCATGTGCTGTCCGGCCTCGCGTACTACGTGGTGTATCGTCCGGAATGCGAAAACCTGCCGCGACTGAAGGCGTTCCGCGAGTGGATATTCGCTGAAGCGCACAGAGACAGCGAAGACCACGCCATGCCATCGATACCGCCGCCAAACGAAGGCCTATGACGCAGCGTCCCCGACAAGTACGCTTAGACGCGGTAAGCAAGCACGAGCCAAATGGCTACTCTGGTGGCGCCGCCCATTGCGGCACCTAGATGATCCCGACCCGGTCCCCAAGACTCGGGAGACCGGGTTCGGATCACCTGCTGCTCTTCGGTGCGCGATTAGCTGCGGATGAAATCGAGCGGATCGGCGTTGAGCACATCGGCATTGACCGTCAGCATGCCGTGCGAATAGCCGGAGTAAACTTTCAGCGTGGCGTGCGACAGCAGCTTCGCCTGCAGCTCAGCGGCATTCTTGTACGGTACGACCTGGTCGTCGTCACCGTGCGCAGCTAGTCCAGCAGCGTGTCGTTCTCGCCGGCCTCCTCCGCCAGCCACGGTAGTTCGCGTCGCAATTGCTGATCCAGACTGATCTGGCGGCCACTGGGGATAGCCCGAAACCGATCCAACGCCACGATGATGTCACCGGCGTAGGTGTCGAGGTTGTCGGCGAGCAGGCGCAGGGCATAGTCACCCTCCATGCGTCGGTTGAGCTCATCCAAATGGTCGAAAGCCATGTCCTGATGGCGCAAGAGCTCCCTGCCCTACTCTTGCAACGCTTGAATGTCTTCGGTGAGCTCCTCCGACATGGCCGCGGCGTAGTGCAGCGCATCGGCCAGATCGTCTGGATCGCCACGTTCGAGAAATTGCAACGAGGCATTTCGGACGCTGCGCATGTTCCGCAATCGCGAGCGACGTCTGGGCTGTTCAATATCAGCCAGGGCGCCGGCGACCAACTCGCCGGCGCACGTGAAGCGAAGGGCCGGACGCAGGTCGACAAAATAGCATTCGAGCCATCCCATCGCTGAGCAAAAGACGTGACAGCGCGCCTACCGCCTCCTCCTGCTCGCGCTTGGTCGTCGGCCGAGTGACAGAGGCGTCGGAATCGGTATCGTCCGTGGCATGGGCTGTTCTTCGCGGAAAACGAATGCAGACATGCCCCCGTCACCAACGACCTATCTCATCGGTAGTTCGAGATTTCGATGAGGTTTGCATCGGGGTCGCGAATATAAACCGATCGAATGGGACCGGTCGCACCGGTCCGATCAATGGGGCCTTCCTCGATCGAAACCCCCAGCTCGCGCAGCTCATCGACCACGTCCTGAAGAGGCGTAGTCGTGATCAGGCAAAGATCAATCGCACCCGGAGTGGGCGACTTAGCCTTGGGCTTGAACTCCTTCCCGCGCTGGTGAAGGTTGAACTTCTGCCGACCGAAGGTCAGCGCCTTGCGGCCCTCACCGAAGGTGACGACGTTGAAACCCAGGGTGCGGGTGTAAAAGCCGACCGTGGAGTCGATGTCGGCGACGGTCAGGACTAAGTGATCAAGTCGGTCGATATGCATGGAAAGAATGTACCTCTGATGTGGGTGAGAGGCTACCGCCTTAAGGGGCCAGGCTAGAACGGGGGTACATACTCGTTGCGCTGAGCTTCGACCAACCTGAGGCGCTACTGGACAAGAAAGGGCTCGCCGATGAGGATTCGATCAGACTCTTTGGACAATGGGGCACCCCATCCGTCGTACGCCACACGAAAGAGCGAAGCTATGCATTGCATGAAGCCGGACACGGCGAGTAATGTTTGCCGTTCGACTGCCATTGAAGACTGCCATTGAAATGGTGGCAGCGAGAATGGCGTCTTCCCGGGGATCCATCCGGCAATCTAGCGCTCTTGCCTCGTCGAAGATTAGTCGCTACCGGTCGGGGGACTGCAACTTTACTATTCGTGCCATCGCCATGTGCCCGCAGGCTGACTGAGGATACCATCTCATGACCCTAGATGATCTTGCGCCCATCTACCGTGACTACATCGCCTGCCTGAACGCTCGGGACTGGGAGAACCTGGGCCGGTTCGTACACGCCGATGTTCGTCACAACGGCATCGCACTCGGCCTGGATGGATACCAGTGCATGCTCGAAAACGACGTCGAGCAGATACCCGACCTCTTCTTCGAGGTCCGGATCCTCGCCGTCACAGAACCCCATGTCGCGGCCAGGCTGTGGTTCGATGTCGCGCCAAAGGGCGAATTCCTAGGCCTTCCCGTCAACGGGCGGAAGGTGGGATTTGCGGAGAACGTCTTCTACGCATTCCGGGACGACCGCATTCAAGAGGTGTGGTCGATCATCGACAAAGCCGCCATTGAAGAGCAGCTTGCACGGGTCGTGCTGAGCGAGCGCTAAGCGAACCGATCCATCAAGCTCATGGCGTTCGGCATGGCCTCGCCCCGCGCTGTGTTGTCGAAAATGCACCAGACATCCTGCTTTTTCGCTAGCGCGGCACGTACGCGCGCGGCGATGCCGTCCAGGAATGCGTCGTCGTAAGCCGAGTAGTAAATGTCGGGACTGCCGTGCAGGCGTAAGTAGAGAAGATCCGGGTCGCCGTCGCATACCGCATTAGCGACAGGTGAAGGGTCCGCGTTCACGCAGGCGATGTCGGCAATCTTCAAGATGGCACTACCCAAAGGAGTGAACCACGTTGGGTGGCGGGGTTCGCAAGCGACAGGCGACGGCGTGCGCTTGCGCAGCAGCGTGAAGAACGCGCTGGCATCGCTTTCGTCGAGCGCAAGGCTGGGCGGTAATTGAACGAGGACGCAACCCAGCTTGTTCCCGAGCGACGCGATCTCGCCGAGGAAGGCATCCAGGGGCCCTTGGCAGGCCCGCAAGCGCAACTCGTGAGTAATGGTGCGCGGCATCTTCACACTGAAGCGAAACGACTCGGGCACGCTCCGCGCCCAGTGCTCATAGGTATTCGGCTGGTGCGACCGATAGAAAGACGTGTTGATCTCCACGCACGGAAGCACTTGCGCGTAACGCTCCAGGTGGCTGCCTTCCGTGACGAAGTGGTTGGCTATCCTGGAGGGGATCGACCAGCCGGCACAGCCTACGCGGATCGAGAGTACTGCGTGGCCAGGGCGGGTTCGTTCAGTCATGAGGCAAGGACGGGCTCCGCGTTCATCGGTCGACGCTGCCCGTATACCTTCGCGCATGTGTACGAATCGAGATGCACGTGAATAATTAGTCGAATCGTCGTGCACCGCGGTGCACGACGCCTTTCAAAGCGACCGACGGTTGAACGTGGGGGATAGCGAACATGTGGGTCTGGGTCAGGGCGTTCCTTGCGGCATCAAAGATCGACACCGCCTTCAAGATGCGTCGTGCTCCCGGAACAGTGCGTCATAAAGCACCGGAATGAGTCCGAGCGTGATCAGCGTACCCAGCAGCAGCCCGCCAATGAGCGTGATCGTCATGCCCGTCCAAAGCGGCCCGGCGAACAGCATCAGTGGAATCAGTCCGACAATACACGTCAGTTTGGTCATGACGATGGGGCGCAATCGCTTCACCGCCGCCTCGACGACCGCTTCGTGATGGTGGCGGCCTTCGGCGATCTCCGCCTCGATCCTTTCCAGCAGTAACACGGCGTTATTGACGATGATTCCTGCCAGCGACAGTAAACCGAACGTGGCCATGAAACCGAACGGGTAGCCGGTCACCACCAGGGCGAGAGTTGCTCCAATGAGAATGAAGGGAATGCTCGCAAGGATGATGAAGACCTTGCGGAATGAGTTGAACTGCCAGACGAACAGCAACAGCATGCCGCCCATGGCCAAGGGCATGTACCGGGTGAGGACGGCATTGGTTTCGGCGGAATCCTCGATTTCGCCTCCGAGCGTGATGGCATATCCCGGCGGGAGATCGAGCCGGCTTATGCGCGGTGCAAGCGTCGCGGCCACTTCTTCGGCGGTCATGGTGGGATTGCGCGCGGTGACGGTGACCGATCTCGTCAGGTTCCGTCGCTGAAGCACGCCTGGCTCGGAGTCCAGCGTGACCGTGGCCAAGGACGAGAGCGACACCGGTGTGCCTTGGGCGGGATAGATCAAGGTATCGCCGAGGTCGGCCGCCGGCGCACGTTCGACGACGGCGCCCCGGATCACCACCGGCACGGGTGTCCCATGGTCGTCGATCGCGGTGGTCTCGGCCCCGCTGAAGCGCATGTGCAGCGCTTTCATGACGTCGTCGCGCGTCAGGCCCTCGGCATGAAGCTTTCGTTGATCGATGTCGACTCGGTACCGCGGCACGCGCGGCCCCCAACTGTCGACGACATCGACCGTGCCGGGCAACGCCCGCAACGCGGCGGCGACCCTGGCACTGATGGCCCGAAGCTGGGCTTCGTCCGGTCCGCTGATCCGGTAGACGGCGGCACCTGACTCCGTGGACCCCAACGAAAAACGCTTGGGTTCGGCATATGCCTGAGGGTATCGCTGGGACAGATACGATCTGGCGCGCGTGATGACGGTGTCGATGTCCGTGCTCGCTTTCACCGATACGGTGAAGTAGCCGATGTTGGCGCCTGGCAGCGGTGGATTCAGGCCGAGCACGATGCGCGGCCCCCCATCGGCAACGTATCCGATGCTGCTTTCGATCTCGGGATTGGCTTTCTTGTCTGCCAACCACACGCTTATCCGTCGCACGGTATCCAGGGTCTCGCGGGCGTCCGTGCCGGTTTGCAAGGTCAATGGAATCTGGAATTGCAGTCGGTCGGATTTGGGGAGGAAATCGTAAGGAAGACGCGAAAGCGTCCAGCTGGCGACACCCAGGCAAAGGAGCATGACGCCCATGTAAAGCGCCTTGTGCGCAAGCACCCATCCGATGGCGCGCCGGTAGGCTCGATAGAACCGCGACTCGTGCTGGTCATCGATCTGCTCGTCCAGGTGCACACGGGCGAAGTAGAAGCACAACAGCGGTGTCACCGTGAGGCCCAGTACCCATGATCCCAGGAGGGTCACCGCCAGCACCACGGCCAGCGAGCGCATGTATTCGTTCGTGCTCGTATGACCGAGGAAGAACGGAGAGAAAGCGAACACGATGACCAGGGTCGACACGAGGAGGGGAATCGCCAGCGTGCGTCCGGCCTCGATGCACGCCAGCCGTCGTTCCTCGCCCGCCTTCAACCGTCGCTCGATGTCCTCGGCGATCACGATTCCGTTGTCCACCAGCAGGCCCAGGGCGAGGATGATCGCCGCCATCGACACCATCTGCAGCTCGATGTCGAACATGCGCATGATCAACAGCGAACTCAGGATGGTCAGGGGCACGATGGAGCCCACCACCAGGCCCATGCGCCACCCGAGGAAGAGCATGACCACGGCCATCACGATGACGATGGTCTCGCCCATGACGTGGTGCATCTTGCTCATTTGCCGGGCGACGACATCGGCCTGGAACGTCACGATGTGGGCCTGGAATCCCGCTGGCAGTTGTCGTGCCGCCTGGTCGATGCGTTTTTTCAGCGCCTTGCCGAACGTGGCGATATCCAGGCCATCCCCCATGGAGACGGAGACGACCACGGCAGACTGTCCCTGGTAAATGGCCGCCGCCTGGGGCGGATCTTCCGGCATGGCCTGCACCGTGGCGACATCACCGAGCGGCACGTCGGTGGGGCCTCCCTCGCGGGGCACCGAGAGCAGGAATTGTCGAAGATCGTCCACCGAACGAATCCTTCCTCCGACGCTGACCGATAGCGCGAGCCCCGACACCGTGGGCTCGCCCGCGGAGGCGAAGGCATTCTGGGCGGCCAACTGTTGGGCGGCAGCGGCGGGGCTCAGTCCGAGGGCGGCCAGCTTCGTCCGGTCGAACTGTACGTAAAGCCGGGTGTCTTGCAGGCCATAGAAGCTCACGCGCTCGACACCATCGAGACCATATAACGCGGCGCGGAACCGTTTGAGTGGCTCGCGTATCTGGGCCGGGGAAAAACCGGGAGCGGTCACGGCGATCGAGGCAACCGATACGCTTCCGAAATCATCATCCAGGAAAGGTCCCACGGCGCCGGCGGGATAGCCTTGGCTCACTTCGGTGAGTTTCGACCTGACCTTTTGCCACAAGGCATCCAGGTCGGTGACGCGGTCGTAAGCGGTGAGTTGGATCACCACGGAGCCAGGCCGCACATTGCTGACGATCGTCTTCAGGCCGTCCAGTTCGCGTAGCCGTTCCTCCGCCGGCTTGGCCAGAACGTCCTCGACCTCGTCGGCCGGCATGCCGGGATGGCTGATGGAGACGATGGCGTCGCGCACGGTGACCGAGGGCTCTTCCTGCGAGGGGAAGTGCAGGAACGTCCACGTCCCGGCCACGAGGATGAGTGCGGCGATAAAGAGGGTCAGGCGGTTGGCCTGGAGCGCCGATCGGGTCAGGAACATCAGTGATTCTCCAGTCCGCTGTCGCCATCGAACTCGCGTACGGCCTGGCCATCGGTCAGGAATGCGGTACCCGCCGCCACGACGCGCTCGCCTGCCGACAGCCCTGTGCCGATCACGGCGCGGTCGCCGTTGGTGGCCACCACGGTGACGGGCCGGTGCACGACCTGTCCGTGCGCGACGTCGAAGACGAAGACGGCCGCATTCCCGGCTGGAGTTCCCGGAACCATGGCGGTCAGGGGAATCGCCACGTAACTCGCGCTCGCCGATTTCCCGGCCAGCCTCAGTTGTACCCATTGGCCGGGCGACAACCGTCCCGGCGCAGCCACGACGCGAAAAATGCCTTCGGTTATCGCGCCGCGCTCCAGGTGTGTGGACAGGTGGCTCAAGCGCACGGATACCGCCGTGGCATCAGGGCCGACGAGCTGCGCGGTGTCGCCGACGGTGAGGCCAGACACGAGCGCCGCGGGCAAGGAGGCGACCACCTCGAGTTCGCCCTCGCCTTCCACGGCGAGCACCGCTTGACCGGCCGACAGGTCGCTTCCGGGCTCGGCCATGCGGGTAACGACCGTTCCTGCGAACGGTGCGAGGATGCGGCTGCGTTCCAGGTCGCGTTGCGCAAGCTCGACGGCGGCGTCCGCCGCGGCTGCTTTGCCACGCGCCACCTGATCGGCGGCGCGTGCCTGGGTGAGACTCGATTGCGACGCGGCTCCATCATCGAACAGTGCCGTTTGTTGACGCAGCTGCTCGGCACGTTCGAGAGATTCGCCATGGGCCGCCAATGCTTCCGAACGCGCTTGCGTGAGACGGAGACGCGCAGGCACCGGATCGAGCGTGGCCAGCACCTGCCCCGCCACGAATCGATCGCCGGGATGTACGGCCATGGAGGTCACCCTACCTGCCATGTCAAAGCTCAGCGTCGCGCGTTGTGCCTGACGCACCTGCCCGAGCACCGATGCGATGGCACCTGGCGCCGGTGCCACCTCCGCCAGCAGCACCGAGCGTTCGGTGGGCCGTTGCCTCGGTGGCTTGTCGCAGGCACTGAGCAGGCAAACGGCGACCAGGCTGGTAGCCGCAAGAAGGGAACGCATCATGAACCAGACTCCGGATGGAAGAAGAAAGCAGGCGAAGGGAGCGGAACCGCGCCCTATCCGCGCGCTGGGTCCGCAGGGGGATGCGAAGGCAAGACGACGCCGTAAAAAACCCGGAAGACGGCCAGCCTGCTCAGCGCTTGATCGCGCTGCGCCGAGAGGCAGTCCATCTGGACCTGGGCGGCATCGATGCTGCGGGCGAGCAACCCGGAAGGGTCTTCGAGGCCCTCGGCGTGTCGGGCAAGAGCCTTCTCCAGGCGCTCGGCGTCCGCGCGACACATCGGTTGCATCCGGCTCATGCGCGCGGTGGCCGATTCCCGTTCGTCCAGCGCATCGGCCACCTCACGGAAAGCGTGTTGCACCGTCGACTCATAATCGGCGACCGCAGAATGCTTACGCGCCTTGGCGAGATCCAGGTCCGCACGGCGCGCCCCGCCGTCGAACAAGGGAAGGTTCAGTTGGGGAAGAAAGGTCCATCCCCCGGTGTTCGCACTGAACAGGTGATCCAGGTCCGACGAAACGTGTCCCACGGATGAGGACAACTGGATCGACGGGAAGAATGCCGCGCGTGCGGCACCGATGTTCGCATTCGCCGCGCGCAGGCGCTCTTCCGCGCGTACGACATCCGGCCGTGACAGGAGCACATCCGAGTGCAACGAGGCCAGCCGCTCGGACATGGTGTCGGTCCTGCCCAGTGAGCCCAGGTCGGATGCCGGCGATGCCAACCGGTAACCACCGAGCGATTGCAGATAGCGCAGCGTCTCGGCCTGCTTGCGATCGGCCTCCATGCGCGCGAGGTGGACCTTCATCGCCTGGTCGCGTCGAACCTGCAGATCGTCAACCGAGAACGTGCCGACGGACCGCTGCTTTTCCGCGTTGGCCAGGAGCGCATCCGCCGCCTGATCGGCGTATCGAAGCTTGGCGTCGATCTCCGCGGCGGCCCGCTCATTGACATAGGCACCGAGGACCTCGGCAATCAGCGCGCCGCGTGCCTCGACCTGCCCTGCCTGGCTGCCCAGGTATTCATGCGCGGTCGCTTCCGAGAGGGAGTTCAATCGCCCGAAGAAGTCCAGTTCATCATGCAGGTCGAGCGTTGCCGAGGTGAAATCACGCCCCAACAGCGCCTGGGCGCCGGGATCGTCCAGATGCACGCGGTCGCGTTGAGCAACGGCACCCACCTGGGGGAAAAGTGACGACCGCGCGGATGCCGCTTGCGCACGAGCTTGCGCCACCTCATTGGCGATTTTGCGCATGTCGGGATTGCCGGCCAAGGCAATGGCGACGATGCGCGCGCCCTCTCCATCGGGCGAGAACGAGGCGATGAACCGTGCTTCGTCAGGCGTGAGCATGGTGTCCGGTGGCACCTCTCCGGCGCCAGCGGCCGCGGGCGCACGATACGCGTTGAAGGTCGGCGGGATGGCAGCGACGGGCCGCTCGTAGGTGGGCTCCAGGGAGCAGGCCGAGAGGCATGCACAAGCCAGCGCCACGAGAACCAGGGGAACCGAATGGGGCCAGAACAGGCGGTCGACAGGTTGGCGGTGGCGCACAGGATAGCCCTTGAATGATAAGCTGCGCGCATTGTTGTCGAGCTTTCTGAAGGCTTCATCGGCCTTTCTTCAAGATATGATCAAGGGAGCCTTCCATGCGCCGACGCGTGCTCGTCGTCGAAGATGATGCCGATAGCGCAAGCATCCTCCAGGCCTACCTCGAAAAGGACGGATTCGACGTCCATATCGCTTCGGATGGTCGAAAGGGCATCGATGCCCACGCCCAATGGAAGCCGGACATCGTGCTGCTGGACATCATGCTGCCCGAGGTGAGTGGCACGGATGTGCTCAGCACGATCCGCCGTACCAGCCAGACGCCCGTCCTCATGCTTACCGCCCTTGGCGATGAGCCGGACAAGATCGGAGCGCTGCGTTACGGCGCGGATGACTACATCGTCAAACCGTACAGTCCGAGGGAAGTCGTGGCTCGCGTACACGCCGTGCTGCGACGCGCCGTTCCGCCGTCGTCCTCGGGCACCACCTTCAGCGATGGTCCGTTGGTCGTGGATATGCAGGCCGTGACGGCCGTCGTGGACCACCCGGTGCGCGGCAAGGTGACACTGGACCTCACCCCCACTGAATTCGGTATTCTCGCCCTGCTGGTCAAGACGCCGTTCAAGGCGTTCACCCGCGTCGAATTACTGGAAGCCTGCCTGCCCGACAGCGATGCGCTGGAGCGAGTGGTCGACACCCACGTGCACAACCTGCGCCGAAAGCTGGAAGCGGTGGACGTGCGCGGCGTCCTGGTGACGGTCCGGTCGGTCGGATACCGGTACCGATGACGCACGAGCCGCAGCGGCGGTCGGGGCGCCCTCGTTCCCTGTGGCGCTGGGTGGCCGTGCGCATGAGCATGCTCGCCGTGGGGGTCGTGCTCCTTATCGCACTGCTGATGTGGCTGCGCTTTGCCATGGAGGCGTATGCCATCGAGCGGAGAATCCCACCGGAGACGCTGGCGAAAATCGCGCAGTTGAGCAAGTCGCCGGAAGAGAACGATCAGGCGTTGTGGGGATACCTGCGCCAGTACTACAAGGTGCAGGATCTCGTGCCTGGCCTCGTCGGTACGGATTGGCTGATTTTCTACGGCCTGGTGCTTGCCTCGATTCCGCTCATCGTCGTGCTGGGCTTCGTCGCTTCGCGTCCCCTGTCGCGCCAGTTCTCGATCGTCGCCGCCACGGCGCGCCGTGTCACCGGCGGCGACTTCTCGGCACGCGCCGAGCTGGTTCCGGGCGCACCGCTGGAGTTGAATCGACTGGCGGAAGACTTCAATGCGATGTGCGAAAAGCTTTCCCGCTACGAGCGGGAGGTGCTCGAGTCCAGCGCCATCCTGGCGCACGAACTGCGCACGCCCCTGAACGCCGCGATGGGCCGCGTCCAGGGCATTCTCGACGGGGTGTTCGCGCCGGAAGCCGCGCAGCTCACGCTCATCCATCGACAACTCACCCAGCTCAACCGGCTGGTCTCCGATCTCCACTTCCTGTCGATGGCCAGGGCTGGCGAACTTCGGCTGGTGCACGAGCCTTTCGACATCACCGAACTCATGATCGAGCGGATGACTTGGTCATCGCTCGCCCTGGAGGAAGCCGGCATGATGGCGACACTGGATGCGGCCCCGGCCATCCAGTGGCATGGCGACCGGGGCCGCATCGGGCAGGTCATTTCCGTGTTGATCGAGAATGCGCTTCGCTACGCCGCCGTGGGAAAGGAGCTGCTGCTCTGCCTGCGTCGCACTGAGGACGCGCTCACGATCGACGTGCAGGATCGTGGTCCTGGCATCACCCCCGACGATCTTCCACGCGCGTTCGACCGTTTCTGGCGGGCCGAGCACTCACGCGGTCGTCATTCAGGAGGTAGCGGCCTGGGCTTGGCGATCGCGAACGTGATCGTCGAGGCGCACGGGGGCTCGATGGCGATTCACAACCGGGACGGCGGCGGGCTGGTCGTGAGCCTGACCCTGCCGCCCACGCATCAGAGGGAGTAGTTCACCGCCAGCGCCGTCCCCAGGGCGGTATGCCGCTTGACGATGGGGCTGTCGCCCGCCTCGTTCATGTAATGCGTGCCGCGTAACACGATGCTGCTGGACCAATGCGGGCTGTAGACATGCGTCCAGGTTGCACTCGCTGAATACGCGTAGAGGCCGGAGGCCGCTTTGTAAGCGGCAAAGCCACTTTTGGCATCCTGCGCCGGCGTCACGCCGAAATACGCGCGATTGAACGCGGCGTTTCCCGCATGCAGGTCCGCGTTCACGGTCACGATGTCCGTCTCTTCCTGCACGAGCCCCAGTTCGACACCCGCGCGGTACCGACCGCGGTGCGTTCCATCCTTGAGCGAGTATTCGGCTTCCACACTGGCCGACAGGATGGAATTGAACCGTTGGGCGACCGTCGTGCGGCTCACGACCGCCCCCGTAACGTCGCCCATTCCCCTGAGGGTGCGCGAGCCGGGGCGCAGATTGCTGTCCCGGTCCACGCGGCCGAAGTCATAGTGAAAGGCCTCGCTGGCCGAGAAGCCACTTTCGCTTTGGTATTGGGCACCCACGCCACGCAGCGAATCGATGAACCAAGGACCCTTCTGGACCGAGATCAATGGCACGGCCTGGACGAAGGTCTTGTCCGAGCCTGCATATCGGGGGGCGGTGATGGCGGCGACGCCGAAGGACGCTTGCAGGGCGCCGGCGGCAGGAGCGGTCGGTGACTCGTCAGCGCGGGCGGTAGAAACCATCGCGAAGAGGCAAGCGACGCCGGCGGCGCGAGCGGAACGGGAATGAAGATATCGTTGCATGGGGACCTGGCTATGGGACGGAGGCTGGTGTGGCGGGACATACGTTAGAACCGCCATCTCAAGGTGGCATCCACGCTTCTTCAAGATTTGATGGAGATGACATTGGCGAGGACCAAGGGATGCTGGGCCCGTTTCTCGGCGTCGCAGGCATTCAGGTGACGGACAAAGCTATAGCCTGGGCGTCCGCCAGAGCGCCGTGGTTCAATCGGGTCATGGAAGGGTTTCCTACCCTGCTGGTGCGGGAGGGACAACGCGACCGCGCCGCGATGCGCAGCCAAAGCCTGACCGATCCCGCCTTGGACCGAGCGCTACATGCAGCCGGCCTTGAGTACGAACGGGAGGTAGTCATCGGGCGCCTTGAGCCCAACGGCAAAATCACTCTGGTGCGGCGCGCGCGCTGACGCTATCCGCGCAGGAAGCCCAGCAGCTCGTTGGCTTCCTCCTCCGTCTCCGCATCAGCCTCGACCAAAAACACAACGCGGCCTTGGGTGGTCAGGTCCTTCAAGACGGTAGGCCCCTCGTGCCAGCCGTCGCCTTCCACTTGCCCGCCCAGGGTCAAGAATCCGCTTTCGACCGAGCCCACTGTGAAGCCGCCGGCACGCTCGATAAGCGCCATGCGCAACTCATCGTGGAACCACAATACTTTTCCAAGCATGCGCACCAACCCATCGCTGCCGGTGGGGAATCCGGTGTCCCTTTCTATTTCGGCGTGCGCTGTCCAATATTGAATCAGCCGCCCTCACATTGGTGAAGACGCTGTCGGGCAGAGCGGTGGCGCTATGCCCGCGCAGGACCTGTGCTTAACTCGCGTAGGGCCGCGAGCACGGCGCCACTGCCCATGGGCTTTTCGAGCCGCGGCACATGCGCGTAAGCGGCGGGGATGTGCTCGGCGGTGAATGCCGTCACGAACACGCAAGGGACGCCTCGTTCCTCAAGGGCCTCAAAAATGCCGTAGGAGGTCTGCCCGTGTACATCGATATCCAGCAACGCGCCGTCCAAATCGCCCCCCCCTCAAGGCCGCTGCGGCGTCCGCTAGATTGGACACCGGGCCGCACACTTCCGCGCCTTGGGAAGCCAAGAGGTCCGCCAGCGCGCTGGCAATCAAATAGTCGTCTTCGAGGACAAAATAGCGGCGACCGACCAAAGCTGGGTTCTGCATCGGATATCGCTCCTGAGATGAGCGGATTGCCAGTCTGTCCCACTGAGCCGCTTGGCGTGTAAGCATCGGGTGATGGGACGGCACAAACTGCGCTAACCGACCAGTTTTGCCATACTTTTTGGGGACACACATGCGCGACACTGCACGCATGGCCGAAAACGATGCCCACATCACCGTGCTCACCCTCCAAGATGAAGGAGACGCCCTGCGCGAGGCTCTGCTGAGCCACGACCTCACGGAGGTCCGGTTTCGTGCTCGAGAAATGGCGCGCCTGGCCCTCGTCCTTGGTCTTACATCCGTTCAACGGGCAGCGACGCAGGTCATAGACCAGATGGGCCCCGAAGGTTCTTCGCCGCGATGGGGGTACGGAGCCGCCATCTTCGCGCTTTCCGATGCACTCCACGCTGTGGAACGACCGCAGTTCTGATGGCCACGGCACACGCGCGTCACACGGTGGCGCAGTAGGCTGCGCGCTGAATCATAGGTCCACCCACTCGCCGCAGGAGAATCTGCCATGCCCGAAAAAAAGACCATCGCGAAAGCGGCCAAAGACAAGCGTGAAGGCAAATCAGCCTCGACGCAAGCTGGTGAGTTCGTGCACGAACAAATCGAACACATCCGCAAAGGAAAGCACGGCGCTCGCTCGACGAAACAAGCCATCGCCATAGGCCTGTCCGAGGCGCGCCGGGCTGGCGTGAAAGCCAAACCATCCAAAACGGCGAGCAAGTCGACAAAGAAGAAGGCGGCCCAGGACACAGCTGCTGCCAAGAAACGCTCATTGGGAGCCGCCACCAAGAAGTCGGCCGCACGCAAACGAGCAAGCACGAAGGCGCTCAAGCGGGAGGGCGCCGCCGCAGCATCCAAGCGTGCGTTGTCGGCTCACGCGAAGAAGAGTGCGGCCAAGCGCACGTCGGCGAGCAAGTCCGCAGCGGCGAAGAGGGCCGCAAAGACGAAAGGTCCGGCGGTACGGAAGGCTGCGGCAAAGAAAGCTGCGCGGACGCGCGCCAAAAAAGCGTCCTAGCCGCGATCTGAGTCAGGCTGATACCCGCGATAACACCGACTAATCGCCCTGTGCAGCCGTCCGCTTTCGGCCGGCGAATTTTACGGCATTCGAACACAGAAGGTGGAAAAGAATGGCCAAGAAGTATTCGAAGAAGAAAGTGGCGCGTCACAAGTGCCGTCGTCAGCCCCTGGCTACACCCCGCATCTCCCCAGCGAAGGAATCATACGATGCTGCTCAGTCGGCACTAGAGACCCTCTTCACCGGCTTCCATGCCCGCGAAGTGTATGTCGCGCTACTGGCGTCCGATCTGTGGCCACTCAATATCGCGGCACGCGTCAAGCACATCTTCGCCTATGCCCTGTTGGCCTCGATCCCTCCGGAACACTTTACCGGTGACCGAAACATCGACAGCCATGTCGACCTGATGCAATTCCTCGACGAGATGTATGGACTCCTACCTGAGTTCCCTACGTTGGAGGATTACACCCCTGAGCGCGACTGGGGTGAAATCAAGTCGGTCGTGGACGGCATGCCAGTCAAAGTGTTTTATGGCGGAACGGTGGAGCGCATCACTGACTTCATCGATGCGTTCCGCCTGGCGTATCCGGCCAACAGTGCGGCAGTTCGTGACGTGAACAGCGCCCTGATGCTGCAGGACGCTCTGCTGTCGATGATTGATGATCCGGCGCTGGCAGAGCCGGGCATGGCGCGACGCGGTGATCTGCATGTGCCCAGCGACTCTTTTTGGGGACAGTGTCACGCAGCGTTGCCCGTGCTGGCGCGCACGATGGCCGCCTTTCCTTTCACTGCGGACCTGACGGTGCCCTTGGGGACTCCGGCACTCAAGAAACGTATGATCCCCTTCGGGGAGGCCTTCCTAAGCGGTGAGGGGCTGCCCTATGTTCTGCTGGATATCCATGGTGAAACGTTGCCTCTGTCGCCGCGTGACGCGGTTAGTACAGCCATGCACCATTGGGAACGTCGCGCATTAGCAGACCCTCGCACCCAAGAGCGATGCGTCTCGGCCAACCTGGCAGCGTTCGTACAAGGGCGGATACGTCATGCAGCCCCTGGACCCTACCGCATCGCGCTCCGAGATGGATCCAGGCAGTTCGTAGAGGTATCAACGGCCTTTCGTCACGAAGACATGCTCTGGTTGGTTGTGGTGCTGAGTTCGGATCGAGTTCCAGGTGCAGCGAAAATCGAACAAACACTCCGAGCGTTGTTTGCCAAAGACCATTCGATCATCGCCATGGATCTGGCCGACAGGGAGCTTGTGGTACTGGCCGATGCCACGCGCGATGCCGTCGAGGTCAGCTTCATTGTGGTGACGGCCGAAGCGGCAATTGATCCTGCACCGATATCTCATCCACCAGCCACCGTACGCCTCTACTTTTTACCGGACTTCGTTTCCATCATCCAGGCGGCCGAAGGGTTGGAAGAGCTGATGGCGTACTTTCGTTTCGTTGACCAGCACCAGAGTCAGCTCCTGGTTCCATTTAGCGGTCCCGTGGATCAGTTTGCCGCGTTCCGGCAGTCACACGGCACGCTTATCGAGGGAGCCGTCACGCCTAACATGATTTTTCTGGACCCACACTGGGGGTCGAATTGGCGCTTTGAGGAACAAGCGAAATTTTGGCGATCGGCTCCCGCGCACTTCCCGGATGACGACCCAACCACCTGGCTGGTGGAGCCATCCAGCGATGGAGCCGGCTTGCTCTGTCTCAAGGCGCGAGCGGCATGGGATTTGGATTGGGTCGCAGACCTGCCGATTACTAGCGTGCATTTCATGCTGAATGCCTACGCGCAGGATCTGCCATTAGAGGATGGTCGCCTGCTCGAAACATTTATCCATATGCTGGCCGATGCGATGGTTCAGCGCCGCACCCTGCTTCCACCTCAGCTATTCCGAGCGCGTGTAGTTACGAGGTGTCTCGCTGATGAGGCCACACTACCCTCTCAAAGGGCTGACGACGAAACACTGCATGACAAGCCAGTTCTGTGTGAGTGGGAGGTTCTACAGGACACGCCGGAATCGCTAGTCATACAAGTTCGCGTGAATCTTGCGTGCGTGAGGCACGGCCTTCAAGATGCACATGACGCACGCTTCGAAGCGGAAGGTGTGGCTGCCTGGATCGTCGGCCTTGCATCGCTGATTGGCATCGCTGTGACAGAGAGCGAAATCCAGAGGATTCGGGAGTCCGGCAAGCGACCGCCTCGATTCACCACAAAGGCGGTGAACCGCCCCGTGGACCTTCCCGATCATGTCGATCCGGTGCTGCCGACGCCAGCTCAGTTCAAGGCTGCACGACGCGAATTGGCCATCATCATCCGGGCATCTGGAGCTGCGCCGGGGCGTTTCGAGTTGTCCGAGGCCAAGGCGATCATCGACCCGGCCCGTCAGGCCTACCGAGCTCGGATTCACCAATCGATCAGTCGGCTGGCCCGAACGCCCGTGCTGCTATTTGCAATAGAACAGTTCGATGCGCTCGTAGCCAACTATGACCGCCAGATTTTTCGCATCAGGATGAGCCTATCGCACGAGGTCGACTTCGACCGCGAGCACGATCTCGCCGAGGCTCACGCGAAGTTCGTTTCTAATGTTCGGAACTATCGGTATTTGCTCGAAGTGGCGCTTTCGTCACCGCCTGGCGGTGACTTGATACCGTCATCCGAGTCAATAGCGGAACTAGTCGCCGAGATTGATTGGCTCATGGTGCTCGATGGAGCGAGCGACACGCTTCATAACGCAATCGATGTCGGAGGGATCGATCTCAGTGACTCGTTCGTGCCCGAGGTGTTCTACGCGAGCGATGGGCATGAACGCTTTGGTCGAGAAATGGCGACCGATTTGCTGGGGGGCGGCGACGTGGACGATGCAGTCTCGTCGCTATCTGAACTGGAGGTCATTCAGCTGAATGAAGCGATGCAGCGAGACACTGGCTTCAAGCTGACGCACCTGCTCCAGACTCTGGAACTACTCTATCGCTGGCCGTCCGTGCACGAACGACCGGACGACGTGCACTTGTCCTATCAGGCTACGCCGGTCTCCCTGATCGCCAAACTGACCGAGATGTTCCATGACATCGATTCCTCGGAAGCCGAGCGTTTAGTTAAATTCTTAACACTCGCGCCGGAGCGCGTGCGTGTGCTTGCCGGTCGCGAAACCGCCGAGCAAGACGTACCAATATGGGAACACCGCAAGCGCGACCATCGCTATTCGATCCGGCCGTTGATCGCATTGGAGGACGGCCGACTTGCCTGGGGTGCTGGTGCAGCCTATCGCGCGCGTGGCATCTGGGGCGGTTCACTTTCTGATGGCTATCCACCGGCCGAACTGCCTTGGCCCCACGTGGATTCTGTTGCACTCGCCATCAAGCGACGTATCGAAAAGGAGCTCGAAACACGGGCATTCACGATCATGCAACGGCATGCCACCTATGTGCTATCGGGCGTCAACTTCAAGAAGCGGTTCCCAAAGGAGGGCTACAGCGACGTGGGCGACTTCGACGTCCTGGCGTACTGGCCTGAGCAGAACCTTTGGGTGACGGTGGAGTGCAAATACAACAAGCCGGCCTATTGCCTGAAAGATGCGCGACGGTTGCGGGACTACATCTTCGGTGAACATAAGGGGGAGGGGCATGTGGGCAAGGTTGAGCGGCGGCACGCCTTCCTTGTCGAACATATGGAACGATTGCGGGCGCTGTTGAGTTGGCCAACTCCGGGGCCGGCTCAACCCGTCGTTCGCGATTTGTATGTCGGCCCACGCATCTTCTACTGGATGCGTGATCCGCCCTATCCTGTCGACCTGCAGTTCATACGTCTTGGCCTGCTCGATAGCTGGCTGACATCCGTGTTTGACGATTGATTATGCCGTTTGTCACCGGACTGATTCAAATCTACCGCTCCTCGCCGCGCCCCCGCACTCGCTTGCGAACGGAACGGACATGCGAGCAATCCAGTAGTTCTTGGGTCACCGCAGCCTGAAGGCCACTATGATTACCTTTAGGGCTACCTCGGGCGCGCGCCTCGGCATGTCGCTACGGCGCCAATTTCTAAGGATGAACGCTTCCTCGGACACTGTCCGCATTGGATGAGAAACAGACGCCCACCCTAGCCCCGATAACCATCCCTAATCACGATTGCCGTGTTCAAAGACGTGTAATTTTCCGCCGTGCCTCTGCGGCTCGCACTAGGTGAAGTTTTTAGTTCAGCGAAGGTGGAATGAAGACGAACCGTCTTTCGGCGTGCTGCATGACCGGACGGGGGACGGCCCGACGGCCTCAGGGTGGCCAAACCCGACTTAACGGGGCGCGTCGTTCAGCCGAGCGCCGCGCGCGCCATCGCCGCCAGGACGCACCACGCCACGACGACGAGAGGCGACCAGCGGGCACCGACGAGCATGGCAAAGCCGACCAGCGCGACCGCAACGTCGCCCGGCGACATCACGGCGCTCACCCACACCGGGTTGTAGAGCGCGGCGGCGAGCAGGCCCACAACGGCGGCGTTGACCCCCGCCAGCATCCGCTTGGCCGCGTCGTACTGGGCCAAGGATTGCCAGAACGGCAAGGCGCCGGCGACCAGCAGCAGTCCCGGCAGGAAGATCCCGACCAGCGCGACAGCCGCGCCCAAAAGGCCTCCCCTGCCGCCATCGAGCTGTTCCCCAAGGTAGGCCGCAAAGGCGAACATGGGACCAGGAACCGCCTGTGCTGCGCCGTAACCGGCCAGGAACACGTCGTTGCCGACCCACCCCGGGCCGACGATGTCGTGCTGGAGCAGCGGCAACACCACGTGGCCGCCTCCGAACACCAACGCGCCGGCGCGGTAGAAAGCGGCTCCCACCTGAACTAGTCCGGGCCATCCTTGCGGCACCAGCACGGCGACCACCAAGAGCGCGGCAAAGATCGCCAGCAGCAGACAGCCGGCCCGGTTGCCGTAGCCTAGGGCGACCTCTTGGCGGGCCCCATGCGCGATAGGTGAGCCCGCCCATAGCCCGGTCAGCGCACCCGCCGTCACGACCACCAGTTGAGTCACGGCCGTGTTGATGGTGATGATCAACGCGGCCGCTACGGCCGCGATCATGGCCCGGGATCGATCCGGCGCCAGGCGCCTTGCCATGGCGCAGACCCCCTGTCCCACGACCGCGACCGCCACGAGTTTGAGCCCGTGGAGAGCCGCCAGTCCGAGCGGGGTCTGCAGGCGCTGGCTCAGGGCTGCAAAGGCGACCAACAGCACGGCCGACGGCAAGGTGAAGGCCAAAAAAGCTGCCACGCCGCCCATCCAGCCGGCGCGTACCAATCCCACGGAGAATCCCACCTGACTGCTCGCCGGTCCCGGAAGAAACTGGCATAGCGCCACTAGGTGACCGAAATGACCTTCGTCCATCCAGCGACGACGCTCCACGAACTCGCGATGAAAGTAGCCCAGGTGGGCAATCGGTCCACCAAACGAGGCAAGCCCCAACTTGAAGAACACCGCGGCCACTTCGCCGACGGTCCCCCGCGAGGCTTCGGAACGTCGAGAGCCGTCAGCAAGCTTGGTCATGTTGTCTCTCTCAGCGCCATGGCGCTCCGCGAAAGCACAACCGTTACGCTAGCGGGGTATCGCGCTGCCAAGGTCGCGCGCCCCCTCATCCGATGCCGTGGTGACCGACACGACGCTGCATGGTGCTCATGCTCGACGCATCCGAGCCGCCACTGCTTCGCGGATCGCCTGTTCGACCGACGCACCGCGAACATGGACCGCTCCCGAGAACTCCCCAAGGACCAACCCGTCGCGCCAAAGCAGGCCCTCGGCGTAGACCACCTGACCGGTGAGTTCAACGCTTAGGCACGCTGTCACGTCACCGCAGGTGACCTGAAGGTAGGTCTTTCCGCTGCCTCGGGAGAGGTCGCTGACGGCAGAGGGAGTCGACATAAACGGACTATCGTAGGAGAGCTGTTGCATGGTCGGGGCCTCAGCGATGCGCGGATGATGCGCCCAGTCCAAGCCCGATGGCGGAATGAGAACGCGTTTCACCCTCGCTTCGTCCTGCTTCCTGCTGGCAGTTGTTGCTGGCTGCAATGGATACGTCAAGAAAGCCGACTTCGACGCAAAGGTCGCCGAGTTGCGCGCCGCCGACCAGAAGCAACAGCAGGAGATCGACAGCCTTTCTGAGCAGATGCGACAGCGCTTCGCAGACTACGACGCGAAAATCGCGCTGATGAAGGGACGCATCCGCGTGGACGCCATAGCGCACTTCGCCTTCAACGATGCCACGCTGCGCGAGGAAGACAAACCGCTCCTGGACGATTTCGCGAAGATTGTTTCCGGTAATTTTCCCAACGCCGTGGTGACCGTGGAAGGCTTTGCGGACGCTGCCGGAAGCAAGGCCCACAACATGCGACTTGGGCATGCACGTGCAAACGTGGTGCGTGACTACCTCATATCCACGGGGCTATCTGCGGGCAGCGTCAAGGCCGTCAGCTATGGCAAGGCCAGGACCGCCAGGTCCTGGAGGACAAGTGGGGAGACGGGGCGGAGGCTAACCGGCGCGTGACGCTAGTGATTGACTATGCCGGAACCCCTGCCGCGCCGGGTAGCGGGTGAGCAGACAGACGCCCATGCACCCACGGCTACGCTTCCTTGCGAGGCACCGCATCGCGACGGCAGTTTTCCTTCTGGTATTGCTCGCCCTGGCGGGCGCGGTCATTCTGGGCCGCGCATGGTCTTTGTACTGGTTCGGCTGCGACGTACTCAAAAAGCCTTTAACCCTGTCCGCAAATATGGAAGCACACGAAAGCGTCCTGAGCTTCAAGTAGGTCGAGTCACGACTCACTTCACGGCAACCATGGGCGCACGCGTTACCGGGTCAGCTTATCGATGTGCCGCGGTTGCCCGTGCCCGCGATCGCCGACTGGCCGCACAGCAATTGGCCGTAAGAAAGCTCATCAAGTTGTCCACTGTCTCGAGGGCCGCGCTGTAGTAGACGAAGCGCCCGTCTCGCCGGCTCGTGACCAGGCCCGCATGGAGCAGTTCTTTCAGGTGAAACGACAGTGTTGCGCTCGGGACGCCGAGGACCTCGCCAACCACGCCGGCCGGAAGCCCGTCTGGAGCATGCTCAACCAACAATCGATAGATGGCCAGCCGACTCTCCTGGGCCAGGGCGCCGAATGCCTTCAGGGCATCCGGGGTCGTCATCGGGGGAGGGGCAATCGCGGGCATGGGGACAGGATAGACGGCAGGGGTGGTCTGGATGCTACTCTCCCGACAAGAATTCGAGATTTCCATAAGTATAGAACTGTAAGTCAGAAAAGCCATGACCCAGGATCTTCCCCACCTGACCCACAGCCTCCCTGCCCCGCAGAAGGACCGATTAGTGCATGCCGAGGACTGGGGCCACCCGCCTCGGATCCTCCTGCTCTACGGGTCCCTGCGGCCACAATCCTTCAGCCGCAAGCTGGCCCTGGAGGCCGAACGCATCCTTCGACACCTCGGCGCAGAGACCCGGGTGTTCGACCCTGCGGACTTGCCCATGCTCGACAGCGTGCCGCCGGACCACCCGAAGGTTCAGGAGCTGCGCGCCCTGTCGCGGTGGTCGGAGGGTCAGGTATGGATCAGCCCCGAGCGGCACGGGACGATCACGGGCGTGTTCAAGAACCAGATTGACTGGCTGCCGCTGGAAGAGGGGAGCGTCCGGCCGACACAGGGTCGTACTCTGGCTGTGCTGCAGGTCTGCGGTGGGTCTCAGAGTTTCAACGTGGTCAACACGCTAAGGGTGCTGGGCCGGTGGATGAGGATGGTTGCCATCCCCAATCAGTCCTCTGTACCCAAGGCCTGGCAGGAGTTCGATGCGGCGGGCCGGATGAGGCCTTCTCCATTTTATGATCGGGTAGTGGACGTCATGGAGGAGCTGATCAAGTTCACGTACCTGGTCCGCGCCCGCTCCGGCTACCTGACGGACCGCTACAGCGAACGGAAAGGCGCCGCGGAAGCCGCGGCCCTTGCCGAGGCGGCCGCGGTCGTTGAGCACCCTGCCCATTCCGACCAGGCTTGACCCGATGAATGCAACGATCTACCACAATCCCGACTGCGGGACGTCGCGAAATACCCTGGCCCTCCTCCGCCATCTGGGCATCGAGCCACGAGTGATCGCGTACCTCGCCACGCCGCCCGACCGGGCCACGCTGGTCGGGCTGATTACGGCCGCCGGCCTGAGCGTGCGGCAAGCTGCTCGCGAGAAAGGCACGCCGTTCGCTGAACTCGGCCTGGGCGATCCCGCGGTGACCGACGACCAGCTCCTGGACGCCATGCTGGCTCATCCCGTCTTGGTCAACCGACCGTTTGTGGTGACCTTGTACGGCACGCGGCTGTGCCGGCCTTCCGAGGTTGTGCTGGAGATAGCCCCACCGCTCATGTCGCCATTCGTCAAAGAAGATGGGGAAATGGTCAGCCCGTGATCTCTTTGGGTGTACGGGGCGCGTCTAGGGAAACCGGTTCGCTTTAGCTTATGTATCCAGATATCGAAACGTTTCGAGACGCTTGGGCAGAATCGCAATTCACGATGGTGTGGGCGCTCTGGGTGAATCGTCGATCAAAATCAGACACCAGCTCGCCGAACGTGGCGTGGTCCCCTTGGTATATCTGCGATGGCCACAAGGCCAGCATCGGGAAACCCGGTCGCTAGCTCTTCCAGGGTGGCAACCGTTGCCTTCGCCAAGTCAAGCGCACAGCCCATGGCCTCAGAGTAGGCAGCAAACCGTCTGGCGATGAGCCGGCGGTGAACCACGCTGCCGTCTGCCCCGGCAATCACGTAAGAGGCGGCATAGCCTCGCCCAGGCACGAGCTGGACGTCGACGTCAATCTGGTATGGGCTGGGGAGCATGGGTCAATCGAACAGGACGGGACCATTCCATCCTGCAAGATGAAGTGTGAGGCGCCAGTGCACGGAATCGTGCCGCCCGGTGGACTCGCCTGCCGTCGTTTCCCTTCATCTGGTAAGGTCCGGTCATGTCCCGTCAACTCCTCGCAGTGGTCATTGAACCGAGTACCGCCCTCGCCCAGACCGTGGCTGAGGTGCTCGGCCAGCGTGGCTTTGAGACGTTGACCGCCTCGACCCACGCCGGGGCTGCCCGTCAGGTCGAGCAAATCACCTGCGTTGATTTCCTCGCTGCGGCGGTGCCCGCCCCTGGCGAGGACCATGCGGGCGCCTATCTCGAAGAGGCACAGAAGAAGAATGCCGGCATGAAGGTCGTGGTAATGCTCTCCGACCCAGATGAACCGGCGGATGATGCCCCCAAGGGGGCCGTGCGTATCATCAAGCCCTTCAGCCGCGACGAGCTGATGGCCGCCGTCGACCGCGCCATGGAAACGAAGGGCGTTTAGGTCGAACGGTTTCACGTCAATCACGGGCCCGTTGAGCCCTTTTCAATAGGCTGTTGACAGCGCGCTGGGCAGATTCCGTTTATCGAGAAGACCGGAATTCCGCGTGTCCGACCATTTCAACCGAGTCACCTACATCAATCCGGATGACCCCAGGATGTCGCTCTCTGGGCGTTTGTCCTCGATGTGACGCCAGCTACGGTCTATGCAGCAGTGGCAGAGGTCGGCACCGACGCTATGGCCGTCCAGACGCATCTAAAGGGCAAGCCGCCCGGTCCGAAGGTCGGCAGCTAGGAAGCAGGCGGAAACAGGGACCCGGTGTTCATTGGAGACCACGGTCCTGTCTTAACCTTGATTGCAGGCCGGGTGTTGACCGTCGAAAAACGCCAAGGTGAAGGCCTGCTGTCAATTGCCCGGCCGCATAGTCGTCCCGTGGTATGCGCTGCATTGACACCTGCTCGAGGACTCGGGTGCCAGCGTCAGGTTTTTTCCAGAGGACACTGACATGAACCAGCGGGAAGAAAACCACGAAAAAATCTGGTTGCTCATCAAAGACGCCCCCCGACCACGCCCTACTGAATGCAATGCGAGCCGAAGGGACTGCTCTCGACGAAGCCTTGCTTGACGGTCGGCCGAGAGTTGATTGAAAAGGCGCCACTTGAGCTGTAACTCCCTGTGCGCAGGCGGTTGTCATCGGTGACCGGGATACGTCCTTGGCTTGGTCCATGAATAGTCAACGCAGGGTGCGCCAGGCGCGCGTGTGGATCGCAGGGAGAGCACGCTCCGGGTGAGTGTCAGCCGCTCGGCCGCGTAGCGGCGGACCGGTCGGCGGGAACACGCGAAGGCGACCGCCGCGCGGTCATGGTCAGGTTTCCCGGAGGCTACGTCGCGGAAATCCACGGCGCGGTGCACTGAAACGGTACGCACCTCCTTCGCGTCGAAGCAACCGCCGTGCCATTTTGTCCTACAAATTCGACATCAGAAAAATGTGATTATTTTGTGAGATAGATGTCACGATTTAGATCGTGCATATCTTTCCTGTAGGAGTATTTGAGCTATAAAAAATCATGGGGCACGTTCCGGTCTTCAGGCCGGCTGAACATGGAAGAAATCTGCAGGGGGGAGTGGCACACGCGATGGATAATTCGTACCCATCCAGGTGGACTAGCGAGCGGAATGTCCGGACAGGCTGGTGTCTGTGTCGAAACCATTCCAGCATTCCTCGAGCGGGGAGCCACGGCTTTGCCCGCACCGGGGCCCAACATCCCCCGCCCTCGGCACGCCACCGATTACGACCAAGCCTGGCTTGAGTCTTCTCGTCGTTCGACGGGACGGATGACGTCCGCGCGTGATCGTGCGCGGACGTAAATAAGAAGAAAGCAAGCCCTCCACCCGGACGCGTCTCTGCGTTCGCGGCCCTTTGCGCGCCTGCGTTTCAGTTCCCAACCACGCTCCCCCCCGGTGCATCAGCCCATGCAGAAGGAAATCGTATGAACAAGATACATAGCAAAGTCTGGAACCGCGCGCTGAACCAGCTCGTGGTCGCTTCGGAGACAGCCACGTGCCATCGCGGCGGTAGCCAGGGACAGGGTCGTCGCAGGTCGCCGTCAGGCAGCCTTGCTCCCATGGCCTTGACCCTGTTGATAGCCGCGGGGTCGATCGGATGGAGCGGATCGGCGGAGGCACAGGCGGTCGATTGCACCGGAGCGCCCTATAACACCTATAACAGCACCGCGTCGTGCATGGGCTATGGGGCTGGCGCCAGCGGCATCGGAGCCACGGCGGTTGGGTCGCTGGCCAAAGCCAACGTATTGGGTGCCCTTGCGCTCGGCTATAGCTCGACTTCCAATGCCCAGAACGGGATAGCCGTTGGCTTCGGCGCCTACTCCAATGCCATCAATTCCGTTTACATCGGCGCGCGTACCGCTAACGGCACGGGTGCGCTCGCCGGTGGCGCCATCGGTGTCGGCACGGACGTTACCGCTTCGGGTGCCAATTCGATCGCCATCGGCACCCAGTCCGCGTCGACCGCCGGCCAAGGTGTCGCCATGGGCATCAACTCGCGCGCCACCGGAACGGCCGCGACGGCGATAGGCCCGGCCGTCACCGTCGCCGGAGTGGGTGCCGTCGGCATGGGGAACAGCGCGTCGGTGGACGTGAACTCCGCCAACAGCGTCGCTATCGGTAGTCTGTCGAAGACGGTCGGCGCCCAGAACGCCGTCGCCCTCGGCACGTCCGCCGCGGCAAACAATGGACAGGCAACGGCGGTCGGCGGATTCACGGTAGCGACAGGGGAAGGAGCGACTGCCCTCGGCCTTTCGTCGCAAAGCGTTTTTGCTCACGCGACCGCCATTGGTTGGCAGGCCTACTCCACTGCCCTCAATGCGGTCTACCTCGGTTCCCGCACCGTCGGAACAGGTGCATCGGCCGAGTCGGCCATCGCCATCGGTACGGACGTGAGTTCGTCGGGTCTCTATTCCATCGGCATGGGATTGCAAGCGAACGCGAGCCAGGCGGATGCCATCGCCATCGGCAGGCAGGCTAAGGCTACTGGTATCAATTCCATGTACCTTGGCGCGCTTCAAAGCGGTATCGCTGGCAGCGGCGCCACGGCGAACAACGCCATTGCCGTGGGTATCGACATCACCGCCAGCGGCGTGGGAGCGGTCGGCATGGGCAACTTCGTCGTTGCGTCGGGTACGAACAGCACCGCCTTGGGTAGCAGTTCGGCAACGGCGACGAACGCCGTAGCGCTCGGTCGCATGAACGCCGCTTCAGGCAACAACAGCGTGGCGATAGGCACGTCATCGCAGGCACAGGCGGCATCCACGATAGCGATCGGCGACACCAACACCGTCGCAGCCGCCGCCGGCGCGGGTTCGCTCGCCGCCGGTCACAATTCGCAGGTGCTTGGCGGTCTCGGCGCCGTCGCGCTGGGCGAAGCACAGACCGCCAACGGTAACGGCGCGGTCGCCATCGGCGATCCGAACTCCGCCATCGGCAACGGCGCCGTGACCGTTGGCTCGAACAACACCGCGAATGGCGATGGCGCGGTGGCGGCGGGTAATGGCAACAACGCCCAAGGTGTTGGCTCGGTCGCCCTGGGCAACGCCAGCAGCGCGCTCGGCGCTGGCTCGGTAGCCTTCGGCAACACCGCCACGGCGAACAACGCTAACGACGTCGCGCTGGGCTCCGGGTCCACGACCACCACGGCGGTGGGCACGCCCAATGCCGTCATCAACGGCACCACCTACGCCTTCGCCGGCACGACGCCGGGTTCGACGGTGAGCGTGGGCGCGGCGGGTGCGGAGCGCACCATCACCAATGTAGCGGCGGGCCGCATCGATGGCGGCAGTACCGATGCCATCAACGGGTCGCAGTTGTTCGCGACCAATCAGGCCGTCGGAACGTTGGGCACGAGTGTCACCAACCTCGGCAACACGGTGACCAACCTGGGCAACACCATCGCCACGACGGTCGGCGGCGGCACCACCTACGATCCCAGCACGGGCAACATCACCACCAGCGTTACCTATGGCGGCAATACCTATAGTTCGCTGCAACAGATCTTCAACCAGATCGGTGGCGACGTGACCGCGGGCGCCATGCATTACTTCAGCGTCAACGACAATGGCACGCCCGGCGCGAACTATGCCAACGACGGTGCCAGCGGCCTCAACGCACTGGCGGCGGGTGTCGGTGCCACGGCTACCGCCGACAACGGCACGGCGCTGGGCCAGGGCACCGGCGTGTCGGTGCTCGGCGGCGTGGCACTGGGCTCCGGCGCGGTGTCCGATCGCGCGATCGCTCCCACCTCCGGTTCGATCCTGGTCGGCACCAATGTGATTCCGTACAACACGACGGATCGCACCCTGCTCGGCTCGGTATCCGTGGGCAACACCACCGATTTCCGCCAGGTCACCAACGTGGCGGACGGCACGGAGGACCAGGACGCGGTGACCTTGCGCCAGTTGAAGGGCGCGATGAGCTCGTTCTCGGTCACGCCGATCAAGTATTTCCATGCCAATTCCGCCGCCACCGACTCGGCGGCCATCGGTGCGGAATCCGTCGCCATCGGCCCGCAGACGACGGTGAACGGCGATAACGGCATCGGCATGGGCAACGGTGCGATCGTGCAACAGACCGCGCCGGGCGGCACGGCGATCGGACAGAACGCGACGGTGAACCTCGCCGATGGCGTGGCGCTGGGTACCAATGCGGTATCGAACGGTATCCAGGCGTTGGCCCTGGGCGCGGGTTCGCAGGCGGCGTTCGCCGGCAGCGTGGCACTCGGTGCGGGTTCCGCGACGGATGCGGCGGTGGGTACCGCCAATACGGTCATCAATGGCACCACCTACGCGTTCGCGGGAACGACGCCGGGCTCGACGGTGAGCGTGGGCGCGGTCGGTGCGGAGCGGACCGTCACCAACGTAGCGGCCGGTCGTGTCGACGGCGGCAGCACCGATGCGATCAACGGTTCACAGCTGTTCGCGGCCAACCAGGCGATCGGCACGGTGGGTACCACGGTCACGAACCTGGGCAATACGGTAACAAATCTAGGCAACACCGTAACGAACCTGGGCGACACCATCGCCACGACGATCGGTGGCAGCACCACCTACGATCCGGCCACCGGCACGATCAACACCAGCATCACGTACGGTGGCAACACGTACAGTTCCTTGCAGCAGATCTTCAACCAGATCGACACCGGCGGTATCAAGTATTTCCACGCCAACTCCAACCTCGCCGATTCCCTGCCTAACGGATTGAACAGCGTGGCGATCGGGCCGGTATCGACGGCCAACACGGAAAACGCCGTGTCGATCGGTAACGGTGCCACCGCCGGTGCCAACGTGGGTGACGTGGCATTGGGCGCGGGCAGCACCACGGGGACGGTGGTGCAGACCGCCAGCGGAACCATCGCAGGCAACACCTATGCCTACACCGGTACCACGCCTGGCAGCACCGTGAGTGTCGGTGCGGTGGGTGCCGAGCGCACCGTCACGAACGTCGCGGCAGGACAGGTGAACGGCAACAGCACCGATGCGATCAATGGCTCGCAGCTGTTCGCCACCAACCAGGCACTGGACACGTTGAACGACACGGTGGCCGCCAACGCCATCCACTACTACAGCGTCAACGACAACGGCACGCCCGGTGGCAATTACGCCAACGACGGCGCGACCGGCCTCAACGCATTGGCGGCGGGTGTCGGCGCCACGGCCGCCGCGGATAACGCGACGGCCCTGGGCCAGGGCGCCGGCGTCTCCGTGCTCGGCGGCGTGGCGCTGGGTTCCGGTGCCGTGTCCGATCGTGCGATCGCGCCAACCTCCGGCTCGATCCTTGTCGGCACCAACGTGATTCCGTACAACACTACGGATCGCACCCTGCTCGGCTCGGTATCTCTAGGTAACGCCACGGACTTCCGACAGATCACCAACCTGGCGGATGGCACGGAAGATCAGGATGCGGTGAGCCTGCGCCAGTTGAAGGGTGCGATGAGTTCGTTCTCGGTGACTCCGATCAAGTACTTCCACGCCAACTCCACCGCTTCCGATTCATTGGCGGCCGGTGCCGAGTCGGTGGCAATCGGTCCGCAGACCACGGTGAACGGCGACAATGGCATCGGCATGGGCAACGGCGCGATCGTGCAGCAGACCGCGCCGGGTGGCACGGCGATCGGCCAGAACGCGACGGTGAATCTCGCCGATGGCGCGGCCTTGGGTACCAATGCGGTGTCGAATGGTATCCAGGCGCTGGCGCTTGGTGCTGGATCGCAGGCGGCCTTCGCCGGCAGCGTGGCGTTGGGTTCGGGTTCGTCGACGGATGCGGCGGTGGGTACGGCGAGCACCACGCTCAACGGCACCACCTATGCTTTCGCGGGCACGACACCGGGCTCGACGGTGAGCGTGGGTGCATTGGGCGCCGAACGTACGATCACCAACCTGGCGGCTGGCCGGATCAGTGGCAGCAGCACCGACGCCATCAATGGCTCGCAGCTGTACGCGACCAACCAGACGCTGGAGTTGTTGGGCTCGCAGATCATCAACCTGTCCAATGTCGTCAATAACTTCCCGCCCGGGGGCGGTGGCAGCACGACAAACAACACCTACCAGAACAGCGGCGACAACAACTCGCCATCGACCGCCGCGGGCGACAACAGCACGGCGATCGGTGCTGGTTCGTCGGCCACGGGTGACAACAGCGTCGCGATTGGCGCGGGCTCGGTGGCCAACGAGTCCAACACCGTCTCCGTCGGTTCGGTGGGTAACGAGCGCACGATCACCAACGTGGCGGCCGGTGTGAACCGCACCGACGCGGTGAACGTGGGCCAGCTGGACCAGGCGATCGAGAGCGCGAAGAACTGGACCAAGGACTATGTCGACCAGCGCTTCCAGAGCGTGGATCGTGACCTCAACCGCATCGGCAACCGTGCCAACGCGGGCATCGCCTCGGCGATAGCCATGTCGAGCCTGCCGCAGGCCTACCAGCCGAACCAGAATGCGGCAGCGGTGGCGGCGGGCAGCTTCCATGGCGAGACCGGCATCGCCGTCGGCATGTCGGCCATTACCGAAAGTGGACGCTACGTGCTGAAGCTCAACGCCACGACCAACTCGCGTGGCGATGCCGGCGCGGGCGTCGGCGCGGCCGTGGTGTGGTGAGGAGCGAATCCATGAATGCTATCCAAGGAATCAAGAACATGCGCACATCGTTGAAAGGCATCTGCGTGGTTTCGCTCGCGCTGGCGTTGGCCGCCTGTGGAAACATCAGTCACGAGGTCGCAAAGGACGGTCGCTCGGCAGGCGAAGTGGTTTGGCCGGCGGTAGATGACGTCACTCCCATGCACAACGGCGGCACGTTTCCGAACGTGTCGAACTTGCGGCAGGTGAGATCGGGCCTCAACAAACAGCAGGTATCCGATCTTATCGGCTATCCCCACTTCAGCGAAGGCATCTGGGGCGTGAGGGAGTGGAACTACGTGTTCAACTTCCGCAAGCCCGGCAGCGACGAAGTGACCGTATGCCAATACAAGGTGTTGTTCGACGATGACAAGCTGGCCCGCAGCTTCTACTGGAAACCCGAGGCGTGTGCCGACTTCCTCAAGGAAGCGGTGCCCGCTCCCGTACCGGCCGCCGCCGAACCGGTGGCGGCGCGCATGCCGCGCGTGCTGTCCGCCGACGCAATCTTCGCCTTCGACAGCGCCGAGCTGTCGCCAGCGGGCAAGGTCGGTCTGGACGAGATGGCCACGACGCTGCGCGATCAAGGAGAGAAGCTACGATCCGTGCGCATCGTCGGCTACACCGATCGCCTCGGCAGCGATGCCTATAACAAAGCCTTGTCGCGGCGGCGCGCCGAGGCGGTGAAGGGTTATCTCGTTGCGCGGGGCATCCCCGCCGATCGCGTGAACGCGGAGGGCCTGGGCGAGGCCGATCCGGTGAAGGGTTGCGAGGATGCGCCGCGCGGACAGTTGATCGGATGCCTGGCGCCTAATCGTCGCGTGGAGATGTGGGTGACCGGGGTCGAATAAGGATAAGTGGCCCATCAGGTGGGTCCCGTTGCCGGAATACCCGCATGGCGAAGACCCTTCTGACCCTTTACGGAGCCAAGATCTAACTGCGTTTGGTGACTGTCGTCATTCCGGCTTATCGCGGCGACCCACAGCGGGGAGCTCTGCCCCTAAGTCACAGCTACGACCTGTCATGAGCGGTGCGGCGGCGGTCGACGAACGGGACCCTCATCGAAAGTGCCAGCGCGCGGAGCCTTGATGGTCGCAGCCACTCAGGCGACCATCAGGGACGAGCGGGAGACGAGCGGAACGCGCCCAGCTAGCTTCCATTACCCTTGATAACCGTCCCTAATCGCGCTGCCCTGGCCCGACGGGATCAAAGGTAAGCAGGAAGAATGATCTAAGGGTGGTCCGAAGCCTCCAACCTGGATTCGCACCATCACTGACGGACGCGTCAAGGCGCGAACTGGAGGTGATCACGGCAGTAATTCTGGGCCGGCTAGCAGGGCCATGGTCAGAGCGAGCCGATATGTGCCCTAAACCGCTTGGTGTTTCGTTGCTTCTCGCTTAGGGTGATCACTGGCTTTTTCGAAACCCTCTATGCTTCCGTCTCTGATTTGGCGCCCTCTCCAGCGGATCCTCGATTTCATGTCCGGCTCCGCCGTCGGCGGCATCGTGCTCATGGGAGCGGCGGGCCTCGCGATGATTGTGGCCAACTCCCCGTTGGCCCAAGCCTATCAACAGGGCCTTGAGATCCACCTTGGGCCACTGTCGCTGCTCCACTGGGTCAATGACGGACTGATGGCCGTCTTCTTCTTGCTCGTCGGGCTGGAGATCAAGCGGGAGTTCGTAGACGGAGAGCTGGGCAGTAACCCTTTGCGTATCTTGCCCGGCCTTGGCGCGCTCGGCGGCATGGTCGTCCCCGCCGCTATCTACCTGGCCTTCAATGCGTCCCACCCAGTTTCCCGGAACGGCTGGGCCATCCCGTCGGCCACCGACATCGCCTTTGCCCTGGGCATCGCCGTCTTGCTCGGCTCCCGCGTGCCCACCTCGTTAAAGGCATTTCTTGCCGCTCTCGCGATCATTGACGACCTGGGCGCCGTGGTCATCATCGCCGTGTTCTACACCCCGGACCTCAACTTGGGCTACCTCGCGGTGGCGCTTGGCGTGGTGGGGGTAATGATCGGCTTGAATCGCGCAGGCATCCGGATGCTCACGCCCTATTTGCTGCTGGGACTCGGCCTCTGGGTGCTCGTCTATGCGTCCGGGGTCCATGCGACGCTGGCAGGCGTCGCCACCGCATTGTGTATTCCCTTGCGCGACAGCGAAGGCCGCCTCCCCTCGGACGGAGATTGTTCGCACTCCCCGCTACTCCAGTTGGAGCATGCGCTTCATCGCCTGGTGCCGATCACGGTGCTGCCACTGTTCGGGTTCGCCAACGCAGGAATCTCTTTCGCCGGCATCGGGGCCGAACAGTGGCTCGCACCAACCACGCTGGGTGTCGGGATGGGGCTGGCCGCCGGCAAGGTCATCGGCGTCTTTGGCGCAGCCACGCTGGCCATCAAGGCGGGATGGGCCCAGATGCCCAGACAAGCCACCCTTGGACAACTGTTCGCCACCGCATGGTTATGCGGCATCGGATTCACTATGTCGTTGTTCATTGGGATGCTGGCCTTTCCCAGCCATCCCGAGCTTCAGGATGAGGTGAAGCTCGGCATCCTGGCAGGGTCGGTGCTCGCGGGCGCCGTAGGCGCCGCGGGTTTCGTCCTCGCCAAATCGAAGCAGCAACCTAGATAGCTCCTCAACTTTTTGCGCACACTTTACGGGGCTGAAGCCGCAGCGGTCCCTGTTTTTACGGCGCCCTCCCTATTGTCTTCGGTTCCCGCTCCATGGCCCTCGCTGGCGGGCGCCGCACTAGGAACCGTTGTGAAGACATCCGCGCTGATTGCCGCCTTCTTGGCGCTGTCCCTATCCGGCCTCGCGCACGCGCAAGCCACCGACGACAGCCCTCTTTGCACCGACCGCCCGACCAAGGCCAACGCCACTTGCCCCGTTCCCGAAGGCGATTGGCAGCTGGAAACAGACATTGGGAACACCCTTCATGACGCTCAAGAGGCGAACGAAACGGATACTTTGTATCCCCTAAATCCGACACTGAAATACGGCCTCGGGGGCGCCACCGACCTGGAGGCCAACTGGGCGCCCGACGTGCGGGTTCACACCCATGCGGACGGCTCCCATCAGCGTCGACACGGTCAGGGGGATTTGGTCATTCGGTTGAAAACCCGGCTCTACAGTTCCGACCAGGCGTCGGTGGCCGTCATCCCCTTCGTGAAGGCACCCGCCGCGCGTTCGGGATTGGGGAATGATCGGTGGGAGGGTGGATTAGCAGTGCCGGTCGGCGTCACGCTACCGGCCGGCTTTTCGCTCACGCTGGGCCCGGAGCTCGACCACCTTGCGGACGCCGATGGGCATGGACACCACACGGCGCTGACCAATCTGGTTAACGTGGCGCACGCCCTGACGGGTCGGCTGACCCTGGCGGTGGAGTATTGGGAGCAACGCAACTGGGACCCATCCGGCTTGACCAAACAGCAATCTGCTGACGTGGCATTGAGTTTCGCCATGGCGCCAGACTTCCAGCTGGATGTGGGCGCGAACTTGGGACTCAACGATCAAACACCAGATCAGCAAATCTATTTGGGCTTCGCCCATCGCTGGTAACAGTCAGTGGTAACGCTGGCATTGAAAATGCCACCCGTTTACGCTGTTATACCAGCGCTCATGATCAGTTTCACCAGCCTTCGTCGCCGCGACCTTCCTCTAGGCTGACCACGCGCAACGCAGTGCTAGCCTGTCACCGGAGGCGCATCTCTTATACGACAGGGACAGAAGACTTCTCGATCATCCCTCGGAGAGACATCGCATCGATCTGGTTGATACGCATTTCGTATTGCGTAGGCACAGAGCCTCAGCGTTTGTTGCTAACCTCATCAACAACATGACGATCGGCTTGCGGTTACCTCATTGAACCCGTGACCAATATTGATTGCGAAAGAAGGGCCCTATGTAACCGCGAATCTCCAGCCTATTTCCGCCCTCGATCGGCTTAAGTCGTACTCGATAGACCTTGCCGTTGTTTGGATCGAGAATGTTGCCTCCATCCCAGGTCCCATCCCCCGCGGTTTTGACGTCGCGCATGATCACCATGCCAAGCATGGGCTGGTCTTTGCGTTCGTCGGTGCATTTTATGCACTTGGCATCTTGCCTAGCGGGATCAAGCAAAGCCTCCATCTTTCCACTTAGTAGACCACCTGATTCCGTGACACGAACGAGCGATAAAGGCTGCTTGGTGTCGTCATCAAACACTCGCCACAAGCCGACGGGGGTGCTTTGCGCAAATACACTCCCACTCGCCAACACCAGAAAGGCCGAAAGCATCTTCAAAACATGGCTATTTTTCTTCATGTTATTGGTTCTCTTATCCAATCAGACGGACATGCCATTGATCTTTCGCAGGGTCTTGTCGACCATGGATTCCGGTAGGAAGCGACGCATAAAACGGACCTGGTTGGCCTGCTTGCCCGCGGGGTAGCGTAACCTCGGTGTCTCCGCCGTCGCTGCCTTCACCACGGCAGCAGCGACCACGTCGGGAGCATCGCCCGTCTTTATCCAATCCCTCATGAGATTTTCCGCGCGAGTGCGCTCGGTGTCATGCAACGCGAGGGGTTGATCCGGCCGCGTGAGATTCTCCTCAAACGACGTCCGTGTAACGCCTGGCTCCACGAGCACAACTCGAATGCCGGTTGCTCGTACTTCATGATCCAACGACTCGGAATAGCCCTCCACCGCGTGTTTTGTGGATGCGTACAAGGCGTTATACGGGGAGGGTATCCATCCCAAGATGGAGCTCATATTGATGATGCGCCCCTTCTTCTGACTGCGCATGGTCGGTAGCACAGCGTTTGTCACGCGAAGGACGCCAAAGACATTCACGTCAAACAGCGCTTTCGCCTGCGCCGCGGATGATTCTTCTGCTCCACCAAGCAACCCGATACCGGCGTTGTTGACCAGTACGTCGATGCGCCCCGCCTGCTTCACCAGCTCCGCGACCATGAGGCGTACAGAGTCATCGTCCGTCACATCGCAAATCAGCATCGTGATTCCGGCGGGAGGATTCGAGACTGCCTTGCGACTGGTACCGAACACGCGATATCCCGCACCCTGAAGGGCCAGGGCAGTAACTTTGCCAATGCCAGAGGAAGCCCCCGTCACCAGGGCGACTCCTAACTGATTGTTACGCATGCATATTCTCCAAAGGCGGTTGATAACCCAGTCTTGGGCAGTTACTATCTAATCGATAGAAACTATACCCCGCCTTTTCCGGGAAGTCACTATCAAAACAGTATGAACGGTAAAAATCTTTGTGATGACCCCTGCCCGATCGCCCGGAGCCTTGCGTTCATGGGCGACGCATGGAGCATGTTGATCCTGAGGGATGCTCATGCCGGGCTTACGCGCTTCGACCAATTTCGAAAGAGCTTGGGCATTGCCCCGACCATCCTTACTCGGCGGCTGGCGACACTCACGGAAGAGGGACTGCTGGAAAAGCGGCGCTATTCTGAGCGCCCGCCACGAGAGGAATATCTGCTAACCGAAGCCGGGCGCGACTTTCTTCCGGCGCTGTGCGTCATCGGTGCGTGGGGACGGAAGCATCGAGGCGGAGGAAAGATGATTCGTTTTTTGGACTCAGAGACGGGCACGGATATCAAACCAGTGGCCATCGACCAAGTCACGGGAATGATGATTGGAACGCGCCCGATAATCATCGTTACACCGAATGATCCATAGCTGGTGCGATTCATCCATCAGCCGTCACGGCTTTTGACCCCTATGGGATGGGCATGTGTATTCCCAAGGTGGGGTCCAACTGTTGGAAACATGATCACTGCCGGTCAAGCGATCGCAGTGAAGCGGTCCTCTAATCAGACAGCCGGATGAGTTTGCCTTCGTCTTCGTCGATCCGTTCGGCTGGAAGGGCATCGTCGAGCCAGCGGTGCTTGCGCCGTTCCTAAAGTGTCCGCACACCGAGTTGCTGATCAACGTCATGTGGAACTTCATCAACCTCGCGACCGGGCTGGCCGAACAGGAAAATAACCTCATCGCCGTGTTCGGTGCCGACTGGCGTGACGCGCTGGCCGTCGGCGGTGAAACCAAGAAGCGAGAAATCATGCGCCGTTATCGCGGCAAGCTCGCTCAGGTCTGCGACGGTCATGCGTCGCAGCGCTTGCGCACGGCGATGTTGCCTGTCGAATACATCGACAAGAAGAAGGTCATCTTCAATCTCGTGTACGCCACCCACAATGCGACCGGTCTGGTTGTGTTCTGGGAGGAGGCGGAGAAAACGGCTCTGTAGCAGACCCGACTGAAACTGCAGCACCGGCTGAATACGAAGGCAAAGAAGGGTGGCCAGAGCGACTTCTTCACCGCCGACGAGCACGAGGAGGAGCCCTCGATGCCGTCCTACGATCTGAAACTCGCCTGGTTGAAACGGATGCCCCGCGTCGGCGATACGCTGACGGTCGGCATGATGGCCATGGCCGACCTGATCGAAGAAACCGACGGGCTACTCTCCGAACTGCAGGCGGCGCTCGCGGAACTGATCAAAGAGGGCATCGTCGAGAATGCGCACGCCAAGCGGCCGCGCCCGGTCAATGCAGTGAATTTCCGCAAGGACGGGACCTTGCGCCGGCTCAAGATCGCCTGAGGTCGCCGGTGGGATATCGCCGGCCATCCCATAAGTATTCACCCTCACCCTAACCGGGGCTGATACCATCCGCCCATGATCCATCCCATGCGCCACCGCGAACGAATACCCGCCGCCTCGCGCTGAGGTATTCGTTTGCCCTCGTGGCCGAGAGGTTAGGCGTCCGGTTTATATCCGGATAAAGGCAGTGGCCTGATAAGCCACGCATGCAGGTTCGAGTCCTGCCGGGGGCACCACCGTCGGGCAAGCGCGAGGGGCGAGGCAGTGGTTAGTGCGGTCAAACTCAGCCGGCTCCTGGCCCGTGCCACGGTGGATCATCGGGAAGAACCGGCGTTTTTTCAGGCGCTGTTGAAGGCGAACGTGTATGCCCATGTCCCCAAGGACGATCCGGTCGGGCGCCGCCTCCGATTCATCCAGTTCAACCATCCCGAGACGGGCGTCCTGATCCTGCCGTTTTTCACCGACGAGGCGAAAGCGCGTGCCGCCGCCGGCACCTCCGCTCGCGTGGTTGCATTGCCGGGCCGGATGTTCCTCGAAGCGACTGTGGGGGCGACGCTCATGCTCAATCCCAACGACGAGCACGGCACGCTCTATCCGGAAGAGGTAAAGACGCTCCTGGCGACAGGGCGAATGGCGCGCCTCAACAAAGTCACGGTCGCTGCAGGCAGCGAACCAGTGGTAAAGCCGCTGGAGACGATACCGCCGTGGCTCGTGGATCTTCTACTGGTCTCGCTGGCCAAGCTTCCTTTCGTCGAGCTTGCCTACATAGCCTCCATGCATGCAGCCGACGGGGCGACGCCCAGCAGCACGCTGTTGGCCATAGGCACCGAAGCGGGTTTAGGAGAGCGCGCCGTCCATGCGGTTATCTCGGACCTGCAGCCGGCCTGTGAGGAACATCGGATGGCCTTAGACATCACCTATTTCGAGCCGGGGCAACGTCCACCGTGTATCGGCGGCCTGGAACTGACGCCGATCTATGACAAGAAATGGGGCGAGCGCTTGGTCGACGTCCCGTCAACTAGTCCGAACTAAAATCCAAAGGACGGAACTGATGGAGCGTGAAGAGGTGAGGCCTGGTCTGCGCGTGCAGATCACGCATAAGACAAAGTACGGTGGCCATCGTTGGCTTGCGTCTGCGCAGGTGCTCAGGGTGGTACACCCCGATTCCGGAAGCCCAAATATACGGATCATGTTTCTCGACGGGGCTGCAGATGTCTTCCACAGCGTCGATCCGGCCGATCTCGACTTCGAGTGACTTGCTCGGCACGGCACACGCTCAAGGAAATACTGCACACGGGGCAATAGCCTGCAACCGCAGTCGTGCGGTTGAACCGTCCACTTCATTTTGGGGATGCCAGTAGCTGGCGGCTCGAAAGGAACCTTAGTACTTACAGTTGCTTATGGTGCAAGTGGCGCCTTTTTTCCCGATTCTCGGCCGACCCTCGGTTTCGTTGGTCTCAACGACGGCTGACGCCCTGGCCAGGGCATGTGCCTCGGCGGCGCCCTTGCGTTCACTGTAGCGGTCGACAAGGTACTCACTGCGGCCACGAACCAGAAGAGTGAACTTCATCAGCTCCTCCATGACGTCGACGACACGGTCGTAGAAGGGCGATGGCTTCATACGGCCGGCGTCATCGAACTCGGTCCAGGCTTTGGCGACCGAAGACTGATTCGGGATGGTGACCATGCGCATCCAACGACCCAACACGCGCAGCGCGTTGACAACATTGAACGACTGTGAGCCGCCGTTGACTTGCATGACAGCGAGGGTGCGTCCTTGGGTCGGCCGTACGCCACCGCTTTCCAACGGCAACCAGTCGATCTGGTTCTTGAAGACTCCGGTCATCGTGCCATGCCGTTCCGGACTGACCCAGACATGGCCCTCCGACCACAGCGACAGCGCACGTAGTTCCTGCACTTTGGGATGATCTGCCGGCGCGCTGTCGAGCATCGGCAGGTCCGCCGGATCGAAGACCCACGTTTCTGCACCCAAGTGGCGCAGGATCCGCTCCGCTTCATGGGCCAGCTTACGGCTGAACGACTGCGGGCGCAGCGAGCCGTAGAGAATGAGGATGCGCGGCGGGTGACCGGGGTCGCCGCTGGCGGTGAGGGCCTCCCATGCTGGGTGCGGCAGATCGCCAGTGATATGGGGCAGATCAACAAGGGACACGGCGCCTCCGAATCTTGCGCGAGAGCGACGATTCTATCATTCTAGAAACGTGGAGACAAAACCATCGTCGGAGCCCAGTCAGCGCGCGACACGTCGGCGGCGCGAACGACTGCGGGCCACTCACGGCGAATTCCCTACGGCCTTAGGTATTCATGATTACCGCATTCGCCATCTTCGTCCTGACCCTCTTTCTCGTCATCTGGCAGCCTCGTGGACTTGGCATCGGTTGGAGCGCACTGGCGGGTGCCACCGTGGCGCTGTGCTTGGGTGTGGTGCATCTGAGCGACATTGCCCTCGTGTGGCATATCGTGTGGAACGCGACCGCCACCTTCATCGCGGTGATCATCATCAGCCTGTTGCTCGATGAAGCGGGCTTCTTCGAATGGGCCGCGCTGCATGTGGCGCGATGGGGCGACGGTTGCGGCCGCTGCCTCTTCGGCCTCATCGTGCTTCTGGGCGCGGCGGTGTCAGCCATCTTCGCTAACGATGGCGCGGCCTTGATCCTTACCCCGATCGTGATGGCCATGCTCATGGCGTTAGGCTTTGGCCCGGCAGCGACCCTCGCCTTTGTGATGGCCGCCGGTTTCATCGCCGATATGGCGAGCCTGCCGCTGGTCGTGTCCAACCTCGTCAATATCGTTTCTGCGGACTACTTCCGGATCGGGTTCACGCCTTACGCGGTGGTGATGGTTCCCGTCACGTTGGTGGCCGTGGCGGCGACGCTGGCGGCGCTGCTGCTGTATTTCCGGCACGATGTGCCGCGCACCTACGATGCCTCGTTGCTCAAGACGCCGAGCGCCGCCGTTCGCGACCGAGCCACGTTCGTCATGGGCTGGGCCGTGCTGGCCCTGCTGCTGATCGGATTTTTCGGTCTTGAACCGTTGGGGGTACCGGTCAGCGCCGTCGCTGCGGTGGGCGCAGCGGTGTTGCTCGTCGTCGCCGCCAGGGGACACCACATCGACACACGCAAGGTGCTTCGCGGCGCACCGTGGCAGATCGTGCTGTTCTCGTTAGGCATGTACCTGGTGGTCTACGGGTTGCGCAATGCGGGGCTGACCGGCCATCTCTCGAGCCTGCTGGACCGCTTCGCCCATGGGGGCGTGTGGGGAGCCGCCCTGGGTACGGGGCTGCTCAGCGCGATCCTTTCTTCGGTCATGAACAACATGCCAACGGTGCTGGTCGGCGCTTTGTCGATCGACGGCTCGGCGGCCACGGGCGCCGTCAAGGAGGCGATGATCTATGCCAACGTCATCGGCAGT
This sequence comes from Luteibacter sp., assembly GCF_036500425.1. GTDB lineage: Bacteria > Pseudomonadota > Gammaproteobacteria > Xanthomonadales > Rhodanobacteraceae > Luteibacter. The sequence continues at coordinate 62,909 of NZ_DASYCB010000037.1, forward strand.
GACCTAGGCCCCAAACTCACGCCGATCGGCTCGCTTGCCACGTTACTGTGGCTCCACGTGCTGGCTCGCAAGGGTATGACGATTACCTGGGGTTACTACTGCCGGGTGGGCATCGTGCTGACCGTACCCATCCTGCTTGTGACCCTCGCTGCGCTGGCCCTTCGGCTCTCGCTCTTCTAAAAGGACCCCAAGGTCTGTTTGCTACACTCGGAACAGTCCCCCTGCACCGCTGCCTATGAAAACCGCTGACGCGATCAAGGTTCTATCCGCTCTGGCCCAGGATTCGCGCCTGGCGATCTTCCGTCTGCTCATCGAGCAAGGCCCGGACGGATTGCCGGTAGGCGTGATCGGCGAGCGGCTGGGTCTGCCCAGTGCCACGTTATCTTTTCATCTGAAGGAACTGCTCCACGCCGGCTTGGTTACCAGCCGTCAGAGTGGGCGGTTCATCTACTACGCGCCAGTGATCGCGTCCGTTAACGACCTAGTGGGCTACCTCATGGACAACTGCTGTGCGGGCAGCGGTGGCACGTGTGCGCCGGCGAAGAAAACCGTTGCCACCAAGCGCACGGCTGCCGCGCGCTCGCCGCGCGCCAAGGCCTCCTGAGTAGCATTTCCCTTACGTGGCGTCCAGAGATCTCGGAGAGGCGCCCGCGCTGCGCCCGATCTTCTTCAGCTCGTCACGCAGGCTGAGCGCGTCCAGGCGATCTGCGGGCAAGGCGATCAACGCGCTGATACGGTTCTTCAGGTAACGGAACGCGGTGAGGAAAGCGCGCTTACGGTCCAGTTCCGTGCCCTCGGCAACCGAAGGGTCCTCGATCCCCCAGTGCGCAGTGACCGGCCGACCGGGCCAGATCGGGCACACCTCGCCCGCCGCGTTGTCGCAAACCGTGATGACGATATCCATGGTCGGCGCTCCCTCGGCCTCGAACACGTCCCAGCTCTTGGAAGCCAGCTTCGCCGTGGGATAGCCCAGCTCGTCGAGGACCTGCACCGCCATGGGATTGATCGATGATCTTGGCGAGCTTCCGGCAGAAAAAGCTCGAAAACGCCCGGCGCCGTCTTGGCGGAGAATGCTTTCGGCCAGCACCGAACGGGCCGAATTGTGGGTGCACAGAAAAAGAACGTTTAGGACTCGGTCGCTCATGGCGGGACTCCGGGGCAGTCAGATGGCCCCAAGACATTACCACGTCTCCATAGATATAGTTATGTCGTGTAGCGGAGCCTGCCAACGATCGCCGGCTGTTAGCGGGTGCTGCCAGGGATGCGCGACGAGGGTCCCGCCCAGCCTTCGGGCCTACATGGTTCGCGCCACTGGTTTGCCGCACTCTGGATACTTGCGACGCCCGGTTGCGCAACTGTCCCCTCTCTCTTTCGGACCGGTTCGACATCGGATCAATTGCCAAGGAGTTCGACGCCGTCGGAATCCTCATGCTGGCCGAAAACAGGAAACTGTCGCTGACTGATCCTGTGTCGAAGTTCGTGCCTGGCCTTCCGCCCTGGTCCGATGCGGTCACGATCGACGAGCTTCTGCACTATACGAGCGGACTGCCCGACGTCGACTGGAACACCGTCGAAGACGATGCCGACAATTTCAGGAATCTCCAAGCACTGGAACGGCTCGATTTTCCTGCCGGCACGCATTACGCGTACAACAATAACAACACGTTCCTTCGCCGAAGGATCATCCAGAGCGCAAGCGGAATGAGCTTTCGAGCCTTCCTGGAGACTCAGGTGTTTCCCAAGGCCGGTCTTCGCGATCCCGTCATCGATCCCGACGAAGAGACGCCTCGCGTGGCCAAAGGCCTGGACGCAGAAGGAAAGCAGGATGCCATGAAAGTCTACCTCACGGGCTGGACGGCCTTGACGGTTGACGATCTATATCGGTGGTCGAATTGCATCACGCGTTTTTGTCTCATCGACCCCCAAAGCACGCTGCGGATCGCAACGACCGGTGCCCCTTCATGGCAGAGTGGCCTGGGGCATGTCCAGATGAGCGGAGGTCGGGTCGTTCGCCATGTCCACGACGGAAACGATCACTATTTCCAGGCTCTCCTGATGGTAGATCCTACCAAGGGACGCACGATTATCCTCGTCACCAGCCAGAATCGGAACGACGTGTATGCAATGGCGGATGCGATCGGCGCCATCCTCGATGGCAAACCCTATCAGCCGCGACGCATGACGGCCAATTAGGCTATCCGCCTGCGTGTTTTTTGCCACCGTGCGCCGCCATGAACATGGCGACGGCCGACCGGCAATAGGATTCGATTTCGTTGTCGTCCTCTGCTCTTGCCTGATCGAAGCGCGCGATAAGCAGGAGATCGGATCCTTTGAAAAGCGCGGCAAACAAGCGGGCGGACCGGAGAGCATCGGGCACGTTCAGAAGCGCCTTCGCGTGCAACTGACACAACAGGGCCTCGATTTGGGCGATGACATGGGCGGGGCCGGCTTCGTAATGAAGCTTGCTTAAGGAGCCTTGATTCGTCCTGTCGGCCATGACCATGGCTTCGACACTGCGGACGTCTGATCTCAACAGCGTGCGAAGCAATAATGATCCCACCGCCATCAGCCGATCTTCGACCGAACCGTCGACGCCTTCAAGAAGGGGCTGTGGTGCAAACAACTGATGGCAGCCGGCCGCGATGGCCGCGCTGAATAGCGCCTCCTTGTTCTCGAAGTGCCGATAGATGCTGAGCTTGGAGATCTTCGCTCGCTGGGCGACCTTGTCCAAGGTCGTCGCTTGAAAACCCAACTCCACAAAGAGTTCGCGCGCGGCGTCGACGATCGTTTGGCCAAGGGCCTCATTGGCGGGCCGGCCGCGCCGGGCCTGGCTGTTTTCGATCACGATAATTACAGTCCTTGACGGTATCCTAAATCGTTAATTACGATACCATACGGTATCCAAATGCACAAGCCAGCCCCCTCCCCTCATCCACATACGGAGTCCATCACCATGGATGACGCCATCATCATCGGCGGCAGCTTTGCCGGTCTCGCGGCCGCCCTGCAGCTCGGCCGCGCCCGCCGCAAGGTCACCGTTCTCGATACCGGCCGCCCGCGCAACCGCTTTGCCGGCCATTCGCATGGTCTGCTCGGTCATGATCACAAGCCACCGCTCGACATCCTGGCCGAGGCGCGGCAGCAGCTGGCGCGCTATCCAACGATCAAGCTCGTCAATGCGCGGGCCGAGAGCGTGTCTGGCGCCATCGACGATTTCTGCGTCGTCACTGACGATAACGAAAGCCTAAGGGCGCGCCGCCTGATCCTGAGTTATGGTGTCGTCGACCAGATGCCTGATGTTCCGGGCTTCATCGAAGGCTGGGGCACGTCCATCGTGCCTTGCCCCTATTGCGACGGCTTTGAAGTCGCCGGCCAGCACTGGGGTCTCATCTGGTCCGGCCCGCAGTCGCACCAGTCTGTCAGGCTGTTCCGCGATTGGACCGACAGATTGACGGTCTTCGCCAATGGTCACGACATTCCACCCGATATCCGGGCCGACCTGGCGCGCCGCAACGTACCTGTCGTCGATGGCCGGGTCACCGAGATCGCCCGTCACGGGGGCCATGCCGCCATCGTCAATCTCGATTCCGGCCCCCATATCGCGGTTGACATCCTGTTCGCGCATCCGCGCAACAAGCCGTCCGCAACCCTGCATGAATCACTGGGCCTCGCCACGGTCGATACGCCCCTCGGTATCGTCCTCAAGGTCGACGAGCGCCGCGAAACCAGCATGCCCGGCATCTACGCCGCCGGCGACCTCGCCACGCCCTTTCTACCGTCGGTCACCGTGGCGTCATCGCAGGGCGCGATGGCGGGCATCTTCGCCCAGCAATCGATGTTGGCCTAAGAGCACAGATTCCCTTCTCTCGAAGCCAGGATCTCCTAGGACCGACGACCTTCTCGTCTGCAGTCAGCTGTGCGTCGATCTGTGCGAAGAAGCGTCCGTTGACTAACGTGCGGAGTCGGCGCGCCAATCGGTCAAGGGATGAGAAGGCCGGCAGCTCAATCCGATCACGCACCAACTGCTCGATGCCGACGTTTAGCCCGCACATATGGCAGCTGGCTTAGGAATGACACCGCTGCTTGAAGGTCCTGTAGCTTCTCCGTCGGTGACTCAAGCTGCCGCGGCTCCCCCTCGCTTTCACCGTAGTGACTGTTTCACTTGAAGGGGCCGCGTGGCGGGGAGCTATCCAGCGCGGCTGGTACGAAGTTGCGAAAGTTTGTCGACGACAGCCTCGAACAGCAGGTCACTGACTGCCTCGATGTCCTTTCGTGACGCACCTGGCCGCACTAGTGAAAGCACCCCTTGGCATGCCGCCCAGATGGCGCGGGCTGCAGGGTCAACCGTGCAATGGAACCGGCCCATGTCTACCAGACGCTGGACGCATGAGTGCATCAGCGCGTAGGAATCGGCGACCAACTCTGGCTGAGCTCGCACGTGATGGGATAACAACGCGTAGAGACTCGGACGCTTGAGTGCGAACTCCAGCGCAACGTCCCACCCCGCGCGAAGTTGGTCTAGCGGTTCGGCGGCGGCGAGGGCTTGCTGCTTGCGGCGCATGAAGTCGGCCAGCCCACGACGAATCAGAGCCAACTCCAGCCCCTCCTTGTCGCCAAAGTGGTGGTACAGCGTTGGCGCCTTGATGCCAGCGGCCTCGCAGACCGCGCGTGTCGTCAGGCCGCGAGGCCCCTTCGCCTCAAGCAGGGCAGAAGATGCATCCAGAATCGCCTTCTCCGTGTCCATACATACCCCTAAAGTTGCTCATCACTTGACGCCAATATAGCACGGATATACCATTTGTATATCGTCGATATAGAGTGATTTTCGCTTGGCCGAATTATGGGCTGCAGGCCGTGCGTGGCTCTCCGGACGATACGGCCTCACCAACCTTTTGGTTAGATTATCCCCAACAATCGTCTTAGGCAGCCGACATGCTGATCACCCTTTACGTCGTCACAATCATCAATGTACTTGTCGCAGCTGGCTTCGCCATTGGCGGCCTGGTGCGTCCAAGCTCTGTCGCTCCCGGGCAGCAGACCGAAGCCAGCCGCATCTTCGCGCTCTACACCTTTGCCCGCACCATACCGGTGGCGCTTGTCACCATCGCCGCAATACTCTGGGCCCCACTGACCGTCGTGCTGTGGCTCAGCGCGCTCGCCGGATTGATTCAATTGTTCGACGGCTATGTCGGGACGAAGATGAAGAACCCCCGCACGACATGGGGCCCCATCGGCATCGCGCTAGTGCAATTCGCAGCGCTTGCTTGGGTGGTCTCTGCTGCCTCATGAGAAATGGATTCTCAGAGGTATGCTGCTCGACGGTGAGCGCTTCAGTAATTCAAGAAGTGCGTCGCGATTGACGGATTCCGGGTGCGCTAGCCGCGAAGTCGAAGGACCCCAATGTGCCGGTTGCCGCCGACCGGTTGCCGACTTCGACGGACTTGCCCACATCCAACCGACCACGATCGGCAACAAATCGGTTGCCGGCTAAGGTGATCATTTGGCTGGTTCGTCGATACCACTGTGTTGACGGAGCTGAAGTTGCCTGCCACGTGGACAGTCAGCGCGACCCAGCACATCACTGGTCGCTGGTCAGTCATGGCCGACGTGAGTCACACCGAGTGGAGTGCGTTCAAGGACATTCGTCTCGATTTTGCCCCGGCACAGCCAACCCAAATATTCCATTTCGGCTATCGCGACACAACCTTCGGCGCCATCGGCACCGAATACACCGTAAGCGACCGCCTGACTTTGCGTGGCGGCGTTACCTACGACCAGACACCGGTAACAAGCGCGATTCGCGATGTTCGGGTACCGGATACGAACCGTCGCTGGCTTTCGGTTGGCGCAACCTGGAAGGCATCGTTCGCACTCGAATACAGCGCCGGCTATACACACCTCTTCCTCGATAGCCCGAAGGTTGCGCTTACTTCCGTGACGGGCAGCAGCTTGAGCGGAACGTATGACGTGGGCAGCGATTTCTTCATGCTTGCGCTGGCTTATCGCTTCTAGGCTTCTGCAGTGGCACGGATCATCATTTCATTGATTATCGCCGTGCGGTAGGTGGGCTACCACCTACATCCGAACTTGGCAGGGCTGGCTCTATCTTGCAGCCGTTATGGATATCTTCTCTCGCAAAGTCGTTGGCTGGTCAGTCAAGCCAACGATCCCAGTTACTGGCCTGGCCTGGCCGATCAATCGGCGACCAGCAATGGTCACCGTTACTTCCCGACGCTCTTATCTGCAGCTTTTGCGGAGCGTCCGGTCAACTTCTTCTGCAGAGCCATTTCGCGCTTGGTTGCAGCGGCCAACGTTCGCTGAGCTGCAACCGACGCGGCGGGGAGACCATCCATCCTAGCCAATTGTTCCTCGAGCGCTCTGGCGCGGGCGCCTCGTTCGGCCGCAAGTTATTCCGCAGCACGCGCTGAAACGATGGCCGCTTCCAACCGCTTGTTGCTGATAGGCATGCTGGATGGCTCCACGCCGGGATACATGTCGTCACTGCCAACAAGCTGGCAAGCGGTGGATGCATCGATCGCTCGACCACCTTCCGCCATGTGTGGCGCCACGGTACGCAGACTATGGTCAGTTGAGACGGTGTCGTTCAGCCGGCGCAGGCGTGCCTCTTCAAATGGCGCCAAATAGGGTCTCGCGATCCTACCGCTCGCAAACCCCGGCGACGTCATCAGCTCCTACCGCTTGGAGATTTCCGTGGCTATCTATTTTCAGCCACGTGGTGATCCCACGCTCTTTTGACCAGCCTTCAATCCTCGGTTCCCTGGTAAAGAAACGAAGGAAATGCGTAAGCTCCGCATAGTCGGGACTCTCCGAAAACGGTTCATTAACGGGGGCCAAAGTGGCTTTCAAATGCTCAACACCGCCCCCATCAACTTCTGACACGTAATTCATATAGCATCGACTCGTAGATGCCATGGTGAAAAAATGCGCTGCCATCTCTTCAGCCTGCAAGGGTGCAAGTTCGAAGCCTCTGTATGCCTCGAAGAAACTGTGCGCTTGGAAGCTGATGTAGCCTCCATCCAGGCACGCTACCATCATCCAGCAGCCGAACCTTAGGTACATCGCGTAGAGTTGTGTATCAAGGTGGAAGTCAAACCTCGCTTCGAGACAGGCTGGCACCTTTGTTCGAAAGGCTTCTACGGAAAAGGGAAACTCCACGCCCCGATCCTGACAAAACATACTACTCACTTCGCTAGACACCTTAACGCGATCATTCAAGATGCCCAGAAACTTGTGACATATTTCCTTTCTGCTGATCATCCGGTGTACATGCTTCCCGGCCGAAGGCACAAGCTCATTCAGTCCATCCATGGCACTCTCTGGCATTTCCCGCAACACCTCTGAATACATTCTCGCTGCCGCAAAAATCTTGCAACACCATAGTGAGATAGTCATTTTTGATACGTAGTTCGGGCCTTTTTCTTCGTCCTCGAATGCATCTTTTAGAAACTTCTCAAGTGGCCCGAGAAGTTTGCAATTACAACGCCTGCAGCAGGGCACGACGTAGTTCGTGTATGTAACCCGCTTATCCCCCTCAATCGAAATCGGAACGCGGTTGAGTTCATATGCCTTGGCCAGCCATTGGGGGATGACGTGCTCCAACGTGTGAGTACCCAGTTTAGCTCGGTGGTTCTTGATGAGAGGCGCATGGCAAATGTAGCAATTTGCACGCCAGCTAGCGGGTGAAAACTCCGGAAGATGATATGACGATCCCATACTCCCTCCGCTCAGTGAATAGCGCCACGCGGGAATGTGGGTACGTTCAATCTAAGAGCCATTTCGATACGCAATCCTTGCCCGCCCCATCACTATTGAAGCGAGCGGCCACATTATCAATACGACGCAAGGCGTAAGTAGCAACACGGGGTCGCGCCTGACGCACGTGTGAAAACGCACACTCCTGGCGCAACCCACGGTAACGCAATGCATCCACTCAGCGAGTTGCCTCGGCTGCCCCGCTATGCGTTGGTCGTGTGTAAACGTCGAGGATTGCTGAGACCAGCTTATATGGCTGTGATGCCTGCAGGTTCGTCAGAACGATGACAGTCAGATGTTGATCGGGAATAGTGGTAATCCACACCGCCGCACCACCGCCGGTGCTCACCCTGACGTGACCCTGTTGGTTTTCCTGCATGAGCGCAAGGCCGAAGTCACCCGTTTTACCATCACGCATCACATAAGGTTTCGCCATCAGCGCGAGGCTTTCGGGCTTGATGACCTTTCCGGTCCAGAGCGCATTTTCCCAGGTGGCCATAGCCTGGATGCTCCCGTTTAACCCGGCAGCGGGATTCAACCAATCCGTGGCAATCTTCGAGCCGAATGGATGGATGCCGTTGGTCGAGAAGACCGGTTGGCCCTTGGCATCCAGTTGGAGCTTCGAGTGGTCCGCCGTCGGCTGTAGTGCGGTGTACAGGGATGCCCGACCTGGTACCAGCGTCCATGTATCACCCCACTGAAGGCCGGTAATACCCAGGGGTTTGAGAAGGCGTTCGTCAACGTAACGCTCGTAAGGCATGCCGCTGACACGCGCGATGATGTCGCCCAGCAGCATGTATTCCGTTTGGTTGTAGACCATGGAGGTACCCGGTGCTTTGACCGGCTTCTGGGCGAGCAAGGCCATCAGATCGGCGCGGGTTCCAGCCAACGGCAGGACGTTGACCATGTCGTCCACCACATTATCCGGAAGGCCAGATGTGTGGGAAAGACAATGGCGTATCGTCACGGGGGCCCAGGAAGCAGGAAGATCCGGAAGATATTTCCTGACAGAGTCGTCTAACGAGATACTGCCCTGCTCCACTAGCGTCATGATAGCGACGCCGGTGAATTCCTTGGTCGTGGACGCTAAGCGATACAAGGTTGCATTGGTGGCAGGAACGTTTAGTTCGATGCTGGCGAGCCCATAGCTTTTCTCAAGCACTACCTTACCGTCCTTGATAACAGCAACGGATGCACCAGGTGTGTGGCGGGCAGCCATGTCCTTGCCCACCACCTCATCTACCTTGAGCTCAATGGATGAATTCGCATGTACCAGCGGCGCCTGCAGAAGTACGATGGCCACCAGCATGCTCACGATGCGCTTTGCCATAACGGCTCCCTTTCCGATCGTTGACTCGATGCATCGTAGGCGGGAGTAACGAACCAGACCCGTGCCGGTGGGCCTCTGTACTTTCGGCATAGGGATGAACCGTGCCTCCACTTCGAGGGGCTCGAAGGGGGAGCAAAGATTTGCTTCATATCATTGATTCAAATGACTTTATCGGCTATTTTCCAGAGTGTCTCTATAAAGCGAGTGGTGACAACCTGCTCCTCTCGCTTGAGCATGTCGATTTACGCGGTGCTCGTTCGTCGTCTGGATAGGGCGATGATCGCCTCATTGGAGAAACCGTCATGAAAACCACCCATCGCACGAGTCTTCCCGTCAGGTTCCCTACCCGTCGCGTCGGCCGAGCCGCCGCCTACGCCGCCGCTCTCATCATCGGTTTCGCCGGTTCCGCCGGTACCGCACTACGTGCGCAAGACGTTACTCGCATGGCACCGGTCGACGCCTACCTGATGGACCGTGCCGCGGAAATCAGCCTGGCCAGGAGCGCCGCGCCGGCCTCGATCGCCAAAGACGCGACCGTCCTGGTCCTGACGCGCAAGGGCTATGAAACGGCGGTAAAGGGAACCAACGGCTTCGTGTGCTATGTGGGTCGCGGTTTCGGTGGCGCGCCTGACTGGCCCGAACGCTGGGATCCCAGGATTCGCGCCGCCGCCTGCGATAACCCGCCAGCCGTGCCCACGATGACCGCGATTCTTAAGCTGCGTACGGCCATGACGCTTGCCGGAAAGACAGATGCCGAGATCATGGATCGCATCAAGACAGCGCTTCGGACGAAGGAGATCCCCCCTCTCGGCGCGGGCGCCATGTGCTACATGATGTCGAAGGACGCTTACCTGTCGGCGATGGGCGAGCACAACATGGCCCACGTCATGTTCTACGTGCCATTCAAAGATGGCACGAACTGGGGTGCAAACCTGCCGGACTCTCCCGTGATGGGCGGCAATTACTGGTATTTGCTACCTGGCCATGAGGCTGAGATCGCTGCGCTTCCAGCCATCTCCGTCTTCCTGGTCGGGACGAACACATTCTCCGATGGAAGTCCGGCATCGCCGCACAAGATGTAAGCTTACGCATTGCCGGAATAGGACGGAACTGCGATGACGTGCATAAGGCCGTCCACAACTGACGATCGCGAAGCCTTACTCTCGCTCTGGCTTCGATCCGTCCGCGCGACGCATACGTTCCTGAGCGAAACGGATATCGTCGCGCTCATACCGGCGGTGCGCGACGGTGCGCTTGTCATGCTCGAGGTGTGGGTTCTGGCGGATCACGACGACCGCCCACTCGGTTTCATGGGCCTGGACGGCGCGAAGCTGGAAGCCTTGTTCATCGATCCGGCCCACACCGGGAACGGCGGCGGCACAAAGCTGGTCGCACACGCTCGTCAGCTGAAAGGCGAGTTGACCGTCGATGTCAATGAACAGAATCCGGACGCCCTCGCCTTCTACGTGGCCCAAGGATTCCGCGCCACGGGCCGTTCGGAAACGGACGGCGAAGGCCGTCCGTTTCCGTTGATTCACATGCATGCGAACGTTATTTGGCCGGCTTCCTGAACCGAAGCATGAATCGATCCGTCTTACCCTTTACCGCGGGGTCGAAGACCTTCAGCGAATGATCATCCGCCTGGCTGGCCAGCAGTGACGACTCGTCATCCAGCACGAACCCGGCCTTTTCCACCTCGGCCTTTACGGTGGCCGGATCGATCCGGTGCAGGTCTTCGGTGTTCTTCAGCCCCTGCCCCTTCGCCGCGGCATGGTCGACGATCACGTAATAGCCGCCGGGCTTCAGCAGCTTGAAGATCGCCTGGTTGAAGCCGTCGACGCTTGCGCCCTTCATGAAGCTATCGTGCAGGTCGTGGTAGTTCTCGAAGGTCCAGACTACGTCGAACTTATTGAACATGTCCGGCGGCGGCTGTTGGGCCAACGGGTCGGAGATGGCTTTGACGTTGCTGTAAGTCGGCTCGGACGAAATCGCCTTGGCGAGAGCGACCGGGTCACTTTTGAATTCGGCGATCTCCGACGGGACATAGGCGTAGACGTGGCCCTTGGCCCCGACGATCGGCGAGAACAGCCGGCTCCAGTAGCCACCACCGGGCCAGACATCCATGACGGTTTCGCCCGCCTTCACCTTCGAGAACGCCACCAGGTCGGCTGGCCGCCTGACGGCATCCTGCTCCGTGTCCTTGGACGGCCGGTGTGAATCGGCGACCGCAGCCGCAATGGCCGGGCTGGCGGGAGGTGGCGCGGCTGAAACAGCCGCTGCGGAAAGAACGGCCGCGGCAATCGCCACAGCTAGGAGGGTGGACTTCATGACTCGTCTTCCCTAGGGCGCCTGGCCCTGCGACATGCGGAAGCCTGAGCCTAAACCCCTGGCGGCCCGGCCGCCAGATCCCCCTTGGCCGGGTTCCCTGCCCTTGGGGTCAAACCCATCTACCAAGCCAGATTGACGCTACCGCCCAACCCGGTATCTCCACGCGTGTTGCTTGTCGCTGCGACTTTGAACATGTACCGCCCACTTTCGGAGATGGTGGATAAGCCGACCGCAATACCGGCCTCACCATGGTAGGAACCCACGCCGACACCGACGGTACTGAGGTTTGGCTGGTACGCCTGGCCCAGACTCGCAATCGCGATGCCCGAAGCCACACCCGCATTCGCTCGATTGGCGACGGCGTTCAAGTCCCGATCGATAGCCTGGAATCTCTGATCGGTATAGTCCTTCGCCCAGCTTTTCGCGGCCTCCATGCCGGTGTTGAGCTGGCCTACATTCACCGCGTCGGTCGCCTGGGTACCCGCAGTCACGCTGGTAATCTGACGTGTATTGATCGCCGTGCCGACAGATACCGTGCCGGCTCGATCGGCCACCGAACCTTGCCCGAGCGCGACGGCATCGTTCGCCGAGGCCATCGAATGGTCGCCCACCGATGTACTGCCGTTACCGGTCGCCGATGATCCAACGCCGATGGCTGTCGCGTTGTCACCGGATGCTGTTGCATGGGTACCCATAGCGACGCTGTTTGAACCACTCGAGACGGCTGAGGGCCCGATCGTCACACTGTTCACGCCTGTGGCTTGCGCTTCGGGCGCTGCAGAATTCGCATGGAAGTATTTGATGCCGGCCGTTGTGTCATCACCCGTGATAGCGTTGAACACGCCCTGGACGCTGCCGTAGGTGTTGCCGCCATAAGTAAAGTTCCCCGCGACTTCACCGGTACTGGCGTTATAGCTTGTGGACCCGCCAAGCACGCTGGACATCGATGTACCGAGGCCTGCCGTTCCACGGCTGAGATTGTTGATTGCTGTGGTGTTGCTAGCGATGTTCGCGGTATTGGCGTTCACCTGCTGATTGGTGGCATACAGCTCCGAACCATTGACAGCATCCGTGCTGGTGGCGCTCACCTGACCCGCGGCGACGTTGGTGATGGTGCGCGGGTTAACGGCGGTGCCCACGCTTACCGTGCTGGTGGGACTGCTCCCCGCCACGGCATAGGTATTGCCACCGACCGTGATGCTGCTCGTGATCACGACGGCAGCGGTACTCGAGCCCGCGCCCAACGATACGTCACCCACATTGGCAGAAGCCGTCGCACCGTTGCCGATGGCCACGGCGCCACTGATAGTGGAACTGGCATTTGCGCCGATAGCGACTGATCTGGTCGCGCTCGATGAAGCGGTGTCACCCAGTGCAAGCGCCTTGGTACCTGAAGCGAGCGAGTTACCGCCGATAGAAATCGACGAACTTCCTGCACTATTTGCTCGAGAACCAATCGCCAGGGCGAAGCCATTACCCGGGTTGCCATCCGAGCTCAATGAGCCACTCGCTACAGCGTTGGAACCCAACGCGAGGGAGTCGCGACCGCTGGCATTGGCGTTGAATCCGATGGCGGTGGCGTTGATATTGCTGGCTCTGGACGTGCTGCCGACGGCCGTAGCATTAGAAGCAGAAGCTGACGTGCTAGCACCGAGCCCAGTGGCACCGATTCCATTGGCTATGGCCGCATTACCCACAGCCGTAGTCAAGTTGCCTGTCGCCGCTGCCTGTTGACCTAATGCGATCGCCTCCAGGCCCGTCGCGCTCGAGTACGCTCCTAACGCAATGGGGGCCGAATACTGCGTCGTATTGTTTCCGCCGCCGATACCAGAATTTGCCTTTGCGGCAATGCCAATGGCGATCGCATCACAACCCGTAGCATTCGGTAATAAGCCTGGGGCATTTGATCCAATGGATATGTTTCCGACGCAACGCGTGCCTTCCGTGTAGGTGCCCCCACCCGCCGCGTATTGCGCCAGGGCCATACTGGGCAGGACGAGCCACCCCCATATCGCAGCCATGGCAACGAACCGGATTCTCAGACCCGGGCGATACCGATGATGTCGGCCTTGCAAACCGCGGCAGGTCTCCCACGTATCCCCGGCCTGTATATCTATGTCGTTCATGGCTTTTGCCTCGCGCCAGTGCGGGGATCATGTCCCCGATCACGATGCGTTCTGCATAAAGCATGCCCGCCCCTGGATATTTGACACACCCCTGGTCAGTTCAAAGAAATCCCATAAATAAACAACGGAAATCACATCGATAGTCCAACAGAATCCCATGCGTGTTCACAGGCATTGAATAAAGCCAGTACATCTCGGAACGTCAATGCTGCCGAACGGTCCAGATAGGGATACGCAGGCCTCTGGAGAACCTCCTGCCAAATGACGCAACTTGTGACTTTGTGCCCAAATAGGTTTGATTCGGTGTGCTAGGCGGACCGCATGTGACGCCTTCGTCGATCCAAAGCGGCACAAAAACAAGTCATTTCAGGCCACCATGACACATGGTTGCCCAGATCACCTTCCACCTATCGCGCGCAAGCGCGCTCCTACAGGATGAATCGACGACAAGACGCAGCCGGCTGGGCCGTTTCCGTTAGTCATTAACACCAACGATCACGGAGGCGGCGTTACTTCGCCCGTGTGTACTCGCGGGCGATAGCACGCAGCAACATACGGCCCACCGTAGGGTCACCAAAATCGCCCGTCATCTGCGCACGGATCACCGAGCCTTCGATCACGATCATGACGGCCTCATTGACCCGCTTGGGTTGGGTCAAGCCAAAGCGACCGGCAAGTTCCTGGATGTACATACCGAGTTCGGCCTTATGCTCGGTGACGACCTGGGCGATCTGCGGTTCCCCGTGCGCACCTTCCGCCACGGAGTTCATGAACGTGCATCCGCGAAAGTCGGTCTGCGCGAACCAGCTCTCGAGCACATCGGCGATGACCTCGAGCCCGGCGCCCCGCTTGGCCAGCCGGCTTTCGACTTCCGAACGGAACCACCCCATCCACTCCTTACGGCGCAGCTCGAGGTAAGCCACGATGAGGTCGCGTTTCGCCGGGAAATGCCGGTAGAACGACATCTTGGCCACGCCGGACTCGGCGATGATCCGGTCAATGCCGGTCGCCCGCAGCCCCTCGCTGTAGAACAGCCGGTTGGCGGTTTCCAGGATGCGCTCACGCGCAGGAACGACGGCATTGGCATTCGGCGGCATGACCCGGCTCCTCGTGTTTTTCCCATATTGACATACAGACCTGTCTATATCAACCTCAATATAGACAGACTTGTCTCCTACACTGCCAAGGGAAAACCACGTGCACCTCAACATGCTTAAGTGCAAGATTCACCGCGCCACCGTGACTCACGCCGAACTCAACTACGAGGGCTCGGTCGCCATTGATGGGAACCTGCTCGACGCTGCGGGCATGGCATCGTACGAGCAGATCCACGTCTGGAACGTCAGCAACGGCGAGCGCTTCGTCACCTATGCCCTGCGTGCGGAAGAAGGCTCCGGGATCATTTCGGTGAATGGGAGCGCAGCTCGTCGGGTTTCCACGGGCGACATCCTGATCATCGCTGCGTTCGCACTGGTTCCCCACGACGCGTTCGATGGCTACCAACCCGAGCTTGTCTACGTCGACGCAGCCAATCGCATTGCACGCGTCTCATCCGCCATTCCGAAACAGATGGCATGAGGGAAATGGCCGTGACTAGCGAAACGACTTCCGCGACACACACACCTCCCCCCTCTGCTTCTCGGGGCAAGATCATCGTCATGGGCGCGATCGCCGGTGCGGTGGCGACAAACATCTATTGCACGCAGCCCATCCTTCCGCTTATCGAGACGGGCCTGGGTGTCGATCTGGCCGCGGTGGATCTGGTCGCCGGTGCGGCCCTGCTGGGATTTGCGAGTGGGCTCGCCCTTCTGTTGCCGTTGGGCGATCGGGTAGACCGGCGCAAGCTGGTCCTGGCCCAGGTCACGCTGGCCTTTCTCGCGGCGCTGTGTGCGACGTTTTCCCCGAGCATCTGGCCCCTGATCGCATCATCGTTCGCGCTCGGCGTCGTCAGTTGCGTACCCCAGCAATTGGTACCGTTCGCCGCCAGCATGTCTTTACCCAGCGAGCGTGGTCGCTCGGTGGGCACCGTCGTCAGCGGCATCATGATCGGCATCCTTCTCGGCCGCACGATCAGCGGCATCGTCGGTGCCTACTTCGGCTGGCGCGCCGTCTATGGCCTGCAAGCGGTGGCGATGGTTCCGGTGTGGTTTATCTCCGCATCGCTGCTACCGCGTGGCGTGCCGACGACGAACCTGTCGTATGGTCGGTTACTCGCCTCGCTCTGGCCACTGGCACGCGACAATCGCCCGATCCGCGAATCCATGATCGTCCAGGCGCTGCTGTGGGCATGCTTCAACGCATTCTGGGTCAACCTCGCGGCATTGCTTGCCAGCGGCCCCTGGCATCTCGGAAGTGGTTGGGCGGGCGCATTCGGCATCATCGGTGCTGCCGGTGCCGCGGCTGCATCGTTTGCCGGAAGGGGCGCAGACCGCCACGGACCGCGATGGGTCGTCGGCATCAGCATCCTGGTGGTGACCGTGTCGTACGTGATTCTCGGCGGCGCAGCGTCATCGATGACGCTGCTGATCCTTGGCGTGATCGTCCTCGATATCGGGGTGCAGGCAGGGCTGGTATCCAACCAGACGCGGGCCTTCGCCGTGGATCACACCGCCCAGGGTCGCATCAACAGCCTGTACATGACGGCTATTTTCCTGGGCGGTGCGGTCGGCGTCATCATCAGCGGGTGGTTGATGAGCCACTATGGCTGGAAGGGCATTGTCGTCTTCGGCATCGTGCTGGGCCTCACCGCCTGCCTGTATCACTGGCAGGGGGACCCCCGTGACCAGAAGGCGCGAGCTGGCGAACTCGAAGCTCAACGAAAATGATGCACGAAGCCGACCCGGAAGCCGCCCGGCAGCAGGCTGATGCTGATCGGCGACTCGCTGCGCCGCGCGCTCCAGATGCCGATACCCACGCCCAGCGCGGCGCCCACCAGCACATCGCTCTGCCAATGGCCTTGCACTTTCACCCGGGCGACGGCGTCGTAGGCCGGCAGCAAGGCCAGCGCGTACACCGCGGGATACTCTTCCCCATAGTTCACGATGAAGGGCGTGACGGCTGCCGAGATAAGCGTGACCTCGCCACTAGGGAAGCTCTTGTTGCCGCTGCTCTTGAACCAACGATCCGGGTCGTCGGTTTTCGAAGGACGCTCGCGCCGGAACGTATATTTCATGGCCGTGGCGGCCACGCTTCCGATGATCGTCGAATCGACCGACCGCCAGAACGTATCGCCCAGCTGGTCGTTATCACCAAAGGCGAGCGCTCCGCCGGCCACGGTGAGGATCGTGCCGTAGCGCAGGATGTTCTGGTTGGAGAGCTTCCATATCCCGCTGTTCTGTTTATTAACGCGGTGATCAATGCCAAAGGGACCGCCGCCCGCGTAGGCCTGCAGCGGACAGAGCATCAAGAGCGTCAGCGCAATACCCATCGGTACACGTCGCATACGGCCTCCCTCCTGCCGGCGTCAGGTCCCGGCAGTCCTCTCGGTCATTAAAACGCCGGTACCTTAGGGCAAGCTGATCAAATGCCGCGGCCGGCTTAGGGGCTCAAGCCGGCGGGTAGACCACCGCTATCGTGCCACTTGCACCCGGGCCAGAAAGATCGCATGATGAATGTCATGCGAAAAACAATCACTCCTAGCAGGGCCGCGGCCAAAGAGGCCACCCACGAGCGCATCGTCGCCGTTGCCGCCCGCGCGATCCGTCGTAGTGGCTATGACGGCACGGGCGTCGCGGACATTATGAAAGAGGCCGGGCTGACGCATGGCGCCTTCTACTCACACTTCGCCTCGCGCGAAGCCATGCTGGCCGAGGCTGCTACACAGGCCTGCGAGGAGTCCGCTGCCGTCGCCGCTAACGTGGCCGCCGCCGTGCCGCCGGGGGCCGCCCTGGCATCCATGATGGCTGCCTACCTCTCGAAAGAGCACTTCGAACGCATCGACGAAGGGTGTCCGCTGGCTGCGCTTGGCTCCGAGACATCACGCCAGGCCCCTGACGTCCGCCGTGTAACCACCCGCTACATCAAGGAATCGATCGACCTGATTGCCCGGCAATCGCCCGATTGGGGAAAACCTGCGGCGCACGAACGCGCCATGGTGACGATCGCTACCATGGTCGGCGCGCTGATCTTGTCGCGCGCTGTCGATGACCCTGCCTTGGCAGACGCCATGCGCGATGCCGCACTTAACCATCTGCCCTTAGCCACTCACTAAGTCGGCGGCGCGAAGCCGATCTTCCGCTCGCCATTCCGCATGATGATCATCATGCAGGATATCGGGCACGCAGCGAAAAGGAATGAAGATGAAAGCGTATGTCCTCGATAATTATGGGAAAAGACAAGTCTTGCGCGAGACGGACGTACCCGTGCCCACGTTACGCCGTGACGAAGTCCTGGTAGAGGTCCACGCCGCCGGCGTGAACCTGTTGGACGCCAAGATAAAAAACGGCGAATTCAAGCTCATCCTCCCCTATCGCATGCCGCTCATCCTGGGCCACGACGTGGCAGGTGTCGTCGCGAAGACGGGTCCCGACGTCAGGGACTTCAAGCCGGGCGACGAGGTGTATGCGAGGGTCGATGATTTCCGGATCGGCACCTTCGCCGAATTCGTTCCGGTAAAAGCGACATCGCTGGCACTCAAACCGAAGAACCTCACCATGGAAGAAGCGGCCTCCATTCCGCTGGTCGGTTTGACCGCATGGCAGGCGTTGATCGAGACGGCCAAACTTAAGCGCGGCCAGAAAGTCTTCATCCAGGCAGGTTCCGGCGGCGTCGGCACGTTCGCCATCCAGCTGGCCAAGCATCTGGGCGCGACAGTCTCCACGACGACCAGTTCGACCAACCTCGCGCTCGTATCACGTCTCGGTGCAGACGTGGCCATCGACTACAAGACCCAGGACTTCGAACGTATCCTGCTTGATCACGACGTCGTTCTGAATAGCCAGGATGGTAAGACGCTCGAAAAGTCGCTTCAGGTGCTCAGGCGCGGCGGACGACTGGTCTCGATCTCCGGGCCACCCGATCCCCAGTTTGGCAAGGACATCGCAGCACCCGCTCTCGTACGCGGGATCATGCGGCTCCTGAGCGCAGGCGTCCGGCGAAAGGCCAGGAGCCGCGGCATTGGCTATTCGTTTCTCTTCATGAAGGCGAACGGCGACCAGTTGCGCGAGATCACCCGACTCATCGAGGCCGGCGCCATTCGCCCGGTCATCGATCGCGTCTTCCCTTTCGGATCGACCAACGACGCGCTGGCGTATGTGGAAGCGGGCCGTGCCAAGGGAAAGGTCGTCGTGAAAGTGAAATGAGATCGTATCGCAGCGGTGCTCGATAACTGGGACCCGCGAATCATCGACGGATTAGCGAGGACACGCCGCGTCATCACCTTCTATCCCGCATCTCGCGCGCGATTCGGAACTGTAGATCTCCGCTTTTGGCATTGAAGGTGGCTATGGCTTCGATGCATATAATCGATTAGACAGCCAGGCACTTGATCAGTGGAAATACCCGCGCCTCAGGGCATCACGTGAATCAAGGAGCCAGCATGGCAAAGATCGAACGTTTCAAGGCGCGCTACATCACGCTTGCTATATCAGTTTGTCTGGTCGCCTCAGCTCAAGCGCAGAACACGCGCCTTACGACGGATGGGGGTTCACCCGTCGGCGACAACCAGAACTCGCAGACTGCCGGACCGAATGGACCGACCCTCTTGCAGGATTCACACCTGATCGAGAAGCTGCAACGGTTCGATCGTGAGCGCATACCGGAGCGTGTTGTCCATGCGCGAGGTACCGGTGCATACGGCTCGTTCCAGCCGACAGCGGATATCTCCGCGCTGAGCAAGGCCGTCGTGTTCAAGCCGGGTACGACCACCCCCGTCTTCGTACGCTTTTCCACCGTGATGGGGTATCGCGGCTCGCCCGAACAAGCGCGTGATCCGCGTGGTTTCGCCACCAAGTTCTACACCCAACAAGGAAATTGGGATCTTGTCGGGATCAACTTGCCAGTCTTCTTTATTCGCGATGCGATGAAGTTTCCCGATTTCGTCCACGCGAACAAGCCTAGTGCGGTCACCGGCGTACAGGACCCGAACCTCGCCTTCGACTTCTTCGCGCGCACGCCTGAAGCCACCAACATGCTGACCCGCCTGTACACCGACAACGGCATGCCGGATTCCTATCGACGCATGGATGGCTTCGGCGTACACGCGTTCAAACTCGTCAATGCACAGGGCGAAGTTCACTACGTAAAGTTCCACTGGAAGAGTCAGCAAGGCAACCACGGCTTGCGACCCCAGGAGATTGCCGCGTCGATCGGCAAGGATTGGAACCTGCATACGAACGACCTCTACGGCGCGATCAAGAGCAAGTCGTATCCAAAGTGGGACCTGTACGTCCAGGTATTGGAACCGGGAGATCTGGCAAAGTTCGACTTCAACGCGCTGGATGACACCAAGGTATGGACCGACGTGCCCGAGAGGAAAATCGGCACGATGACCCTGGATCGCATCCCGGACAACTACTTCGAAAGCACGGAAGAGTCGGCATTCGCGCCATCGCGTATGGTTCCCGGCATTGAGGCATCGGAGGACCGGATGCTGCAAGGCCGGCTCTTCGCCTATGCAGATACACAGATGTATCGACTGGGAGCTAACTACCAGAACATCCCGGTGAACCGCCCGGCCATTGCCGTGTCGTCGGAAAACCAGGACGGTGCAATGAACGCCAGCGGCCGCAAGGGTGAAGTCAACTTCGAGCCATCGAGCACGGGGGACCTGGTGGAAGATCCGTCGGCCAAACTCGTTCGTACTGAACTGAATGGCACCACCCAGCAGAACGCCATCGATAAGAAGCGCAACTTCGTCCAGGCCGGCGAATATTACCGAACGCTTTCCGAGCTGGATAAGGCCGACCTGATCACTGCGTTAAGCGCCGACCTCGGTCAGGTTACGAACGAGGAGAATAAGTACACGATGCTCTCCTATTTCTACAAGGCCGATGCCGATTACGGAACACGCCTGGCCAAGGCGGTCCACGCGCAACCGGATCGCGTAAAGGCTATGGCGACCCATCTCTCTTCGGATTGACTCTCACTGCCCCGGGTCCACCGTAGTGGCACTGGGGCAGTTCTCCTCGAGAACGCCGAAAGGGCTTACGCTATGCACGGTCGCTGGATTCCCCTTGCCATAGGTGCCGCCTTGATCGGCGCCGTGGGCACCTATCTCCTCTGCCCGCAGGTGCGCCTATGGGCACACGCTGTCGATGTAACGAAACTATCCACCGTGCAGCGGGTGGATGCGAGCACCTACGATCCGGAATGGTTTGATGCGGCGAGAGCCGGCCGGATCGATATCCTCCAGGCATTGCATGATGCTCACTACCCTATCGATCGGCAGAACGCCTCGGGCTATACGGCCGTGATCCTCGCCGCCTATGACAAGCAACCTGCGGCACTCGACTACCTGCTAAGCGCTGGCGCCAATCCGTGCATTGCCGACCACAATGGCAATAGCGCCTTGATGGGGGCGATCTACAAGGGGCATGAGGTGGAGGCGCAACGCCTCATGCGCAGTGGTTGCCCCATCGATCAGACGAATAAGGCAGGTGAGACCGCGCTCGCCTTTGCGGTTTTGTTTGGTCGCAAGGGACTCGTCGAGGACCTGTTCCACTTAGGTGCTCGCCTGGACAGCCGCGATGCCCATGGGCAAACACCCATGGCGATCGCCTCTAAACAAGGCGATGTCGACATGCTGCGGGTGCTCAGCGACCTAGGGGCAACGAACTAGGTCCGGGCCTGCCAAGGCCGGGAACTACCGCTTCCCCACGGCGTCTACAGCCCTGACGTGGAAATCATCCGGTCGGGGACCGCGGGAATGACGCCAGGGAAGTCGAAGGTATCCGTCCGTCGGATCGTGGCCATGGCTGCGGCTATCGGCGTTCATAGCACCCTTCTGGTGATGCTCCTCCGTCCTGGAACGTTCCGGTCCGAACCGACACGCACGTTCGCTTCACGGCAGGCGGCGCTTGAGGCGCGGCTGATTCCACCATGGCAACGCTCATCGGTTAGTTCGCGAAGGGGGCCTCCGCCGGCGCGCCAACGGACGGACCACCCCCAGCGAGCCAGCCGCAAACCAGGCGTCCTGGCACCCCAGATACCCACCCAGGCATCGGCATCACCTCCGCCCACCTCGCCGCTTGCCCCAATCACACCATCCAGCGCGCCCGGCCCAACAGGAACCATTGCCACCACGAGCGATGGCGGCTTCCAGCAACGCCTTCAAGACGCTCAAAGCGCCCATCACCTTCCCGGCCTACCCGGCTCCGATACCCGCCTGGCCCCAGGCTTGACGATGACCGACCCGAGGAACCAGGGCATCGGCGCCGTCATGCGCAACGCACAGCGCCTGTTCGGCGTGACGAACAAGCACTGCATCGATGTCGAGGTCTGGTCGAGCCTCAGCACCGAGGAGCTGGTCGCAAGGCACCTCACGCCCGCCGATGTAAAGGCGGCCAACGCGAAGTACGAGTGCAACCGGCCCCTTGGGCTGAGCTTCTAACTGCAAACGATCAGCTGCCGAGCGCGGGATCCGACACAGAGGCGCGGCCAGTCTCCCGATGCCCTGCAAACCGGCGCGAGAACAGCTCATCGGTATCGCAGGTCGCCGTCAGGTCGTACCAGTGGTCACAACCCGTGATATCCCAGTGGCTCTCGACCCGCTGCCCCGGCAGCAGCCAATAACGCCGCGGCGGCTCGCGCAGATAATCGTTGGCTTCGATGGTGATGGCGCAGGGGCGGCCACCTTCATTGCTCAGCACGATGTGCAGCTCACCGGCACGCCGGCCATGCGCAAGCGAGACCTCGGGCAAGGCGATACGCCGACGGTCGGCGCCCTTCTCCGGCTGCTTGCCGCTGAACTGGCGAAGAAAGCCATTCGGGCCAATGACGGTCAGGTCGTAGGCATCGTCGCTGTTGGCGCTGGTCCAGTAGTCCGAGAGCGACTTGTTGGCTTCGACCGTATAGGTCCACGGGCCATCGGAGCGCAAGGTGGAATCCACATGGAAGCACGCGCCGATGCCACCGGTATTGCCGAAGGTGAGCACGTACCGCCCCTGGCCCTGGTCAACCTTGCCGGTGACTTCGAGGTCGTAAGCAAGGGCGCGCGCTGGACGCTGCCCGCGTTCCTGTCGCGGAAGCTGCTGCTGGGTGGGCGGCGTCGGATGCAGATCGCTGTGGTCGCCGCGATCCGGCTCGTACGCAGCCGTCGGCGGAAGGAATGGCACCCGCCCATCGTGGCCATCGAAATCGAAGGCACGGGTCAGATCGCCGCACACGGCGCGACGCCATGCCGAGATATTCGGCTCCTGCACACCAAAGCGCTGCTCGAGGAAGCGCAGGATCGAAGTGTGGTCATAGGTTTCCGAGCACACCCAACCGCCCTTGCTCCACGGTGACACGACCATCATGGGAACGCGTACGCCGAGTCCATAAACGCCTGCATTGAAGCTGTTACCACCTGGATAGATCTCCCCGTCCGTGCTCACGGTCGACAGGCCACGATCGCGCGACGACGGCGGATACGCAGGCATCAGGTGATCGAAGAAGCCATCGTTTTCGTCATACGTGATGAACAGCGCCGTCTTGCTCCAGACCTCCGGATTCGAGGTCAGCGCATCGAGGACGCGATCGACGTACCACGCACCGTAATTGGCCGGCCAGCTGGGGTGCTCGGTGTACGCCTCGGGCGCCGCGATCCACGAGACCTGCGGCAGGCGGTCCGCCGTGACATCCTTCTGCAAGATCTCGAACAGGTTCTGCCCGTTCAAGGTATCGGTGCCGGTACGCGCCTTATCGTAAAGCGGATTGCCCGGCGTGGCGTTGCGGTACTGGTTGAAGTACAGCAGTGAGTTATCGCCGTAGTTGCCGATGTACGGATTGGAACCCCAACCCCAGCCGCCGGCCGCATCGAGGCCCGTGCCGATGTCCTGGTAGATCTTCCACGACACACCCGCTGCCTCAAGACGCTCGGGGTACGTCGTCCAGCCGTAGCCGAGCTCCGCGTTCGAAAGCACCGGTCCACCACCCTGCCCGTCGTTACCGACGTAGCCGGTCCACATGTAATAGCGATTCGGATCGGTCGACGAGAGGATCGAGCAGTGGTATGCGTCGCATACGGTGAAGGCATCGGCCAGCGCGTAGTGAAACGGGATGTCCTCGCGGGTCAGGTAGGCCATGGTCGTGGTGCCTTTCGAAGGCACCCACTGGTCGTACTTACCCGCGTTAAAAGCTGCCTGCGTGTCGTTCCAGCCGTGCGGCAGGTCTTCGAGGAACTGCAGGCCAAGGTTATCGGCTTGCGGCCGGAACGGGAGAACATAGTCGTCGCTGCCGGCTGTCAACGGCTGGTGCCAGACCGAACGGCCGCTCGCCAGTGTCACCGTGCGCGGATCGCCAAAACCGCGTACGCCGCGCATGCTGCCGAAGTAATGATCGAACGAGCGGTTTTCCTGCATGAGGATGACCACGTGTTCGATATCTTTCAGGGTGCCGGTGCGGCGCGCCGCAGGGACCGCAAGGGCCTTCTGGATCGACAGGGGCACGACCGAGGTCGTGAATGCGGCGCCTGCGGCGCCAAGGGAAAGCTTCAGGAAATGCCGCCGGTCGTTGGAGGTCATGCGTGTCCGCCTGCGCTGGTTTATCCCCTGTGGCGGCGATTGTCATGGCGGGTTATGACAGTTTTCACACGCTTGCGGGGGCTGCACTGGCTTCGCATCAGAAACGCAACGGGCGTCACAGTTCCGGGTGTTTGGTGCTGGGGGCCATCGCGCGCAAGCGCGCTCCTACACGTTGTGCGCTTTGCTGGGTATTTACTTGATGACGGCGAGGATCAGTTCGACGGCGATCAGTACGACGATCGTGATCTCGAGCAGGCCCGCGCGACTGACCGCCGCCTCGTCGTAGAGCGCGGCGTACGTGTCGCGCACGATCGCGAGTTTGCGATCCACTGCCGCGCCTACGGCGGGCACGCCGAACAGCTCGAGCGTCGTGGTGTAGACCTGCGCCAGGTAAGGGTGGCCCGTGGCCTCGAGCGCGTTATCGACCTTCTCGGTCAGCTCGGTGACCTCGGCCACCACGGTGTAGAGGCGCCGGGCCAGGCGGGACAGCTCGGCCGGCGCGAGGAAAGCCGAGACGGTACGGGTGCGATCGACCAGGTCGTACATCCGTGGCAGTTCGTCATCCAGTAACGCGCCGTAGTGGCGCAGTTCCAGCAACTGGGCGTTAGCGGCTTCCAGGACAGCATCGATGCCGGCATCGCCACCCGGTTGATAGAGCACCGCCCGGTCACGGGTAATGACGACGCAATCGTCGGCGAGGTAGCCGAAGCGGTGGCGCAGCAGGGTTTCACGCGTGTTGTCCGAAAGCGGGCGCGCGTCGCCTGCGAGGAGCGGCGTCAGATCGACCGCGAGGTGCAACGGCATGCCCAGCGGCTCGCTGAAATCCTCGATCTCGATCAGCAGGTAGTCCTCCTGGATCACCGCATCGTTCGCCCGTTCCAGGGCCGCCGCGATGCGTGTCTTGATCTGCTCCAGCAGGGGCATCCAGGGCGCGCCAGGCTTGTCGAACGCCAGGGCCTGCTCGATCTCGCGCGCCGTATCGACGAAGACCGGCCAGGCCATGTCTTCGATGTCGAACGAGATATCCAGGGTGATCGTGCCGAATTCATACAGATGCACGGCCACATTGCCGGTCATCTGCACGCCACCGACCTCGATCGCGACGCTCGTGTGGCGCAGGCGTAAGGGCGGCACCCCGAACCGCAAGGGCCCAGGCGGCTCGCTCAGCGAAGGCATATCCGCGCATAACTCGCGCGCCTTGCCGATATCGATGGCATAGGCCACATCGAACAGGCCTAGTGCCGTGATCCAGGCATTCTGTACGCGCGGTACGGCTGGCGGATGCAAAGTGGAGGTCACGCCCTACTCCCTTGGTCGCCTGCCAGGAGCGGGCGTCACCCCGTGTTCTACACCATCGCGGCGTCGTGGGTTTGACAGCTCAGGGAGCCGCTGCGGTCACGCGCCACACGGTGTTGCCCACGTCATCCGCGATGAGCAGCGCGCCCTCCTTGTCCAGCACGACGCCGACCGGGGCACCGTAGAGCTGCTTCTCATCCTTCGAATAGAAGCCGCTCACCAGGGTTTCCGGTTTACCGACGGGCTTACCATCCTGGAAGGTAATGAAGACCACGGCGTAGCCGCTGAGCGGTGAACGATCCCAGCTGCCGTGCTCGCTGACGAAGGCGCCATTCTGGTACTTCGCCGGCAGCGCGTTTTTCTGGCTCAGCAGGAGACCCAGGGCCGCGACGTGGGAGCCCACCGCGTAGTCGGGCTTGATCGCCTTCTTGACCATGTCCGGGTTCTGCGGCATCAGCCGCGTATCGACGTTCTGGCCGTAATAGCTATAGGGCCAGCCGTAGAAGGCGCCCTCGGTCACCGAAGTCATGTAATCGGGGACCAGGTCGGCACCGATTTCGTCACGCTCGTTGGCGATCGCCCATAGCTTGTTCGTCGAAGCATCCCACGCGAGGCCGGTCGGATTGCGAATACCCGAGGCATAGATGCGGCTGCTGCGGCTCGCCACGTCCACTTCGAGGACGTTGGCGCGGCGGTACTCCACTTCCAGGCCGTTCTCGGTGATGTTGCTGTTCGAGCCCACGCCAACATAGAGCTTGGTGCCGTCCGCGTTCGCCTGCAGGGCCTTGGTCCAGTGATGGTTCACCGTCGACGGCAGGTCGGTGAATTCGACACCCGGCGCTTTGATTTCCGTTTCGCCCTCGGTGTACGGGAAGGTGAGGATGGCGTCGGTGTTCGCGACGTAAAGTGTATTGCCGATCAACTGCACGCCGAACGGCGAATGCAGGTTCTGGATGAAGGTGTGCTTTTCCCATTCGCCGTCGCCGGTCTTGCGCAGCAAGGTGATCTGGTTGCCGCCCTTCGCCCCCTTGCCCGATTTATTCTTCACCATGCCGGCGATCAGTTGCTTCGGCGTGGTGACCGCTTCCTGGCCGGGGCCGTTGGATTCGACCACGAGCACGTCGCCATTTGGCAGCGTGAGCAGCTGGCGCGGGTGCTTGAGGTCGCCGGCGATCTTTTCGATCTTCAGGCCGGGAGCCACGGTGGGCATGGCGCCTTGTGCCCAGCCGGCGAAGTCCGGCACCTGCATCGGCGGCACGAAGAAGTTCCGTGCTTTCGGCATGGACGGGTCGCTGCCCGATTGCTGAGCGGCATCGAGCGAGGCCTTCTCGCTGCATGCGCCGAGGATGGCCACGCAGGCCATGGCGAGAACACTGCGGTAGAGGTGCTTAGCCATGGAAGTACTCCCGGTCCGTGGAGTAACGCACGGCGATGATGATGTGGCCGATGGCGATGAGCGCCACGGTGAGTACGGAGAGCCACACGCCGGCAGGCATGATCGCGTAGGCATCGCGGCTGTGGACGAAGGCATTGAGGATCGCCGCGACGATCGCGACGACATTGAGCCAGAAGTCGACGTGGTCCGCGCCGGTGCTGAAGCGGCGCGAGGTAATCCAGACCTGGGTGAGGTTGACCAGCCGCGGGATGATCGCAAAGATCAGGCCGAGGGTAATCAGCCATGCCGCGCTCTTGGCCCAGAGAATCGTGCCGGTCTTCGCATAAATGATGTCGAAGATCAGCGCGGCGACGAAGAAGCCGAACGGTATGGGGTTGAACAGGCCATAGATGGCGTTCGCCACGGCGGAACGGCGCGGTACGGCTGGGTAGCTCATGGGTGGATCCCCTTGGATAGACCGGAGCGATAGTAGGCCCGCCCTACGTCGACGCCTTGTATGCATCGCCCCCCCTGTTAGGAGCGCGCTTGCGCGCGATGGGTGCTCGCGGCAAGACCCATCGCGCGCAAGCGCACTCCTACAAGAGGGAGGGGTCGTGTAGGCTTGGCGGCTGGATCACATCGGCGACACCCTCCATGGCCCTCAAATCCACGGTCTTCAAGGCTGACCTGCAGGTCAGCGATATGGACCGGCATTATTACCAGGGCCACGCCCTGACCATCGCCCAGCACCCGTCGGAGACGGACGAGCGGATGATGGTGCGCGTCCTCGCGTTCGCGCTCAATGCGGACGAATCGCTCGTTTTCGGCAAGGGCTTGAGCTCGGAAGACGAGCCGGACCTGTGGCGAAAGGAGCTTACAGGCGAGGTCGATCTCTGGATCGAACTCGGCCAGCCGGATGAGCAGCGGATCCGCCGGGCCGCCGGCCGGGCCCATCGCGTGATCATTTACACGTACAGCGGCCGCGGTGCCGAGGTCTGGTGGAAAAAGACCTCGGCGGCGGTGGCGCGCACGAAGAACGTCACGGTGATCGACGTCGCCCCGGCCACGGTCGAAGCGCTGGCGGCGCTCACCGAGCGCACCATGCAACTCCAGTTCATGGTCCAGGACGGCCACGCCCAGGTCATCAGCGGCGAAACCATCATCCCGATCGAGCTGACGACCCTCACCTAATCCCCCCTGTAGGAGCGCGCTTGCGCGCGATGGATCTTGCCGCAAGCACCCTAACCCCCCCCTGTAGGAGCGCGCTTTCGCGCGATGGGTCTTGCCGCGAGCACCCATCGCGCGCAAGCGCGCTCCTACAGGGTGAGAGTAGTCAGGCGGTGCGGTTTAGGGCGTGGGAGCCAGTGAGGATCATGCGCAGCATCTGCGAGATTTCCTCGATCAGCTCGGGGTCGCGCTCGGGCGGCTGGTCCATGGCCATGGCGCCCATGGCGAAAACCAGGCGGGTGATCGCCCGGGCCACCAGGGCCGGCTGGTAAAGCGTGGCCCCGTCCGCTGCGGCCAGACGGATCAGATCCACCCGCAGCTCGTCCTCGAAATAGGCCAGCTCGCGCTCCACGGCGTGCTTGAAGTCATCCGAGCCCACCGCGCCTTCACGCAGTAGCACGTGGAGCAGCTTGTCGTCCGCGCGCAGCTGCTCCATGAAGGTCTCGACCGACACCCGGATGACGCTCCGATCGGTGGACGTCGCCCGCTCACGGGCCTGGCCGATGATGGTGCGCAGCGAACTGCCCGCCAGGTCGATCAGGGCGACCGAAAGCTCCCCCATATCGCGGAACTGCCGGTAGAAGCTGTTCGGGGCGATACCGGCCTCGCGGGCCACCTCACGCAGGCTCACCGTCGACAGGCTGCGGTTCGGACCGATGATTTTCAGGGTCGCGGCCAGCAGGTCTTCGCGCGAAATCGCCGCCTTGCGGACGATGGGCGCGTCGGTGGTCGGAATGAGAAGGCTGGATGGCATGGAATGACCTGGGCAGCTGGGGCTAAATGATACCCCGGTCGCGGAATATACATGTGTATACACATTCGTATATGTGTTCGTATAGTATGCACCCATGACCTCCCTTCCCGCACCCAAGCCCCGCTGGCCCCTGCGCCTGGCCCGACGCGCGGTCTCCCCGGCGCTTTTTGACTTCTGGGCTACCCGGGTCAACCGGCTCTGGACCCTTGAGCAGCCCTTGGCGCGCCTGGTGTCTCGCACCACGGCGAGCCGCGATGCGGTGACCCTGGTCTTCCGTCCGAACGGCCACTGGGCTGGCATGCGCCCCGGCCAACACGTCAGCTTTGGCGTGACGATCGGCGGCCGCCGCCTGGTCCGCAGCTACAGCCCGACCCTCATGGGCGACGGCACCCTGGCGATCACGGTCAAGGCCATCACCGGCGGGGTCGTCAGCGAATACCTCGCACGCGAAGCCCGGATCGGCGAGATCGTCAGCCTCGATAAGGCCTTCGGCGACATGACCGTAGCAGCGGGCGGCGAAAGCCTGCTCCTGCTAGCGGCCGGCAGCGG
This sequence comes from Luteibacter sp., assembly GCF_036500425.1. Classification (GTDB taxonomy): domain Bacteria; phylum Pseudomonadota; class Gammaproteobacteria; order Xanthomonadales; family Rhodanobacteraceae; genus Luteibacter. Next base: position 92,328 of record NZ_DASYCB010000037.1, read on the forward strand.
TATCACGCCGATGCGCGCGTTGCTGCGCGACCTGGCCGCGCGCGGCATGCCGATGGAGGTCGATCTCTATTACTGGGCCCGCCAGCGTGACGATCTCTGCTTCGTCGACGAGCTGCAGGCCTTCGCCGCGGCGCATCCGCGTCTGCGCGTGCACTTCCTGGTCACGCGCGAAGGTGATGCGCCGGCAGCGCGTGTCGATACAACGTCCTTCGATGCCGTCGAGTCGCTGCACCGCCGCCGCGTGCTCGCTTGCGGCCCGGGTGGCTTCGTCACCGCGGCGCGTGAGCGCTTCAACGGCCATGTCGCGAGCTTCGAGGCCGAGGCCTTCAGCCTGCCGCCGATGACACCCGGCGACGATGAAGCCGGCGAGGTCGAGGTCCACCTTTCCCGTAGCGGCCGAACGCTCAAGCTGCCGCGTAACCAATCCTTGTTAGAAGGTCTCGAAGCGCAGGGCGTCCGCCCGGCAAACGGCTGCCGCATGGGCATCTGCAACACCTGCGCCTGCGAACGCACGTCCGGCACGACCCGCCACATTCTTACCGGTGACCGCAGTAGCGAGCCGACGACGCAGGTTCGCCTGTGCATCAGCGCGCCGCGCACCGACCTTATCCTTGATCTCTGAGGTAACGCATGAGCCGTATCCGTAACCGCACCCTTTCCGCCGCCGAGCAAGATGCCTTCGGCGTGGAGCTCGATGCCATCCGCGCACGCGTCACGGCTGACATCGGGCCGAGCGATGCGCGCTATATCCGCCGCGTTGTCGCCGGCGTGCGCTGGACTGGTGTCGCGGGCCGCGCACTGCTGTTCCTTGGCGCGTTCGTACACACCGTGCTGGTCCCCGCGTGGATCATCGGCACACTGTTGCTCGGCCTGTCCAAGATCCTCGAGAACATGGAACTGGGCCACAACGTGATCCACGGCCAGTACGATTGGATGAACGACCCCAAGCTCAACGGTAAGACCTATGAGTGGGATATCGCCGCGACGAGCCAGGCCTGGCGCAAGACGCATAATTTCCAGCACCACACGTACACCAACGTACGCGGCATGGACGACGACATCGGTTACGGCCTGCTGCGTATCTTCCCGGAACAGCGCTGGCGCCCGTTCTACCTGATGCAGCCGATCATCGCCGTGGTCTTCGCACTGCTGTTCCAGTGGGGCGTGGCGATCCAGGATCTGCGCATCGGCCGTTGGTTCGCGGGCAAGATGAAGCCCGGCGAGCTGCGCAAGGCGTTCCGCCCGGTAGGCCGCAAGATGGGCAAGCAGTTGCTGAAGGATTACGTGGTGTTCCCGTTGCTCGCCGGTCCGTTCTTCCTGCCGGTGCTGCTGGGTAACCTGGTCGCCAACGGCCTGCGTAACGTCTGGACCTACGTGATCATCTTCTGCGGCCACTTCACCGCCGATGCGGAAGTGTTCCCGAAGGAAGTGCTGCGCAATGAAACCCGTGGCCACTGGTATCTCCGCCAGCTGCGCGGCTCGTCGAACATCAGCGGCGGCAAGGTCATCGACCTGCTCTCGGGTAACCTGAGCCACCAGATCGAGCACCACTTCTATCCCGACCTGCCGGCCAACCGGTACGCGACGATCGCGGTCGAACTGAAGGAAATCTGCACCCGCTACGGTCAGCACTACAACACGGGCTCCCTGCCCCGTCAGTTTGGCCAGGTGGTCTGGCGGATCCTGCGCCACGCCCTGCCGAGCCGCCCGCGCAAGCTGCGCGTGCTAGACGAACCCGCAACAGCCTGACAAGCAGTTTGTAGGAGCGCGCTTGCGCGCGATAGGGTTGCCGCAAGCACCCATCGCGCGCACGCGCGCTCCTACACGTGTGTTCTACGCTTCGTCTGCCATCGCGCGGAGTTGGCGTTCGAACTCTTCGGGCGGCTGGCCGCCGGAGATGAGCCACTTGTCGTTGACGATCACCGCCGGCACACCGGAGATGCCGCGGCTTTGCCACAGGGCTTCGTCACGACGGACTTCGTCGGCGTAACGATCCGAGTCGAGCACCGCACGCGCTTCAGCGGGATCCAGGCCTGCCTTTTCCGCTGAGGCGACCAGTGTGTCGTGGTCGCCGGGATCCGTCTGGTTCGTAAAGTTCACGATGAACAGCTGGTGCTTCAGCGCCTGCTGCTTGCCGCTACCGGCGGCCCACGCCATCAGGCGGTGTGCATCGAAGGTGTTGTAGATGCGACTCGCATCAGACGTGTTCATGGTAAAACCGACCGCCGCCGCGCGCGCCTTGATCCGCTCGCGGTTGGTCCGGGCTTCGTCCGCCGGAATGCCGTATTTCTTGACGATATGTTCCACCGTGTTCTCGCCACCCTTGACCATGTTCGGGTTGAGCTCAAACGGATGGAAGGTGATCTCCGGCTCGACGACGCCCTTGAGGTTCTCCAGCGCGCGCTCGAGACCGCCCAGACCAATGACACACCAGGGGCAGGCGACATCGGAGACGAAATCGATCTTCAGTTTCTTGGACATGGGAAAAAAAACCTTTTGGGATGCACTAAATAATAGCCCCGGTCGCGCCGCTCGTCCCCGCCCGTCCAGGCAAATCACTTTTCCAAAACCACAGGTAAAGGGGGCGCCTGAGCGCCCCCTTCTCATTTCAACTCAATGCCCTCGCAGGCTTAAATCTGGTTCTTCGCGCATTACCGGGGTCGTCAGGTGCATCGCCGCCTCGTCATCGGTTCATTCGCTGGCGCGAATGCGTGTACTGAGCGGCGTGCGCCGCCTTAGGCGGGTTGCGTCGCGGGATCGGGAGCGGTCAGGCCCTGACGGCCGCCAGTCGCGGACCTGCGGACCGGGCCGTAGCTCCCCCGTCGCGAAAATCGTTGCGTCCCGCGGCCCTCCGCTCATGTCGGCCGCCAGGGCCTGCCCGCCCCCGCGTCGACGCACTCCGTTTCGTGCCGCACAAGCCGGCACACCGAAACCCCGCCCCTTGTAGGAGCGCGCTTGCGCGCGATCAGCCGACGAAGCGGCGATGCCGTATCCCGCGCAAACGCCAGGCGCGCTCAGCATTCCATAGACACGAAAGCCTTCCCGGCGACGCGATACCAGCGGGTGCCGTCGCCACCAAACCGCGGCGGATCGAACGACGGCTACGCTAGCGAGACGGCCCGCCGCCTCACCGCTCCGTGGGCTGATCGCGCGCAAGCGCGCTCCTACAGGCGAGTTGCCACGCGTCGCGAGCTCTCCCACCGTGAACCTCATCGCTTGGGGCGCGGGTGGGCAGGCCCTTGGGGCCGATATGAGCGGAGGGCCGCGTCGCGCGGCGATTTTCGCGAAAGAGGCACTACGGCCCGGTCCGCAGGTCCGCGACTGGCGGCCCCAAGGGCCTGACCATCCGCAGCTTCTCAACCAATCAAAAGCGAGGCGGCGCAAGCCGCTGGTCACATGCATTCGCCCCAGCGAATGAACCGATTCGACGGCGCGATGTACTACTCGTCCCCGGACTTCTGCGAAGAACCTTAAATCTGCGCCTGCCCACCATCGACAAAGAGCTCGATGCCGGTGATGTAGCTCGCATCGTCCGAGGCCAGGAACGACACCGCCTTGGCGATTTCATCCGGCTCACCGGTGCGGCCCAGTGGGGTCACGGTAGCCACATAAGCGGCGTAATCGGCGATCTGCTGCTCGCTCATGCCGAGCTCGCTGGAGTAGCCCGGGGTGACGATGGTGCCCGGTGCGACCACGTTGACGCGGATGCCACGGCCTTTCAGGTCGCTCGCCCAGGTGCGGGCGAACGAGCGAAGCGCGGCCTTGGTCGCGGCGTACACGCCAAACGCGGCGGCGCCCTTGATCGAGACCATCGAGCCGTTGAGGACAATGGCACCACCCTCGCCCATCAGCTCCAGCGCCTTCTGCACGGTGAACAGCGTGCCCTTCACGTTGATACCAAAGTACTTGTCGAACTGGGCCTCGGTGATCTGGCCGAGCGGAGCGAATTCCCCGCCGCCTGCATTGGCGAAAAGAATATCGAGCTTGCCACTGCGCTCGCGAATCACGGCGAAGACCCGATCGAGATCGGCCTGCACAGCGATATCGCCCTGGATTGCGATGGCACCGATGCGCGCCGCAACCGCGTCAAGCTCGGTCTGGCGGCGGCCGGTGATGTAGACCGTGGCACCTTCGCGAATCAGGCGTTCTGCCGTCGCAAGTCCAAGGCCTGAGCTGCCGCCGGTGACCAGGGCGATCTTGTCGGCGTGGCGGGTGGTGTGGACGTTGCTATTGGCGAGGGTGTGCATGGTCAGGCTCCGGTGACCGCGGCGCGGTCGATAGGGATAGTCTGGTTATTTCCTCTTACTGGATAAATAATCCAAAAGCGATTTCACTATTTCCATGGAGAAACAGTCTTGGATCATCTCCTCGCCATGCGCGTGTTCGGCCGGGTCGTTGAGACGGGTGGTTTCGCCAGGGCCGCGGATAGCCTCCAACTGCCCAAATCCACCGTGACCAAGCTGGTCCAGGCCCTCGAAGCCAAGCTCGGGGTGCGCCTGTTCGAACGCACGACGCGGCGCGTCACCGTCACGACCGACGGTGCCGCCTATTACGAACGGACCCGGCATTGGCTCGCCGAACTCGACGATTTCGAGACCACGCTAGCCGGCGGCCACAGCAGCCCCGTCGGGACGCTACGCATTGATACCGGTGGCTCCGTAGCGGCGGGGCTGATCCTTCCCGAGCTCCCTTCGTTCCGCGAGCGCTACCCGGGCATCCAGGTGCAGGTCGGCGTTTCCGACCGCACACTAGACCTCATCGGCGAAGGGATCGACTGCGCGATCCGCAGCACGGCCGATGATCCGAATCTTGTGGCCCGCCACATTGCTGACTTTCCGTGGACGACCTGCGCGTCGCCTGCCTACGTTGCGCAGCATGGGACGCCACAGCATCCCGATGATCTCGTGCGCGACGAACATGAAGTTGTCTGTTACTTCTCCGCGCGCACCGGGCGCAGGCTGCCGCTTCGTTTCAGCAACCCCGATCGCGCGCTTGAAATTGGCGACGAGCTTCGGGCACCCGTCGAAGTGAATGAAAGCAACGCGCATACCGCTGCTGCCCTTGCTGGCCTCGGCATCGTGCAAGGTTTCACCTTCGCCATGGCGCCTTACATCGCGGAAGGGAAGCTCGTGCCACTCCTCGCGGACTGGCAGCCCGCGCCGATGCCCGTGTACCTCGTCTACCCCGGCGAACGCCGAAACAACGCGCGCCTCCGCGCGTTCGTCGAGTGGATAAGCGAAGCACTGCCACGACGCGCCGGCCTACCCCTGTAGGAGCGCGCTTGCGCGCGATCATGGCTTGTCGCAAGCCCCATCGCGCGCAAGCGCGCTCCTACAGTAGTTATGAGGGATACTTATCGCGAATAGACTTAACTATTTGCCGCCACCGTCCATAAAGATGAGCCTTTCTTATAAGCCTACCGTCGTATCCTTTCTCGATGTCCTGGGCACGCGAGAGAGGATTGACTTCGCATCCAAATACAACGTCCACCGCATCTTTCATGAATCAATGCGCGATTTCGCGAAACGAGATCGGCAGGACTTGTCTTATGCGCGGAAGATGTTCAACTTTTCCGACTGCGCGTATCTGCTCCATGAACTAAAGTCTGAGGCCAGAAACGACGAGAACTCCGAGGATGCCCTGATCAATGTCGCTCTGCATAATACAATGTTGGTGACGCTCCGCCTCCTGTATGAGGGCTACCTCGTGCGTGGAGGCATCGTATTTGGTGATGCGTACCATGACGACCTCAGCCTCTTCGGACCCGCCGTCGAAGAGGCATACCTTATCGAATCAAAGCAGGCCGTCGTTCCGCGCATCATGTTAAGTGGAACGCTAGGTGCGCGCGCCAAAGCCCTCACTGACAGGAATCATGAGGAATTCTTCTCTGACGAGAATCCTCAATGGTCATATATCCCTCGTCCATCCTATATTCCTGAAATGGTTTCGTGCCAGAACAACTCCTACTTCCTGAACCCTTTCTATCAGTTTGAAATGGGCCAGGCAGTGCAGATTGGAAATGAACACGTTACCCATGAGTGCTTCAAGAACGCGATCCTTGAAAAACTCGACGAACAGACCCCGGCTCATCCCTGGGAAGATCCGACGCGCGCAAAACTGGAATGGATGAAGGATCTCGTGCGCGGTTCGCACAGAAGTGTCCCTGACGGCCACGACGGCCTGACCACCTTTTCGCTTCCCACCGACAAATAGCACCATACGCCTACGATGCTCTGGGGCGAACCCGTGGCCGGTAGCTACTTCAGGCCGTCGTAGACGATGCGGGTGAAGAAATCGGGGTCGATCACGAAGTGTCCGTAGGTGTCGTCGAACTTCGCGGTCGGCTTGGCGGCGATGACTTCATCGCGTGATTTGCCTTGTTTTTTCAGTGCGGCGACGTTGTCACGGATGGCGGCGAGCATGTCGCGGAACTCACGCAGCTGCTTCTTGGTACCGACGGGACCATGCCCAGGCACGATGACTACATCGTCCTTCAACTGGGCAAGGATCGCGTCGTCAGCCTTGATCATGCCGTCGATCCCGCCACCGTTCTCGTTATCGATAAACGGGTAGACGCCGTTCCAGAACAGATCACCGAGCGAGGCGACATTGGCCTCCTTGAAGATCACGTACAGGTCCGTGTCGGTATGAGACGGATTGAGCAGCTTGACTTCGACAGTCTGCCCGTCGAAATGATAGGTCTTGTCGGCCTTCAGGATTTCGGTGGGAACGCCAGCCGCTGCAAGGGGCTTGAAGGTGTAATCCCAGTCATCCACGCGAATGGTGCTCGTCACGCGTTTTACCGTACCTGCCGTCGCGATGATGGTCGCGCCATCTTCGTGCACCCACGGGTTACCGTCGGTGTGGTCCCAGTGGTAATGGGTGTTGATCAGGTACTTGATCGGGCGCTTGCCGAGCGCCGCCAGGGCGGTTTCGATGCGCGGCCGGGAGACGGCGATGCCCGCATCGACCATGAGCTGGCCTTGCTTTCCGCTGAGTACCGTGATGTTGCCACCGGAGCCCGAGAGCATGCTCAGGGGGCCGCGCAGCGGGGTGGTCAGGATCGGATCCGTCGCTGCCGCCGCGTTGATCTTGATGACCGGGCTGGTGGGCTTGGCCGCCTCCTGTGCCGCAGCGGTTGCGCAGGCGATGCCGATCGCGGTAGCCACGATGCATAACGACGTGCGATTCATGGTGCGCCCCCTCGTTGTAGGCCGCGCGACGCGGCTGTCCAACAAAGATCGGACCTCAAGGTGTAGGCGTCTTGGAAAAGCCTCCCCTTGTAGGAGCGCGCTTGCGCGCGAGGGGGGTGCCTCGAGCA
>NZ_DASYCB010000038.1:0-73699 GCF_036500425.1 Luteibacter sp.
GCGCGCGATGGGTCTTGCCGCGAGCACCCATCGCGCGCAAGCGCGCTCCTACAGGGGTAGGCCTTTGCAACCCGTGTGGACGTGGTGTGCACGTACGGTGCAGTATCCCAAGCTACGCCTTATCCACCCACCGGGAGTGCAAGATGAGAAAGATCGCAATCGTAGCCGCAGGGCTGCTCGTGTGCGCCGCGGCACAAGCCGCCGATAACAGTGTGACCGTGCCGATGACCCTGGTGACCACGGATGGCACCGGTGCCTCGGTCGGTACGGTGACGGTCAGCGAAAGCGCAGGCGGCCTGGTATTCACCCCGAACCTCAAGGGCCTGCCGGCGGGTGAACATGGTTTCCATCTGCACGAGAAGCCGAGCTGTGCCCCGGGTGAGAAGGATGGCAAGAAGGGCGCTGCGCTCGCGGCGGGCGGTCATTTCGACCCGGAGCATTCCGGCAAGCACGAGGGGCCGGATTCGATGGCCGGCCATGAAGGCGATCTGCCGAAGATCACCGTGGGCGCCGATGGCACCGATACGACCGCCGTGACCGCGCCGCGGCTGAAGAGCCTGGGCACGTTGAAGGGGCATGCGTTGATGATCCACGCCGGTGGCGACAATTATTCCGATCAGCCGAAGCCGCTGGGCGGTGGTGGGGAGCGGATTGCCTGTGGTGTGGTGAAGTAAATCGCACACCCATCGCGCGCAAGCGCGTTTGGAGGGTGCGGCTGCGCCGCCGTGTCTTCATTCGCGCGCAAGCGCGCTCCTACAACAGCCGCTTTTGTAGGAGCGCGCTTGCGCGCGATTGAGGCCGCGCCGCTTTAGAACAGATCGATGCTGCCCAGGGTGACCGGCGCCGCGAGCTCACCGCGCGCGGTCAGGCTCTCAAACCCCTGCACGCTGTTCCGCCCGTTCTGCTTGGCGTAATACAGCGCCTTATCCGCGCGGTCGAGCACGATCTCGGGGTAATCGTGTTCGCTGATCCGCGCATAGCCGATGCTCACCGTGACGTGGCCGACCTGTGGGAACGCCCACTGCGCGACGTGTTCGCGGAAACGCTCCAGCGCACCGGCGGCGGAGGCCTCGTCTTCCGAGGCGAGCAACATCACGAACTCCTCGCCGCCGAAACGAAACAGCACATCATTCTGGCGGAAGCAGGCGCGCATCTGCTGCGCGAGCATCAGGATCACCTCGTCGCCATAGACGTGGCCCCAGGTGTCGTTGATGCGCTTGAAATGGTCGATATCGAGGATGGCGAGGTAGATCTGCGCTACGTCCTCGGTGAGGAGGCGGCGCTCTTCGTCACGCCGGGCCGCACGCGCCCGCTGGCGTTGCAACTTCAACAGCCGCTGCAAACGCTGTTCAAAGCTGCGGCGGTTGTACAAACCCGTGAGCTTGTCGCGCTCGCTTTCGTTGAGCAGGGCGATGTAGTTGGCGTAGATGCGGGCGAAGCCTTCCACCATCGTGCGCACGCCGTCGAGGCTGTCATCGGCTTCGAGCATCAGTGCGCCGATCGCGACATGTTCGCGGATGATCGGCACGACCAGGCGGCAACGGCCGTCGTCGGTCACGTCGGAGATGACTTCCAGCGTTTCCATGGCACAGACGATCGTGTCCACGGGATCACCATCGCGCATGGGCTCCACGGCTTCGACGACGCAGCGGCCCTCCGCGTTGCGGGTGCAGACGGTGAGCGATTCCACCGGGTGCATCAGGCTGTCGCCTGCCTTGCACAGGGTCACGCTCTTCACCGCGACCAGTTCGGCCATGGACAACACGAGGCTGTGGTCCAGGGCGTCGATGTCGCGGTGGTGGGTGAACTCCGCCACGGAGGCGAGGAGTCGGGATTCCGGCAAGCCACCGGCGAGCGAATGCCAGGCCGCGCTCACGGCCGGCCCATGCCCGCGGCCAGCGTGCCGCGCGTGAACAGTTGAAGTCGCACCGAACCCATCCTCCCCCGAGAAGGCCCCCTGTCAGGCCTGGTGATCGCGACGCAGGAAGAAGTTGCCCACTTCCCCTTGCTAGGTATAGCGACCGCAAAGTCGGCAACTTTAGTGCAAATTCTCGCGAAATGGTGAGAACTGTGACGTGTGTCTCAGGATATCCCTTCACATTTGTAGAAACCCCCTGTAGGAGAGCGCTAGCGCGATGGGTGCTCGCGGCAAGACCGGTCGCGCGCAAGCGCGCTCCTACAGGGCGAGTACCGGTCGCGCGCAAGCGCGCTCCTACAAGGGGGGCCAGGTGGTTAGCAGGGCGCGGTCGACGCCTACGCGGTGGCAGGAGCGGGTGGCGACGCCGTCGGTCAGGGCGGCGCGGAACAGCGGGGCCATGCCGCGTAGGGTGGCGGCGGCCATGCGGGCCTTGATCTGGTCGGGGCCGGTGCGCCGGAGCAGGTCGCTGGCCCATGCCGGGAGGAGGAACGCGCCGGCATGGAGGAAGACGTCTCGCGATAGCCCGGCCAGTGGTACCGGCAGGTCGAGGTCGGCCAGCACCTCGAGCACGACGCGGGTACGCTCGGTGTAAGCGAGCGTGGGGATGACGTCGGCCAGGTAATCGTCGAGGGCCGCCACCGAACCCGGCACGTCGCGCGCGCCCAGTGCTTCGGCGACACGGCGCGTCTCGTTGAAATACGTGTCGGCCGCCGCGTCGGGCACGGCGATCGGCCCGTACGCGCGGAAGCCGGCGAGGAAGCTGGCCATCTCGCTCACGTGTACCCAGGTCAGCAGGTCCGGATCGTCGGCAGCGTAAGGCAGGCCGGCCTCATCCACCCCGCGCACCTGCGCATGGATGGTCCGTACCCGCGCGATCATGCCGTGCGCCTCCGCCGTCGGCGCGTAGGTGGTGCCGCCGACGAAGGTGGTGGTCCGACGCAGCCGCCCGACCAGGTCCTCGCGGAAGTTCGAGTGGTCCCATACGCCGGCCAGCGCGCGCGGGTGCAGCGTCTGCAGGTATAGCGCACAGAGGCCGCCGGCGAGCATCCCGCAGAAGTCGTTATGGATACGCCAGGTCACTGACGTCGGCCCGAACAAGCCAGGATCGCCCGGCGGGTGGTCGTAATCGATACCGCCGGAAGGCGGCTTGGGGAAGGCGGTCATCACCCAGCGCCGGATCGGCGCGGAAGCGGGGCGTAGCAGGTTGCGAAGCATGCTTCAGTCCCCCGACCACCAGCCACGCCATTTAAAGAACAGCACCGGCAGGATCATGCTCACCACGATGATCAGCAGCGCGATCGGATAGCCCCAGTGCCAGTCCAGCTCCGGCATGTACTTGAAGTTCATGCCCCAGATGCCGGCCAGGATCACCGGCGGGATCGTCGCGACCGAGGTGACCGTGAGCACCTTCATGACGTGGTTCTGGTCGGTGCTGATGAAGCCGAGCGTCGCATCGAGCAGGAACTGCAGCTTGTTGGTGAGCTGGTCGTCGAACTCATCCAGCGTGCGCAGGTCGTGCTCGACCACGCGCAGGCGCACCTCCACCGCATCGGGCATCCAGTCGGGCTTCTTCGCCCGCACAAACGAGACGATGCGCTGCACACCAAGCATCGAGGAACGATTGCGCGCCTGCATGCCTTCCAGTCGCCCCACCTCGAGCATATAGCTGCGCAGCACCGGTGTGCCGAGCCGTTCCGGGGTGAACACGCGATCGGATAGCTTCTTCAGCTCGGCCGAGACATCCTCCATGCGCTGCGCGCCGAGGTTCACGATGGCCTCGACCAGGGTCGCCAGCACGTCGGCGCTGTTTTCCCAGTTCTGATGCGTGCAGCTTTCGTTCGCCATGTCGAACGCCGGCGATTCGCTGAAGCGCAGTGTCATCAGTACGTGGTTGGTGACCACGATACCGACCGGCTGCGCCGCATGGCCATTGTTCGTATCGGCGAAATAGGGGATCGACAGGTACATCGCGTCGTCATCCGTACGGATACGACTGGATAGCGCCAGGTTCACGATATCGGAACGCTCGGGCACGCGCAGGCCGGTGATTTCACTGGCGCAGTGGCGCTCGGCGTCGCTGGGTTCGAGCAGGTCGATCCAGATGGGTGCCTTCGGGCGGCCCATCCCGGGCATCCAGACCGTCGGGCGTTCGTGGTGTCCGTGTTCGTGGATGATCAGCACGTGTGTTCGGATTCCTGGCTACCGGGGGCACCGCCGGGCGAACCCGGCGGCGCGGGCAGTCTACGCCTCCAGCGAGGCGTCCAGCGTGATCTCAGCTTTCAATACCTTGGAGACCGGGCAGCCTTCCTTCGCCTGTTTCGCGATCCCGGCGAACGTTGCCTGATCGGTGCCGGGAATTTTCGCCTTGGCGGTCAGGTGGACCTTGGTGATGGAGAAGCCTTCGCCATCCTTCGCCAGGGTGACATCGGCCTTCGTCTCGATGCGGTCGGCCGTGAGGTTGTTGTTGCCGAGCATGAGCGCCAGCGCCATGGTGAAGCACGCGGCGTGTGCGGCGCCCAGCAGTTCTTCCGGGTTGCTGCCTGGTCCATCCTCGAAGCGTGACGCGAAGCCATACGGCGCGTCCTTAAGCACCCCGGTCTGGCTCGAGATGAGTCCCTGGCCTTCTTTGATGTTCCCGGTCCAGACGGCTTTGCCCCATTTCTGCATGATGCTTCTCCGGCGCGTGGTGGTGGGTGATGGATTGTGGTTGCGAAGGCGCGCATGCTTGCGCATCGATAAAGCTAACGCCCCGGCCATCGACAGAATGCGAAAGGGCGCCCGTGCTGGCTTGGAGAGAACGACGATGAGTGCGAACCCGAAACCGCTGGAAATTACCCACGAGCGCGTCAATGCGGTGTTCCTGGTGAAGGTGGATGGGCACGAGTGCGAGCTGGATTACCGGCTGGACGGCAAGACCATGGTTATCACCCACACCGGCGTGCCCGAGCCGGTCGCCGGCCGCGGCATCGCCAACCTGCTGACCCGCAAGGCCGTGGAAGTGGCCGCCGACAACGGCTGGAAAGTCCACCCCGCCTGCTCCTACGCCGTGCGCTGGTTCGAGCGCAACACCGAATACAAGAACCTGCTGGTCTGACCGGCATCGCTGGCTTTATGTAAGAGCGCGCTTGCGCGCGATGGCGTTTCCCGCAAGCCCCATCGCGCGCAAGCGCGCTCCTACAGGGTGATTCAGGTGTGGTAGGTTTCACGACTCCTACACGCCCTGAGCCAAGACCGATGCGTACAACGTGGATCGCCGCCGCCGTAGCGCTTGCCTGTGTCACTTCTGCCCAGGCCGAGCCTGCCCCGAAAGTCGACGATCCGCGCATCGCTGCCATCCTGGAAAGCCTGGCCAAGGTGCGCACCGTGGAATCCGTCGCGCTCTCGCCGGATGGCAAGCACCTGGCCTGGGCGGTGAAGACCGATGGCAAGCCGGTGTTGCAGGTCGCCGATGCCGATGGCCGTAATGCGCGTCGCGTGACCACGACGAAAGGCTGCAGCGAAACCAGCGCGGCCTGGGCCTCCGATTCGAAGCATCTCGCCTTCCTTTCCGATTGCGCCGGCAAGGGCGCGGGCGTGGAAGAGGGCAAGCAGAATGACATCCAGGTGGTCGATACAACGACCAAAGCCGCGCCGCAGCGTCTGACTCACCTCACCGGCTACGTCAGCGGCCTCGAGTGGTCGGCTGACGGCAAGCAGCTCGCCTTCCTTTATGTCCCTAACGCCACCCGCCGCGCCAGCGCGACGGCCGCGGCGAAACCGCAGCTGGGCGAGATCGGTGTGGAAGGGATCGAGGTGCAGCAGGTCGCGACCGTCGGCGCCACGGGCGGTGCGGTCCACGTGCTTACCCCAGCAGGCCTGCACGTTTACGAGTACGCGCTTTCGGCCGATGCCAAACGCATCGCCTATGTGGCCGCCGAGCCGCCGGGTGACAACAACTGGTGGGTGGCCAAGCTCTATGTCCAGGCTGCCAGTGAAGGCGCCAAGGGCAACGTGATCGTCGATACCAACACCTTGAAGGGCCCGTTGAAGGATCTGCAACTGGCCGTGCCGCGCTTCTCCCCGGATGGCGCACGGATCGCCTTCATCGGTGGCCTTATGAGCGACCAGGGTTCCACCGGTGGCGATATCTGGACCGTGCCCGCGAACGGTGGCACGCCAGAGGACATCACCCCGGGTACCCGCACCACGCCGGTGTGGCTGTCGTGGGCCGCCAATGATCGTCTCGTGGTCTCCGAACAGGTCGCCGGTGCCAGCCGCGTCTCGAGCTACGCGGTGCCGGCCGAAGGCGCCGCCACGCCGACCACCCTGTTCGACCTGCCGATGTCGCTCGGCGATGGCCGTCTCTCCATGTCGCTGTCGCTGAACCAGGACAACAGCCGCGCCGCCTTTGTTGCCAGTAGCTTCGACCAGCCATACGAAGTGCATGTCGCCGACCTCGCCAGCAAGGCCGCTCCGGCCGCCGTGACCTCGTTCAACGCCGGCCTCAAGCCGTCGTGGGGCAAGGCCGAATCGATCACCTGGAAGAATGAGGGCCATGATGTCCAGGGCTGGCTGCTCTACCCGGCCAACTACGACCCGGCCAAGCGCTACGGCATGATCGTCACGATCCACGGCGGCCCGGCCGCTGCCGTGCTCCCACGCTGGCCCGGCATCGGCTACGGCGCGGCACCGCTCTCGGCGCTGGGCTACTTCGTCTTCATGCCCAACCCGCGCGGCAGCTTTGGCCAGGGCGAGGCCTTCGTCCAGGCCAACCGCAAGGATTTCGGCTACGGCGACCTGCGTGATGCGCTCGCCGGCGTCGATACCATCGAGAAGAGCCACCCGGTGGACGACAAGCGCCTCGGCCTCACCGGCTGGAGCTATGGCGGCTTCATGACCATGTTCGCGGTGACCCAGACCGATCGATTCAAGGCCGCCGTGGCGGGCGCCGGCATCTCGAACTGGCAGAGCTACTACGGGCAGAACCTGATCGACCAGTGGATGAAGCCGTACTTCGGCGCCTCGGTGTACGACGACCCGGGCGTTTACGGCAAGAGCTCGGCGATCAACTACATCAAGCATGTGAAGACCCCGACCCTGGTGGTCGTGGGCGAGCGCGATGCCGAGACCCCGGCCCCGCAGTCGTTCGAGTTCTGGCACGCGTTGCGGGCCCAGGGCGTGCCCACCTCGCTGGTGGTTTACCCGGGTGAGGGCCATGGCTTCGCCCGCGATGCCAGCCGCCGTGATGTGCTGGCCCGTGCCCTGGCCTGGTTCGACAAGTACCTCGCCGCCCCGGCCAAGGGGGGCTGACCGCCCCCCCGGGACGAACGGCACGGATTGCGTTTTTCTGCGGAGGCAGCATCATGCGTGCTGGACCCGCCAGTCTCACCCAAGGTGAAGACGGCGGGACGCGGCATGGTCAGGGGCATTAAAGTTGGGAGTGCCCATGGCCGATAAGCCAGGGATAAGTCATATCGCGCCCGGGCTGTCCCCAGGTTCCCTGGCGATGTCACGATGGTTGATGGGTCCCAGCGCCTGGCACAGCCAGGCCGGAGCGAGGCGTGCTGACAATTAGCGTCGAATACGGCATCCACCATGCCGTCTCGAAGTGCGCACGCTGGCCCTTTGCGGGGCCGGGCGAATCCAGCTGCTCCGGGTTCAGCACCAGCGGTGCCGGCTTAGGCTGGCTGGTCTCGCTGGTGGTGGTCCTGGCGGTGGCCTCCATCGTCATCGCCATGCTGGTCACCCAGCGCCGCAAGCTCAATGCCCGCCTGAAGGATCCGCGCGAGGAAGCCCGCCGGGCCCTGGCATTCCATGCATATCACGACACCCTGACCGGGCTGCCCAACCGCGCCTTCCTCATGCGCGAGCTTGAGGAGGCCCTGAAGGAGTCGCGCGAGGCGATGCTCGCGGTCATGTTCATCGACCTTGATGGCTTCAAGTCGATTAACGACACCCTGGGCCACGAGGCCGGCGATACCTTCCTGCGCGCCGTGGCGTCTTCATTGCGCAGCAGCGTGCGCGAGCGCGACACCGTCTCGCGCTTCGGCGGCGATGAATTCGTCGTCGTGGTGAAAAACTACGGCGGCATGGAGAACCTGGTGCGGGTGTGCCGCAAGGTGCTCGACCTGGTCTCCCAGCCAGTGAACGTCGCTGGCCAGCTCGTGGCGGTGAGCCCCAGTATCGGTGTCGCGATCGCCCCGCAGGATGGTCACGAAGCGGATAGCCTGATCCGCAACGCCGATGCCGCCATGTACGCGGTAAAGGAAACCGGCAAGGCCGATTTCCGCTTCTACGAAGAGGGCATGCTCGAGGCCGCCCGCGAGCGCCTGGCGTTGACCGTGGAACTGCGCGAAGCCCTGCAGCGCGGCGAGCTGGATGTGGAATACCAGCCAAAGCGCCACCTGCACGATGGCAGCCTGGCGGGCGTGGAAGCGCTGGCACGCTGGCACCACCCGGTGCGCGGCGATGTACCGCCCAGCGTCTTCGTGGCGGTGGCCGAACGCTCCGGGCTCATCCACGGGCTGGGTGAATACGTGCTGCGCGCGGTGCTTGCCCAGGTCCAGGCCTGGGATAAGGCCGGCCGCCACGTCGATTACGTGGCGATCAACCTTTCGATGCACGAGCTGAGCCGACCGGCGTTTGTCGAGACGCTGCATCGCGTGGTGCGCTCGTTTGGCGTGGATCCGACACGGATCCGCTTCGAGCTCACCGAATCCACCGCCATGCGCGAGCCGGAAGAAACCCTGCGCCAGCTGGTCAAGCTGCGTTCGCATGGCTTCGACCTGCTGATCGACGATTTCGGCGCCGGTTACTGGAACCTCAGCCACCTGCGCGAACTGCCGGTGGGCACGATCAAGATCGACCAGAGCTTTGTCCGTGGCAGCGATTCGAACCTGGCCGATCGCGAGATCACCGAGGCGATCATCGGCCTTGCCAAGAAACTGAATATGCGGACCATCGCCGAGGGCGTGGAAACCGAAGCGCAGGCCGATTGGCTGCGCGGCCTGGGTTGCGATATCGGCCAGGGCTATTTCTTCGCTCGCCCCATGACAGCTGATGCCTTCAGCCGTTACCTTGACCCTTCGATGGCTTATGCAGGCTGAGCGTACGCACCGGCCCCTCCGCTTCCTGCTGTTGCGCGCCTTCCTTATTGCCTTCGTTGCCTCGCTGTCATGCCTGGGTGTTGCGAGCGCACAGGTCGCGCCGAAGGTCGGCGTGGATCCGTGGGCGGCGTACGAGACCGCCTGGTTCGATAGCGTCGGCGTCGCCGATGGCCTGCCGCATTCCACCACCACGGCGATCGTGCAGGATAAGGCCGGTGTTATCTGGATCGGCACCTTCGGTGGCCTGGCCCGCTATGACGGGTACCGTATGCAGGTGTTCGGCCAGGAGCCGGATTCCTACGGCGGTGCGGTGCTCCCGGATGCCTATGTGCGTGCGCTCATGCCACTGGACGACGGCGGCCTGCTGGTCGGTACCAATGCCGGCGGCCTGCTGCGCTTCGATCCGAAAACCGTGCGCTTCCACCTTTATCCGGTAGGGAAGGGTGGCACCGCCAACGGCAAGGTCTTCGCGATCGCCCGCTCGGGGGATCCCGACGTGTTCTGGATCGCCACCGAAGGCGGCCTGGATCGCCTGCAGCTTTCCACCGGGGTGATCACCCACGTCTCCGGCCAGCCCGGCGACGACCCGTCGATGGTGTCGCGTACGTTCGCTGTCAGCGAAGATCGTGCCGGCAACCTGTGGCTGGGCCTGGACAACGGCGTGTTCGAGCGCAAGCCGGGTGGCCACTTCACACGCGTGACCTCGAGCGATGCGGAGATCGATGCGATCCTGCACGACCAGGTCTGGACGCTGTACGAAGACAGCAAGGCGCGCATGTGGATCGGCACAGGGCAATCGGGCGCTGTCTACGTTGCTCCCGATGGGCACGCGCATGCCGTCGCCGGCTTATCCGGCAAGACCGGCATGGCCCGCCGGCGCACGATCCGCGCGTTCCGCGAGACGCCTGAGCACGTGCTGTGGTCTGCGACCGATGGCGCGGGCGTGATCACTTACGACTTCAATACGGGCCAGTTGCGCGCGTTGGCACATGACGCCGCCATGGCCTCGTCGCTGCCCGGCGATATCACCCGCGATATCCTGCAGGACCGCACGGGCAATATCTGGGTGGCAACGGAACTAGGCGCCGCGCACTACGATCCGAACGGGCGCAAGGTGTTCTCCGTGCTGCCCTCGCCGTTGCAATCGCACACCTTGTCGAACGCCAACGTGCATTCGGTGTTTGTCGATCCGCGCGGGCGGATCTGGCTCGGCCTCGGCATGGGGCGCATCGATGTGCTCGACCTCGGCAGCGGCGGCATGCGCCACCTGCAACTAGGTGGCGAGCAGGCCGAGCGCGATGTGCAGGCGTTCGTCGTGGCACCGGATGGTTCGATCTGGGCCGGTGCGCAGGGCATTTCGCGCATCGATCCGAATACCTTCGCGCTGCAGAGCTCGGTGATCCCGAGCCTGGATGGCCGGCTCATCCTTTCCATGCAGCGCGATGGCAACGACCTGCTCATCGGCACCTACGATGGCTTGTTCCGCTACGACACGGTCAGCGGCGCGCTGCGCCAGATGCGCCACGATGACAAGGATCCGCGCAGCCTGGTCGGCGACCAGGTTCGCTACATCGTGCGCATGGCGCATTCGTGGTGGTTCGCCACCATCAGCGGTATCAGCATCTCGTATGACGGCCAGCCCGGCTTCGTGAATATCAGCCATCAGCCTGCGGATCCCGCGAGCCTGCCGCAGGATTACACCGGGTCCATGGCGTTCGATTCGCATAAGCGCCTGTGGCTGGGCACGTTCGGTGGTATCGCGTACCTGGATGATTTCCGTGAACGCGGGCCGTTCCATTTTGGCGTGATCGGCGCGCGCGAGGGCCTGGTCAACACCAAGATCAATGCGTTGCTGGTGGATAACGACGACCGCGTGTGGGCTTCGATGGCCAACGGCGTGGCGATGGTCGACGCGGCCAGCCACCGGGTGTTCGACCTGGGCATTCGCGATGGCCTGCGTATCCCGAGTTATATCCATCGGGCGGCAGCGGAGGCGCCCGGTGGCGAGCTGATGTTCGGCGGCCTCGGCGGCCTGACCGTGGTCCGCCCGTACTGGATCGCGCCGCAGATGGCGTCACCGCGCCTGGCGATCACGCACATCGCGATGAACGACAAATCGGTGCCGCTGGCCCAGCTGCCGGAAGAGGGTGGCCGGATCAAGCTGGATGGCGATGGACGGAACCTGCGCGTGGATTTTGCGTTGCTGGATTACCGGGCGCCGCAGGAAACCCATTACGCGTATCGCATGGATGATACGGATACGGCGTGGAACGAGGTGGCGCGCGGCATCCCGCCGAGCGCGATTTATACGAACCTCGCCAGCGGGACGTATACGCTGCGTCTGCGGGCGACGATGCGTGGCCTGGATGCGCGGACGATCGAGACGTCGGTGCGGGTGGACGTGGTGCCGCGCTGGTATGAGAGCCCGTGGACGTTGTTGTTGGGCGTGGCGTTGGCCGTGGCGATGTTCTTCGGCCTGGTGTACCTGCGCACGCTGTATCTGCGCCGCCGTGCGGAGCTGTTGCAGGCGCAGGTCGAGGCGCGTACGCGTGACCTGAAGGCGGCGAATGAGCGGCTGGATCACCTGGCGGGTACGGATGAGCTGACGGGTTCGTTGAACCGGCGGCGTTTCCTGGAGCAGGCCGAGCGGGTGCGCCAGGGGGCGGCGTCGGATGGCATTCCGTTTAGCATGGTGTTGCTGGATATCGATGACTTCAAGACGGTGAACGATACGTTTGGCCACCTGGCGGGGGATACGGTGATCCGCGAGACGATGCGGGTGATTTCGTCGATGTGTCGGGCGGATGATTTGGCGGGGCGTTTTGGTGGTGAGGAGTTCATCCTGTGCTTGCCGGGGGCGCTGGCGGAGCATGCGTTGGATATCACCGAGCGGGTGCGCCATGCGTTGGCGTCGCAGGTGATCGTGCACGGGGATTACCGGATCCGGATCACGGTGAGTGCAGGCGTGGCGATGTGGCGTTCGCCGGAGTCGCTGAACTCGCTGCTGGGCCGCGCCGATGAGGCGCTCTACGAAGCGAAGAACGACGGCCGCAACCGCAGCCGCATCGCCAGCCTCTGATTCGAATCGGTTCATTCGCTCACGCGAATGCATGTTTTGATCGAACAGGCTCGCCTTCGGCTTCGCAGGGCTTGGCTTACGCCATCGCGTTAGCGCGCAGACGTGGTCGCAGGAGTCCACCCTGTGGGCGACATTTTCCGCTGCGACGTGCAGTGCTTGTAACGATATCGAGACCGGCGGATTCAGGCCTTTTGCACCGCCGTTGCTTCCAGGCCTTTCTGGCCTTGAACCACAACGAATGACACTTTCTGTCCTTCCTCGAGAGATTTGAAGCCGCTCCCTTCAATGGATCGGAAATGTAC
Source organism: Luteibacter sp. (assembly GCF_036500425.1). Taxonomy (GTDB): domain Bacteria; phylum Pseudomonadota; class Gammaproteobacteria; order Xanthomonadales; family Rhodanobacteraceae; genus Luteibacter. The sequence continues at coordinate 12,385 of NZ_DASYCB010000038.1, forward strand.
AAACACGTCGTCGCCACCATTGCGTGAAATGAAGCCGAATCCCTTTGCATCATTGAACCATTTAACTGTACCGAACTCTCTGTCGCTCATGACACATCCTTACGTTGACCCCTGTGTTCCGAACCGAGGTATTGCTCGGGTTGGTTAGAAGGGAGTTTCGTCGTTGTTAACCCGAACTTCGGTCGCGTACCAGGGGCCATCCACGCCTTGGTGCAGCTCGAACTCGACGCGCTGGCCAGCATGCAATCGAATTGCATCTTCAGGCATGCGTGGCTCGTTGGGTTTTTCAGCCTGCGACTCGGCGGCGAACAGGGCTTTCAGCCAGGCGGGCATATGAAGCCAGATTTGCTGGAGCATGGCTCGATCCTCCTTGGTGGAGTACGGCGCTGTCGTCACTTCGGTTTGACTTTCTCGGCCTGCGGACCCTTCTGCCCTTGGACTACCTCGTACTCAACTTTCTGTCCTTCCGCGAGACTCTTGAATCCCTGGGCTTCAATGGCGCGGAAATGTACGAAGACATCGGGACCGCCCCCATCCTGGGTAATGAAGCCAAAGCCCTTCGCATCGTTGAACCACTTAACTGTGCCTGTCGCCATGACACGTTCCTCGGTTTGCCCCTGCATTGCCACATTACGCTGCAGCGATACACAGCAACATCGGGGAGCGATGGCGATCGCTACGCAATTGAGGCAGGCGGTTCGTAAGTCTCGGAATGCGAAGCGAATCTGCGGGTGCCCGTTCTGGGATGCGATCCTGAATTAGTCGCGGAAGTTTTCGAACTGGAGCGGGAGTTCGAAGTCGGCCTTGCGGAGCAGGGCGATCGCGTCCTGCAGGTCGTCGCGCTTCTTGCCGGTCACGCGGACCTTCTCGCCGTTGATCTGCGCCTCGACCTTCAGCTTGGCTTCCTTCAGTTTCGCGATGATCTTCTTCGCGATCGGCTGCTCGATACCCTGCTTCACCGTCACCTTCTGGCGCGCCTCCGCCAGGTTGGTCTCCAGCTTGCCCACATCCAGCGCACGCAGGTCGATCTGCCGGGCTGCCAGGCGCGCACGCAGGATGTCGTGCAGCTGGTTCACCTGGAACTCGTTATCCGCCCTCTGCGTAATCGTATTTTCCTCCAGCTCGAACTTCGCGCTCGTTCCCTTCAGGTCAAAGCGGCTCGACACCTCACGGTTTGCCTGTTCCACGGCATTACGCAGTTCGTGCTTATCCACTTCCGAAACGATGTCAAAAGAAGGCATGGGGAAAATCCTCGTTAAGGGGTACAGCCGACAAGTCTACGCGACAGAGCTACCATATGCGTTTGCACCATCAGGCAGACCCCACCCATGGAATACGATGCCATTGTCATCGGCGCAGGCGCTGCGGGCCTGATGACAGCCATCGTCGCCGGCCAGCGCGGCCGGCGGGTGCTCGTGCTTGACCACGCCAACAAGGCCGGCAAGAAGATCCTGATGTCCGGCGGCGGGCGCTGCAACTTCACCCATACCCACACCACGCCCGCCAACTTCCTCAGCCGGAACCCACATTTCTGCAAATCCGCCCTGGCCCGGTATACCCCCTGGCACTTCATCGACATGGTCGAGAAGCACCGGATCAAATACCACGAGAAAAGTCCCGGACAGCTGTTCTGCGATGACTCCTCCAAGTTGATTGTCCGCATGCTGCTGGACGAATGCGCCGCGGCCGGCGTCCGGATCGAGCTGAACACGCCCGTGACGAAGATCAAGGCAGGCGAGGGCGGGTTTGGCTGTGAGACCCCGCTGGGCCGGTTCAGCGCGCCATCCCTGGTCATCGCCACCGGCGGGCTGTCGATTCCCAGTCTCGGCGCCTCCGGCTGGGGGTACGAGGTAGCGAAACAGTTTGGCCACAGCGTGCTGCCGGTCCGTGCGGGCCTGGTCCCGCTCACCCTCAGCGGCAAACACCAGGAACGTTACGACGGCCTGGCCGGTGTGGCGCTGCCGATCGAAGCCCGGGCGAACGGTGCCAGTTTCCGCGACGCCATGCTGTTCACCCACCGCGGCATCAGTGGCCCTTCGATCCTGCAGATATCGTCGTACTGGGAGCCTGGTGTCGACCTGCACCTGGACCTGCTGCCCGGTGAGGACGCGTACGAGCTGCTGAAGGCGGGCCGCGAGGAACGCCCGGCGGCGGAGTTCCGCACGGTGCTCTCCAGCCTGCTGCCGCGCCGCCTGGCCGAGCGCCTGTGCGAGGTGTGGCTGCCGAGCAAGCCGATGCGCCAGTACCGTGACGCCGAATTGAAGGAGATCGCGGCACAGTTGCAGGATTGGCCGCTGGTCGCCAGCGGCACCGAGGGCTACCGCACGGCCGAAGTCACCCTCGGTGGCGTGGATACCGACGAGGTGTCCTCGGCCACCCTCATGTCCAAACGCCAGCCCGGGCTGTATTTCGTCGGCGAAGTGCTCGACGTCACCGGACACCTGGGCGGCTACAACTTCCAATGGGCCTGGGCCTCGGGGCACGCCGCGGGCCAGGCCGTCTGACAGGAGCATCCGTTATGCGTATCGGCTTTATCGGTCTGGGCAGCATGGGCGCGGGCATGGCCGCGAACCTCATCAAGGGTGGCCACGAGGTCACCGTGTGGAACCGCAGCGCGGAGGCGGCGAAGGCGCTGGAAGCGCAGGGCGCGAAGGTCGCCGCGAGCGCTGCCGAGGCGGCGAACGGCGCCGAGGTCGTGCACAACATGTTGGCGAATGACGCCGCCGTGCGTGAGGTGATCCTCGGGAGCGTGCTGCCCGCCCTGGACCGCGGTGCGATCCACGTGAACCACGCCACGATCTCCGTGGGCCTGGCCGAGGAGTTGGCCGAGGCCCACGAAGCGAAAGGCATCGGTTTCGTTGCTGCTCCGGTCTTTGGCCGCCCCGAAGTCGCCGCGGCTGGCCATCTCAACATGCTCGCCTCGGGCAAGCCGGAGCACGTGGCGAAGGTCCAGCCGCTGCTCGAGTTGCTTGCGGCAAAGGTCTGGCCGTTGGGCGATGACCCGATCCGAGCGACGGTGGTGAAGATCGGCGGCAACTTCCTGATCGGCGCGGCCATCGAGAGCATGGCGGAAGCCAGCGCGCTCACCCGTGCCCACGGTGTCGAGGCGAAGGATTTCCTTGAGATCATGCAGAACACCTTGTTCTCGAGCCCGATCTACAAGGTCTACGGCGGCATGATCGCCGAGAATCGTTACGAGCCGGTCGGCTTCAAGCTCAGCCTCGGCTTCAAGGACGTGGGCCTGGCCCGCGCCGCCGCCGAGGCAAAGCGTGTGCCCATGCCGGTGGCCAGCGTCCTCCATGACGCCTTGCTGGAGTCGTTGAACCGCGGCGATGGCGATATCGACTGGGCCGGCCTGGCCCGCGTAGCCGCCGCCCGGGCTAACCTGAAGGATTGAAGCGTTAGAGCGTTTTTACGCACGTCTTCACAATCGCTACGCCACCCGGTTGGCGACAATCGGGCGGCACGATGTCGTGCGGCTTCCCAGGCGAGAAGACATGACCGCAAGCTGGAAAACGGTGTACGAGGGCCAGCACGAGGGCCGGGCGGTGACCGTGCGTGAATCGCAGGACGGCACGTTCAAGGTGCTGACCAAGCAGACCGTCCATGACGAAGGCATCGCTTACCAGGACGGCCACCGCTTCGTCCACGTTTCGCCCGCCAGCGTCGGCGAGCAGGTCGAAAGCGAGGTGAACTCCCGGGATTCCCTGGAAGAGGCACTTCGCGAACTGCACTTCTCCTCGGCCACGGTCTCCGCGATCGTCGACGGCCTGCCTTGACGCCCCAGCGCGCCTTTCTGCCATGATGGAGGCACGTTCCCCCATCCAGGCGCGCTCCGTCCATGGCAGAAACGACCCCGGCGTACGAGCGCAGCGTACCGCGCATCCTGATGTGCGAGCCCACGTTTTTCGAGGTCAGCTATGTCATCAATCCCTGGATGACGGACCATGTCCATGACACCACCCGTGAGCGTTCCCAGCGCCAGTGGGATGCCCTGCGTGAGACGGTGCACCGTCACGCCGATGTGGTGATCCAGCCGCCGGCCGCCGGCCAGCCCGACATGGTGTTTGCCGCCAACGCGGGCCTGGTCTTCGGCAACAGCTTTGTGCCTAGTCGCTTCCGCTACGACGAGCGGAAGGGCGAGGAGCCGCATAACCGCGCCTTTTTCACTCGCCACGGCTTCGATATCGTCGAGTTACCCGAGGGTGTGTATTTTGAAGGGGCGGGCGATGCGCTGTTCGATCGCGGGACGAGCCGCCGCCTGTGGATGGGGCATGGCCACCGTTCCGACGCGGAGGCCGCACCGGCCCTGGCGCGGTTGCTCGATGTCGAAGTATTGCCGCTGAAGCTGGCCGATCCGCGCTTCTACCATCTGGATACGTGCTTCTGCCCGCTGGCCAACGGCTATGTACTGTACTTCCCGGCCGCCTTCGATGCGCCGTCGCTCGCCCTGATCGAGCGTCATGTCCCGCCCTCCGAGCGGATCGTTGCCGATGAACCGGATGCCGTGGCGTTCGCCTGCAATGCGGTGAACATGGGCCGCATCGTCATCCTCAACCGGGCGAGCCCCGACCTGCGTGCGCGGCTGGAAGCTGCCGGCTTCATGGTCATCGAGGTCGCCCTCGATGAGTACATGAAATCCGGTGGTGCGGCGAAGTGCCTGACCCTTCGCCTCGACGAACCGATGGGCGCTTAGCAGGTCAGGCGTCGCGCCAGTCAACCACGCCATCGATGATGGTGTTGGTGCGGCCGCCGACCCAGACGTGCTCGCCGTTGATGCGGATGATGATCCGCGCATCGTGGCCGACCTCGCGGCCCTGGCTCACGATGTAGCCCCTGGCCAGCGTGCCGCTGTCATCATGGCTGGCGACATAGGCGGCGATCAGGCCATTGGCGGCACCCGATGCGGGGTCCTCGACGATGCCGACACCGGCGGGGAAAGCGCGAACGGCCAGGCCTTCGGCCGTGCGGGCAAAGACGCACAGGCCGAGCGTATCCGTGGCGAGGGCCAGCGCGCGGATCGCGGCATGGTCCGGGCGCCAGCCGCGCAGGGTGGCTTCGTCGGCGAATTCGGCTAGCCACCAGCGGCGACCGCCTTCGACACAGGCCGGCTTCAGCGGACCCAGGGTCACGCCATAGAGCACACTCGAAAGGCATTCACCGCCGCGCGAGGCATCGCCGACCACCCGCGCCCTGGGTGACTGCACGAACAGCTCACGCTGGGCGCCGCTACCTTCGACCAGGATCGGCAGCACGCCGGCGCCGCATTCCTGCCAGACCACGCCAGCGGCATCCGGCGTGATCAGCCCGGCATCGAGCGCGGCATGCGCGCTGCCGATCGTCGGGTGGCCGGCAAAGGGGATTTCCTTGCTAGGGGTGAAGATCCGCGCGCGGTAATCGGCGCCTTCCGCGCGTGCTGGCAGGAGGAAGGTGGTTTCCACCAGGTTGGTCCAGTGGGCGAAACGCTGCATGCGTTCGTCCGACCAGCCCTGGGCGTCGATCACTACGCCAAGGGGGTTACCCCCGCCGTGGCGGGCGGCAAAGACGTCGAGCTGCTTGTATCGAATGGGGGACATCGGCGGGGGAGCGAGGGGGGAAGAGGTGAATGATAGCCGCGTCCGGGGGTGCGACGGGGTTCACAAGGCCGGGCGTTGCCGCCAAGATGCGCGCTGGCTCGCCGTTTCCAGGACGCAATACCCACGCATGATCACCACGATCCTTATTATCCTCGTGACCTGTGTGGTCTCGTTCATCGCCTTGCAGAACCGTAAGCTCATGAATGACCTGGTGCTATGGCCGCCAGCGATCAACCGCAGCCGTGAGTACTACCGGCTGGTCAGCTATGGCCTGGTGCACGCCGATTTCGGCCACCTGTTCTTCAACATGCTCACGCTGTTCTTTTTCGGCCGGGCGATCGAGACCGTCTACACGAATGCGATGGGGCCGCTCGGTTTCGTCACGTTCTATATCGGCGCGCTGCTCTGTTCGATCCTGCCGACCTACATCAAGAACCGGAAAAACGCGGGTTACACCAGCCTCGGCGCATCCGGCGCGGTATCGGCGGTGCTATTCGCGTTTGTCCTGTTCGCGCCGTGGTCGCGGATCCTGGTCTTCATCGTCCCGATGCCAGCCATTCTTTACGCCATTCTTTTCGTGGCGTATTCGATCTACATGGACCGTCGTGGCGGCGATAACGTAAACCACGGCGCCCATCTGTGGGGTGCCGCTTACGGTGTCATCTTCACCATCGCGCTGCGCCCTGGTGTGCTCCCGCGCTTCCTTGAAATCATCTCGCAGCCCGGCGCTTCCTGATTCGGAACTGAACTTTTCCGACAAATTGATGTGACTTCGGGCGATACCTGTTACATCATCGGACTACCGGATCCCACAGATCGTTTTGATCATCCGGCATGCACGCGGGTTTCCCCGCTGGGGGGCGGTTCGCGTCGGCTACTACCGCAGGAGGAGTTTGCGCATGGCAACCACCCGTAAGTCTGCCGCGAAGAAGTCCACGGCGAAGAAATCTGCTTCGAAGAAATCCGCTGTCAAGAAGGCTGCCGTCAAGAAGGGCGCTGTGAAGAAGGCAGTGGCGAAGAAAGCCGCGCCGAAGAAGGCCGCGGCACGCAAGGTCGCTCGTCCCGCCGCGAAGAAGGCGGTAAAGAAGACGGCGAAGAAGGCGGCGGTGAAGAAGGCCGCAACGAAGAAATCCCCGGCGAAGAAGGTTGCCGCGAAGCGGGCCTCAGCACCGAAGAAGGCTGCCCGCAAGGTCACGCGCCCGGTCGCGAAGAAAGCATCCGCGAAGAAGGCCGCGCCGAAAACCGCCGCCCGTAAGGCTGCGGCAAAGAAGGTCGCCGTGAGGTCGTCGCCGAAGACCGCCGCCGCGAAGACCGCCGCGAAGAAGGTCAGCGTGAAGCCGTCGCCGAAGACCGCGGCCGCCAAGACCGCTGCGAAGAAAGTCATCGTGAAGGCGTCGCCGAAGACGGCAGCTGCCAAGACCGCGGCACGCAAGGCGCCGACGAAAAAGGCCGCGCCGCCCCAGGCCACCGTGAAGAAAGCAGCGGCACCGGCCCCGGTACCGGCGAAGAAGGCAGCGCGCACCGCGCCGCGTCCGCGCCCGGCGCCGAAGCCGGCAGCACCCGCCGACGAGCCGGTCCAGCACATCACCCAGGAAGAGGCCGTCGCGCACATCCAGGCGCTGCTCGAGGCCAAGAAGGAACGCGATCGCCAGCCGCCGACATGGCCCGCGGGAGATCGCAACGGTAATCCGGGCGGCCAGGCCGGCAATGAAACCGATGCACCAAAGGTGCCCTCGGCAGAGGCCAGCTATGCCAACGCGTCGCACGAGCGTGGCGACCAGCAGAAGAACAAGGGCTGATCCGTTCTGCCTGAATGAAGGGAAAGGGTCGCTTTCGCGGCCCTTTCTTTTTTAGCGCGCGTTCAACGAAAGCGGCGCAGTGTGGGAATCACTCCCATGAGGCCCACCATGCGCCGACTTTCGCTGTCATTGCTGGCTTTGCCCGCCTGTCTCGCGCTCTCCGGGTGTTACTACGACCCGGATTACGGTTATGTGCGTAATAGCTCGGGTGGCGATGCGTACTACGGCACTGAAACCACGACGACGGTCGTATCGGGCGGCGTCGGTTATGTGGATCCGCAGCCCTATGGTTACGGCTATGGCGGTTATTACGGCTATGGTCCCGGTTGTTGTTACGGCGGTACCACCGTGATTTACCGCGATGGTTACGGTCGGCGGTACTACGGTGATCGTTATGGGCACGGGCGGCCGCCACCGCCGGGTGGCTGGCAGGGCCGTCCACCGCCGCGTCCTGGCGGCGGCGACTGGCACGGGCGTCCACCACCGCCTGGCGGTTGGGGTTCGCGCGGCGATGATCATCGCCCCCCGCAGGGGCGACCGGATCGTCCGCCAGGTGGGTGGCAAGGCGGCAACCGGCCTTCACCGCCGCAGGGCGGATGGCACGGTAACCGTTCGCAGCCGCCGTCGAACGGCAGCGGACCCCGTTCGCCCCAGGGTCCACGGGGTCGCGATCCGGACCGCGGCGCGCCACGCAACCACAACGACTGACTCGCCTACGAACGACGCGGCGTGCACTTACAGGGCGCGTTGGGCCATTCCCTGACGAGTACGACCTACGCTGGTGAACCTCTTCACCATCGCTGGGCATCGTGTCGTTTCGCGCACCTCCTTTCACGTTATGCACGTTCGCCGTCGCTGCTCTCGCCGGGTGCGCGGTCGTGCAGGCGTTCCCTTCGCTGCCGTCGTTTCCAGTGCTTTGCGCGGCGGCGTTGCTCGCGCTGGGCATGCTCGCGCTGCGCCGGTGGCCCGTGCTGCGTTTGCCGGCCATCGTCGTGCTGTTCGCATGCTGGGCGTCGTTGCATGCGGCACAGCGGATGGCTTCGCGGCTGCCCTATACGCTGGAGGGCACCGACATCGTGCTGACCGGGCGTGTCGCCGATTTGCCCCGGCGCCGGGGCGGCGACATCGCCTTTATGTTCCAGCCGATGCCGCATGCCGACGAGCCACGGCTCGGTGGCCCCTTGCGCCTCACCTGGTACCGCGCCGCGCAGGCCCCCGCGCCCTGCGAATACTGGCGACTCGTCGTGCGCTTACGCCGCCCGCACGGGGTGGTGAACCCGGGCGGCAACGATGCCGAGCGCATGGCGCTTATCAAGGGCGTTGTCGCTAACGGCTACGTGCGTAGTTCGCCTGCCAATGCCCGCCTCTCCAGCGGCCACTGTGTGGATGGCTGGCGCGATGCCATCGGCCAGCGCCTGGACCGTGAACTGGGTGGGCGCGACGCACGCGTGCTGAAGGCGCTGGCCATCGGTGATACGCGCGGCCTCGACGCGGCCGATTGGGATATCGCGCGTGCCACCGGCACCTCGCATCTCATCGCCATCTCAGGCTTCCATGTGGGCGTCGCCGCAGGTGGTGGCGTGCTGCTGGCCCGGGGTGTGTACCTCCTGCTGCCCTGGCTGGCGACACGCTTGCCGCGGCGGATTGCGCAGGCCTTGCTGGGCATGGGCGTGGCGCTCGCCTACGGGCTGCTTGCCGGCATGGGCCTGCCCACCGTGCGTACGTTGCTCATGGTGGCCGTGCTGGTCATCGCGGCGGCGGCGCGTCGCCGCGCAGGCGGGCTCGCGTTGTTGTCGCTGGCGCTCGTGGCGGTGCTGGTGGTGGATCCGCTGGCCGTCCTCTCCGCCGGATTCTGGTTGTCCTTCGCCGGGGTGGCGTTTCTCATGGCCTGCGTCGCACCGGTGAACCGGGGCTGGCGCGGTCGGCTCGCGGCGATGCTGCGAACGCAGGCGGTGATGAGTCTCGCGCTGTTGCCGATGTCGCTCTGGTTGTTCGGGAGCGCGTCGCTGGTCTCGTTCGCAGCGAATCTTGTGGCGGCACCGCTGGTGAGCTTCGCGGTCATTCCGCTGACGCTGGTGGCGTGCGTCTTCTTGCCCGTCGAAGCCGTCGCCTCACCCTTGCTGCAGGTGGCCGCATGGCTCATCGAGGGGCTTTGGCGCCTGCTGGCGCCCATGGCTGCATGGCCCGGCGCGCAGGTGACGGTACCGAACGCCGGCCTCTGGCCCACGGTTCTCGCCACCGCGGGCGCGGCCTGGGTATTCGCGCCTCGGGGCCTGCCCCTGCGTGGTTTCGCCTTGCTGTGTTTCTTGCCGCTGCTATGGCCACCCCGGGATGCGCCGGTGCACGGTGCGTTCCGTGCCTGGGTACTCGACGTGGGGCAGGGGCTGGCCGTCCTGCTACGCACGCGGACGCACACGCTGGTCTACGACACCGGCCCCGAGTTCGGCGGCGGGCATGATGCAGGCGCTGGCATCGTTCTGCCGTCCATCACCGCGCTGGGTTTAGCGCCGGTCGATACCCTGGTGCTGAGCCATGGGGATAACGACCATACGGGGGGCGCGCGCTCCGTACAGCGGCGCTATCCCGCGGCGCGTGTCATATCCGGCGAGCCGGGCAGGCTGCGCTTCACGGCGGAACCGTGTGCGGGCGTGACCTCATGGGCCTGGGATGGCGTCACCTTTCGCTTCCTCACGGTACCGCTGCCCGCGACCGGCAAGGTGAAATCCAACGAACGCTCCTGCGTGCTCGCCGTGGAAGGTGCGGGCGGGCGCCTGTTACTCACTGGCGATATCGGCACCTCCTCGGAGGCGCGGATGGCGAGCGAGGATCTGGTTTCAGCCCTGCCTACGGTCACGACCATCGCCCACCATGGCAGCCGCCATGCGTCGTCCGCGGCGTGGCTGCGCAAGGTGCGTCCGCGCATCGCCATTGCCGGTGCGGGCTGGCGCAGCCGGTTCGGTCATCCGCACCCGATGGCTGTGGACCGGCATGCGGCGGTGGGTGCCCAGGTCTACGACACCGCCCGCAGCGGTGCCGTGCGCGTCGACATGCCGGTTCGTGGCGAGCCCCATGTCGTTCGCGAGTGGCGCCGGCCCGCTGATCGCTACTGGAGGGAATAGGACGTGGGTCACAGCAGCGTCGATGTGTTGCACTGCGGTTTGACAAGATCGATTTAGAACGATTTAAATCCATGATCTACACCATTAGGGGAGCACCGCGTGACCGAACCGAAGCTTGGATGGAGCAGGGCGGCGCTTGCGCTTGCTATCGCGTCGATCGTCATGCCGGCCGGCGTACTGGCCGCGACGCCGCCGGGGTTCCACAGTTCGTTCGAAGCCGGTGAGCCCGCGCTCTCCGCCGCCGCGTTTGGCGGCCTGGATGTCCAGATCGCGGGTGGCCCGCCGAAGGATGCGGTCCTTACGGCAAAGCCCGATGTCGGCTTCACCGGAATGCATTCGCTCCATTACGCCGGCACCTCCACCGGTTCGCCGTTAACCGCGCGCCTGTTCGATACCGCGGTGGCCGTCGCTGACGACACCACGCTGTCCTGGCTGGTCTTCCCGCGCTCCAATGGGGATGACCTGAGCAACCCCGCGAATTACGTCAGTGTCGACGTGGTGTTCGACGACGGGTCGAAGCTGTCGACGAAGGGCGCGGTCGACCAGCACCGGGTTCCCGCCACGGCCAAGGGGCAGGGCATGGGCCGCGTGCTCTACCCGGACCAGTGGAACTACGTGAGCGTCGACCTTGGCAGCGTCGCCAAGGGCCGCAAGGTGAAGTCGATCGAACTGGCCGCCGATGCGCCGGCCGGCAAGGCCTTCGAAGGCTGGGTCGACGATATCCGCATCGGCGCACAGCCGGTGCTCGCGAGCAACCATCCCACGGACTACGTGGATACGCGCCGTGGTTCCAATGCGAACGCCAACTTCTCGCGCGGCAACAACTTCCCCGCCGTGGCCATGCCGCACGGTTTCAACTTCTGGACTCCGGTCACCAACGCTGGCTCCAACTGGCTATACCAGTACCAGGATCGTAATGGCGCCGATAACCGACCGCGCATCGAAGCCTTCCAGATCTCGCATGAGCCGAGCCCGTGGATGGGCGAGCGTCAGACGTTCCAGGTCATGCCGGCCCAGGCCGAAAGCGGCGCCCCCGCGCTGAAGCGCGAGACCCGCGCGCTTTCGTTCACGCACGCCGAAGAAACCGCGCACCCGGATTATTACGGCGTCCACTTCGATAACGGTATCCGCACCGAGATCACCCCGACCGATCACGCCGCGCTGTTCCGCTTCACCTTCACCGGCAAGCGCGCCCAGTTGGTGTTCGATAACCTCAACGACAAGGCGTCGGTCAGCCTCGACCCTGCCGGCCGCAGCATCCAGGGCTGGTCGGATGTGAAGAGCGGACTCTCCACCGGGGCGACGCGGCTGTTCTTCTACGCCGAGTTCGACAAGCCGGTCGCCGAGAGCGGTCGCCTTACTGGCGAGAAGCGCGACGCCGCATCCGCGTGGTTCGGCTTCGATACGTCGAAGAAGGGCGGCAAGCAGGTGACGATGCGCATCGCCACCTCGCTGATCAGTGTTGACCAGGCCAAGGCTAACCTGGGCCAGGAAGTCGCCACCGGCGATACCTTCGACAGCGTGCGCGAGCGTGCCCGCAGGGCATGGGATGACCGCCTGGGCCGCTTCCAGGTCGAAGGGGCGAGCCGCGACGAACGCACCATCCTTTATTCGAACCTTTACCGCCTGTTCCTGTACCCGAACCAGGCTTACGAGAACACCGGCACGAAGGATGCGCCGAAGTGGCAGTACGCCAGCCCGTTCTCCGCGGCGGCCGGTGCAAACACCGATACCCACACCGGTGCGCGCATCGTCGATGGCAAGCCGTACGTTAATAATGGTCTGTGGGATACCTACCGCACCGCGTGGCCGGCCTATGTGCTGTTCACCCCGACCGAAGCCGGCCAGATGATCGATGGCTTCGTCCAGCAGTACCGTGATGGCGGCTGGATCGCCCGCTGGACCTCGCCGGGTTACGCTGACCTCATGGTTGGCACCAGTTCGGATGTCGCTTTCGCCGACGCCTGGCTGAAGGGTGTGCGCAACTTCGACGTCGCCAATTTCTACCTGTCGGCGATCCGCAATGCATCCACCGTCAGCACCGATGTGAAGGGCGCGGGCCGCAAGGGGATCGAGCGCTCGATCTTCAATGGCTACACCGACGACAAGGTGAGCGAGGGCCTGTCGTGGTCGACCGCCGGCTACATCAATGATTTCGGCATCGCCAACCTGGCCGACGCCCTGTCGAAGGACAGCGCGAACGGTGGCGGGTACAAGAACTACGCCGACGATGCCCAGTGGTACCGCGGTCGCGCCGTGGGCTACGCCAACCTGTTCAGCCCGGAAGTGAGCTTCTTCGTCGCCCGTGACCCGGCCGGCAAGTGGCGCTGGACGGCGAAGGACTTCAGCCCGATCCGCTGGGGTGGCGACTACACCGAGACCAACGCCTGGAACATGGCGTTCGACGCGCCGCAGGATGGCGCCGGCCTGGCGGGCCTGTACGGTGGTCGCGAGCAGTTGGGAGTGAAGCTGGATCAGTTCTTCAGCACCCCGGGCAAGTTCGATGTCGGCGATTACGGCGATGTGATCCACGAGATGCTCGAGGCCCGCGACGTCCGCATGGGCCAGTACGGCCATTCGAACCAGCCGTCGCACCACATCATCTGGATGTACGACGAGGCCGGCCAGCCGTGGAAGACCCAGGACAAGCTGCGCGATGCCATGTCGCGGCTCTACGTAGGTAGTGAGATCGGCCAGGGTTATCCGGGCGATGAAGACAACGGCGAGATGTCGGCGTGGTGGGTCTTCGGTGCCGCCGGCTTCTACCCGCTGCGTATGGGCACTCCGGAATACGTGATCGGCGCGCCGTACTTCCCGCACATGAGCATCAAGCTCGAGAACGGCGCCACGCTCGACATCCGTGCACCGGGCGTCAGCGATACCAACCGTTACGTGCAGTCGCTGAAGGTGAACGGCCAGCCGTGGACCAAGCTCACCCTGCCGCACGACCTGCTGGCGAGGGGCGCGACGCTCGAGTTCACCATGGGCCCGGCTCCGTCGAACTGGGGCACCGGTGCCGATGCGCTGCCGGGTTCGATCACGCCGGAAGGTGCCAAGCCAGCCCCGTTCCACGATGTGCTACAGGCGGCCGATCTCACGCTCGATGGCAAGAAGTCCGCGTCACTCGCCCCGGCGGTCGATAACGACTCCTCGACGGAACTGGCGCTGCCGTCCGGCAAGGCGGTGATCGTCGATCGCCTGACCAAGCCGGCCACGGTGGCGATGTACACGATCAGCTCCGGCGCCACGGCCGCCGCGCCGACGGGCTGGAAGCTGGAAGGCTCCGCGGATGGCAAGCACTGGCAGGTCCTCGACCAGCGCCAGGGCGAAATCTTCCCGTGGCACCGCCAGACCCGTGCGTTCGCCATCGCCACGCCAGCCAGCTACGCGCACTACCGTCTCACCCTCGATGGCACCGGTCCCACCGCCGTGGCCGAACTCGAGCTGCTAGCCAAATAACCGCCACCCCCTGTAGGAGCGCGCTTGCGCGCGATGGGAGCTTGCCGCAAGCCCTATCGCGCGCAAGCGCGCTCCTACAGGGGCCCGGCCGTCCCTTACGTTCAGCCAGTGTGAAGGCCTACTCAGTCCCCCAGCCGGGCCCTGCTATCATGCGGGCCTGACTGATAAGTACCCTTGGGGTTCACGTGCTCGAGATCCTTCTTGCCGGCGGTTGGGCGCTCCTGCCCATCCTCATCTGCTCGTTTGTCGCCCTCGCGATCGTGCTCGAGCGCTTCTGGGCGCTGCGCCGCGCGGCCGTGCTGCCGCCGGGGCTGGGTGCGGAGGTCCGCGAATGGGCCCGTTCATCGAAGCTGGATGCCTCGCACCTCGCCGCCCTCGAAAAAGGTTCGCCTTTGGGTGAGCTGTTCGCTGGCGCGCTGGCCGTGCGCGATCGCCCGCGCGACATCATCAAGGAACGCATCGAGGACACTGGCCGCCATGTGGTCCACCGCATGGAGCGTTACCTCAACACGCTGGGCACGGTCGCCCTGATCGGCCCGCTGCTCGGCCTGCTCGGCACGGTCATCGGCCTCATCCGCATGTTCATGAATGTCATGGCCGGCGGCATCGGCGATCCGACCAAGATGGCCGGCGGTATCGGCGAAGCACTGATCTGCACCGCGTTCGGCCTGATCGTCTCGATTCCAGCGTATGTGTTGCATCGCTACTTCCGCTCCAAGGTGAGCGGCTACGTGGTCCAGATGGAGAAGGAAGCGACCGCGCTGCTCGACGATCTCTCGGCGCGTGCACCGGCGCCGCGTCGTCGCGCCACCGATGCCCAAGCCTCGGCGCAGGTTGGCTGATCCATGCGTATTGGTGCCCGTCGTGAGGACGATTTCGAGATCAACGTGATCTCGCTGATCGACGTCCTGCTTACCCTGCTTATGTTCTTTGTGCTCAGCACCACGTTTGTCGAGCATTCGCGGCTGAAGGTGAACCTGCCGAAGTCGGATGCAGAAGCGCGCGATTCCACCGACAACGCGCTCACCGTGGTCGTCGATCGCGATGGCCATTACTCCGTCGGCAGCGATGAAGTGCTGGGCGAGGGCATCGAGCCGCTCAAGAGCGCCATCGAGCGCGTGGGTGGCGACAACCACGATCGCCTCGTGGTCATTCGTGCCGATGCCATGACCCCGCACCAGAACGTGGTACGCGCCATGGATGCGCTGGGCCAGGTGGGCTTCACCCGCCTTTCGATCGCCACGACTCCCACTGAGAGGGCGGGCGCCCAGTGAGCGCCCAGCCCAAGAAAGTCTCGGTCTGGGATGCCCGGACCTGGGCGACCTATAAGCGGTTGCTGGGTTACACGAAGCGATTCCGCACGGCGGGTTACATCGCCATCATCGGCATGATCGTCGACCCGATCTGCCTGTCGGTGTTCACCGGCCTGCTGAAGCCGATGATCGACAACCTGTTTGTCGAGAAGAACGCCGAAACGATCTTCTGGATGCCGATCTGGATCATCTGCATCTTCCTCGTGCGCGGCGTGGCGTCGTACGTCACCGATTACGGCATTGCATACGTCGGCCGCAACGTGGTCCAGGCCATGCGCATTGACGTGTTCGCGGCGTACCTGCGCCTGCCGTCGGCGTTCTTCGCCCGCGAGCCGTCCGGGCAGCAGATTTCGCGCATTACGTATACGAGCGAGCAGGTTGCGGCTGCTTCGGCGGATTCGCTGAAGGTCGCGATCACCGAGGGCTTCACCGTCATCGGCATGCTCGGCGTCATGCTGTTCTACAGCCCCTACCTGACGCTGGCGCTGCTGGTACTGGTGCCTTGCGTGGTCGCGCTGGTCACGGTCATCAGCCGCCGCTACCGCAAGATCAGCAAGCGCATCCAGGGCAACATGGGCACGGTGACCAGCGCGGTGGAAGAAGCCGTCGCGGCCAACCGCGAGGTGCGCATCTATGGCGGGCAGGGCCGCGAGGCCGAGCGCTTCGCCGAGATAGCCGAACGCCAGCGTCGCCTCAACCTAAAGGTTTCCGCCACCAGCGCGGCCTCGGGCGCGACCATCCAGACGGTTGGCGCGATCGCCCTGTCCGTGCTGGTGTTCCTGGCCACGCGCCCGGATGTGCTCTACACGATCTCGCCCGGTATTTTCACATCGGTGCTCACTGCCATGGGCGCGATGATGCCCTCGCTGAAGCGCCTGGCCGGTATCCAGGCCAGCCTGCAGAAGGGCGTGACCGCGGCTGAAGATCTGTTCGCGACCATGGACCAGCCGGCCGAAGTCGATACCGGCACCGAAGTGCTTGAACGCACCCGCGGTGATATCCGTTTCGACGATATCCACCTGGTTTACGAGCGTAACGACCATGTCGCGCTGCGCGGCGTCACCCTGGCCTGCGCGCCGGGCACCGTCACCGCGCTGGTCGGCCGTTCCGGCAGCGGCAAGTCCAGCCTGGTGAGCTTGCTGCCGCGCTTCTACGAGCCGACGAAGGGCCGCATCCTCGTCGATGGCCGCGATTACACCCAGTACACGCTGCCATCGCTGCGCAAGCAGATCGCGTGGGTGGGGCAGCATGTCGTGCTGTTTGACGACACCGTGGCCGCGAACATCGCCTATGGTGAAATGGCTAATGCTTCCGAGGCGGACATCATCGCGGCCGCAAAAGCGGCGAACGCCATGGAGTTCATCGAGCGCATGCCAGAAGGGCTGAGCACCCGCATCGGCCAGGGTGGCAACTCACTGTCCGGCGGCCAGCGCCAGCGCATCGCGATCGCGCGTGCCATCCTCAAGAACGCCCCCATCCTCGTGCTGGATGAAGCCACCAGTGCGCTGGATACCGAGTCGGAGCGCCTGATCCAGGATGCGCTGACCCGGCTCATGCGCGACCGCACCACGCTGGTCATCGCCCACCGCCTGTCGACGATCGAACACGCCGACCAGATCGCCGTGATGGAGCAGGGCAGGGTCGTGGAGCTTGGCACCCATCGTGAGCTGCTCGACCAGGGCGGCCAGTACGCTGCCCTGCATCGCATGCAGTTTCACGAGCAGGCTACGGCGGGTTAAGCGTGGCGCTGGGGGCGTCGTTACAGCGAAAATGGTACGGGGTGGGGCATCCACCCTGGTGGACGCGCCCGCTGGAAGCCCTGTACACGCGCGTCGTCAATCGGCGCGCCGCGTCGTTCCGCAGTGACCCCTCGCAGGTCGTTCGCCTGTCGGTTCCGGTCGTCGTTGTCGGCAACATCACCATTGGCGGCACCGGCAAGACACCCCTCATCGTCGCCCTCGCGCAGGCCATGGCCGAACGCGGCTTCCGCCCGGGCGTGGTCAGCCGCGGCTACGGTGGCAGCGAGCGCGGGCCTTATTTGTTGCAGGAAGGCGATGACCCGGCGAAGGTAGGTGATGAGCCGTCGTTGATCCGGCAGAGTGGCGTGCCGGTGGCGATTGGCCGGGAGCGGCCTGAAGCCGCGCAAGTGCTGATCGATGCGGGGTGCGACCTCGTGCTCGCGGACGATGGCCTTCAGCATCACCGCCTTGGCCGTGATGTGGAGATCTGCGTGCTCGATGGCGAGCGTCGCCTCGGCAACGGTCATCTTCTTCCGGCGGGCCCGCTACGCGAGCCTGCCGCACGGCTGGCGACCGTCGACTTCATCGTCGTCAATGGCGGTACGCCGCATGCGAATGAGATCGCCATGCATCTCGAAGGCGGTGTGGCAGTCAACATGGACGATCCGACGCTAATCGCGCCGCTGTCCGATTTCGCCGGCCGTCCGGCGCATGCGGTGGCGGGCATTGGCAATCCCTCGCGCTTTTTCGCGAGCCTCGCCGCTCACGGTATCGCCGTGGATGGTCATCCGTTCGCCGACCATCACGCCTTCACCCGCGATGACTTCACCTTCGCCGATGGCTGCCCGGTGTTGATGACCGACAAGGATGCGGTGAAGTGCCGGGAGTTCGCGCGGGCCAACTGGTGGCGCGTGCCGGTGCGCGCGGTGGTGCCGGATGCGTTCTGGGATGCGGTAGCCGTCAAAGTGCGCGCCGTCCGATAGCCAGGCAGTCCCCACGACGAGGCGTCGGATGGCTGGCGGAAATGTGCCTGGGTTTGCCTCTTGCGCCGTTGGGTGGTGTTATGGTGCCGGGAGCACGGCGGGGGCCGTGCAGGGGAACCAGGGAGAAACGGATGCTCAGCGGCTATTACGTGCGGCTCGCCTTGACGAGCATGCGGCACAAACCAGTGCTTGTTGCCATGATGATTCTCGCGCTCGCCCTGGGCGTCGCGATGAGTATGTCGGCGTACACGATCCTGCACACCATGGCGCGGGATCCGATTCCCGGGAAGTCCTCGCAGCTCTACGCCGTGCAGATCGATAATGGCGGCCCGCGCAGCCGGAAGCCGGGTGAGGATGAGCCGCCGGTGCAGATGACCTGGCGCGATGCGTCAGCCTTGCTCGCCATGCATCACGCGCCGCGCGAGGCGGCGATGGTGCAGGTCGGCTTCAGCATGAAAGCCAGCGACGCTGCCGGGAAAGGTGAGCATGTGACCGGCCGCGCAACGTCCGCGCCGTTCTTTGCCATGTTCGATGTCCCGCTGCGTTTTGGTCGCGGCTGGACGGAAGCGGAGGAGGGGGATCGCGCGCGGGTCGCCGTGATTTCTGCTTCGCTTAATGATCGTGTCTTCAACGGCGAGGACAGCGTGGGCCGCACGCTGATTCTTAATGGCGATGCGTGGCGCATCGTGGGTGTCGCCGGGGCATGGGATCCCCGTCCGCGTTTCTTCGATGTCGAAGGCGGCCAGGCGTTCGACGAAGGGGAGGATGTCTACATTCCGCTGAAAACCGCGGTGAGCCTGGAGATGTCTACGGCGGGTTACGAGTTCTGTGACGCAGGCCCGCGTGGACAGACCTACGCAGACCTGCTCGCGTCGGAGTGCGTGTGGTTGCAGTACTGGGCCGAGCTGCCGACGGCAGCTGCGGCGAGCACCTACGCGGATGGCCTCGCCGCGTATGCCGAAAATCAGCGCGCCGCCGGGCGTTTTGGCTGGCCGGCTAATGTTCGCCTGCGCAACGTGCAGGACTGGCTCGTCGCACGCAAGATCGTCAGTGACGATGCGCGGCTCTCGACAATGGTTGCGTTTGCTTTCCTGGTCATCTGCATTGTCTGCGCTCTCGCGCTGATGCTTGCTCGTTCACTGGAGCGATCGGGGGAATACAGTCTTCGTCGTGCACTTGGTGCGACACGCCGCACGGTGTTCCTGCAGGCTGCCACGGAGGCAGGGCTGATCGGCACCAGTGCCGGCGTGCTTGGCATCGCGTTCACCCTTGGCGCGCTGGCGGCGATGCGCAGCCTGTTCCCTGGCGACCTTGCCCGAATCGCATGGATCGATGGGCCGCTACTTGCCGGCACGGTGGCGTTGGCCGCGGCTTCTGCCGTTATCGCAGGCATCTATCCTGCGTGGCTCGCGATGCGTACCGCGCCGGGCCTGCAGTTGAAGGGAGGCCTGTGATGCTTAACGATATCGGTCCCATTCTTGCCGCCCTGAAGCGTAGCCGACTTGGTGCGGGGCTACTGATCCTTCAGATCGCGCTCACCCTGGCGGTTGTCGGCAATATCCTCTTCATCATTGGCGTACGTACGGCGCATCTCAGCCAGTCGACCGGTGTCGACGAGCGAGACATGTTCGCCATCGGCTACCGTCTCGATCATCCCGAAGGTGCGCGTGGCCAGCGTGAGACCGACCTGGCCGCGCTGCGCGCATCCCCGGCGATAGCCGATGCGGTTGCCACCAACAGCTACCCGCTGCGCGGCAGCGCCTGGACCGAAGGCGTTAGCCTGCGAGCGGGCGCCACGGATATCCAGTCGCAGAATGGCAACGTGGATGTTTATGCATTCGACGAGCGGGGCGTCAGCGGCCTTGGGTTGAGGTTGGTTGAGGGGCGGGATTTCCAGCGCGATGACGTCACCGATGGCAGCTTCAACCGTGCACCACTGCCACCGGTCGTCCTCGTGACGCGTTCGCTGGCCGAACGGCTCTTTCCGGGGCATTCGGCGCTAGGCCAGACCGTGTACCTCACGCCTGAACCGAACCACCCTTTGCGGATCGTCGGCGTTATTGAGCGCCTGCAAACCGGGAACGCCGCCGGGACGACCGACCTATCTGCCGCGGAAGACTCCGTTGTCGTCCCTATGGTCGACCACGGACCGCATGGGCTCTACCTGGTTCGGGCACGCGCGGGCCAGATCGGTGCCGCCATGGCCGCCGCGAGCGAGGTGCTGCGTAAGGCGAATGGGCAACGCATGTTCGGCAAGCTGCGGCCACTGAGCGAGGTGCGCTCAGCAGCGTACGAGCGTGATCGGGCGATGGCGATCAGCCTCGGCGTTATCTGCACCATTCTCGTGTTCGTCACCGCGCTCGGCATCGTCGGCTTGACAGGCTTCTGGGTAGAGCGGCGCAAGCGTCAGATCGGTATTCGCCGGGCGCTCGGTGCGACGCGCGTCGCGGTCGTCCGTTACTTCCTTGTCGAGAACGCGATGCTATGTGGGGCGGGCGTCGTTATCGGCGCCATCGCCGCGTGGGGACTCAACGCGTGGTTCGGCGATCACTACGGCGTGCCACCGATCCCGGCCTGGATGCTAGCGGCCAGCGCCGTTGGCATCCTGGCCCTCGGCCAGCTCTCCGCGTCGTTTCCCTCGACACGTGCGGCGCGCGTCGATCCGGCGAAAGCTATTCGGGCTTGCTGACGGCCTGGCGTCATTGCTTCGTCGGTGATCGCGCGCAAGCGCGCTCCTACACCAGACCTGCGCACCCCGGCCCGACATCCCCCTGTAGGAGCGCGCTTGCGCGCGATGGCAAAGGCGCAGCCGAGCCCCGCCGCGAGCCGCGCCGAAATCCAGCACAAAAAAGGCCGGGACAAGCCCGGCCTTTCAGATCAGCGACAGAGAGCGGGATTACTGCACCCGCTGCACATTCCCCTGATCATCGATCACCACGGTATCGCCTTCGCGGATACCCGATGCGTCCTTGACCGTCACGTTGGTATACCGGCCATTACCCATCTTGATCTGCAGGGTGTAGTTCTCGCCGCCGCCGCCCTTGCCGATGGCGTTGCCGGCGAAACCACCACCGACGGCGCCGCCGACGGTGGCGAGGGTCTTGCCCTTGCCCTTGCCGACCTGGTTGCCGAGTACGCCACCGGCGATCGCGCCGATCACGGCGCCCGCGGTTCCGTGGTCACGGCCCTGGGTCACGTTGGTATCGATTCGCTGCACGACGCCGCACTGGTCGCAGCGCACGTAGATGCCATCGCTGCGGGTCAGGGTGACGGCGGCTGCCGGCGTGGCGACCGCCGCGGCGAGCAGGGCGGCCATGGGGATACCGAGGATGGTCTTGATATTCATGTGGATCTCCTTTCTTGTCGCGTGGCCGGGCAGGTGGGGTGACCGCGCGTGCGCACAGTCTTAAACAATCAATCTGAACAGATGTAGATCGGCATCCGCTTTTCACTACGTAATGGCGATACTAGGTGGATGACTACCGCTATCGTCTGGTTCCGGCGCGACCTACGTCTTGCAGATAATCCCGCCCTTGTCGCTGCGGCCGAGGCGCACGGGCGGGTGATTCCGCTTTATATACACGCTCCGGATGAGGAGGGGGAGTGGGCGCCAGGGGCGGCTAGCCGGTGGTGGTTGCACCATTCGCTGGAGGCGTTGGATAGGGGACTTGGCAGGCATAAGGGTGGGTTGCA
This sequence comes from Luteibacter sp., assembly GCF_036500425.1. GTDB lineage: Bacteria > Pseudomonadota > Gammaproteobacteria > Xanthomonadales > Rhodanobacteraceae > Luteibacter. The sequence goes on from NZ_DASYCB010000038.1 coordinate 34,066, forward strand.
GGTGGTGGTCGCGCGCAAGCGCGCTCCTACAGCGGCGTCGAAGGGTGGCAGCCTGGAGGTTTTGCGGCAGGTCATCAAGGAGACCGGGGCAACGGCGATCTACTTCAACCTGCTTTACGACCCGGCTATACGGAAGCGGGACGCTGGGGTTCGCAAGGGGCTGGAGGCGGACGGGATCGATGTTGCGTCCTTCAACGCGAACCTGTGGTGCGACCCTTGGGAGATCGCTACCCAGCAGGACGAGCCGTACCGGGTATTTACCCCGTTCTGGCGCAACCTGCGTACCCGCATCGATGCTCAGGCGGCGCTTGATGAGCCGACCCCGTTGCACCTGGACGCCCTAAAGAAGGCCGACACGATCGACGGCCTCGGCCTGCTTCCCGAACTCGATTGGGCGAAGGGTTTCCACGAATGGACGCCCGGCGAAGAGGGCGCACAAGAGATGCTCAGCCTGTTCGCCGACGACGCCGTGGGCCATTACAGCGAAGGCCGCGACCTCCCGGCGCGGCATGGCACCTCGCGCCTTTCCCCGCACCTGCACTTCGGCGAGATATCGCCGCGCCAGGTGGCCGAGCGGCTGCGTGGCCACTTCGCACGGAAGAAGAACGCTCCCGACCTGGAGCCTTATCTACGCCAGCTCGGTTGGCGCGAATTCGGCCACCATCTGCTTTGGCACTTCCCGCACACGCCGAAGAAAAACTTCAACACGAAGTTCGACACGTTCCGCTGGGAAAAGCGCGACGCCCACGCCCTGAAACGCTGGAAGCAGGGCAAGACCGGCATCCCCATCGTCGATGCCGGGATGCGCGAGCTCTGGGCGACCGGCTGGATGCACAACCGCGTGCGCATGCTGGTCGCCAGCCTGCTCACCAAGAACCTCCGCCAGCACTGGTTGCTCGGCGAAAAATGGTTCTGGGACACCCTGGTCGACGCCGACCTCGCCAATAACGCCATGGGCTGGCAGTGGGTGGCCGGCAGTGGCGCGGATGCCGCACCGTACTTCCGGATCTTTAATCCGGTCACTCAGTCGGAGAAATTCGACCCGCAGGGCGCCTATATCCGCCGCTGGGTGCCCGAACTGCGCGATGCGCCAGGGCGGCTGGTGCATGCGCCGTGGGAAGACGAGGCCTTCCTGAAGGCGTCGGGCTACCCAAAGCCCATCGTCGATCTGAAAAGCAGCCGCGAAGATGCGCTGACGGCTTATCAGAAGTCGAAGACTTAGGACTGATCCTTCATCACCTCGGGTAAACGATGAACTGGTCGAGCTTGCCGTCAGGCGTAAAATAAGTGGCGGCACCGACGGTCTTGTCAGCACCCTTGATCTTGAAGAACCGATAGAACAGTCCGCCTCGCCGGTCGGTGCGCGTCTGCGTCACGTTCACCGATGAGCCTAACGACTTGAGCGACGAGGCAAAGTCAGCCACCACCTGATCGCTGAAATAGGTGTTCAGCGCATCCGTCATGACGCTGCGATCCGGGCGGCCTTCCTGCAACTGCGCGAACAGGGTTCGCACCGTGCTCAGTGCAGCGGGTGCCGCCGGGTCGGCCGCCTGGGCGAAAAGAAGGGCTTCGATGTCCGAGGTGAGCTTGTCACTCGTACCCGCGGTCCCATTGGTGAGGACAACAATGGCGATGTCATCATCCGGGAAAAGGGTGTTCTGGGTGCGGAATCCCGATGCCTCACCGCCATGGTCCCAGCGCAAATGACCTTCATCGGTGGTACGCACGAACAAGCCCAGGCCGTAATGGGTGCCCGTGCCATTCGATAGCAGGGTCTCCCTGGAGAGCTCCTTCCGGGACGCGCTGGTAAGGAGTCCATCATGCATCAGCCCGATGTCCCAGCGGGCCAGGTCGCTGGCCGTCATGGCGAGGTTTCCCGCCGCCCATATCCAGTATTTCCCTTCAGGATGCGCGGGCCGCGGCGGGCCCAGCGCGGCGACCTCGTACCCTTGCGGATCGCGCGAGTCCCAGGCCGTCGTGCTGGTATCGATGACCGACGTCATGGCGAGTTTGCCGGTCATACGCGTTCGCATGAAATCGTCGAGTGACATGCCACTGGCGATTTCGATGATGCGGCCAGCAATCGCGTAGCCGGTATTGCTGTATTCCCAGCGCGTGCCGGGCTCAAAGCTGAGGGGGCGCTTCCCCCAGTCCGAAAGAATGGCGTTCACCGTGGTCGGCTTCGCCATGTACGGCGCCAGGTAGTCGAGCGGGTAGTAATCGACATACCCGGCGGTGTGCGAAAGCAACTGCCTTATCGTGATGTCGTTAGCCCGAGTAAGATCCGGAAGGTAACGCGCGACCTTGTCGTCAAGCGATACTTTGCCATCCTGCACCAGCAGGAGCATCGCGGCGGCCACGAACTGTTTTGTATTCGAGCCGATCTTGTAGCGCATCTCCGTGGTCGCTGGCGTCCCGGTATCGAGGCGCGCGATGCCATAGGCCTTGGTATAAGCGATCTTGCCGTCCTTCACGATCGCCAGGGACACGCTCGGCACGGACGTGTCCTCAAGTGCCTTGTTAACCACGGCGTCAATGGCTCGCACCGTGTCCGGCGCGAGCTGTGCGGCGGCGCAAACCGGAAGGCATGCGGCAAGCCCAAGGAGGTATCCGAAGATCGTGGTTCTCGTGCGCACGGCGTGGTTCCAGAACGGGCGGCTCGGTGCCGCGAGGTCATGATGGTGTGTTATTCGATCCACACACCCGTGCCGGAAGCCATGAATCCGCGATCAGGTTTTCTTGAGTAGCACGGAAAGAATGGGCGGGGTCACCATCGCCGTCAGCAACGACATCGCCACGATCACGGCATAGATCGTCTCGTCGAACACGCCCGCGGCAAGGCCCAGGCTGGCGATGACCACGCCGACTTCACCGCGCGGGACCATGCCGAAGCCGACGATCGTGGCGCCACGCTTGCCCAGCTTCAGCGCACCCAGGAAACCACCGGCCAGCTTGGAGAAAATCGCGATCACGGTGACCACGAGCAGGGCGAGCAGGGCTTCCGACGAAGCAAGCGCGCTGAGGTTCACCTTGGCGCCGGTGACGACGAAGAAGAACGGGGTGAGGAAGGCGAGCAGGGGAGCGGTCTGTTCCTCGAGCTGGTGCCGCTGGCTCGTCTCCGACGCGATCATGCCGGCCAGGAAGGCGCCGATGATCGCGGCCAGGTGGAAGCGCATGGAGAGGTAGGCCAGGCCCAGGCACAGGGCCAGCACGATGGTCAGCACGGACATCGGGTTGGAAGGTTTCTCCAGCCAGCCTGAACCACGCCGCATGACTCGGGTACCACCCCAGCCGATCACGGCGACGAATCCGACCGCGCCGACCAACGTGCCGACCAGGCTGCCGACATCCACGTTGCCGCCGCCCTGCAACGACGAAACGACGCCGAGCAAGAGCATGGCGAGAATGTCATCGATGACCGCCGCGCCCAGGATGATCCGCGACTCCTGCCGCTGCAGGACGCCCAGTTCCTGCAGCACACGCGCGGTGATGCCGGCCGAGGTCGCGACGAAGGCCGCGGCCACGAACATCGAGCGGATCCAATCGAAACCCGACCCATGCGCCCACAGCGCACCGAGCCCGAACGGGATAAACACCCCGAGGATGCCGACGAGGAAGGCGCTCGCCCCGACCTTCTTCAGGTCGTCGAGTCGTGTTTCCAGTCCGACTGAGAAAAGGAGCAGGATGACGCCGATTTCGGCGAGCACATCGAGCGGTGTACCGGCCGCGATATCAGGCAGCGCAACCCAGCCGAGCGCGCTCGGGCCGATGACGCAGCCGGCGGCGATTTCACCCACGACAGCCGGTAATTTAAGGCGTTGCGCGATCTCGCCGCCGATCTGCGCGGCGACAAAGATGATGAAAAGGGTCAGCAGGATGCCTGCGGAGTCGTGCATGGTGATCGGTCCTGATCAAACGCCGCCGGTAGCCGCGGCTTCCCGAGGGTAGCCGCTATCCGGCCGCCGTGGCGACCCTGGGTTCACGCGTATCGCGCAGGCGGCTGAATACCCAGCTCGCGGCCAGGGTGATCAGGCCCAGCACGATCACCGACCAGCGGAAGGCCCACACGTAGGGGTGTCGGTCGGACGAGCCGAGGAAGCCGGCCATCAACAGGGTTGCGAGGGCGATACCGAAGCTCATCGACAGATATTGCGCGGTCGAGGCCATGGAGGAGGCCATCGAAGCCTGCTTCACGTCTACATCCACATACACCAGCGTATTCATCGAGGTGTACTGCACGGACATCACCATGCCGTACGCATAAACGAACAAGGCGATGATCCAGGTCGGCGTATCGGTATCCAGCAGCGCGAACGCGCACAGCACGGCGCTGACCAGGATCGTGTTGCCGAGCAACAGGCGGCGGTAGCCGAACTGAGCGAGCAGGCGGTGGATGAACGGCTTCACCGTGATCGAGCCCAGCGCCTGCGGCACCATCATCAAGCCGGCCACCAGCGGCGACCACCCGCAGCCGATCTGCAGGAACAGCACCAGCAGCAGGTACATGCCGGACACGCCGAGCCGGGTAAACAGGTTGCCGGCCAGCGCGACCCACACGCTGCGCACCTTCAGCAGGGAGAGATCGCTCACCGGGAACGGCGTGCGCCGGCTATGCCGTACATACAACGCCCCCAGCAGCACGGCACCGGCGCCCGAAGCCGCGATCCACAGCGGCCGGCCGTGGCCGCCGACCGTCTCCGCGACGAGCAGGCATAGCGCCGAGGTGCCCGCGAACAGCACGAAACCGAGCATGTCGAAGCGATTGGCGCGGTCCAGCCGGTAATCCGGCATCTCGCGCGTATTCAGCCACAGGCCGACCAGGCTCACCGGCACGTTGATCAGGAAGATCAGCCGCCAGTGGGTGTACTCGACGATGGCGCCACCGAGCAGCGGCCCGAACACCGAGCCGAGCAGGCCGAAGGTGGCTACCGTGCTCATCGAGCTCACGAATTCGCGGCGGTCGATGCTGCGCACCAGCACATACCGGCCTACCGGCATCAACGCCGCGCCGCCCAGGCCTTGTACCACGCGCGCCGCGACCAGTTGCGGCAGCGATTGCGCAATACCGCACAACAGCGAGCCCAGCGCGAAGACCAGGATCGCACCCGCATAGACCTTGCGTGTACCAAAGCGATCGCAAAGCCACGGGCTCATGGGGATGAAAATCGCCAGGGTCAGCACATAGCTGGTCAGCGCGGTGCGCATGCTCAGCGGGGTGACCTCCAGCGCGTTCGCGATCGACGGCACGGCCGTGTTCACGATGGTGGAATCCAGCGCCTGCATGAAGAAGCCGGCGGCCACCAGCCAGATCAGGCCGCGGTAGCGCGCCTTGCTGGAGGGCTCGGCCGGAGCCAGGGCGGGTTTGTCAGAGGGTAGGGCGTGGACGTCGGGGGTGTGGGGATTTTCGATGACGTCGTCGGCAGGCATGGCCAAGCCATTATAACGGAATGGAGATATTGCTTTTGACGCCTCTTCGGCCGAACCTTTAAGGTCGCGTTGGCCACGCGCCTTCATCACGGATCCTGCACATGCCCCACGCCAACACCCCCGTCGACGCCGCCGCGCGTGCCGCCGAGCTTCGCCAGCGCATCGAGGATGCGAACTACAAGTACCACGTGTTGGACGATCCGGACCTCGCCGACGCCGATTACGACACGTTCGTGCGCGAACTCGAGGGGCTGGAAGCGCAGTACCCGGACCTGGCCACCGATGACTCGCCCACCCGTCGCGTCGGCGCGCGGGCCCACGGCGGCTTCGCCGAGGTCACCCACGCGGTGCCGATGCTCTCGCTGGGCAATGCCTTCGAGACCGAAGGCGAGTCGGACCGGGAGAAATACCGCGAAGTAGCCGACTTCGAACGCCGCATCGAGCAGACCCTGGGTCGTAGCAAGCCGGTATTCTCGGTGGAGCCGAAGCTCGACGGCCTAGCGATCAGCCTGCGTTACGAAAACGGCGTGTTCGTGCAGGGCGCGACGCGCGGCGATGGCGCCGTCGGTGAAGACGTCACGGCCAACTTGCGCACGGTGAAGGCGATCCCGCTACGCCTGCGCGGCGAAGGCTGGCCGCGCGTGCTGGAAGTGCGTGGCGAAGTGATCATGCCGCGCGCCGGCTTCGAAGCCTTCAATGAGCGTGCGCGCCACCGTGGCGAGAAGCCGCTGGCCAACCCGCGCAACGGGGCCGCCGGCTCACTGCGCCAGCTCGATCCGGCGATTACCGCGAAGCGGCCGTTGGCCTTTTTCGCTTACGCCGTGGGCCGCGTCGAAGACGGCGAGCTGCCGGAGACGCATTCGGCCACGCTGCAGCAGCTGCGCGCCTGGGGCTTTCCCGTGTCGCCCGAGGTGTCGACCGCGTCGGGCTTCGACGGCCTGATCGCCTATTTCCGCAAGATCGGTGGCAAACGCGACAGCCTGCCGTACGACATCGACGGCGTCGTCTACAAGCTCGATGACTACGCAGGCCAGCAGGAAATGGGCTTTGTCTCGCGCGCGCCACGCTGGGCGATCGCGCACAAATACCCCGCGCAGGAGCAGATGACGACGGTGGAGGCGATCGAGATCCAGATCGGCCGCACCGGCGCCGCGACGCCCGTGGCGCGCTTGACCCCGGTCTCGGTCGGCGGCGTTACCGTGACCAACGCCACCCTGCACAATGCCGATCAGGTTGCCCGTCTCGATGTCCGCGTGGGCGATAGCGTGATCGTGCGCCGCGCGGGCGATGTCATTCCGGAAGTCGCCCGCGTGGTCGAAGACCACCGCCCGGAGGGCACGGTGCCCTGGCATATGCCGTCGCACTGCCCGGTGTGCAACTCCGAAATCATTCGCGAAGAAGGCGCCGCGGCGTATCGCTGCTCGGGCGGCCTGATCTGCGCCGCGCAACGCAAGGAAGCGCTGATCCACTTCGCGTCACGTCGTGCCATGGATATCGATGGCCTGGGCGATCGCTTCGTCGATGCGCTGGTCGAGTTCGACATGGTGAAGACGCCGGCCGACCTGTATGGCCTCACCGTGGAGAGCTTCATCGACATGAAGCGCCGCGCGGACGAGCGTGATGGCTCGACGCCCGAGACGGTGAAGCAGGGCAAGGTCGCCACCAAGTGGGCCGAGAACCTGGTCGACTCGATCGAGGCCAGCAAGCACTCCACGCTGCCGCGCTTTCTGTTCGGCCTCGGCATCATGCATATCGGCGAGAGCACCGCGAAGACCCTGGCGCTGTGGCTGGGTTCGCTCGCGGTAGTCCGGCGCACGCCCGCACCGGTGTTGCGCGTGCTGCCGGATATCGGCGATGAGGTCGCCACGTCCATCGCCACGTTCTTCGAGCAGGCAGGTAACGAGAAGGTCGTCGATGCACTGCTCGCCGCGGGCATCACCTTCGCGGATGAAGGTGCGCCATCGCCGAAGCTGCGCGACCGCCTGGGCCTGGACGTCCTGCTCGATTCGGCCAAGGTGCCGAAGCTCGGCCCGAAAAGCACGGCACTGCTCGGCAAGCAGTACGCCTCGCTGGAGGCGCTGGTGAAGGCCAGCGAGCACCAGTGGATCGTGGCTGGCGTGCCGCAGGCTGCGGCATCGAACCTCACCGCCTACCTCGCCGATCCGAAGCAGGCAGCCGAACTGGCGCGCAGCGACTGGGCGATGCGTGCGCTGCTGGAAGCCCTGCCGGCGCAGGCCGCCGCAGCGTTGCCGCTTGAAGGCCATACCTATGTCATCACCGGCGCCATGGAAACGCTGAAGCGCGACGATGCGACGGAGCGCCTCGAATCGCTGGGCGCGAAGGTGGCTGGGTCGGTGTCGAAGAAAACGACGGGCGTGTTCGCGGGCGAAGCCGCGGGCTCGAAGCTGGACAAGGCCAACGAGCTGGGTGTTCCGGTGCATACGGAAGCGGATCTCATCGCGCTGCTCGAACAGCACGGGGTCGCGCCGTGAGCCAGGATCTGAAGCACCTGCGTCTGCGCGCCGCCACGTACGCGCGCATCCGCGATTTCTTTGCCGAGCGCGGCGTACTTGAGGTGGAAACACCGATGCTCTCGGCGGCAGGCAACACGGATCCGAATATCCAGAGTTTCCACACGCGCTTCACCGGCCATGTCGATGCAGGTGCCGCACAGCGCTGGATGCGAACCTCGCCCGAGTTCCCGTTGAAACGCCTGCTGGCTGCTGGCCTGGGCGATTGCTATGAACTGGGCCGGGTCTTCCGCGATGGCGAGGCCGGCGGCCGGCACAACCCGGAATTCACCATGCTTGAGTGGTACCGGGTGGGTTGGGATGATGCGCGCCTCGCCCGCGAAGTGATCGACCTGCTCGAGAAGCTGATGCTTCAGGCGGGGCGTACGTTCGATATCGTGGAGACGACCTACCGCGGCCTGTTCCATGATGCGGTCGGCGTGGATGCCCTGAGTGATTCCATTGAGGTGTTGCAAGCGGCGATGGGCGATGTGCACATCAACGGCGAAGGTCTCACGCGTGATGACTGGCTCGACCTGCTGATGACCCACCGGATCCAGCCTACCTTCACCCGTGACCGGATCACCGTGGTCTCGGATTTCCCGGCCTCGCAGTGTGCGTTGGCGCGAATCCGCAAGGTCGAGCCGCCGGTCGCCGAGCGCTTCGAGGTATATGTCGGGCCGTACGAGGTGGCCAACGGCTACCACGAACTCAACGACGCGCAGGAGCAACGTTCCCGGTTCGAGCGTGATAACGCCGTGCGCCGCGAACGTGGGCAGCATGAGGTGCCGATGGATGAAAACCTGCTGGCCGTGCTCGGCAACCTGCCCGACTGCGCAGGCGTGGCGCTGGGCGTGGAGCGCTTGCTGATGGTGCTGGCCGATACCGATCGTATCGCCGATGTGCTTGCTTTTCCGTTTGACGAGGCATGAGGGGAAGCATGCTGAAGGCTATCCACCACGTCGCGATCATCTGCTCGGATTACCCGCGGTCGAAGGCGTTCTACACCGAGGTGCTCGGTCTGAAGGTGATCCACGAGGTGTACCGCGAGGCGCGCGATTCGTGGAAGCTCGACCTGGAAGTAAGTCCGGGTGTGCAGATCGAGCTGTTCTCATTTCCCGCACCACCACCACGGGTGTCACGCCCGGAAGCGCAGGGGTTACGGCACATCGCGTTCGCGGTCGCCGACATCGATGAAGCGGTAGCACGCGTGATATCCCACGGCGTGGCCTGCGAGCCGATCCGCATCGACGAATACACCGGCAAGCGCTACACCTTCTTCGCCGACCCCGACGACCAACCCATCGAACTCTACGAAACCTGACACCGCTCCGGTATTTTGTAGGAGCGCGCTTGCGCGCGATTCGAGGTCGTGGCAAGCACCGATCGCGCGCAAGCGCGCTCCTACAGGGCGGGGCTTTAGAACTCGAGTTCCTGGGCGGCGCAGAGGTAATCGACCATCGGGGCCAGGCGCTTGAAGTTATCGACCACGAACGGCAGCAATTCGGCCGAACACGCCATCGCCTCGTCGAAATCCTGCCCGGCGGCGAAGTTTTTCCGCTTCAGGTCTTCAATCAGCTCGTGGTTCGCATCGAACCCGCGCGGCGGCCGGGTCAGGCTTTCGCCCCACCATGCATAGCGTTCCTGGAACGCCTTGGTATGCGTCGCGCGCTTCCACGAATCCGGGTTATCGGCGAGGAAATCGCGCAGCTTCTTCAGCACCGGCGATTCCGGATGCCACATGCCACCGCCGACGAAGCATTCGCCCGGCTGGATGTGCAGGTAAAAACCCGGCGCCTGGATCTCATGCCGGCGCTCGTGGAAGAAGCGTGAGCCCTGCCAGTTCTTGTACGGCTGCTTGTCGTTGGCGAAGCGCGTATCGCGGTGGATGCGGTACAGCGAGCCGCCGACCTTGCGCGGGTCCGCCCGGAAATGCGGGCTGATCTTCGCCAGCGGCGCCTGCATGTCGGTGATCAGCGCGGTGAACGGCTCGCGCACGTGGCGCTCGTAGTCCTCCTTGTGCGCCTGGAACCATTCGCGGCTGTTATTACGGGCCAGCGCCTTGAAGAACCTGAAGGTGGCGGGCGTGAAATAGGCGGTATGCGGCATAAGGGACTCAGAGCAGGGTTTCGCCCCACGCCTCCAGCTCATCGAGCAGGGGCAGGGGCGCGCCGGGTAGCAGGCGCAGGGTGGCCAGTTCGGTGCTGTAGTCAGCCAGGGTCAGTGTGGTCAGCGGGCCCTGGCGGGTGAGTCGATCCACGCGGAAGGCTTCCCAGCGGTCGTGTTCGTCGACGGTCAGCGTATCCGGCCAGTTGCGGGCGCGGTAGCGGAACAGCAGCTCGGCATAACGCGGATCGCGAAAGGTGAAACGGCCGCTGCCCAGTTGCCCGGGCGGCGTGGCGCGCACTTCAGAAAGCAGGCGGCGATCGGCATCGGGCAGGAAGCCGCCATACAGCGCGAGCTCCGGATCGCCAGCCGGCGGCATGTCCGCGGCGGCACCGTAGACCCGGCGCAACTTCTCCGCCAGGCCCGGGGCCTCACGCAGCATCGCCAGGTGCCGGTCGACGAGGGCCATGTCCAGGCCCAGCCGGGCATGGTCCACGCCCTTCAGCACGGAAAGCGGTGCCAGCGCCGGCGCGTGGTTCGCACGGATGGTCCGCAGCGCGATCCGTTCCACGCCTTCGGGAAGATCGGCCCGCGAGGTGAATACGCGGTCGGCGATATCGCCGGGCTCCAGGCTGAGCAGGTCGGTCGGGTCCACGCTGAGGTCGTAGACGATGACTTCGCCGGCCCGCGACGGGTGAACGGATAGCGGCACGACCACGGTCAGGCATTGCCGGCTGGCCGGGTAGCGCGACGAGACGTGCACGACCGGTGTCATCGCCGCCACGTCGAGCATCTCGAACACCCGCTGCTTGCGGCGCAGGCCGAAGTACCATTCCCACAGCTTGGGCTGGTGGGTGCGGATGAGCCGGGCCAGGCCGATCAGCGCTTCCACATCGGAGAGTGCATCGTGGGCGCGATCCTGCTTCAGCTGGTTGGCGGCGGCCAGGTGCTCGAGCTTGAAGCTCGGCGTGCCGTCTTCACGCGTAGGCCAGGTGATCCCATCGGGCCGCAGCGCCTGGCACAGGCGGACCAGATCGATCAGGTCCCAGCGTGAATTGCCGTTCTCGTATTCACGGGCGTACGGCTCGTAGAAATTGCGATAGAGCAGGTGGCGGGTGAACTCATCGTCGAAGCGCAGCGAGTTGTAGCCGACGCCGCAGGTGCCCGGCATGGCCAGCTGTTCATGCACCACGGCGGCAAAATCCGCCTCGGAGAGGCCTTCACGCTCGGCCCGCTGCGGGGCGATACCCGTGATCAGGCACGCGGCCGGCTGCGGCGGCATATCGCGCGGCGGCTTGCAGTACACCATGACCGGCTCGCCGACGATCTCAAGGTGGGCATCGGTGCGGATGCCGGCGAACTGGCTGGGACGGTCCCGCCGCGGGTCGGCGCCAAAGGTCTCGTAGTCGTGCCAGAAGAAGGTCGGTTCGGCCATCCGGGCATGATCGCATGCGGGGGGAGGGCGAGGTAGACTGACCAACACTCAAAGGAGCCCTCATGACACCAGCGCACGAAGACAACCTCATCTGGATCGACCTTGAGATGACCGGGCTGGATACGGACAACGATTCCATCCTGGAGATCGCCACGGTCGTGACGGACAAGGATCTCAAGGTGCTGGCCGAGGGACCGGTGTTCGCCATCAGCCACAGCGATGCCCGCCTGCAGCAGATGGATGCCTGGAACCGCAACCAGCATGGCCGCTCGGGCTTGTGGCAGCGCGCCGTGGAATCCGACGTCTCGCCGGAGGAAGCGGAGAAGGCCACCATCGCCTTCCTGCAGAAGTGGGTGCCCGCGGGCAAGTCGCCGATGTGCGGCAACTCGATCTGCCAGGATCGTCGCTTCCTGCATCGCGAGATGCCGGCGCTGGAGCGCTACTTCCACTACCGCAACCTCGACGTCTCCACGCTGAAGGAGCTGTCGCGCCGCTGGTCGCCGGAGATCGCGAAGGGCTTCTCGAAGGATTCGGCGCATACCGCGCTGTCCGATATCCGCGATTCCATCGAAGAACTCGCCTACTACCGCCGCTTCATGGGCCAGATCGCCGGCACACAGCAGGGCTGAACCATGGTCGCCAACCTCTTCGCCACGACGCTTGACTGCAATGGCCGCGCGCTGGTGCTGGATCGCCCGCGCGTCGCGGGCATCATCAACGTGACGCCGGATTCGTTCTCCGATGGCGGCCAGCACACCACGCTGGAAGCCGCCTACGCGCATGCCATGCGGCTCGCGGAAGAGGGCGCCGACCTGCTCGACATCGGCGGCGAATCCACCCGCCCGGGTGCCGACGATGTATCGGCCGAGGAAGAAATTCGCCGGGTCGTCCCGCTGATCGAACGCCTGGCCGCGGCGACGACACTGCCGATCTCGATCGATACGTCGAAGCCCGAGGTCATGCGCGCCGCCGTGGGCGCAGGTGCGGGCCTGATCAACGACGTGTTCGCCCTGCGCCGCGAAGGCGCGCTGGACGCCGCGGCGGAACTGCGCGTGCCAGTCTGCCTCATGCATATGCAGGGCGAGCCGCGTGGCATGCAGGATGATCCAAGCTACGACGACGTGGTCGGCGAAGTGCACCGGTTCCTCACCGACCGGTTGTTCGCCTGCGAACTGTCCGGTATTGATCGCAAACGTGTCCTCGTGGACCCGGGCTTCGGATTCGGCAAGAACCTGGAACATAACCTTGCCTTGCTGCGCGCCACCGCGCGTTTCGCCGAGCTCGGCGCCGGGGTGTTCATCGGCCTGTCGCGCAAGAGCATGATCGGCCAGCTTACGGGCCGCACCGACCCGGCCGCCCGCGCCGCCGGCTCCGTGGCCGCCGCCCTTATCGCCGCCCAGCGCGGCGCGGTGATCGTCCGCGCCCACGACGTGGCTCCCACGGTCGATGCCCTGAAGGTCTGGGACGCCGTCAAAGCCGGCGACACCGCCCCCCGCATCGACAAGCCCGCCATGCCCCGCTGGCCCGACGACGAATAAAGCCCCGGGGCCCTTGTAGGAGCGCGCAAGCGCGCCCCTACACCTCAGCCATCTGGCCTGTCCGGGCGCAGGGGTTCCGGGGCACCCCGGGAGGGGTATGATCCCCGTCCCAGGAAGGAGTTAGCGCCATGAGCGAACGTAAATACTTCGGAACCGACGGCATCCGTGGCCAGGTCGGCTCCTACCCGATCAGTGCCGATTTCATCCTGCGCCTGGGCCGCGCCGCGGGTGCCGTGCTGGCGCGCCGCCGCGCCGTCGACAACCGTCCCAGCGGCACCGGTCCGGATCGCCGCGACCATTCGCGCAAGGTCATGGTGGTGATCGGCAAGGACACCCGGGTCTCCGGCTACATGTTCGAATCCGCCCTTGAAGCCGGCCTGGTCGCCTCAGGCGCCGACGTGCGCCTGCTCGGCCCCATGCCGACCCCGGGCGTGGCCTACCTCACCCGATCCCTGCGTGCCGATGCCGGCATCGTCATCAGTGCCTCGCATAACCCGCACCAGGACAACGGCATCAAGTTCTTTTCCGGCCAGGGCGAAAAGCTCGACGACGCGCTGGAGGCGGAGATCGAAGCCGAACTCGAGGCGGAATTCGCCACCGTGGCCTCCGAGGCGCTGGGCAAGGCCAAGCGCGTCGACGACGCGGTGACCCGCTACGCCGAGTTCTGCAAATCCACCGTGTCCGACGAGTTCTCGCTCAACGGCATGCGCATCGTGCTGGATTGCGCCCACGGCGCCACCTACCAGGTCGCGCCCAAGGTCTTCAGCGACCTCGGCGCCGAGGTCACCACGATCGGTGCCGAGCCCGATGGCCTGAACATCAACCGCGGCGTCGGCTCCACCTCGCCCGAGGCGCTGGCGCGCACCGTGGTCGAGAAGGGCGCCGACCTCGGCATCGCTTTCGACGGCGATGGCGATCGCGTGCGCATCATCGACAAGGACGGCACGGTCACCGATGGTGACGACATGCTCTATGTCATCGCCCGCCACTGGAAGCAGAAGGCGACGCTGCCCGGCCCGGTGGTCGGTACCCTCATGAGCAACTACGGACTACAGCGTGCGCTCAAGCAGCTGGAGATTCCGTTCATCCGCGCCAACGTTGGCGACCGCTACGTGCTGCAGCAGCTGAAGGAGCACGGCGGCATCCTCGGCGGCGAGACCTCCGGCCACGTCCTGTGCCTGGACCGCTTCACCACCGGCGACGGCATCGTCGCCGCCCTGGCCTTGCTTGAAACCCTTGCCGACACTGGCGAAACGTTCGCCGAGGCCCGCGCGGGGCTGGTCAAGTTGCCGCAGACCATGCTCAACGTCCGCGTCGAGGGCGCCAAGGCGGCGCTCGGCACGGACACGGTGAAACAGGCCCTGGCCGAGGTGGAAGCCGCGCTGGAAGGCCGTGGCCGCGTCGTACTGCGCGCCTCCGGCACCGAACCCCTGGTCCGGGTCACGATCGAGGCCGCCGATGCGGATGAAGTGAACCGGCTAGCGGGACAGCTCGCGGAAGCCGTAAAATCAGCAGCCCAGGCCACCGCCTGAGCCCAAATCACGCCTCCGGCCGGCGCGGTCACCCCGCGCCGGCTTTTTCATGCCCGAATGCAGGTCACCCCGATGAAGAAGGTCCCCACCCTCGATATCCGCCGCTATGAGACCGATCGCGACGCGTTCGTCGCCGAACTCGGCGCCGCGTACCGCGAATTCGGCTTCTGCTGCATCAGCGGCCACGGTATCCCCAAGGAAGCCATCGATGGCGCCTACGAGGCGTTCAAGGCGTTCTTTGCGCTGCCGGACGAGGTGAAGCGCAAGTACCACATCCCCGGTGGCGGCGGTGCCCGTGGCTACACCCCGTTCAAGGTGGAAACGGCGAAGGATTCGAAGTTCGCCGACCTGAAGGAGTTCTGGCACGTCGGTCGCGAGATCCCACGCGATTCGAAGTTCGCCGACGTGATGCCGCCCAACGTGTGGCCGGAAGAAGTGCCGTCGTTCAAGGAAGCCGGTTACGGCCTGTACCAGGCCCTGGATGACCTGGGTTCGCGCGTGCTGCGCGCGCTGGCCCTGCACATCGAGCTGCCGGAGAACTTCTTCGCCGACAAGGTGAACGTGGGCAACTCCATCCTGCGCCCGATCCACTACCCGCCGATCACCCAGACCGATGTGCCGAACGTCCGCGCCGGCGCGCACGAAGACATCAACTTCATCACCTTGCTGGTCGGCGCCAGCATGGCTGGCCTGGAAGTATTCAGTGACGGCGAATGGCTGCCGATCACCAGCGAAGGTGACGCGATCGTCGTGAACATCGGCGATATGCTCCAGCGCCTGACCAACCACGTCTATCCCTCGACCACGCACCGCGTGACCAACCCGCAGGGCGATGCCGCGCGCAAGGCGCGTTATTCGGTGCCGTTCTTCCTGCACCCGAACCCCGACGTGGTGCTGGATGTGCTGCCGTCGTGCATCACCCCGGAGAACCCGAAGCGTTACCCGGAGCCGATCACGGCGCACGAGTACCTTCAGGAACGTCTGCGCGAAATCAAGTTGATCTGACACCCTCTTAGCGGGTTTTTCACCGGGAGGGCCGCACAGTCGGCTCTCCCGGCAGCCGTTCCTCCTCCCCAGAGATCCCCGCCATGACCTCCCGCCCGCGCTCGCAGGCCAAGCGCTTGTCACCCCAGAAAAAGGGCGCCACCCGTTCGGCCGCCCAGCGCGCCCGCCGCGCCCGCACCGTCAAGGCCCGCGGCCGCGCCTAAGCGGTTGCGGTTGCGCCTCCGGCGCACTTCCGTCGGTCCGCGCGACGTTTTCGCACGCGGGCGATCGCTTGCAAGCAAGCTCCTACACAAACCCTGCGCAGATCTCATGTAGGAGCGCGCTTGCGCGCGATTCACGGCGCGACAAGGTCGGAGGGCGCGGCCTTCTCACCCTTGTGCAGAAACGGGTGGGCGAAGACGGCGGCCAGGATCACCGTGACACCCAGGTAAAACGCCCACCCCAGCTCACGCTGCTCGCCGAGCAACGGAATGGCCAGCACGATCGCATACACCGGCTCCAGGTTAGTCACCATCTGCGTCGCGAACGCCGAAAGGTGACGCAGCGCCGACAATGCCAGCGCGAACGGCAACAGCGTGCAGCCAAAGGCCAGTACCACCATCAGTACCGCATCGTGGCCGTTGGGCAACACGAACGCAGGCCCCGGGATGAACGGCGCCGCCAGCGTGAGAAACACCGTCCCGGCGCCCAACTCCACGCAGGTCACCGTCAACGAATCCGCGTGCTCGATGTAGCGCTTGTTCAACGCACCGAAGAACGCGACGAACAGCGCGGATAGCACGCCAATCGCGAGACCCAGGTGCATGTCATCAGGCACGCCACCAGCGACCAGTGCCACGCCCGGGACCACGGCGGCACCGAGCAACAGCTCGCGCGCCTCGAACGGCCGCTTCGCGATCCACGGCTCGACCACCGAAAGGAAGGCAGGGCACATGGCGATACAGGTAGCCGCCACCGAGGCATTGGCCAGTTTGATCGCGCCGTAAAAGGTGAGCCAGTGCAACGCCACCACCACGCCTATGCCGGCATAGGTCATCAGCAAGCGCGGCGGCATCGCCCGGAGGCCGCGCCAGACGCGCGGCACGCAGAGCAGGGCGGCGGAGACCAGTAACATGCGCCACCACACCAGCGGCAGCGCCGCCAGGGTGATCAGCTTGCCGAGGATAGCCGTGAAGCCCCAGAGCAAGACGCAGAAGTGGATCTGGAAGAGGGCTTTGCGGGTCGGCGACATCCGCGCACTTTACCCGACCCGCCCGTGTAGGAGCGCGCTTGCGCGCGATGGGGCTTGTCGTAAGCACTCATCGTGCGCAAGCGCGCTCCTACAGGGGGTTGAGGAAGTTGAGGACGGCGGCGTTGAAGGTGCCGGGGCGTTGTAGGGGCGCGAAGTGGGTGACGTCGGGCAGGAGTTGAAATGTGGCGTTGGGCAGGGTGCGGGCCAGGTACTCGGCGTGGTCCCGGCGGATGAACTCGTCGCCTTCGCCAAGGACCACGTGCGTCGGTGCGCGGATCGTGGCGAGCTGAGTGGCGGTGTAGTCCGGCTGCGTGGACTGCATGGCTTGCACCGCCTCGAACACGTCATCGAAGCGTTCGGGATGGGGCGAGAGCCGGGCATACGTACTGCGGTGGTTTTCGAGGATTCGCCCGATCACGGGTGTGAACTCGAATGGCTTCACTCCACCCGGGTCAACGTTGCAGGCGAAGAAGAACAACCGTGACACGCGTTCCGGCGCCAGGTCGGCCAGGACCAGGCCGGTATCCGCGCCGTCGCTCCAGCCCACGATCGGCGCGCTGGCTACACCTAAGCGGTCCATGATGGCCTCGACATCGCGCGCCATGCCGTCGTAGCGGAAGGGCTCGCCATTCCAGCCGCTGCGCCCCTGGCCGCGGCTGTCGATGACGATGGCCTGGTAGCCGTGGGCGACCAAGGCCGGGATCAGGTAGGCCCAGTTTTCGCTGCTGCCCATGCCGCCGTGGAGGAGTATCACCGGTGCGCCCTTGCCGAACACGCCGTACCAGATCGTGTTGCCACCCCGTGCAAGCATGCCGTGCCGCAGCGGCACCGGCAGGGCGGGAACGCCTTCGGCTTGCAGAGTGGTGAGGTCGTCGTCGGTGAAGGGCATGCCCGGCACTGTAGCGCGTACACCGCCCCGTGTAGGAGCGGGGGGGGGGGCTTGGGGGGGGGCGCTCTTGAGGTCGTCAAGGAGGGGTTGGCAGGTGACGGCGTTGGCCTTGCCGCTCTCAGGCACCATCAGTGGGGCGAGGGCGGCGATCGGGGCGGCGAAGAACAGGGCGACGGCACCGCCACCGCGCAGGATCAGCGGGCCGGCATGGACACCCGGCGAGGGGTTGGCGAACGTGCCATGCACGTACAGCGGCGAGCGCAGCGAGAAGATGCGGAAGCCCTTGGTGTGCGGGACGATATCGAGGTTGAGCTTCTCATCCTTGAAGTTGATATCACCGTTGACGTTGATCAGTGCCTTCTCGGTATCCAGGGCGAACACCCGCGACTCCATCACGCCGTTGGTCGATACCAGGTCGGCCGCCATGCAGTTGATCTTCACCACGTCATCGCCGAAGAAGCGGCCGACCACGTAGCTACCGACATTGAGGCCAGCAAGTTCAAGCAGCGAGGAACTCACCGCGCCATCGTTGATCAGGAGTTTGAGCTCACCATTCGAGCTGCCCAGCAAGGCCGCCGGCGAATTGCCCACGGCCGTGAACGACGCATCGCCATTCATCTCGCCGAAGCTGGTCTGCATCGGCGCGAAAGTGGGGAACAGTTCCTTCAGCTTGAGATGACGGGCACCCAGGTTCAGGCGTCCCTTCAGCGGCTCGGCCTTGCCATCCAGGCGAATATTGCTGCCTACGGTGCCACCGGCCACACCGAACTTCAGCGGATCCAGGGTGAGCACGGCATCCTTCATGATCAGGTGGGTTTCCACGTTGCTGATCGGCAGGCGTTCGCCGTGGACGATCTTCGCGCCGACGAAATGCACATCGGCATCCATGGCGTTCCAGCGATCGGTTTTGAACGGCTCGACCGGCAACACCTTGCCATCCGGTTGTTTCTTCACGTCGCCGCGCTCGGCCTTCTCGGCATCGGAACCTCCGCCAACCAGCGGGGCGAGATCGCTGAAGAGCAGCTGGTTCGATTTCAGGTTGCCGACGAGGCTGGGCCGGGCGCCGCCGGTGTTGAAGGTGAGCGTCCCGCCGAGATCGCTGCCACCGACCTTGCCGGTGAAGTTCTCGTAGACGAAGGTGCTGTTGTTCTTTTTCAGGTTCGCCTTGAGATGGCCTTCCGTCGCGAACGGCGGCGTATCAGGCAGGGTGATGCCGGTCAGGTCGTACAGGTGCGACATGCTGGTGCCGGAGAACCACAGGCGGATATCGAGCGCGCCCAGGTTGATCGGATCGGTGAGCGTGCCGACAAAGGCGATGTGGGTGTCGCCGAAGCGCGCATCGGCCTGCACGGGGAACGGGCGACTCGCATCGCGCAGCGCAAGCACACCGCCCGTGCGCGCCTTGGCTGCCACGGTCGATTTCTTGTAAGTGCCCTTGGCGTCCCAGGCGAAGTAGTAAACCTGCTTGCGCTTGGTCTCGTCCTGCTGATCGTTTTCGTCGGCTTTGCTCTTCGCCATTTGCTTTGCGCTGGCGCCGGTGGTTTTGTTCGCCTGTGCACGTGAATCCTTCTCCTGCTGCGCCATGATCTCGTCGAACGGAACACCCTTGCCGAGCGGGCTGACATCGATGCCCATGGCGATCTGGTTTTGTGCATCGGTCAGGTCGATATGACCCTTATCGAATGCAATGGCGTTGAGCTCGAGTTGCCATTCCGAGGGCCCACTGCTTTCCGGAAGTTTGAAGGTCCAGGTGTTGCTGCCATCCTTCTGCCGCTCCAGCGCGATCGCCGGCTGCCCCAGGCGGATCTCGGGGATGACGATGCGGTGGGCGATCAGCGGGAAGGGGGCCAGGCGGAAGTCGATCGTATCGAGGTGGGCGAAACGGTTGTTCTTTGCCCAGCTCGGGTTGGTGACGACGATATCGCGCGCCGTGAAATGCGGCCACGGGATCAAGCTGACCAAGCCACCCTCGCCGGGCTCACGGGCCCAATGCGCGGAGATATCGCCCTGGATCGCGAACGGCCGGCCGATCGCCTCGGACACCTTCTCGTTGATCGTTGGCTTCAGCCGGTTCCAGTCGAAGAACGCGATGAAGAGGATCAGGGCGATGACCAGCAACACAACGATGCCGACCACCCACGCCAGGATTTTCCTGCCTCGCCGCATTGACGTTCTCCGTATTAGTGCATGCGAGCACTTGGTAACGCGATAGGCGCCAAGGTTTTGTGTTCATGGCCTGTCCCGATTAAGCAACGTATGTGCCGTGTGATGACGCCGGCTCGCGTTAGTTGCCTTATTGGCTTATAGGCATGCCTCTTTCGTGCAGCCCAGCCGTGATACCGCTGCCTAAGCTCCCTTGGAAACCCATGGACATGGGACAGGGGCGAATTCATGAGCACACGTGCAACGAACGCAGGCCGTCTTCCACGCCACCGCGGTGTCTACCTCGCACTGGCATCCCTCCTCGCCGCACCGTTCATACCCGAGGCTGCCTACGCGCAGTGCTCGCAGGTCACCAATACCATCACCTGTTCGGGTGTGAATGGTGCGCAATTCAGCAGCGCGACGAATAACGTCACGGCGAATATCCTGCCGGGTGCCACGTTAACGGTCTTTCCCCTGCTCGGCGGTTCGGGCATCAACCTCACCGGTAACGGCATCACGTTGAACAACCAGGGCACGATCGACCCGAACCTGGGTGGTGGCCTCAGCATCGTGTCGAACGGTGTCTTCGCGGGCAATGCCAGCGGGAACGCGGTCACGATCAACAACCTGGCCGGTGGCACGATCAAGGGCCTGGTCAACGTGGGTTCGATCCTGGGCATCGGTGGCCAGGCCATCCTCACCCAGAACGGCACAGGTGGCACGACCACCATCGTCAATAACGGCACCATCGACATGACGGCGCTCGGCCTGGGCCTGCTCACGGTATCCGATGCGCCGGCGGTGATCTCGTACGGCGGCGCCCGTACCAACATGACCAACACCGGCACGATCACCGGGCGGATTGCTTTCGCGCCCTCACTCACGGCGAACCAGGGCAACACCTTCGTCAATGCTGGCTCGATCAGCGGCAGCGTGAACCTGGGCGATACAGCGACCGGCAACACGTTCACCGCGGTGTCCGGGTCCAGCGTGACCAACAATGGGACCTCGCTGGTCACGCCGATCCTTACGGTCAGTATCAACCTGAGCGGTGCCGGTATCGTCGATGGCGGCTCGGGCACGGGTAACAACAACTTCCTGGTCTTGCAGAATGATGCTACCGGGCCAGGATCCGGTACGGGTGGCGCGGTCACCTCGATCGACGCCGCGCAATACATCCACTTCCAGCACCTGACGGTCAACAGCGGTACGTGGAACCTGCTCGGTGCAGTGGCGGGCGCCGACACCACGATCAACGATGGCCTGGTCAACTTCAACAACGCGGGTGCCTTTGGCCCCGGCACGCTCACCGCGAATGGCGGCGCGATCGCCGCGTCGCAAACCGGTCTTGTGCTCGCGAATAACGTGTTGCTGAATTCGGGGCGCCTGACCCTGGGCGGTACCAACGCCTTCAGCCTCAATGGCGTCATCAGCGGCACCGGTGGTCTTACCGTGTCCGACACGGGCGTCATCCGCCTGGGTGGCAGCAACCTGTTCAGCGGTGGCGTCAATCTCAACGCCGGTGGCCTGGTACTCGGAAGCGCCGGCGCGCTGGGTTCCGGCACGCTCACCGTGGGCGGCACCGCCTCGCTGGATACGGTGGCGAACTTCAACGTCGCCAACAACATCGCGGTGAACGCGGGCGCCACGCTCAACCTGCTCGGCAGCCAGGCGCTGGCGCTGAATGGCACGCTCTCCGGGGCGGGCAACCTCACCAAGAGTGGGGTGGGTACATTGACGCTCGGTGGCGCGAACCTGATGACCGGCGCCTTCAACATCACGGGCGGTGCCGTGGCGCTGGGTGCGGGCGGCTCGCTGTCGCCGAGCGCAGCCGTGTCCTTGAGCGCCGGCACCACCCTGGATATTTCGGCCGCGGCCAACCAGACGATCGGTTCGCTGGCCGGCGCGGGTGGTTCCGTGACCCTTGGCGCCAGGACGCTCACGCTGGGCGGTCTCAACACCAACACCAGCTACGCGGGCACCCTCGTCGGCACGGGCGGCCTGGTGAAAGTAGGCACCGGGGTGTTGACGCTGTCGGGTGACAACTCAAACATGACCGGTGGCGTCGCCCTCAACGGCGGCGGATTGCTGGTGAGCAGTGGCAATGCGCTTGGCCCGGGTGCGCTTTCCGTGGGCGGTACGGTGACGCTGGATGGCACCGCGGCCCTCGCGCTGAACAACGCCGTGAACCTCGGCGCGGGTGGTTCACTGAACCTGCTTGGCGGCCAGCCGCTTGTCTTCAACGGGGTCGTCAGTGGGGCCGGCAACCTGGTGAAAAGCGGTGCCTCGCTGCTCACGCTCAATGGCGCAAATACGTTCAGTGGCGGCACGACCACCCTGGGTGGCGGCCTTCTGCTCGGCAACAGCGCGGCGCTAGGCACGGGCGCGCTTAATGTCAACGCGAACACCACCATCGATGCATCGGTGTCGGGCCTGTCGCTTGGCAACAGCATCAACCTCGCCGGCGGTGCCGCGCTCAACGTGCTGGGTGGTCAGCCGCTCACCTTCGGTGGCGTAATCGCAGGCACCGGCGGCATCCAGAAGAGCGGTGCGTCGACACTGACGCTGGGCGGTGCAAACAGCTTCACCGGCGGGCTCACCGTCAATGCGGGTACCGTCGCGCTGGGCGCGGGTGGCAGCCTCGCCGCAAGCGGGTTGGTCGACCTTACGACCGCCGGTGCTGGTTTCGATATCGCCGCGGCCGGTAACCAGGTCATCGGCGGATGGGCGGGTGTCGCCGGTACAACGGTCGCGCTCGGTGCCAATACGCTTACGTTCGGTAGCGATGGCCTTTCGCGCGCCATGCTCGGCACGATCAGTGGCACGGGTGGCCTGGTCAAGGTCGGCGCAGGCGTGCAGACGCTCGGCGGTGCGAACACCTTCGCGGGTGGCGTGGCGCTCAACGCGGGTGGCCTGCTGCTCGGTAATGCCGGTGCGCTCGGTACCGGCACGCTCAGCGTCGGTGGTGCCAGCACACTGGATACCTCGGCGGCGTTCACCCTCACCAACAACGTGAACCTCGGCGCGGCACTGACCTTGCCGGGCTCGTTCAACACGACCTTGAATGGCGTGATCAGCGGCACGGGCAGCCTCGTCAAGAACGGCGCGACGACACTCGCGCTAGGCGGCGCGAACACCTTCAGCGGCGGGGTGAACCTCAACGCTGGCACGCTGCAGCTCGGTAACGATGGTGCGCTTGGCACGGGTGCGCTGGCCGTGGGTGGCAACGCGACGCTGGCTTCCACGGGTGCGCTCAATCTTGCGAATAACGTGAGCCTCGGTACGGGTACGTTGCTTACCTTGCCAGGCGCCCAGAACCTCACCCTCGGTGGCGTTGTCTCCGGAGCCGGCGCGCTCACCAAGAGCGGTGCGTCGCTATTGACGCTCAACGGCGCGAATACATTTAGCGGCGGGTTGACCGTCGGCGGTGGTGGCTTGCTGCTAGGAAATAGCAACGCGTTAGGTAGCGGCGCCTTGACGGTCAGCGGCGCCAGTACGCTGGATAGCAGTGCAGCGATTGCGCTCGCCAATAGCGTGAACCTCGGCGCGGGGCTGAACGTGCTCGGCAGCCAGGACATCGCGATCGGCGGCATCGTCTCGGGCACCGGCAACCTCACCAAGAACGGCGCATCTGTCCTGACCCTGGGCGGTGCGAACACCTTCAGTGGCGGCGTCAACCTCAACGCCGGCGGCCTGGTGCTCGGCAACGGCGGGGCACTTGGCACGGGCTCGCTCAACGTCGGAGGCCAAGCCTCGCTCGACACGAGCGCGGTCGTGGTGGTCGGTAATGAGGTGAACCTGGGCGCGGGTGCGAGCCTGGAGGTGGTCGGCAGCAACGCGCTTACCCTGGGCGGCACGCTCGCGGGTACCGGCAGCCTGGTGAAGGAGGGTGCCGCCACGCTGACCCTTGCCGGCGCGAACACCTACACCGGCGGCACCACGATCAACGCGGGCACGCTCGCCCTCGGCGCGGGCGGCAGCCTCGCTGCGTCGGGTAGCGTGAACCTCGCCGCGGCGGGTAGCGCTTTCGACATCAGCGCGAGCGGGGCGAACCAGACGATCGGCGCATTGGCTGGCGTCGCCGGCAGCACGCTCGCCCTCGGCGGCCATACGCTGACCTTCGGCGATAGTTCCAACCAGGTCCTGGATAGCACGCTCACCGGCAACGGTGGCCTGGTGAAAGTGGGCGCGGGCGTGCAGACACTGGGCGGCGCGAGCACCTTCAGCGGTGGTGTGGCGCTCAATGCCGGCGGCCTCGTGGTCGGCAACGATGCCGCCCTGGGCACGGGCACGCTCACGGTGGGCGGTGCTGCCACGCTGGATGCGACTGGACCGGTCGCGTTGGCCAACGACATCGCGTTGAATGCCGGTCTCACGATCCTCGGCGCGAACGCGCTCACCTTGAACGGGGCGCTTTCGGGCACCGGCGGCCTGACCAAGGAAGGCGCCGCCACGCTAACGCTCAACGGCCACAACACCTACACCGGTGGCACCAACATCAACGCCGGCACGCTCGCGCTGGGCGCAGGGGCGAGCCTGGCGGCGAGCGGCACCGTGAACCTCCTCGCCGGCGCCACGCTGGATCTCTCCGCCGGCAACGGCACGCAGCAGGTCGGTACGCTCGCCGGCGGCGGTAATGTGAACCTCGGTGCCAATTCGATCACCATCGGTGATGCGACGAATGGCGTGTTTTCCGGTGCCATCGGTGGAACCGGTGGCCTCATCAAGGAAGGCGTGGGCACCGAAACGCTTACGGGTGCTAACACGTACACCGGCGGCACGGTGATCAACGCCGGCACCCTCGCGATCGGCGCGGGTGGCAGCCTCGCCGCCGCAGGGGCGGTCACGCTGGCCGCCGCAGGCACGGGCTTCGACATCAGCGCAGCGGGTAACCAGACGATCGGTCTGCTCAATGGCGTCGCGGGCAGCACCGTGACCCTGGGTGGCAATGCGCTGACCCTGGGTGGCGTAGGCAATGGTGTCTACGATGGCCTGATCGCCGGTACCGGTGGCCTGGTGAAGAACGGCGCGGGTATCCAGGAACTCGGTGGCGCCAACACGTTCAGCGGTGGCGTCGCGCTGAACGCCGGCGGCCTGGTCCTGGGTAACGACAGCGCGCTCGGCACAGGGGCGCTAAGCGTCGGTGGCAACGCGTCGCTCGACACGAGCACGGTGTTGAATCTCAGCAACGACGTGAACCTGGCGGCAGGTACCACGCTGGATCTGCCTGGCAGCAACGCGGTGACCTTCGGCGGCGCGTTCGCCGGCGATGGCGGCCTGCTGAAGGATGGCAGCGCGACGGTGACGCTCACGGGGGCGAATACGTATACCGGTGGCACCACGATCAACGCAGGTACGCTGGCGCTTGGTGCGGGTGGCAGCCTGGCCTCGACCGGCGCGGTGAATCTCGCGGGCACCGGCACGTTCGATATCTCCGCCAGCGGCGCGGGTCAGACGATCGGCTCGCTGGCGGGTGTCGCCGGTAGCCACGTGACGCTCGGTGGGAATTCACTGACTCTCGGTGGTGCGACCGATAGCGTGTACGACGGTGTCATCGCCGGCAGCGGCGGTGTCGTGAAGAATGGTGCCGGCGTGCAGACGCTCAATGGGGCCAACACGTTTACCGGTGGCGTCACGTTGAATGCGGGCGGCCTGGTCGTCGGTAACAACGCGGCGCTCGGTACGGGCTCGCTGACGGTAGGCGGCGCGTCGACGCTCGATGCGAGCAGCGCGGTGACACTCTCCAACGACGTCGTACTTAATGCGGGCCTCGATGTGCTGGGCACCCATGACATGGTCCTTAACGGGACGATCAGCGGTACGGGTAGCCTGAGCAAGGATGGGGCGGCGACGCTGACATTGAATGGCAATAACACGTATACCGGTGGTACCTATATCAACGCGGGCACCCTCGCGCTCGGCGCAGGCGCGAGCCTTGCAACCAGCGGCATCGTGAATCTCGCCGCGGGCGCCACGTTCGATCTCTCCGCCGGTAACGGTACGCAGCAGTTCGGCACGCTGGTCGGCAATGGCACCGTGAACATCGGGAGTAACGCGCTGGTCGTCGGTGGTGCTACCGATGGCACGTTCGGCGGATCGATCGCCGGGACCGGTAGCCTGACCAAGGTGGGGGCGGCGATTGAAACGCTGACCGGTACGAACACCTACACGGGCGGCACGTTCATCGATGCCGGCACGCTGGCGATCGGCGCCGGCGGCAGCCTGTCGCCCACGGGGGCGGTCACCCTGACTGCCGCCGGCACCACCTTCGATATCAGCGGAGCCAACAACAACCAGAACATCGGCCAGCTCGCGGGGGTCGCCGGTAGCGCCGTCACGCTCGGCGGCAACTCGCTGGTGTTGGGCGGCGTCGGTAACGCGACCTATAACGGGGTGATTTCCGGGACCGGCGGCCTGGTGAAGAACGGTGCGGGTACGCAGGTGCTGGGTGGTGCGAACACCTTCAGCGGTGGTGTCACCCTTAACGATGGCAGCCTGGTGGCAGGCGACAACGCTGCGCTAGGCACGGGGACGATGACGGTAGGGGGTACCTCGACGCTCGATGCGAACACCGCGGTGACGCTGGCGAATGATGTGGCGCTCAATGCGGGCCTCACCGTCGCCGGCAGCAACGACATGACGCTGGGCGGGGTGATCGCTGGCGCGGGTAGCCTCACGAAGAACGGTGCGGCGACACTGACGCTTGACGGTGCCAATACGTACACCGGTGGCACGACGATCAACGCGGGTACGCTGGCCATCGGCGCCGGTGGCAGCCTGTCGCCGGATGGTGCGGTCAACCTCGCTGGCACGGGCACGTTCGATATCAGCGCGGGCGGTAACCCGTCGATCGCGTCACTCAGCGGCGTGGCAGGCAGCACCGTGGCGCTGGGCGGAAGCACGTTGACCCTCGGTGGCGCTACCGATGCCACGGTGGACAGCACGATCACGGGTACCGGCGGTCTGGTGAAGAACGGCGCGGCCAACCTCACGCTGGGCGGTGCCAACCTGTTCAGTGGCGGCGTCACGCTGAACGCCGGTGGCCTGGTGCTTGGCAATGATCAGGCGTTGGGCACGGGCGCGCTCACCGTCGGTGGCGCAGCATCCCTCGCCGGCACGATGCCATTGACCCTCGCGAATGACATCGCGCTGAATGCCGATCTGAGCATGGCCGGCAACCAGGCGCTGACGCTCGACGGGACCCTCAGCGGCACCGGTCAACTGATCAAGATCAACCTCGCCGCGCTCACCCTCAACGGCAACAATACCTACTCGGGCGGTACCACGGTCGAAGGGGGTTCGCTCACTGTCGGCAGCGATGGCGCGCTGGGCACGGGTGGCCTTGCGATCGATGGTGCCACCTTGCAGGCCGGCACCACGGTGACCTTGCCGAACAACGTCAGTGTCGGTGGCAACGGCGTCACGGTGAATGGGGCCCAGGACCTCACCCTCAACGGTGCGCTTTCCGGCACGGGCGGGATCGACAAGGAGGGTAGCGGCACGCTGACCCTGGGTGGATCGCTCGGTGACTACACCGGCGGCCTCACGGTGAATGCCGGCACGCTCAACGCCACCGACAACTACACCGGCGCGGTGACGGTCGGTGCCGGTGCCACGGCCGGCTTGAACGGCACCGCGAATGACGTGACTGTTGCGGGCGCGATCGCCGGAACGCTGAACCTCGGCGGCGGCGGGCTCAACGTGAGTTACGGGAACCTGCCGACGATCACCGGTACGGTGAATGGCACGGCAGACACGACGCTGCATGTCACCGGCGGTGGCGAAGGCACGCTGGCGAATGGTGTGTTCAACAACATCGGCAACCTCACCACGACCGCGGGCACCATCGTGGTCGGCGTGGGCACGAACGTCACTTTCACGGGTGGCAGCACGATCGGCGGCAACGTGGTGGTGGATGGCACCCTGGGCGGCCCGGTCACGGTCGGCACGGGCGGTGGCGTGGTCGGTGGCGGCACCATCACCGGTCCGGTCACGGTCGACAACGGCACGGTCGCACCCGGCGGCATTCCCGGCGCCACGGGCGCCGCCGCCGGTTCGGGTACGCCCGGCACGGTGCTCACCACGGGCGGCCTGAGCCAGGGCGCGGGTTCGCAGACGGTGATCCGGATCACCCCATCGGGGACGAGCGACGGCATCGTTTCCAACGGCCCCACCACCGTGGGCGGTGCGCTTGTCACCGTGCCGGCGGGTAGTGGCACCTACGGGGCATCGACGCAGTACACGGTCGTCACTTCGCCTGCGGGCATCAACGGCAGCTACGGCAGCATCGTGAAGCATGACCTGCCGTTCCTGGATGAAGGCATCACCACCGATGGCAACCACGTCTACCTGACCCTCAGCCAGGCGGGCACCGGCGGCCCGGTGAGCCCGGGTGGCGAAGGTATCGGCTTCGACCAGTTCCCCGGCCTGAGCGGTAACACGTCGAGCGTCGCGACGGCCTTGCAGCATATCGCGGCACGGGGGGGCGATCCGCTGCCCACGCTGCTCGGCAACCTGCGTGGGCTGCGTTCCGACCAGGTGTTGCGTGCCTTCGATTCGCTTACCGGCGAAACGTACGCCTCCGCGGCACAAGCCGAACTCACCGGGCAGAGCCAGTACCAGGACTCGCTGTTCTATCGCCTTAAGCTGGATCGCGACACGGGGGAGAAGGGCGCGGCGGTCTGGGCCGAGCCGTATACGTCATCAAGCGACCTGTCGCGTAGTGCGAACGTCTCGCGTGCGGACTACCGCATCCACGGCATCATCGTCGGTACCGATGCCGATCTGTCGCCGGACTTCCGCGCCGGTGTGCATGCGAACCTGGCCAACGCGCGCACCGAGGTACACAGCCGCGGCGACTACACCGATGTCGACCAGGCGGCGCTCGGCCTGCATGCGTTGTACTTCAACGACAAGCAGTTCTGGGTGGAAGGCCTGGCCTCCTACGGCTGGCATGATGCCGATAGCCGGCGGCGCATCGCGGTCGGCGGATACACGCCGGAAGCGCGGGGCGATTACGACGGCAAGGCCACCAACGGTGCGATCGAGGGTGGCTTCCGTTTCAACCTGGGCCAGGCGATGCATCTGGAACCGTTCGTCGGCGCGTACTACAGCAAGGTGAAGTACGACAGCTTCACGGAGAAGGGTGCGGGCGATGCCGACCTGAGGGTGGGCAAGGCCTCGGCCACCAGCATGCAGTACGGCGCGGGCCTGCGCTTGTCGGGGGATGTCGACCTGGGCGTTGCTGGCACGAAGCTGCACCCGATCGCGATGGTGCGTTACCTGCACAACACGAAGGACGACCAGATCTCGATCAACAACAGCTTCGCGGGTGCGCCGACGGATAGCTTTGCGGTGGAGGGCTCACGGCCGATGAAGAACCACTGGCAGGGCGCCTTGGGTGCGAGCTTCGATTTCACCCCGGCCGCCAGCGCGTTCGTGTACTACAGCACGGATCGCGCGACGCATACGCGTAGCGATGCGGTGAACCTGGGGGTGCGCTGGAATTTCTAAGGAGGCGGCGGCGCCGCGGCGTGCCTGGGTCGCGTGCAAGCACGCTCCTACAAACGCTGCTTTGGGGTTTGGTTTTCGTGGTCGTGGGTCGCGCGCAAGCGCGCTCCCACAAGGGCCTGCGCAGGTCTTGTGTAGGAGCGTGCTTGCACGCGATGCACGCGATGCGCGCGTAGCGCGCTCACGACGCCTGCCAGTAACCCGTAGCCTTCACCCAATCCTTGTCGATGCCACGCGTTTCAACCAGCAACGAACGCAGTTCACGGGCGCGCTTCGACTCGGTGGCGACCCACCAGAACGTATCGCCGCGGGGAATCGGCAGCGTGGCCAGCGCCTCATCCAGTGAGGGCGATGCACCGCGGATGAACCATTGCGTCTCCCGCGCCAACACCTGCTTCTCGTCAGCCGACGCCACCTCCGCGAGGATCGTCACCGCCGTATCCTTCGGCATCTCTTCCAGCCAGCGCCCGATCGCGGGCAGGGCGGTCTCGTCACCGACCAGTACGTAGTGGTCGTAATCACCCGGCACGATCATCGAACCGCGCGGGCCACCGACGCCGAGCGTGTCGCCGACCTTTGCCTTCTCCGCCCAGGTGGAGGCGGGGCCTTCACCATGGATCACGAAATCGAGATCGAGCTCAAGCACCTTGGGGCGGAAGGCCCGTGGCGTGTAATCGCGGGCCGGCGAAGGTTCCTTGCCTTCGGGATACTGCGGGCCGTCGGGGGTCATCACCGGCATGTTGAATTCACCGGTGGAGACGGGGAAAAACAGCTTCACGTGGTCGTCAGGCGATGCCGAAGGGAAGCCTTCCAGCTCGGGGCCGTGCACGGTGATGCGCAGCATATGCGGGGTGAGCTGTTGCACGTTCACCACGGTGAGCATGCGCATCTTCACCTCATGGCGGACGCGCTGGATCTGATGCGTTTCGCTCATCCGTGGCGCTCCGCGATCTGCCTGGCGGCGGCTTCGATGATCGCGGCCACGCGCTTCGTTTCCGCCTCATCCCACGCCTTGTGGTGGTTCATCAGCTGGTGCTTGATCACGTGCATGGCGTCACGCACGCCACCGGGCACGGTCATCCGGCGCATGTGCCGGGACATGACCTGCAGGCGCTCGGTGAGTGCATCCAGGGTGTCGCGGTTTTCGGTGAGGAAGGCGCGGCCTTCGTCGGTGATGGCGTAGAGCTTCTTGCCACCGGTTTCGGCTTCGACCCGGGCGTAGCCGAGTTCTTCGAGCATGGTGAGGGTGGGGTAGATGGCGCCGGGGCTGGGGCTGTACTGGCCGTCGAACATTTCTTCGATGGTGCGGATGAGTTCGTAGCCGTGGCGGGGTTGTTCTTCGATGAGGGCGAGGAGCAGGAGGCGCAGGTCGCCGGTGCCGAACATGCGTCCGCCGCCGCCGAACCGGCTGCCACCGCGGCCGCCGCGCATGCCGCTTTCGCGGTCGTCGAAGCCGAAGGGCCCGCCGCCGCCGAAGCGGCCACCGCGGCCCATAGCGGCGCAGTGGTCATGGAAGCGCTGGTGCATTTCTTCGCGGAAATGGCGTTTGGCGTGGTGCCAGAAGTGCATGGGGGTTCTCCGATATATCGTACGTAGTGGTCGTACGATATATCGCAAGAAACACTCTTGCAAGTGGTTTGACGATATATCTTAGGGGGCACTCGATAGGGCTCGCCTTCGGCTTCGCGGGGCTCGGCTTCGCCATCGCGCTAGCGCTCGGACATCTCTGGAAAGAGCCCTTGGCGCCCACCCTCGCTGCTCAGACAGGTCCTCGTCGTTCGAAAGGGAGTGCCCCTCCGGGGCAGGTGTACTTATTGCCCTACGGGCGCGAACCGGCAGCCGGGCGGGGCTTTTCGACGAGACGTCCCTGTCTCGTCGAAAAGGGCCGGCCATCCATGGCCGACCCCCTGCGGGCCATTTCCCGCCCGACTGCCTCGCCTGCGGAACTCGCCTCGAGGGTGGGCGCCAAGGACTCTCGGACGCGGTGGGGGTTCGTGGCGGGAGAGCCGAGATCGCTTCGATGGTTGGTCACGGCTTCATCGCGCTGTAGGTGATCGCGCGCAAGCGCGCTCCTACAGGACTATCGCGGCCTCGTTGGCACCTACCTTGTGGGAGCGCGCTTGCGCGCGATGCCCCACGCCCTGCGCAGCTCTGTTGTAGGAGCGCGCTTGCGCGCGACATCTTTCGCGAAAGCGCCGCAGGGTCATCTCGATCGAGGCGAAAGCGGTCGGCCATAGGGTGGCCTCCTACGAGGACCTGTCTGAGCAGCGAGGGTGGGCACCAAGGGCTCTTTCCGGAGACGTCCGAGCGCTAGCGCGATGGCGAAGCCGAGCCCCCGCGAAGCCGAAGGCGAGCCCCGTCGATGGACGATGGACTCGCCTCGGGGTTCAGCCAAACGTGAAGGTAAACGCGTGGAAGTTGGCCTTGGGTACCTTGATGGTCAGGATGTGGTCCTTGTAGCCATCGCCATCGAACAACGTATAGAGCTGCGAGGCCTGGACCGTGATCGGGGCCTGCGGCTTGCCATCCACCGCGATCTCGATGGTCACCGGATCGTTCGCGCTGGCCACCATGTGCACCTTCTTCGCCTTGAAATGCAGGCGGATCTCGCCGCTGGCGCCCACGAGGCTCGCGTTCTGCCGGCCGATCTCCCAGCGGCCCACCAGGGCAAACTGGTTCAGCTCAAGGCGGCTCGGTGCCGTGAAATCGCGCGTGCCAGTGCGCGCCCCCTCGGGGCTCGCATTGTTCTGGCTGCGGTCACTGCCGAAGTACATCTCCGGTGAGCCCAACTGGGTAAAATCCGGGGCGTCCTTGTCCATTTCCGCCTTCGCATCCGCCAGGCGCGGCAGGCCGAGCAAGGTGCGGATGGCGTTCTCCATCTCCATGTAGTTGCCCTCGCCAAAGTGGTGGGCGACCACGTTGCCGCGCTGGTCCACCAGGTACTCGGCCGGCCAGTACTGGTTATCCCAGGCGTCCCAGGTGGCCAGGTCGTTGTCCTGGGCCACCGGGTAGTGGATGTTGAACTTCTTGATCGCGTCGCGGACGTTGCCTTCCTGCTTCTCGAACGGGAATTCCGGCGAATGTACGCCAACCACCACCAGGCCCTTGTCCTTGTACTGGTCGTACCAGCGGGTGACGTGGGGCAGGGTGCGCAGGCAGTTGATGCAGGAGTACGCCCAGAAATCGATCAGGACCACCTTGCCGCGCAACTGGCTCATTTTCAGTGGCTTGGAGTTCTGCCAGGCGGCGATGCCAGTGAATTCCGGGGCGGTTTGCGCCGCGAAGGCGGGCTGGGCGATGCCCACGGCGGCGGCCACGAAAGCCAGGGCGAACAGGGCGGTACGGAAGCGGGAACGCATGGGAACTCCATTTGCGGGGATGCCGATAGATAGACCGGGGCAAGCCCGCTCACCTTACACCGGCCAAGGTGAGCTAAAATTGGCGTTTTGCCAGCCTAGCGAGCCAGCGGTAGCACCATGACCTCGATCAAGCAGGACGACCTCATCCAGAGCGTCGCAGACGCTCTCCAGTACATCTCGTACTACCACCCGGTGGACTACATCCGGAACCTCACCGCCGCGTACGAGCGCGAGGAGTCCGCGGCCGCGAAGGATGCGATCGCCCAGATCCTCATCAACTCGCGCATGTGCGCCGAGGGTCACCGCCCGATCTGCCAGGACACCGGCATCGTCACCGTGTTCCTCAAGGTCGGCATGAACGTCCGTTGGGACGATGCCACGATGGGCGTGGAAGACATGGTGAACGAAGGCGTTCGCCGCGCTTACAACTACCCGGATAACAAGCTGCGCGCCTCCGTGCTGGCGGATCCGGCCGGCAAGCGCATGAACACCCGCGACAACACCCCGGCGGTCGTCAACGTCTCGATCGTGCCGGGCGACAAGCTCGACGTGACCGTGGCGGCGAAGGGCGGCGGTTCGGAGGCGAAGTCGAAGTTCGCCATGCTCAATCCTTCGGACTCCATCGTCGATTGGGTGCTGAAGACCGTGCCGACCATGGGCGCCGGCTGGTGCCCGCCGGGCATGCTCGGCATCGGCATCGGTGGCACCGCGGAAAAGGCGATGCTGCTGGCGAAAGAATCGCTGATGGAGCCGATCGACATCACCGAGCTGCAGGCCCGTGGCGCGTCGAACCGCGCGGAAGAGCTGCGCCTTGAGTTGTACGAGAAGGTCAACGCGCTCGGCATCGGCGCGCAGGGCCTCGGTGGCCTGACCACCGTGCTCGACGTCAAGGTCAGCGACTATCCGACCCACGCCGCCAACCTGCCGGTCGCGATCATCCCGAACTGCGCTGCGACCCGTCACGCCCATTTCGTCATGGATGGCAGCGGCCCGGTCATGCTTGAGCCGCCGTCGCTGGAAGACTGGCCGAAGCTCACCTACGACTCGTCCAAGGGTCGCCGGGTGAACCTCGACACGATTACCCGCGAGGAAGTGAACAGCTGGCAGCCGGGCGAGACGATCCTTCTCAACGGCAAGCTGCTCACCGGCCGCGATGCCGCGCACAAGCGCATGATCGATATGCTCAACCGTGGCGAAACCCTTCCGGTCGACTTCACCAACCGCTTTATCTACTACGTGGGCCCGGTCGATCCGGTGCGTGACGAAGTGGTGGGCCCGGCGGGTCCGACCACCGCGACGCGCATGGACAAGTTCACCCGCCAGATGCTCGAAACCACCGGCCTGCTCGGCATGGTCGGCAAGAGCGAGCGTGGCCCCACGGCGATCGACGCGATCCGCGACAATAAAGCCGTGTA
Source organism: Luteibacter sp. (assembly GCF_036500425.1). Classification (GTDB taxonomy): domain Bacteria; phylum Pseudomonadota; class Gammaproteobacteria; order Xanthomonadales; family Rhodanobacteraceae; genus Luteibacter. The sequence continues at coordinate 68,168 of NZ_DASYCB010000038.1, forward strand.
CCTGATGGCCGTCGGTGGCGCCGCGTATCTGGTGTCGAAGGCGATCAAGTCATCGCGCGTGCTGGCGTTCGAAGACCTCGGCATGGAAGCGATCTACGAGTTCGACGTGCAGGACATGCCGGTGACCGTGGCCGTCGATAGCGCCGGCACCTCGGTCCACCAGACCGGCCCGAAGGAATGGCGCTCGAAGATCGGCAAGATCCCCGTCGTCGTCGAATAACGCCTAACCCTGTAGGAGCGCGCTTGCGCGCGATGGGCTTGCCGCGAGCACGCATCGCGCGCAAGCGCGCTCCTACAGGGAAGTTGCTAGCTTTGCGGTGTGGCGGGCGATTTGGGCGTCTTCTTCCGTCGGGATGACCCGGCTTTCGAAGTCGCCTAGCCATTGCAGGCCGGCGAGGATCGCGTCGCGGGTTTTTGCGTCGTTTTCGCCAATGCCACCGGTGAAGATCAGCAGATCGAGGCCGCCGAGTGAGGCGATCATTGCCGCGATGTGTTTGCGGGCGGTATGGACGAAGACGTCCAGCGCCAGTTGTGAGGCTTTGTCTTTTGCCGCGTGCAGTTTCCGCATGTCGCTGGTGCCGCCGGATAACCCCTTCAATCCCGACTCGCGGTCGACGAGCTTCTCCAGCCGTTCGGCGTCATAGCCTTTTTCGCGCATCAGGTACAGGAGGACACCGGGGTCAAGGTCGCCGGGGCGTGTACCCATCACGATGCCGCCGGTGGGCGTGAGGCCCATCGTGGTATCGATGGACTTACCATCGCGTACCGCGCAAAGGCTCGCACCGTTGCCGAGGTGGGCGATCACCACGCGCGAGGGTATGCCGGCACCGAGTTGACGCACGATCGATTCGTACGAAAGGCCGTGGAAGCCGTAACGCTCGATACCGCCTTCGCGGAGTTCGGCGGGCAAAGGCAGGGTCTTCGCTACGGCAGGCATCGTCTTATGGAAGGCGGTGTCGAAACAGGCGACCTGCGGTGCTTCCGGAAACGCCTCGCGCGCACGCTTCACCATCTCTACCGCCGCAGGGACGTGCAGCGGGGCGTAGGCCTTTGCTTCGTCCAGGTGCTTCATCAATGCGTCATCGATTAACGCATGGTCGCGGATGTTCGGGCCGCCGTGGACGATGCGGTGGCCGATGGCATCGGGCATCGGCAGCTTCTTCTCGCGCAACGTATCGATGATCGCGTGCACGGGATCGGCATCGCCGCCGGGTGCGTCGGTCTGATCGGAAAGCAACGCCTCCACCGCGTCACCCTCAACGCGATAAAGCCCGTATTTCAGAGAAGACGAACCGGCATTCAGTGCGAGTACGTACATGGATCTCCAGGCCCTTTGTAGGAGCGCGCTTGCGCGCGATCACGGTTACGGCAAGCACCCATCGCGCGAGCGCGCGCTCCTACATGGGTTTCCATTGCCAGTTGCGGACCTCGGGCAGGTCCTGGCCGTGTTCGCTGACGTAGAGTTTGTGCCGCTGGATGTCGGCCCAGTAGCGTTGCGTGGCCTTCTCACGTTCGCCGGCCAGGCGGGGGACGCGGTTGATCACGTCCAGGGCGAGCTGGAAGCGATCCATGTTGTTCAACACCATCATGTCGAGGGCGGTGGTCGTCGTGCCTTCTTCCTTGTAACCACGCACGTGGAAGTTATCGTGGTTGTGCCGGCGGTAAGTGAGTTTGTGCACGATGCCGGGGTAGCCGTGGAAGGCGAACACCACGGGCCGATCCGTGGTGAACAGATCGTCGAAGCGATCATCGTCCATGCCGTGCGGGTGTTCGTCGGGGGTTTCCAGCGACATCAGGTCGACCACGTTGACCACGCGGATGCGGATATCAGGTACGTATTCACGCAGCAGCATCACCGCCGCCAACACCTCCACCGTGGGCGCATCGCCAGCACAGGCCACCACCACATCCGGATCCTCACCGCCGCGACCTGCCCATTCCCAGATCCCGGCGCCGGCCGTGCAATGGAGGATGGCGGCATCCCTATCCAGCCACTGCCAGTCAGGCTGCTTGCCGGCGATGATCACATTCACGTAGTGGCGGCTGCGCAGGCAATGGTCGGCCACCGAGAGCAGGCAGTTCGCATCCGGCGGCAGGTAGATCCGCACGATCTCGGATTTCTTGTTCGCCACGTGATCGATGAAGCCCGGATCCTGGTGCGAGAAACCGTTGTGATCCTGGTGCCACACGTGCGAGCTCAACAGGTAGTTGAGCGAGGCGATGTGCGGTCGCCACTCCATCCGGCGCGTGGTCTTCAGCCATTTCGCGTGCTGGTTGAACATGGAATCGATGATGTGGATGAAGGCTTCGTAGCACGAGAAGAAGCCGTGGCGGCCAGTCAGCAGGTAACCCTCCAGCCAGCCCTGGCACTGATGCTCACTCAGCACTTCCATGACGCGGCCGTCGGGGGCGAGGTCGATGTCGACGCTTTCGTACTCCGCCAGCCAGGTCTTCGGGCTCGCCTCGTAGATAGCTTCAAGGCGATTGGACGCTGTCTCGTCGGGGCCGAATACACGGAAGTTGTGCATGTTCTGGCGCATGACTTCGCGCAGGAAGCGGCCGAGCACGCGGGTCGCTTCGGCCTTGTGGTCGCCGGGCGATTTCACATCCTCCGCGAACGGTGCGAAGTGCGGCATATGCAACGGCTTCAGCAGCAGGCCGCCGTTGGCGTGCGGGTTCATGCCCATGCGCCGCTGGCCCTTCGGTGCGAGTGAGGCGAATTCGTCGCGGAAGCGGCCGTCTTGGTCGAACAGTTCGTGCGCGTCGTAGCTCTTCATCCAGTCTTCGAGCTGCTGCACATGCTCGTCCTTGTCGAAGTTCGACAGCGGCACCTGGTGCGCACGCCAGGTGCCTTCGACCGGCTTGCCATCGACTACCTTCGGTCCGGTCCAGCCCTTGGGGCTGCGGAATACGATCATCGGCCAGCGCGGGCGTCGCGCGTTGTCCGCGCTTTCTTCTCGGGCCTCTTTCTGGATCCGGCGGATCTCGTCGAGGCAGGTGTCCAACGCGGCGGCGAACGCCTGGTGCATCGCCTCGGGTTCGTGGCCTTCGACGAAATGCGGCTCGTAGCCGTAGCCACGCATGAGGTCGCGCAGCTCATCGGGCTCGATACGTGCCAGCACCGTGGGGTTCGCGATCTTGAAGCCGTTGAGGTGCAGGATCGGCAGTACGGCGCCGTCGCGTACCGGGTTGAGGAATTTGTTCGAGTGCCAGCTGGTGGCGAGTGCGCCGGTTTCGGCCTCGCCATCGCCGATCACGCAGGCGACGATCAGTTCCGGGTTGTCGTACGCGGCGCCAAACGCATGCGAAAGTGAATAGCCGAGCTCGCCGCCTTCATGAATCGATCCCGGGGTTTCCGGCGCCACATGGCTCGGGATGCCATAGGGCCAGGAAAACTGGCGGAACAGCTCACGCATGCCAGCCTTGTTGCGTTCGATGCGCGGATAGATCTCGGTGTACGAACCTTCCAGGTAGGTATGCGCCACCGGGCCGGGGCCGCCGTGGCCCGGGCCCATCACGTAGATCATGCTGAGATCGCGTTCGACGATCGCGCGATTCAGGTGCGTGTAGATGAAGTTGAGGCCGGTGGTCGTGCCCCAGTGACCGAGCAGGCGGTGCTTGATGTGCTCGCGTTGCAAAGGCTCGTCGAGCATCGGGTTTTCGCGCAGATAGATCTGGCCGACGGTGAGGTAGTTCGCGGCGCGCCAGTAGGCGTGCATGCGGCGTAACAGGTCGGCATCGAGCGGCGTGTCGGTCATGGGGGAGGTCCGGGTAGCGGCAGGAGTCGCTGCCCAGCCTAGGACCGGGGGTATGGCAAACGCGTGAAAGATCGCGCGTTATTGGTACGAACCAACCTCGCGGGTGTTGCGCTCCATCACCTTCATGGCGTCTTCCGATTTCTTGCGGTTCGCGGCGGCGTCTTCTTCGCGACGGGCGCGTTCGCGTTCGGCCATTTCGTGCGCCAGGCCATCGTTGGCCTCGGCGGCGCGCGTCGGCACCACGGGTGCGGTGACAGGGGGTGCGGCGACCACCGGTGGCGTGACCGGCACGGGCGCTGCGGATGCCGTCGCCATGGGCGAGCTCCGCTCAGCCGCCGACGGGGCGTCGACGTGGGTGGTCATGGCCCGCCAGGTGAACAGCCCCAGCAGGGCAACGACGACCACCCCGATGATCGCCGGCATGACATACGAACGCTCCGGACCGGAACGGCGGCGCGCGGCCTCGGCGGTGCGTGCGACTTTTTCCTTCGGCCGGGTGCCCACCGGGGCGGTATCCAGGTGGTCGGGCAGCTTGAGCATGGCGCGCAGCACTTCGCCATCGACCAGATGCACGCGTGGCTGGCGCAGCACGGCGTTCCGCGCGGCCTGGGTGAACGTGCCACGGGTCACGAGCACGCCACGGCCAGCGGCTTCGTTGAGCATGCTGCTCATGAGGTGCTGCACCTCGGGCAGGTCGACGAAGATCGCATCCCAGTGCCCGCACTGGACGATGCTGGTTTCGTTGCCGCGGTACAGGCGCATATCGAGGCCCGCGCTGCCCAGCGCCTTCAGGTCGTGTGCCGTGACCAGCTCCACGCGGTAGCCCTGCCCACGGTAGTGCTCCGCGAGCAGGTGCTCGAAGTCCTGCCAGCTCAGGCGCGCGAGAGCATCGCCAGCTTCAGGAGCACGTGCGGAAAAGGCCAAAGCGGGAATTCCTGCCGAAGGATTAAAAGGCACATCATACACTTATCAGCAATTTGCCGGAAATCGGCTCATCTCATCCGTTGCCTCCCTGGCATCGATGGTCGGTTCTCTTCCGGCCTCGTCAAGGACTATCGGCGGTGGCACGACTTGGCGTAGAGGCAAATCCGGCACATCACACTGTGACGCGGCGCATTGCCGCCCATGGCCCTCTGCAGGTACATTTCCGGGCTTGTGTCCGGGGGAAACCAGGGGTTCAGACGTGATGAAGTGTGTGTCGGTCGCCGCCGCGACCCTGTTGCTGTCCGCCTGTGGCGGCAAATCGATGATCGAAGCCGATGCCAGCCGCATGGTGGCGACCAGTCCGGATTCACCCTGGCTGACGGTGGAGAACAAGGGCGCCGCCGTGCTGCCCGTGAAGGGCCTGGAAGCGAAGGCCCTGGTTCAGGTGAGCCCCGACGTGGTCTCGGTGATCCAGGCCCAACTGCGTCAATCGTTGCAGCCGAAGTATTTCACCGACCTGATCATCGGCTGCCGCAACGTGGGCGTGGTCGTCTCGGCCAGCCCGCAGGCGGATACGCCGGTGACCAGCATCAACCTCGAAGCGGATTGCCGCATCGTCGCCCGTGGCAAGGTGGTGGCGAAGGATTACCGCGTCGCCCAGTCGGTGCCGCTCAACGCGGCCGAGCCGCGCCTCGACGTCCAGGTGCCCAAGCTGTTGCAGTCCGCATCGCGCGAACTAGCCGACCAGCTCTGGGCCGACGTGGTCGCCACCGGCGCCCACTAACCCGGTCGCCGCAACCCCTCATTGCCTATGTAGGAGCGCGCTTGCGCGCGATGGTCGGTTGCCGCG
>NZ_DASYCB010000039.1:0-82786 GCF_036500425.1 Luteibacter sp.
CGGCTGGGGTGCCTGGGGTGGGGGGGTGGGGCAAGCCCCCATCGCGCGCAAGCGCGCTCCTACAGGGCGGGGTAAGGACACGGCAAGCACGCTCCTACCTCAGGCTAGTTCGGCGACGGCGCGGCGGACGGAGTCGATGCCGCCCGCCTGGGTGTTGGTGGCCTGGGCGACGTCGGAGACACGGTCTAGCAACGTGGTGACGGAGCCGAGGATGGTGCGCATCGCGTCGCCGGCCTCACCGCTGCGCTCGCTGCCTTCACGGACACGATCCAGCGTGTTTTCGATCAGGGTGCGGATATCGCGCGCGGAATCGGCACTGCGTTGGGAAAGCATGCGGACTTCCTGCGCCACCACGGCGAAGCCCTTGCCGTGCACACCCGATCGAGCGGCTTCGATCGATGCGTTCAACGCGAGGATGTTGGTCTGGAAGGCGATCGAATCGATCAGGCTCACGATGTCGGCAATGTCGCGCGCGCCATCCTGGATCGCGCCCATGGTGGCGATCACGGCATCGACCATGGCGCCGCCATCCGCAGCGGAGCGGCTGGCCTGGGTGGCGAGCGCATTGGTCGCGCGGGCCTGCTCGGCGATCGCCGGCACGGTATCGGCCAGTTCGGTCAGCGAAGCGTGGAGCGCACGCGTGGCGCGGGTCTGCGCGGTCACGTCCGTCGCGTATTTCACCACCTTGAACGGTCGGCCGGCCATGTCGAAGATCGGGTTGTAGCTGCCCTGGATCCACACCTCGCGGCCCTGGCGATCCATGCGATGGTAAAGGCCCGAATCGTATTCACCGCGGCCGAGCTTTTCCCAGAACGCCCGGTACGCCTGGCTCTCGCGCTGGGCGCGATCGACGAACATGCGGTGGTGCTCGCCGACCACTTCATCGCGTGTGTAACCCATGGTGTCCAGGAAGTTGTCATTCGCCTCGAGGATGTGCCCATCCAGGCTGAAACTGATCACTGCCTGCGCCTTGTCGATCGCCGCCAGACGCCCTTCCATATCCGCGGCGCGCAGGCGCTGCTCGGTGACATCGGTGGCGAATTTCACGACGCGTACGGGGTGGCCGCGGCGGTCGAGCACCGGGTTGTAACTGGCCTGGATCCAGACCTCACGGCCGCCTGCGCCGAGGCGGCGGTACAGCCCCATGTCCGGCTCACCCGAACCCAGGCGCTTCCAGAACGCGGCGTATTCGGGGGTCTCTGCTTCGGCGGGATCCAGGAACAGGCGATGGTGCCGCCCCACGATGTCACGCAGGGAATACCCCATGGCATCAAGGAAGTTCTGGTTCGCCGAAAGGATCGTCCCATCGAGCGAGAACTCGATGACCGCCTGGGTCTTGTTGAGCGCATCCATCTTCCCGCGCACACCTGACCGGCGGGCGCCCACGAAGGCGCGAAGACTAGCGATGATGCTGGATGCCATTGCCGTGTCGCTCCCCTGGTTGACCCTCAGGGGCTACTTATCGTCGCGACGAGGTGTGTGCTGAATAGCCGATGCCGAATTTACCCAACGATTTCGCGACGCGTATTCGGGCGGGCTATTCGACCGCGCCGATACCGAGTTCCCGGGCATCGGAAGCGCCACGATCGTCCACCACGCGGACGAGGAAACGGCCGGTACGCTCCGGTGTCCACATCCAGGTCTGGCCGGCAGGAACGCTGCCGACGTAGGCGTTATCGACGAACCAGTAGAGGGTGCGCGCACCGGCGTCGCTCGTGGCCGTGAACGCGACCTTGTCCTGGCCAAAGCGGGAGACCCGGACCTGGTACGTGCTGCCTTTGAGTGGCGACGTGATCCGCGGCGGGTCGCCGGGAGGTTGCCCGCCCCCCTGGCAATCCGGCAACGGTGGTGGCGTACGCCGTGGCATGCCCGCCTGGGCGAAGACGCGCGCCAGGTCGGAGGGCCAGTACTCGAAGACCTCGGTATGCGTCGTGTCTGGATCGAACGGCGGACATGCCGGTTTCCCGCTGCGGTTATCCACGACGACAGGGCGGTGCACGTTACTCACCTTGATGGGCGACTTTCCGGGAATGAACCAGGTGCTGCCTACCTGCGGACACCAGGCGTTGGGCAGGTCGCCGCTGGCAAGGCAGATCGCGACACGGCGCAGGTTCGGCGGGTTGCGCCGGATCGGTTCGGCGAGCCCCGGGCGCTCCGCACGCAAGGCATCCGCGATGCGGAAGAACAACGGGGCCGCGGCATCGACGCCGACGAATGCGGGGTTGCCCGTGCTATCGAAGTTACCGATCCAGACTACCAACACGTAAGGGCCGAACGATCCCGCCGTCCACGCATCGCGAAAGCCCCACGAGGTGCCGGTTTTCCAGTAGACAGGCAGACGCGACGACTGCGCCGCCACGGCATCGTCCGGGCGCGGATTTTGCCGCAACATGTCCATCACCATGAAGCTGGCTTCCTCGCTGAGCAGACGCGTGCCTTTTGTCACCGGCTGCGTGGCGTCCGTGCGCAGCGGCCGTAACTCGCCGCGGTTCGCCAGCATGGCGTAGAGCCCGGCCAGTTCCTGCATGGTGACTTCACCGCCACCGAGCACCAGGGCGAGGCCGTAGTGTTGTTCGGTCTGCATCCGCGAAATACCGGCATCGCGCAGGAACTGATAAAGATTCGGGTTACCGAGACGCGCAGCGACCTGCACGGCCGGAATATTGCGGCTGCGTACCAGAGCCTGCGTGGCGGTGACCGGGCCGAGGAAGCGGCCATCGAAGTTTTCCGGCGTATACGGGCCGAATGCGGACGGCACATCGCGCAGCACGGTCTCCGGGTGCAGGATGCCCTGGTCAAAGCCCAGGGCATAAATGAAGGGCTTGAGTGTCGAGCCCGGCGAACGTTTGGCCTGGGTCCCGTTCACCTGGCCAAAGATCGCCGGATCGAAATAATCCGCCGAACCGACCATGGCCTTGATGCCCATGTCACGCGTATCGACCAGCAACGCAGCAGCATTGCGAATGCCGCGGCCGCTCGTGTGTTCCACGTACTGGCGCACCTGGCGTTCAAGGCTGTGCTGCAGGCCTAGATCAAGGGTCGTGGTGACCCGCATGTCATCGCCACCGCTAAGTCGGCGCTCGGCCAGCACCTGTTCCACGAAATGCGGTGCCTCGAATGGCAGGCGCGAGAGCGGGCGCAGTCGCAGTGGCAGGTCGAACAACGCGCGGGCGCTGGCGTCATCCGGGTGGCGCTCGACCCATCGCGCGAACAGTCGATCGCGCGATGCGCGCAAGGCCTTGTCGATGACGCTGGTGCCGTTGATGTTACCGGGCACACCGCGCGCGGGCTCTTGCGGGATCACCGCCAGAGTCAGCGCCTCCGGCAGGCTCAGCCGGGCCGGTGGCTTGCTGAAATAGGCCAGGCTGGCGGCGCCGACGCCTTCGACATTACGGCCATACGGCGCCGCGTTGAGGTACGCCTCGAGGATATCGTGCTTGGAGAATTGCAGTTCGAGCTGCACGGCATGCATCGCTTGCCGCAGTTTGCCGCCGGGGCTGCGTGTATCCAGATGCCATAGCAAGCGCGCCAGCTGCATCGTCACGGTCGATCCGCCCTGCGGGTCGCCGTGACGCACGTAAGTCACCCATGCGCCGCGCAGCAAGCCCCACGCGGATACGCCTGGATGCCAACGGAACCAGCGGTCTTCGTGGAGCAAGACACCCTCGACGAGTGAGGGCGAGATGTCCTCCAGCGGCACCCACAATCGATAGCGATCGTCGCTGGCCAGGGTCAGGCGCAGCAGCTGGCCGTGGTCGTCGTATATGGCGGTGGACGAAGGCAGCCATGCACGCAACGGATCGTGCGGCCACCACCGGCATGCCGCCGGCACGGCCGCGACCAGCAACAACGCCACGAGGACGTTGTGCCAGCGCGGCCAGCGAAGGCGAGACAACCACCGCTTCACGTCAGGGCTTCGACTCCACCGTCAGCTTGCCGCCGCCCGGTGCCGTGCCCTGCGTGCCACGGTCGTACAGCGATTCCACCTGCGCTGGCGGGATCACGAACGTGCCGGCATTGGTTGCCTTGATCCGGTAGATGAACTCCTGCACGTCGCTCGAGGCGTAACCGTAGACCACGACGCGATCCTCGCGCACATCGGCGTACTCCGGCTTCCAGGTCGAGCGCGGATCGCCGATAGGCGAATGCCAGGCAGGTGTCGCATCGCTATCACCTTCTGCATCACCGTCAGTGTCACCTTCGCTGTTGCCGTCGTCCGTATCCGAGGTCGCTTCTTCGGACGTTGTTGCAGCCTGATCATCCGGCGAAGGCGGGGTCTCGGTATCGAGCACGGGCTCGAAGCCACCGGGCAGCAGGTCAGTGATCGCGATGTTGTCCTCGCCATCGCCCTTGGTGGCACGCACGCGTACATGCACGTCGACCTCATCGCCCACCGCGACCTTGCTGATCGCGTTGCCTTTCGTATCCGTGTAGCTGCGGGTGATCTCCAGGCCATCCTTGCGCGTCTGCGTGGACGGTGTGCGGTCGAAGCCCGCCTGGGTCACCGCGTACCACGCCATGCTATCGGCGTCGTTGACGAGACGCAGGCGTTGCGCGGCGGCAGGGAAATGGGCATCGAGCACGACGCCTTGCGGCGTGCCGATCGAAGTGACCGTGCCGTCTTTCGCGACGGAACCGATCGACAGCTTATCGACGACCGCACCGCCGTCCTTCGCCCAGGCATCCAGCGCGAGAATGATCATGCCCGACGACAAGGTGTTGTAGTGGCCCTTGCCCAGCGGGCGCACCAGGGTGTCGACCACGCTGGGCGACAGATCCTTCGCCTGTTCCGGGAAGTGTTTTGCCAGCAGGTAAAGCACCGTGGCATCACGGATCGCCGGGTCGTAGTAGTCACCGTAGGCGTATGTCTCGTCGCTCTTCCTCAGCAGTAGCTTGCGTGGACCCGCGATCAGCTCACTGGCCACCTTGTCCTGGTGCAGCAGGCGATACGACGCAGCAAGCCACGCCGCGGCCGCATCGTCCTTCCAGGTCGTGGCATAGGCCTCCTGAAGCCGCCGCTGCACGGAGGCGAGGTCGTTGGTGGTGACAACGCCCTGGCGCGTCAGCAGGTAGATGGCGTAGGCGCGTTGGCGCATCTCGGCCAGGCTGTCGCCGCTGTCATCGGCGGCGATCTGGCGCAAGGCCTTGTTCGCGGCATCGAGCATGTCGCGCGGTACCGCCACGCCACGGTCGCTGGCTTCGATCAAGTAATGCACGGCGTAGTCGGTAGCGAAGACGTGCGTATCGGGCGTCGCCGTCCACAGGCCGAAACCACCTTGCCCGTTCTGGCGAGCGCGCAGCGTATCGAACAGCGCGGCCACCGGATCCACCGTGGTGGTCGTACCCGACGGCATCTGCGCAGGCTTCACGTCACCAAACTCCGGACGCTTACCAAGGATCAGCGCGGGCATCGCCGCACTGATCACCTGCTCCGTGCAGTAGTGCGGGAAGTCCACGAGGTAAGCCGCCAGGCCACGTGCGAGCACGACCGGCACCGTGGAGAATGCCGCGTCACGACGGGCGTACGCATCGAACATGTCGCGCAGGCCGGTGACGTCGGTGCGGCCGTGGGCATCCACATGCCCAAAGGCCAGTTCAGTGCGCATCGCCGATGCGGGACGCACGGAGAGATCCACGCCCTGTCGCGCGGATTTGCCATTGGCGCCCGCCGTGAAGGCGAGGTGGCCCGAGCCGAGCTTGTCGGTGGCGCGCACGCGGAAGATCGCGGCGCCCTCGCGCATTTCGCCTAGCTGGAGCGTCTGCGTCGACTCGCCCACGACCTGCAGTTGCGGGCCGGTCTTCAGGGTGACCGCTACCGGAATGGTCTTACCACCCAGCCCCGTGAGGTTGTTGGCCACGCCGACGCTGACTTCAGCTTCGTCACCCGGCGCCAGGGTCGTCGGCACGTTGGGCGAGAGGACGAAGTCACCGCGTACCGTCGTAGCACCCTCGAAGGTACCGATGCGTTCGGGTGACACCGCGACCGCCATGACCCGCAACTTACCATTGAAGTAGTCGGGCACCTTCCAGGTGAGGTCACGCGCTCCGTCCACATCGACGATGCCGGACCAGAATGCCACCGGCTTGTCCTGCTTGCGCCGGAACGGGTTGAGCTGGCGACCGATAGCACCTTCCGCGTCGCCGCCGGGGGCAGCCAGCGTGGTGAGCTTGGTGAAGTCCGGGATGATCAGGTCGAGGATCTGCGTCGTCGTGACTTCGAGCATGCGCTTGCGGAAGAAGTACTGCAGCGGATCGCCGAGCTTATAGCGAGCCACTTGCAGTATGCCTTCATCCACGGCAAACACGACAGCGCGCGTCGGCGCGGATGAGGTGACATGGAAGGTCAGCGTGTCGCCAGGCTTGACCAGGTCCGGCGTCTCCACGCGCAGGCCTTCCTTGCGCGCATCCATGTTCACCGAGAACGGTACGACGCCAAACGACAGCGGGCTCATGAAGATCTCGTCAGATGACGGATCGCGCACATACTGCACGTTGATGTAGCCGTTGCCCTCGAAACCTTCAGGCACCGTGATGTGTTGAACCGAGCTGGTCGTATCCGCGTGGAACCACGCGTGCGCATAGACCTTGTCGCGCTCGATCGTGATCAGGCCGCTACCGGCATACGGTGCGCGGATCGCGATATCGACGGACTCGCCGGGGGCATAGTCCTTCTTCGACAACGCAAGCTGCAGTTCCGCATTGCGCTCCAGCGAACGCGAGACGTTGCCTTCGCCCGCGACAGACCAGGCGACGCGATTCACTTCCTTGCCGTCGGCGTTCTTCACCACCAGCGCGAAATTGCCGGGCTTGCTGGTCGGCAGCGCCACGTCGAGGCCAGCCGCCGGAATCGTGAGCGGGGTTTCCGTGAGCGTCGTTTCACGCGCCTTCGATTCGTATTTGTAGACGCCCGAGTCCTGCTTGGTCAGCACCGAGACGTAGCGCGTTTCGACGATGGCCTGTTTCAGCCCGGCGAGCTCCATGCGCTTCGCTTCGGGGTTGATCGCCACCAGGTTCACCTTGCGCTCGGCATCGCGCGCCACGTATTCGAGGTTGTCCGGGGCACGGTAGCCCACCAGCCAGTCGTTCGACGAGACCATGCCCTGCGTGGCGGCGGCCACACTGCGGCCCCCTTCCGCCTCATAGGCCTTGGCCAGGAAGTACAGTTGGTAGGTGGCGTCGGCATAGCGCGACAGATCGAGCGGGAATTCCGCGTGGCCCTTGTCGTCGGATTTCTGGTCCGCCAGCTTTTCCTCGAACCCATCCTTGGCGCGGCGGATGTCGTAGAAGTGATAGTCCTTGAAGCTGGGAAACGAGGGGAACGCCGGGCGCAGGGTTAGCGACCCTTCGACGCGACGGCCTGCCGCGGGCGTTCCGAACAGGTTCTGCACATCGACAAGCGCCTTGAGCTGCGTGGGCTTCACCCAGCCTTCGGGCACGGCAGCGGACAGTTTTGCCGAGACCTTCATGCGATCCGGTTGAAATTCCTTGACCTGCACGGTGGTGTCGCCGATCTGCGAGTACGGCTTGCCGTCCTTCGCGATGTACAGGTTCACCGTCCAGTTGCCGGTAGGCGAGGTCTCTGCCGTGGTGTAGTCGAGCTCGGCGAAGCCGGCCTGATCCATCGTGACCGGCTGCTGGCGTACCGTGGTGCCACGCGGGTCCACGATCTGGGCGACCAGCGGAATCCCGGCGACGCTGCGCGTCCAGGTACTGGCACGCACAATCAGGCCGATGTGGAACTGATCACCGGGGCGGTAGATGCCGCGATCGGAGAACAGGTAGCCGGAAAGTTCGCCAGCGCTCGCCGCGCTCATGTCGCCGCCGATGTCGAAGCGCGAGAAATCGAGCTGGCGATCGCGCGCGCTGATCGGCAGGAACGAGAGATCCTCGCCCTGGCGGACGACCACCATGGCTGGCTCCTTCTCCTGCACGAAGCCGGCGAGGCCAGCGAAGTGCGCATGGCCGTCGGCGCCCGTGGCCTGGGTAAGCAACGTCGTACCGTTCTTGGCGATGACCGCTACCGTCGCCCCGGCGGCCGGCTGGCCGCTACGGATCGACTGCACGTAGATGTCGCGGCTGCCGTCGGCGGCGCGCTTGGCGATGACACCGAGATCGGTGATAACCACCAGGCGCTGGTCGCTGGGCCACTCATACGAGGTGTAACCGCCATCACGATCGAAGCGCTCACCGGCCTGGGTCGCCGCGGCATCCGGGTCACCACCGGCTTCGCGGCCCGCGGCTTCACGCGCCTGGTCCATCGCCTTGTCACGCAGCTCCTTCTCGTGCGCGGCGTCGTAACCCTGCAGCTTCAGCAGGAACACGCCACGCTTGCCGGCCGCCAGGTACTGGCCGACATCGAACCCTTCGTAGTGCGCCTTGCCCGGACCTTCATCAGCGATCGGAATCTTCTTGACGAAGCGCTCGGTAATGTTCTCCTCGCCGATGCCGTACAACTCCGGCTTGGCGTAGGTGCCACTCCCCAGGGTCACCAGGTGCTGCAACTGATCAGGCAGCACGCGGCCCACCACCACACGCAGGCCGGGCATGTTGCGCGACACGATCGAGACGCGGTGGTCGCCCGAAAGCGACAGCAACGCACCATCGGACATGAAACGCAGCAGGCGCGGGTATTCGGGAACCGCGAGGATCTCGGTGTACGCCTTCGGCATCACGTAGCCGCCGAACGAAGTCATGCCCTTGTCGACGCGAACGTAGAGCCGATCGCCCGGCTGTGCGTGGAAGCGGAAGCTCTGCGTTTCCGACCAGTCGTTCTCGGTGGGGACCACACCCACTTTCACCGAGGTCCAGCTGCGCAACGCGGCGTCGCTGACCTGCTCCGGATTGTGGACATCCGCGTTGGCGGGCACCACCCAGGCGTGCACGTGCCTGGTCAGGTCCGCATCGCTCACCGCGTTCGCGAATGCCATGGTCACGACCTGCTCCGGCTCGAAGCGGTCGTTGTCGACCAGCGTCGCCTGCATCTCGTTGATCTTCAGGCTGTACAGGCCGGGCACGCGCACGCTGGTTTCCAGCGCCTTTTCCGTCCCATCGCCGCCGCGGCTGCTGCGTACGCCATCGGCCAGCTTCATGCCCACGGCGCCATCGTCGCGCGGGAGCTGCAACGGCATCGAGTGGACGAAGGCGTTCAGGTGGTGCTCGTCGTACGTGACGCTGAACTTGAGGTCGGCGCCGTGCTTCTGGTCATGCTCGCGCAGATCGAGCGCGATGCGCTTTTCCAGTTCCGCGGCATCCACTGGATAATTGAAGGCCAGCTGGATGATGGTCTTGCGCCGGGTCGGGTCCTGCGGATCCTGATAGAACTCCCCGTTGGTCACGCGGGCGGTGAACGGTGCCGTGTTGAACGTGGCGTCGTCATCCGCCAGGAGCACATGCGGTGCGAAGACCTTGGCCTTGTCGAAGCGCACATCGAACTTGCGGCCGACCGGCCAGTCGGTGGCGGGCGTGAAAACCAGGGTGCGATCGTCCTGCCATTTCCATTGGCCGGCCTGGCGTGGCTCCATCGCGATGCCATCAGTGACTGGCTTGCCCAGCGATTCGATGCGCGCGGCGGAGCCGGAGAAGCGGATCTCCAGCGCATGGATGTCCGGGCGCGTATCGCTGTAGTCGGTGACCGCAGGGGCGGCCACTTCGAACGTGATGCGATTGGGCTCAGCGGCGCGTGGCCGGTTCTGCCACCAGTGCCAGCCAAACCATCCTGCGGCCACCAGTACCAGGACGCCGGCGATGGTGCCGGTGAACTTCAGGGGGTGTTGGCGGGCTGCCTTGCCTGTTGCCGGGACCCATGCGGGGGCCGACCAGGCCACGTTGCCAAAGAGGGGCCGCAGCACCAGGCCGAGCAGCCAGCCAAGGCCGCGCAGCAGGCGTACCGGGAGCATCGCGAGGAAGCGCAGGAGATCCATGTGCCGTTCCAATCCTTTCACGTAAGGCGGGTGGCCGCCGGGGGCCGGGGTACACGCGGGCCCGGCCGCTCAAAGGCGGTCGCGTGGCTCGCGGTTGTCCCCAGACATAGCTTGCGCGTCACCCCTGTCGCGCTGGCGACGGGATTCTGACATATCAGCGGCATGGATCGGCCAGTCCGGCGACGCCGAGGCAACGCAATACGAGAATTCTGAAAAAAACCACGCATTCGCCATCGCGTGACCGGCCGCACGGCATGCTGCGCCGCGATGCATGTGCCTCGCCAAACGCGCTATCGTCGGCAGGCTTCGTCGCGTGGTCGGCGAAGAGGTCCTGGTGCGATGGATCGCGCGGGCCACCATGGATGACCCGCGCCGTGGGAGCAGGAGGCGAGGCTCGGGTGGAAACGGTGATATGCGATGAGCGAGCACGCCATGAGTCCGTACGATCGCGCCCCTACCTCGGACCACGAGTTCCGCGAACTGGCCGATTTCGCACCGGTCATGATCTGGCGCGCCGGCACGGACAAGCGCTGCGACTGGTTCAACCAACCGTGGCTCGACTACACCGGCCGCAGCATGGCCGAGGAGGTGGGTGAGGGTTGGGCGGACGGCGTCCATCCCGACGACCTCCAGCGCTGCCTGGCCACGTATATCGGCGCCTTCGATGCCCGCGAGCCTTTCTCCATGGAGTACCGCCTGCGCCGCCGGGATGGCGAGTACTGCTGGATGCTGGATAACGGCGCGCCTTTCTACCGTGACGGCCATTTCGCCGGCTACTGGGGCAGCTGCATCGATGTGACCGCGCACCGGGAGGCGCAGCGTACCCAACGGATCATCATCAGCGAACTCAACCACCGGGTGAAGAACACCCTGGCGGTCGTGCAGGCCATGGCGATCCAGAGCTTCCGTGGGCAGCGCCCGGTGGAGGAATCCCTGGCCCAGTTTGAGAGCCGGCTATGTGCGCTGGCGGGAGCTCACGATCTGCTCGTCGCGCGCGCCTGGGAAGAGGTCGCCCTGCGCGGCATCGTGGAGGCGACCGTGGCCCCTCACGATCCAGGGGGTTCGCTCGTAAGCATGCAGGGCCCGCCCCTGATGCTGCGGTCGGAGCCGGCCGTCTCCGTGGCGATGGCCCTGCACGAACTACTGACCAACGCGATCAAGTACGGGGCGCTCTCGGTCCCGGGCGGCACGGTACGCCTGACGTGGAGCCACGTGCCCGCGCGCCACGCCGTTCGCCTGGAATGGAAGGAGAGCGGCGGTCCGCCCGTCGAACCGCCGGTCCAGCGGGGGTTCGGTACCCGCTTCATCGAGCGCGTGCTGGCCGCACATGCAGGTGGTACCGCGGCGATCACCTTTGCCGCGGACGGGGTCCACTGTGTCTTCGAGGCGGAGGCCCGATCCGGCGCCGAGATTTCTTTTCCCCCACATGTCGATCAGGCGTAACCCCGTTCGACGTCTCCATGAAGGCCCGGACTACCTGGGCCAACGATAAGGAGAGGGACGATGCGATTCATGGTCATGGTGCGTGCTAACCCGACATCCGAGTCGGGCGCGATGCCCAGCGAGGCCCTGCTCACGGCCATGGGCCACTTCAATGAGGAGCTGGTCCGCGCGGGGGTCTTGCTCGCCGCCGAGGGCCTGCACCCCAGTGCCCAGGGGGCGCGGATCCGCTTTAACGGTGACCGCCGCGAGGTGATCGACGGTCCTTTCGCCGAAGCCCGTGAACTGATCGCCGGGTTCTGGCTGATCCAGGTACGCTCCCTGGACGAAGCCCTCGAATGGATGAAGCGCTGCCCCAACCCGTTCGAGGATGGGGCCTCCGAGATCGAGATCCGCCGGGTTTTCGAGGCTGAGGACTTCGGCGCCGAGTTCACTCCCGAAGCCCGCGCGCAGGAAGCACGCCAGCGTGCCGACCTTGCCGGTCGCCACTAACCCCCACCGCCACGAGGATCCACCTATGAAGATCACCCCGTACCTGCATTTCAAGGACAACTGCGAAGAAGCGTTCACATTCTACGAGCAGGCGCTCGATGGAAAGATCGCGATGGTGAGCCGGTTCAAGGACATGCCCCTGCCGCCGGAGGGTGCTGAAAAGAACGAGGGCTGTGGACCTGGCGCCATGGACATGTCCAGCATGGGCGAGAAGATCATGCACATCCGCCTGGTGGTCGGCGACGCGATCCTGATGGGTTCGGATACGCCGCCGGTATTCGAGCACAAGGGCAAGGTCGAGGGCTGCACCATCGCGCTGGGCTTCGATACGGGTGCTGAGGCCGAAAAGGCGTTCAACGCGCTGGCAAAGCGCGGCAAAGTTACCATGCACATGGCCGAAACGTTCTGGGCTGACCGCTTTGGCATGCTCGACGATGCGTTCGGTGTGTCGTGGATGGTGAATGGCGGTGAGAAGGCCGCCCCGTAAGGAGAAAGAACGATGCGATTCCTGATCGTCCGCAAGGCGGATGCCGATACCGAAGCCGGGGCCCCGGTGACCCAGGGCCTCGTCGATGCCATGGCCGAGTACTGCGACCAGCTAGCGTCCAAAGGGCGGTTCCACGCAGGTGAAGGCCTGAAGCCCAGCCGAGAAGGCGTGCGGGTCAGCTTTACCGCCGGGCGGACGCCAGTGGTCGTGGATGGTCCATTCGCCGAGGCGAAGGAGCTGGTCGCCGGCTTTAGCGTCATTGACGCCGACACCATCGAGCAGGCGGTCGACTGGGTGAAGGGCTGGCCGGCGGAGGATGCCAACGGCAACGCCGAGATCGAGGTACGGCCCATCGGCTGCCCAGGTGGGCTCAGCAACTTTGGCGATCCTGCCGAGGACGACTCGGAACGCCCGCGCTACATGGTGATGCTCAAGGCCAACGCGCGCAGCGAAACCGACTGGAATCCCGGCCCCGAGATCCTCGGGCGCATGGCCGAAGCCAACCGGGCCGGCCACGAGGCCGGCCACCTGATCGCCGGCAATGGCCTGTCCTCAAGCGCGCATGGCAAACGCGTTCGCTTCAGCAAGGGCCAGCCGCAGGTGTTCGACGGGCCGTTCGCCGAAATCAAGGAGATGGTGGCGGGCTTCTGGATCCTGCGGGTGGATAGCCTGGACGAGGTGATCGCGTGGACACGCACCTACCCGTTCCCTGATGGCGATGACGCGCGGCTCGAGATCCGCCCGCTGTACAGCATGAAGGAACTACTCGCCCCGCTGGCCTGATGCGGCAGCGCGGCTTGCCTGTCATGGCGGCGGATGGTGTCATCCGTCGCCATGACCGACCCTGCCCATCGCGCCATCGATGCGATCTGGAAGATCGAATCCCCTCGCCTCATCGCGACCATCGCACGCATGGTCCGCGACCTCGACCTTGCCGAAGAGCTGGCCCAGGATGCGCTGGTTTCCGCGCTTGAGCAGTGGCCGCGCGATGGCGTCCCGCGCAATCCCGGCGCCTGGCTGACCCAGGCCGCCAAGCACCGCGCGGTGGACCGCATCCGCCGGGAGCGCATGGCGGGCCGCAAGCTCGAAGCCCTGGGCCAGGATATGGAAGGGCTCCTGGAGTCCCACGATGAGGCCTTGATCGACGCGCTGGATGACGATATCGGCGACGACATGCTGCGGCTGATCTTCACCGCCTGCCACCCGGCCCTCTCCATCGAAGCCCAGGTCGCACTGACCCTGCGTCTGCTCGGAGGCCTTGCGACCGATGAAATCGCACGGGCGTTCCTCGTACCGGAAGCGACCGTGGCGCAGCGAATCGTGCGCGCCAAGCGCACGCTCGCGGGCGAGGCCGTGGTTTATGAAGTGCCGCGCGGTGATGAGCTCAAGGAGCGCCTGAGCGCGGTGCTGCGTGTGGTGTACCTGGTATTCAACGAGGGCTACGCCGCCACGGCGGGCGACGACTGGATGCGCCCCGGGCTGTGTGAAGAAGCGCTGCGACTTGGCCGCATCCTCGCCGAACTCATGCCACGCGAAGCCGAGGTCCACGGCCTCGTCGCACTCATGGAGATCCAGGCCTCACGCACCGGTGCACGCACCCGGCCCGATGGCGAGCCCATCCTGTTGATGGACCAGGACCGCGGCCGCTGGGATCGTTTGTTGATAACACGTGGCCTGAAGGCGCTGGACCGCGCCGGCAAGCTCGGTGGCGCGCATGGACCCTACGCCCTCCAGGCGGCCATCGCCGCATGCCATGCCCGCGCACCGCGCGGCGAAGATACCGACTGGCAGGGCATGGCCGCACTGTACGCCGAGCTGGTCGAGGTGATGCCATCGCCGGTCGTCGAACTCAACCGCGCCGTGGCGGTATCCATGGCCGAAGGTCCCGCACCCGCCCTGGCGATCGTGGAATCCCTCGCCGACGAGCCCACGCTGAAGGGTTACCACCTGCTCCCCAGCGTCCGCGGCGACCTGCTCTACCGCCTGGGCCGGTTCAACGCCGCGCGCGAGGCATTCCTGCAAGCCGCAAGCATGACCCGCAATGAACGCGAAAAAACGCTATTGGAAGATCGCGCTAAAACCTGCAGCGACCATTTGTAGGAGCGCGCTTGGTCAATGGGTGATGTCGATATTGACGTTGGTGCCGTCGGGAACATCCTGCAGTTCATGCAGCACCGAGCCGGTGATCTCAAAATGCTCGCGCGCCGGAACCGGGTTGAAATTCTCGACGGTGTATTCGCCTTCAGCAAATACCGGCAGCGTGACGTACGTGTAGCATTCGCCATCGGCACACACCTTGCCGGCTTCGATCAGTGCTTCAACCAGCGGCGGTAGCAGCCATTCATCGGCGATCTCTTCGCGCAGCAGTTGGTTGAACGCCTCGACGTTATCCGCCACACGCTCCACCTCACCCGTGCCTGTGTTCAACCAGAACACACCGCCTTCGTCCGTCTCGTAGAACATGTCGCCCAATGCCGTAAATAGCAGGGGCGTGAATGTGTCACCGATGCACCAGTCCCAGGAAGCCGCAAGTGCGTCGATCGCTTCCTTGTCGGGCGTGCAGGTCAGTTCTTTCCAGGTGAGGGGCATGGGGGATGGCCGGGGTGGGGGTACGCGGATTGTACCCCTTACGGGTTAGCGTCGATGGCTCGCGTTACCGCCCGTACGAAATCGCCCCGCGCTTTTGCCTGCGCGTCGTCGGTCGCCACAGGCCATGCGGCCAGTTGCACGATCACCAGATGGCGCGTGGGGTCGACGTGTAACAGCTGGCCAAAGATGCCGATGCCCGCGAAGGCACCGCTATCCCAGGTCCACCACTGGTAGCCGTAGCCGCGGCCCTGCGTGCCGATATCCGCATGTTTTTTCGTGGCATCGGCGAGCCAGCCTTCGGCTAGTACGGCTTTACCACCCGCGATGCCGCCATCAAGCAGGAACTGGCCGAGCCGGGCATAGTCACCGAGCGTCGCGGATACGCCCGAGCCACCCGCCTCGGTACCGTCCACATCATCTTTCAACCACAGCGCGTCGCTGGCCATCCCGTAGGGGCGCCAGATCTTCTCCGAGAGATAGGCGGCGAGGGTCTTGCCCGTGGCACGGTTGATCAGGATGCCGATGAGATCGGTCTCGCCTGTCTTGTAAACCCAACGCTCGCCTGGCGCGAATGCTCGCGGCAACGGTGCCATGTACGTCACGAGCAACGGCTCGCCAGGCACGCGGCGGCCCTCGTACATCTGTGCCACGTCCGAGTGCGGATCGCTGTAGTCCTCGTTCCAGCGCACGCCGGATGTCATCGTGAGCAGCTGGCGCACCGAGACATCGCGATACGCACCGGCCGCCAGTTCCGGGATGTAGCGCACCACCTTGTCGTCGAGCGAGTGGATGGCGCCATCGCGCAGCGCGGCACCCACCAGCGTGGAGGTAAACGACTTGGCGACAGAGAACGAAGTCCAGCGCGTGCGCGCGTCGGCCCCGAGTCCATAGCGCTCCAGCCGGACCTTGCCGTCCTGCACGACCATGATGCCGGCGACGTGGTGGTCTGCCATGTACCCATCGAGTGAGATGCCGTCATCAAACGCGGGAACGATGGGTTTGCCCGCCGGCAGCGGATGCGCCACGCCATGCTTCACCACGTTGCTGGCGTACTGGGTGTCCATCGCCCGGAAATTCGCCTCGCGTTGGGCCTGGTTCCAGAACAGCACATCGGTCCGACGGGCATGCGGCGTGGCACAACCTGCCGCAAGCAGCGCAACGAAGGCGAGGGACAGATGTTTCATGTGGTTTTCCGTGCGCGTCGGCGAATCTCGAATCCGCCCAGCGCGATCGAGGCGAGGATGAACGGACCGAAGCCGTAGATCACCCGATAAGCGAGCAGCGCGGCTAGGACCTGGGCCCGTTGTTCCTGCGGGAACGCAGCGAGGGTCAACGCTTCGAACGCACCGATGCCACCCGGCGTATTGCTTAGAATACCGGCGAGAACCGCGCCTACGTAGATCGGCGCAAAGTCGAGGAAACTACCGGCAATCTCCGGTGGCAACAGCAGGTACATGGTGAGGATGGCACCGATCATCTCGATGACGCCGATCGCGATCTGCGAGGCGGCGGAACGTGCCGAGGGCACCGGCGTGGTGAACTTCCACACCTTGAGTTCGTCGTGCTTACCGGCCAGCCAGTGCAGCAACAGGACGAAGGCGACGACCAGGCCCATGCCGAGCCAGCGCCCCCATTCATTGGCGATAGAAGGTTCCATGACCAGCGCGATGCAGGTCACCGCGGCAAAGCCCATACCGACCGAAAAGCCGACGAGGCCGACGATGCGCGCGACATCCGGCGCACGGACGCCTTGCGTCGACAGCACGCGGTAGCGCAATGCGGTACCGGTGATCGCGTGGAAGCCCAGTGCATTGCAGATCGCATGCGTGGTCGCGCCGGAGAAGATCTTCATCTTCATGGATACCTTGCCCGGCACCACGGTCTCCACGGCGAACACGTCGTACGCCGTCAGGCAGGCCCAGCTCGCCAGTGCCGCGCCGATCGAACCCACCACGTGCCAGCGGGGAATACGCGCCAGCGCGTCGCGCACGTCGTGCCACGCCATCTTCGCGATATAGCGATGTAGCAGGAACGCCGCCGCGCCCACGATAGCCAGCGTGACGCCGTATTTCAGCGCACGGATGGCGAGGGTTTTTCCCCGGGGGGGCTGGCCTGGAGCGCTCAACGGAACATCCGTGCGGTAACGGTGGTTGCCGATGATAGCCGACCGCCCGAGCGCAGGGCGCCCGGACTATACGACGTGGCCGTCGCGAATTTCGATGGTATGGCCTTGCAGCGCGTCCACGTCCGCAGGGTCGTGGGTAATGACCAGCAGTTGCAGGTCGAGCCGCTGTTGCAAGGCCAGGAGCTCCGCGCGCATGCGCCCACGCAGCACCGGGTCCAGCGCGGCGAACGGTTCGTCGAGCAAGACAAGGCGAGGCTCAGCGGCCAGCGCACGGGCCAGCGCCACGCGTTGGCGCTGGCCACCCGATATACGCGAGGGGTAACTGTCGGCCACGCCACCGAGTTCAAACAGGTCGAGCAGGTGCGCCACCCGGGCATTGCGCCGGCGCCGCGCCGGGTTTAACCAGCCGCGCGAAAGCGAGAAGGCCACGTTCTGCGCGACGGTCAGGTGCGGGAACAGGGCGTAATCCTGGAAGACATACGCCACACCGCGGTCGCGCGGCGGCAGCGCGATCGCGGCGGTCGCATCGAATAGCGTGTGGCCATCCACGCGGACGTGGCCGGCGTCGGGTTGCAGCAGGCCGGCCATGGCGCGCAGGGTGAGACTCTTACCGGCGCCGGACGGGCCGAACAGGACGATACGCCGCGCTTCCGACGCGAAACTGATATCGAGGTCGAAGTGGCGGTCATCGTCACGCAGCGCCTTGCGGATCGATACATCGACGCTCATGGGCGACTCCGGCGCAGGTGGTCCGGCGCCAGCCAGCCCGCCAGCAACAGGGCGACGATGCAAGTGATCGAGGTGACCGCCACCATGATCGCGGCGCCATGATCATCCCCGGCCTGCACCGCCGCGTAGATCGCCACGGAAAGGGTCTGCGTGCGGCCGGGCAGGTTGCCCGCGATCATCAGCGTGGCACCGAATTCGCCCATGGCGCGCGCGAAGGCGAGCAGCGCCCCAGCCGTAATGCCGCGTGCCGCCAGCGGCAGCGAGACACGGAAGAACACGGCCGCCTCACGCAGGCCTAGCACCCGGGCTGCGCTCTCCAACTGCGGATCCACTGCTTCGAAAGCGGCACGCGCGGCCTTCTGCACCAACGGAAACGCCACCAGGGTGGACGCGATGACGGCGCCTTGCCAGGTGAAGACCAGTTCAATGCCCATCTGGTCCAGCCACGCACCGAACACGCCACGTCGGCCCAGGAGGACCAGCAGGTAGTAGCCGAGCACCGTGGGTGGCAGCACCAGCGGCAAGGTGAGGATCGCATCGACAACCTCGCGAGCGTGCGAACGCCAGCGCGACAAGCCGAATGCCACCGCGACACCGAGCACGAGGTTAAGCGCAGTCGCCCACAAGGCAACCTTCAACGTGAGCAGAAGCGGAACCCAGACCGTATCCACGCCAGGCTTACGGTGCCTCGAAGCCGAAGCCGGACAAGATTCTGCGACCTTCCGCCGACTGCACGAACGCCTCGAATGCGGCGGCATCCTTCGGTTGCTTCGAACCGGCCACCACGGCGATCGGGTACGTGATCGGCTTTGGCGTGGGCACCGTCGCGGCGACCTTGACCTTGTCCTTCATGATCGCCGCGTCGGTAGCGAAGACGAAACCGGCATCGACTTCGCCCCGGGCCACGTAGTCCAGGCTCTGGCGCACGTTCTGGGCCAGTACGCCCTTGGCCGAAACGGCATCCCACAGGCCTTGTTGTTCTAATGCCGCCTTGGTGTAGCGCCCGACCGGCACCGATGCCGGATCACCATACGCCACGCGCTTCACCGCAGCGTCCTTCAGGTCGCCCGGGCCGTGGATAGCGACCTGGCTGTCATGCGGCACCACGAGCACAAGACGGTTGGAGGCGAAGTCCTTGCGTGTGGCCGGGTCGATCGCCTGGGCGGCGGCGGCCTTGTCCATCGCGGTCTGGTCGGCGGAGGCGAAGACATCGGCGGGCGCGCCGCTGGTGATCTGCCGCAGCAGCACATCCGATGCCGCGAAATTCAGGACGACATGCGTGCCGGGGTGCTTCGTCTCGTAGGCCTTGCCGACCGCCTGGAAGGCATCGGTGAGGCTGGACGCGGCCGACACCACCAGGTCGGCGGCCGATGCCGTCGATACGCCGGTGACGAGCAGTAATGCAGCGAGCAGGCGAAGGCGCATGGCGGTGTATTCCGGTAAGGGAGGCTGAATGACTATACGCGGGGGTCGATGACGCGCAAACCGCGAGGCGCGGACAAGGATCTCCAAGCCAGCCCCGCGTGAGGGTGGCAGCGTGGCCGGATCGAACAAGGGTACGGCCTACATGAAACTTGCCTTGCGCATCATCGGCGCCTTGTTGGTGCTCGGCACCCTCGTCGTCCTGCTCTTTGCGTGGCTGGATCGCACCGAGATGACGACCGATGCCTATGTCACCGGGCGGATTCACCCGGTGGCGCCGCGTGTGACGGGTACGGTGACCGCCCTTTACGTGAACGACAACCAGCACGTGAAGGCCGGCGATGTGTTGTTACAGCTGGATACGCGCGATTTCGATGTGCGCGTGGAGCAGGCGCAGGCCGACATCGACCGCGCCAGGGGCCAGGTCGCCAGCGCCCAGGCGCAGATCGCGGAGGCCGACGCCACCATCGTCGCTGCGGACGCCAGCGTGCGGAAGACCGGATTCGACCTCACCCGCGCCAGCGAACTGGTCAACGAAACCCCACGCGGCATCTCAAGGCAGGAGTACGACGCCGCGCGCGCCGCCGCGGACTCGGCCAGGGCGAACAAGACCAGTGCCGAGGCGCGCAAGGTCGCGGCCATCGCCACGCTGGAATCGTCAAAGGCACAGGTCGCCACCGGCGAGGCCTCGCTGCATGACGCACAACTGGCGTACGGCTACACCAAGGTCATTGCACCGGTGAGTGGCTACGTCGGCCGGCGCACCGTGGAAGTCGGCGCACGGGTCAGTGCGGGGCAAACCCTGCTGTCGATCGTCTCCGACGATGTCTGGGTAGTGGCCAACTACAAGGAGACCCAACTGCATGGCATGAAACGCGGCACGGAAGCGCGCATGACCGTCGACGCCCTGCCCGACCTCACCTTCGTCGGCCATGTCGACAGCATCTCGCCTGCCTCGGGCTCGCAGTTCGCGCTGCTGCCGCCGGATAACGCCACGGGCAACTTCACCAAGGTCGTGCAGCGCGTGCCAGTCAAGATCCTGTTCAGTGAAGATGACCTGCGCCGCTACCGCGAGCGCCTGCCGCCCGGGCTGTCGACCATCGTGAAGATCCGGGCCGGGGAGGCCTCGAAGTGAAGCGGGCGCGCACCGCGATCCTGCTGTGCGCGGCTGCGCTGGCCGGCTGCGTGCTTGGGCCGGACTATCAGCGCCCCGAGCGGCCTGCGCCTGCCGCGTGGGAGCACCCGACGGGCGCCGATAACAGCGTGCCCGGCGACTGGTGGACGTTGTTCGGCGACGCGGAGCTTGGCCAGCACATTGAAGCCACCCTGGCGGCGAACCAGGACCTCGCCGGGGCGCTGGCTCGCTACGATCAGAGTCGCGCCCTACTCGGGATCGCGCGCGCGGATGAATTTCCGCAGGTGTCGCTGGATCCGGTCGTCCAGCGCGCTCGCACCTCAGGACGGACCGCCAATACATTTCCCCACCTTGAGACCACCCTCTACGCGGTGCCGGTCGACGTGGCCTACGAGGTCGACCTTTGGGGCCGGGTGAGGCGCAGCGTGGAGGCGGCCCGGGCCGATGTGGAAACCGGCGCCGACAGTATCGCCGCACTACGCCTTAGCCTCGCCGCCGCCACGGCGTCGACCTATTTTTCCCTGCGCACGGCGGATCGCGATATCGATGTCCTCGGCCGCACCGTATCGCTGCGTGAAGACGCCCTGCAACTCGCCGACCGCCGCGCGCACGCGGGCGTGGTCGGTGACCTGGATGTGTTGCGCGCTCGCGCCGACCTTGCCCAGACCCGCGCGGATCTTGCGGAGGCCCACCGCCGCCGCGATAACCTTGAAAGCGCGCTCGCGGTACTCGAAGCGCGCGACGCACCCGACTTCCACGTCGCGCCGAAACCCTGGACCCCCACGGTGCCGGAGATCCCGGCCGGCGTTCCCTCGACCCTGCTTACCCGGCGCCCCGACGTGGCCGCCGACGAGCGCTCCCTTGCCGCGGCCAGCGCCCGCATTGGTATAGCGCGCACTGCGTTTTTCCCCTCCGTTCAGCTCACGGCGTCGGCTGGCCTGGCCAGCGACAGTACCGGCGACCTGACCGCGCGCGATAGCCGCCTGTGGAGCCTCGGGCCTCAGGTACATCTGCCCATCTTCGAAGGCGGACGCAACCAGGCGAACCTGGAAGCCGCACAAGCCGCGTATCGCGGCGCCTATGCACGCTGGCGCCAGGACGGGATCGGCGCATTTCGCGACGTGCAGGATGCGCTGAGCGATGGCGCGTGGCTGCGTGAGCAGGGCGTCGCGCTGGGGGCCACCGTGGAGGCGGCGACCTCAGCCGCCAAGGTCTCGCGCTCACGATATGACCGTGGCCTCGCTGGCTACTTCGAAGTCGTGGATTCGGAACGCCAGGCGCTCGCCAGCCAGCGCGCGGCGATCCAGAACGACCAGCAACGCTTGCTCGCGGCGATCTCGCTGGTGAAAGCCCTTGGCGGCGGCTGGAAAGAGGGTGACCCCGTACCACGCCAGCCCGAGGCCAGCGCGTCGGTGTCGCCATGAATGCGGTCGCCGTGCCCGCACCGGTGCCGGCCACGGCGCCCCTGCCCTGGCTTGGCATCGTCGCCGTGCTGCTCGGCGCTATCGCGACTACGCTCACCTCGCGCCTCACTTCCATTGGCCTGGCCGACGTGCGTGGCGCGGTCAGCGCGGGCTTCGATGAAGGCGCCTGGATCTCCACCGCGTTTTCCGCGTCGCAGATGTTCATCGGCCCGCTCGCGATCTTCCTCGGCCGCGCGTACAGCCCCCGCCGCGTGTTGATGGTCGGCGCGGTGGTTTATGGCGTATCCGAACTGCTGATA
This sequence comes from Luteibacter sp., assembly GCF_036500425.1. Taxonomy (GTDB): domain Bacteria; phylum Pseudomonadota; class Gammaproteobacteria; order Xanthomonadales; family Rhodanobacteraceae; genus Luteibacter. The sequence continues at coordinate 22,063 of NZ_DASYCB010000039.1, forward strand.
CCGTTCGCTCCCGACCTGCGCAGCATGATCGTGCTGCAGTGTGTAGCCGGTTTGGGTTCGGGCACCTTCATCCCGCTCACCGCATCGTTCATCCTGCTTGGCCTGCCACGCAACCTGTGGCCATGGGGTCTGGCCGCGTATGCGATGAACATCATCCTGGGCCTCAACGTCGCGAGTTCGCTCGAGGGCTGGTACGTCGAGCACGTGACCTGGGACTGGATCTTCTGGCAGAACACGGTGGTCGCCATACCGATGTTCTTTCTCTACTGGTTTGGCCTGCGTCGCCTCCCGATCGATCGTGAGTACCTGCGCGGCGGCGACTTCCGCGGCATGCTCACCGGGTCTATCGGATTTACGCTGGTGTTTATCGCCCTGGACCAGGGCGACCGTCTCGACTGGTTTTCCTCACCGTTCGTGGTGGGCGTGCTTGCGGCGGGTCTCGTCGCACTGGGCCTGTTCCTCTTGCTTGAAACCACCTTGCCGGCGCCGAGCGTTGATTTCGGCCTGTTGATACGACGCAATGTATTCCTCTGCATCCTGCTGATCCTGGCCACACGCTTCCTGGTCACCTCGAGCAATACGCTGGTCGCCAATTTCCTCATCCAGGTGCGCGGCTTGAGGCCGCTCGAAGTGGGTAATGCCCTGCTCTGGGTCGCGCTACCGCAGCTCATCATCGCGCCCACCGTGGCATGGCTGCTCAATCGCATTGATGCACGCTTCGCGATTGGCGTCGGCTTCACGATCGCCACCGCTGGCTTTCTGCTGGCCACCGGCATCACCTCGGAATGGGCTGAGGGTGACTTCAAGGTGGCGTTGCTCTTGCAGGCGGTGGGCGAGACGCTCGAACTCACCGCCGTGATCTACTTCTTTGCCCACCACATCGGCCCGGCCGATGGCATCACTTTCGGCGCGATCATCCAGACGGCGCGCCTGTTTGGCGGTGAACTGGGAACGTCCCTGTTGATCTCGTTTACCCGCAAAGCCGAGCAATACCATTCCAACCTGATCGGTCAGCACGTGTTGAACGATTCGCCCCTGACCGATGCACGCATCAGCGCTTACGCGAGCGCCGTCGGCCCGCTCACGCAGGGCACCGGCGGCGCCGAAGCGCGAGGGGCCGGGCTGGTGGCCGCCGCGGTGCGCGGCCAGGCTTACACGCTATCGATCCTGGACGGCTTCCTGCTGGCCAGTTGCATCGGCACCGCCGCCGTGGTCATTGTGCTGTGCCTCCGCGAGCCCCCGGGCATGCCGACACCGCCGGCAGTCCCGCCGCTGCCGGTACCCGCCACTGCACGACGCGCCTGAACCGCACGGCCGGGCGGGGGCGACACCGTGTCGCATACCGTTCACCGTACGCCATGGCATCATCCCTGGACCCATGTCCGGGGTTGCATTGAAGGGGACGCCAGGTGCGTCGTGGAGCGGCCAGACTGCGTTGGTTGGGATGGATGGCGATCATCGCCGTCTGGCTCACCGCGCTTGCCCCCACGGTCTCCCGCATCAGCGTCTGGAACTTCCCCGATCTCGGCGCCTGGTGTGAGCCTGCCGATGTGCACCACGCCGGTGACGGGATGCAGGGCCACGGCGACGGCGATGCCGCCTGCGGCTACTGCACGCTGTTCGCCCACCATCCAGGCCTCGCCGGCAGCATCCTTGCGGTGGATGTGCCCCGGGTCGCCACTGAGGCCGACGTATCGGTACCGACATGGCGCGCTTTCGTCCCACGCGCCGCCTTCCATGCCCATCCACGAGGTCCGCCGGTCGCCGCGCACGCCTGATCGCTACCGATCCCGCCGTACGCCAACGACCCACGGACTTTACGACCATGCCTTTCCTTGCCACTGAGGGACGCGCGCTTGCGCGTGCCATCGCCTGCGCCATCGCGGCGGGAGCGTGCGCAGCCCACGCCACCGATACACCCGAGCAGCCGCCACCGCGCACCACCGACCTGCACGAGGTACGCGTCTCCGCCACCAGCCACGGGGCCGCGATCGACCCCGACATGCCCGCTGCGGTCGAGACGATCACCCCCGCGAAGCTCGCGCGGCTGAACATCGTCAATACCGAAGATGCTCTGAAATACCTGCCCGCCTTCGGCATCCGCAAGCGCTTCGTCGGCGATGAGAACGCCACGTTCTCCGTGCGCGGCACGAGCAACGCACAAAGTGCACGCGGACTGGTTTATCTCGACGGCCTGCTCCTGTCGAACCTGCTGGGCAACAACTGGGCCAACCCGCCGCGCTGGTCCATGGCCTTCACGGACAACCTTGCCCGCATCGACGTGATCTACGGCGCTTATTCCGCGCTGTACCCGGGTAACAGCATCGGTGCGACCGTGGTCATGACGACGCGCATGCCCGACAAGCTCGAGGTCACCGGCGATGTGCAGGCCTTCACCCAGCACGTGCACACCTACGGCGTGGATCGCGATTACGGCGGCAGCAAGCAGACTGCGACGATCGGCGACCGTAGCGGCCCCTTTGCCTTCCTGATCGGGGTATCGCACCTGCAGTCGAACGGCCAGCCACTCGTGTACGCGGTGCAGAACCGCTCGGCCGCCCCCGGCGCGAACCGCCCCGTGACCGGCGCAATCGACGACACGGGCACCACCGGCCTTCCACGCGAGGTATTGGGCATCAACGCGGAAGGCCAGGAAGCCACCCGCCAGGATGAAGCCCATGCGCGCTTCACTTATGACCTAACGCCCGAGCTCACCGCGGCCGCGACCCTGGGTTATTGGAAGCAGGACATGGCGCACCGCATCGAGACCTTCTTGCGTGATGCAAACGGTAACCCCGTGTGGTCGGGCCCGGTAAGCATCGATGGCCGTCAGTACACGCTGCCCGCCAATTTATTCGCGCCGGGTACACGGCAGAGCCGCAACTACCTCTACGGCCTGTCACTCGGCACGCACCGTGACACGGGCTGGAACGTCGAAGGCAACGTGTCGTATTTCGACATGGACCAGAACCGCGATCGAACGGCGGGCGCCGTCACCTACGATGGTTCCGGCCTGCTCACCGCCGGCGACGGAAGCCGATGGCGCACCCTCGACCTGCGCGCCAGCCACACGCCGGACGTCACCGGCCCGAATACCCATACCGTGAGTTTCGGTTATCACTACGACGGCTACCGGCTCGACAATGCGACGTACGCACTAACGAACTGGCGGCGCGGTGATGCGGGTGCGCTTACTACGGCCAATGGCGGCAGTACGCAGACCCAGGCGATTTACGTGCAGGATGCGTGGCAGTTCAATGAGCGCTGGCGGCTTACGACGGGTGCGCGTTACGAACAATGGCGTGCCTTCAACGGCACCCGCGCGACGGCGACGGCAAGCACCGGCTACGCTGAGCGCAAGGAGACGCATACCTCACCCAAGGTCTCGCTGGCTTACGCTGCGACCGATGCCCTGACGCTTCGCCTTTCGGGCGCACGGGCATACCGCTTCCCTACCGTCAATGAGCTGTTCCAGGGCACGTTCAACGGCATCAGCCTGATCAATAACGACCCCTACCTGAAACCCGAGAACGATCTGTCGCGTGAACTCTCCGCCGAGTGGTATCGGGCCAATAGCGTCACGCGCTTCACGCTGTACCGCAGTGATACCCGCCATACGCTGTTCAGCCAGACCGACACCACCGTATTCCCGAACGTGACCAGTGTGCAGAATGTGGATCGGGTTCGCACGCGTGGCGCGGAGGCGAGCTATGACAGCCAGGGCGTGTGGGTATCCTGGCTGGACCTCTCCGCCAACGCGGCCTATACACAGGCAACGACCGTGCGTAACCACCGCAACCCTGCGTCGGAGGACAAGCAGTTCTACCGCATCCCCCGCTGGCGGGCGAATCTCGTGGCCACGCTGCATGCGCGCGAGGACATCGCCCTGACCCTGGCCGGACGTTACTCCGGGCGGCAGTACAACACGCTGGATCACAGCGACATCGATCCCGATACGTTTGGCGGCGCCAGCGATTTCCTCACGTTCGATGCCAAGGCAGCCTGGACGGTTAGCGAACACGTTGAACTGAGTGTCGGTGTGGATAACCTCACCAACCGCCGCTACTACGTGTACTACCCCTATCCGTCGAGGACATGGCTGGTCGAAGCGAAGTTCCGCCTGTAGCCCTTACGCCGCCACGCAGCGTCGCTGCGTGGCGGCCGGCAGGTCCTCATCGAGCATGAAAGAAGCCGAGCCTCCCTGCTCAAGGCGGCTGAAGAAAGCGGCGACGCCCGCGTTGCCGGTGCTGAAATCGCAACTGATCCTGACCAGCTCGGCGCCCGGCACAGCAAGGGTATCGCCGCGGAGTAGCAGGAAGGGTTCGATGCCACAGGCCACGCGCTGCGCACGGTCGTGATAAAGCGCGGCGCGATCCGGCAGGAAGGTGGCGAGATCGAGCAAGGTTTCGCCGATTCCCGCGAGGCCATCGTACAGGCCGGGGCGAACGGCATGGCGACGGAACAGGTCACGCTCCGCCGCGAGGATGGCGCTGCGATAGCGCATGTCTTGTGTACAGGCATACATACGTGCCGCCACGGCCAGCACGCCCGCGGTTCCTTCTCGCAGATAAGGCAATACGGTCGCGGAACCCACCCAGGCTGGCCACGACGGTATGCCGTCAAGCCCCGGCGCAGCATGCCCAAGATCGAACTCAAGCGCCCCGCGCGCGGCGGTGAGGTAACGACCTTCGCCGGTGGCAAGATGCAGGTGAAGCAAGAACAACGCAATCCCGCTGGCCCCCTTGCCGAGTCCCAAAGCCTCTCGCTTACCTGTTGGCCAGTGCAGGGTCCTGTCGACCGCCTCCGCATGCGCCAGCAATAGCGCGCCCGCACGGTCCGCCGCCTCAAGGAACGACGGTTCGCCGGTCACGCGCCATGCCTTCAGCCGGGCAAGTCCCCAGCCCGCCGCGCCGTCGTCTAGCCCGGACGTCTCACTGACCGCTCCCTCGAGCGGGGCGGCCTGGAGCAGTCGCGTGGCAAGGTGCACTTCGCCCGCGTCAAATAGGGTCCATGCGATGCCCGCATCACCGCCCATCAAACCGCCACCGCGCTCGTTTCCGCCGTGCGCACCGGCGCACAACCATGAGAGAAGGTTCAGCGGTGGCTGGCGCCTGCTACGCTGGTAGGCATGAAGCACACCGGCCGCACCGTGCGCGACTCCATACGGGTGAGTGTCGAACACCTCCGGCCCGGCAGGTACGAAGCGATCGGTTCGCGGCCGCTCCGCGTGTTGTTCAAGGTAGGCGAACATACGCTCGGCGATGCCGGTTGCCGGAACGGGGACGCGCAGACGGTGCGCTACCGCAGTGCTATCGCGTGGCATCGCGGCCACGGTCGCGCGAAGCGCGAGCATCGCGTCGACCGGATCCGGACGTGCCACGGGCGCAGGGTCCATAAGCGCCGTGACGATGTCTGCATACGCTTGCGGGTAGCCCATATCATCGACGTACTGGCGCAGGAAGCGCGACGCCGCCACGGGGTCCAGGGGCAGCAAGGCGTTGACGGGCGCGCATGCCGCGAAGAGGTTGGCGCCGAAGGCATAACGATCAACGGCGATCGCGGCCTCGTGGGTGTCGCGAGAGGTGTGCGCGGGTGCGAAGCCGGGCGTCCATGCATCGGCGACAGGATCCATACCATGTTCGACCGCCGTCTCCAGGTCGATCAGGCGCACCGTTCCCGCTGGCTCGACGATGACGTTGTGGAATGATAGGTCGCCCACCGAGACGCCTGCATCGTGCACACGACGCAGGGTCATGGCGAACTGCGTGAACACGCTGACCATGTCGTCGAAGAAAGCGGCTACGTCGCGGCGCGATGCAGCCGTACGCAAGGCGGGGTATCGTCGGGCCAGCCACATGCGGAGCGTATCGCCCTCGAGCATTTCTTCGGCCAGAAAGCTGTGTTCCCACTCGCGGAAGTACGCTATCGGCCGGGGTGCGACCGAGAGCGGTGCTACGAGGCGAAGCAAGCGGAACTCCTTGCGCAGGCTTGCCGTCACCAGCTCAGCGGCACCGATGTAGGGGCGCGCCTCCTTGATAACCACGCGGTTGCCTTCGTGGAGGTCATCGGCGAGGTAAACACCCCCTGCCGCGGAAAACGCGAGGGCTTTAAGCGGGCGGAAGCGGCCGCCGCCCAGCAGGGGTGCCTGTTCGGTATCCTGCCCACCAGGGTCGCCTAACGGATCGGCAAGCCAGTCGGGGACGCGATAGCGCGGCTCGCGGTCATCCGGTTCGGTCCCGCCATCGGGCCGACGCAGTAACCACTCGCGCTGCCCGCGTGCGTCGATACGGTAGTCGCTGTGCATCCCGCCGAACCGGTAGGAAACGATCGGACACTCGGGGTGACGACGATCGGTCAGGATATGCGGGCCGACGTAACCCCCGAGCGCGGCGGCGAGGTCCTCAAGCAAGCGACGAAAGGTTCGCAGGTCGGCCGGGTAGATCGTGATGAACTTGCCAGCACCGCCGCGTGGCCAGCGCTTGCCATTGATGGCACCTAGCAGACGCAGGTCGCCCGCGAACTTGAATGACACCTGGTTTGCGATAAGGATAGCCGCCGTGATCGCGAGCACGATCCGTGCGGTGGCCGCCACGGATGACACATGGATCTTCCAGCCCTGCATCGGCAGGCGACACCCATGGGTCTGGGCCTGGAGCCAGATACCGGAGCGGTGCAAACCCCAGTCGGGGGGCAACTGCTGGCGAACGATGTGCTCGAAATCGTCTGGCTCAATACGGAGTTGCGCAAAGGGCTCGAAGAATTCACGATCGACCGCCGTATACGGCCACAACTGCCTGTAGCGTTCCATGCGTATCCCATTCTCCCAGCCGGCCTGCCCGGCACCTGCGCCGACCCGGACGTCGACACAGGTGCCTTCGCCTCCCGTTTTCTTTACGAAGCACGCGCGCCCGGGGGTGCCTGGCGGCGGACTGACTCGTACCGAAGCGGACGATGTACCCGTTACCCTTCGCCCGTGTCCGCCAGGCCTGCGATGCACGCGCTGGCGCTGAACGAACTGCCCATGTTGGTTTCGATACCGATCTCGCTCGGGTCTTCCATGAGGTGCTGCAGTGCAAGGATGGGATGCATCTTGGATCTCCGTCAGCGGTTCGCGCACGCCGCGGGAAGTGCGGGTGCGTTTCGAATCTAGGTTGGGTCGACCTATGCGAACAATCCGACGGTGCGGACTACACGGCCTTCGGGGGCGCCATGCACTCACTTTTCACATCCCCGGTCCGATACCGATCACGCGTAGCGTCCGGATCCGGACGTGAGTGTCCGCTTTCGGACAACTAAGACACGAGCTTGAGGCGCACCGTGGCTACCGCCCCAGGAAGACCTTCGCGGTTAGCCAGGCTCACGGTGCCGCCACGGGCTTCCACGATGAGGCGAACCAGGCTGAGGCCGATGCCGGAGCCCTCTGGCTTGGTCGTAAAAAAGGGTACGAACAGCGAATCGGTAAGCGGAAGCCCGATACCTTCATCGATCACCCGCACCCAGGCCTCACCGCCGTGCGTGTGCCAGTCGATGCGAACGCCTCCGCCCGTGAGCAGCGACGATTCGGCCGCATTGCGCAGGAGATTCAGAAACACCTGATCGAGCTGATCTTCATCACCATCGACCTGAATAGCCACGTGCCCATCGATCGCTACGGGAACACGCTGCTCGAACCGTGCGATGCGTGCCAGGGCCATGTCGAGACGGAAGGGCTGCACACATAGCGGCGGCAGGTGCGCCAGCTTGCCGTAGCCTCCCACGAAGCGCGCCAGCGCTTCAGATCGCCTCGCAATGGCTTCGAGCCCATCTTGAAGCTCACCCCGTGGCATGTCGGCGCCATGCCTCACCAACAGGCTGGATAGCGTTTCGGCCAGGGAGCCGATCGGCGTCAGCGAGTTGTTCAGTTCATGGCTGAGCACGCGGATCAATCGTTGCCATGCGCGGTGCTCCTCTTCGCTGAGCGCGATACTCAGGTCGTGCAGCATCAGCAACGTGTGTTCCCGGCCTTCGCTATACCAGGTGGCACGCCGCACCGCCCACCGACCATGGGCCGCCGGAAAATGGTGCGTGAGAATGCTTCCATCGGGCGCCGCCATCGCTTCGGAAAAGCCGAGGTCGGCAGTGTGGCTACCTACCACCGACTTGCGCTCCGCGCCGACAAGGCGCCTGGCCGCCGGGTTGATCATGCGGAGCACGTCATGCTCGTCGACCACAATGACCGCGCTGTGCAAGGCCACCAGTGTCTTGCCGAGGAAACGCGACGTCTCTGTGCGAGCGCGACGGCCATGCCGCAGTTCATCGGAAAGGTCGTTGACGCCCGCGATCAGCCCTTGTAGCGGATCGTGGCCGGGACGCACATGCCCGCGCAAGCTGTAGTCACCTTCGCGCAGTGCACCAAGGAGATCCGACACGGCTCGCAACGACGCCAGGATACGTCGCCCCCCAATCCAGCCCACCAGCAGTGAGCCACCGATGCCGGCCACCAGCAACGCCGCGCGGACGGCCGGCGCAGGGGGCGGCCCCCACGCGAGCGCCAGGGCAGAGGCTGCCGCGGGCGCAAGGAATCCGATACCCCATAGGGCCACCCCCGCCCCCGGCGATGGCCCCAGGCTCGACGGAGGCCGCAGGCTAGCCACGATGCACCCGGCTCATCCGACCGGCTCCGCCGGATCCTTCGGCCGTCGCTTCCCGAGTCGCCGGTAGAGTGACTGCCGTGAGATGCCCAGCGCATCCGCTGCGCGCTGCAGGTTGTTGTCATGGCGTTCCAGCGCCTGGGTAATCAACAGGTCCTCGGCCTCGGGCAGCGTGAGGAAATCGAGCACCAGCGGCGCCTCCTCACGGGGGCGCAGGGCCAGGGCATCGATATCGATCTCGCCGCCGCTGGTAATAAGTACGGCACGTTCCACCACATGCTCCAGTTCGCGGATATTGCCGGGCCACGGGTAGCTACGCATGGCGCGCTCGGCCGATGGCGCGAGCCGCGCCGCCTCGCGTCCGAGGCGGAGGCATTCCCGTAACAGGAAGTGGCGCGCGAGCGGGATGATGTCTTCCGCGCGCTCACGTAGTGCTGGCAAACGCACCTGAATCGCATTGAGGCGATAGAGCAGGTCCAGGCGGAAACGGTTAGCGCGCGAGGCGGCCTCCAGATCGGCGTTGGTCGTCGATATCACACGAACATCGACACACCGGGTCTGCCCGGAACCGTGTCGTTCCAGTTCACCTTCTTCAAGCACGCGTAGGAGCTTCGCTTGCTGGAAGACCGGGATCGTCGACACTTCTTCGATCAGCAGGCTTCCTTTATGCGCGAGTTCGAAGCGGCCGGGGCGTGCACCCGATTCTTCGCCAAACATATCGTCCATGAAGCGCGACTCAGGCAGGCTACCCATGTCGATTCGAATCAGCGGATGCATCGCGCGTGGCGAGCGCATGTGGATATCACGTGCCAGCATGGATTTGCCGGTGCCGTTCTCGCCGAGGAGAAGCACATTCGCATGGCTGCAGGCAACGCGCTCGGTCAGTTCGAGCACGCGGCGCATCGCAGAGGATTCCGTGACACAGAGGCCGCCCGGACCCTCGCGGTTGAGCAGGGTCTCCGCACGGAGCCGACGATTCTCCTCACGTACCGAATAGAGGTGCACCTGGCTCCATACGATATTGAGCAGGCGTGGGCCCTTCCAGGGCTTTTCAATGAAATCGGCGGCACCTCGGCGCATCGCCTCCACGGCGAGTTCGACGCTTCCCCAGGCGGTCATGACCACGACGGGCATGGTGGGCGCGAGCTCGCGCAACCGTGATACCAACTCGAGCCCCTCGTGGCCTGACGTGGTGTCCGCCGTGTAGTTGAGATCGATAACGGCGCAAGACAGCGCCTGGCGCGCTGCCAGTTCACTGGCGGCGCCCGGCGAAGCCGCTTCGATCGGCTCCAGCCCTTCGCTTCGCAACATCATGCAGAGTGCGAGGCGCACGTCTGGATGGTCATCGACGACCAGGATGGGGGCGTGTAACGACGGGCGATTCATCGCGGGTACCTCACGCGTTTCTCAGGACAAGCCAGGGTGGCGTTGTCGCGGAATGCCATGCCGGTGGTAACGCCACTGCCGTGGTGAGCACGAGCATGCCCACGGCCACGATCAGGGCGGTGCCCATGTCGAGGGACAAGGCGGGTGCGAAGCGGGTGGGTGGCCAGCGACTCCACGCGAGCGCTGCCGCCAGGCCAAGAGACACACCGAGTGATGCCCGGGCGACGCCTCGGGCGATACACATGCCAAGCATGTCGAGCGGCGTTGCGCCCAGGGCGACGCACAAACCAAGATCACGGCGACGCGATGCGACCTCGACGCGTTGCGCGGAATACATGCCGACGAGGCCAAGGCCGAGACCGATGCTGGCAAATAACGTGGACAGCCAGGTATCTCGCTCGATCTCGGCACGGGAATCGCGCCACACGCGTGCCAGCGAGCGTGGGCGCTCAAGCACTAGCCACGGCGCGACCTCGCGCATGGCTTCGATTGCGTCACTACCGGTCATCACGGCGGCATCCTTGCCGCGGAGCACCAGGTAGTACGCGAGCAGGCTGCGGTAGCTCTCGAACTCTGCCTGGGGCAGCTGACCAAACGGTGCGATGGCCCATGGGCGGGATGCTTCGGCGGGCCCGGCATCGCGTGTGTTAGCGACTACTCCCACGATTCGGAGGTCGCGCTCACCCAGGCTTTGCGACACCTTGCGCACCATACCGCCCAGGGACGCGCCCGGGATGCGGTCGAGGAACGCCTGGTTCACCACCAGGACCGCGGGCGCGCTGGCCGTGTCGTTCATGGTGATATCACGACCTGCGATGAGACGCATGCCGAGTGCACCTCGCGCACCCGGCGTGTGCAATACGAACTGGGTTTCGACCGCGCGGCCCCCTGGTGCCGCAAAGGCTGCGCTGAAGCTCGTTCCGAACGGTAGCTGGGTGGTCACGCCGACGCTGACGACACGGGGCAAGCGTGCGGCCCTCAGCTCGATACTTCCGACGGCGCCAGCTACCTTGTCGATGCCGTTCAGGTGACCGGGGTCCGGACGGAAGCGGGCGGCGGTGGCATCGGCAGCATCGAAACCCGGAAGCACGTCTTGCATGCGCCATGCCTGCATTCCGCGCACGACGCATAGCGAGAGCAGGACGGTGGCCAGCGCCAATTGGAGCTGCACCATGACCACGCGGATACGGCCGGCTGTCACGCGCTCGGAGGGCGGGCGGCCTCCGCCGATGTAGTCACGCAGCAAGGCATCACCCTGCTCGTGCAGCGTCCCGCCGACGGCGGCGAGACCCACCACGACGAACGCCACCAGGGTGCTGGCTACATACACACGGGGGCCAATCGTGAGCGCGCCCGCGGTGATCCGCCAGGCGTCAGGGATGTAGTTCTCGCCTGCCCTGACCAGGGCATGTCCCAACAAACAGCCTGCGCCAAGGCCGATCACACCCATCGATAGCGCTTCGATCGCCGCCGTGGCCCAGCTATCCCAAAAGCCGGCGCCCAACGCCCGGCGCAATGCGGTTTCCTGACTGCGACCCAGGGCGCGCGCCAGCATGAGGTTGGCCAGGTTGCCGCAAGCCGTGGCGAGAACCAGGGCGGCGCAACCCAGCAAGAGCCATAGCGCGGGAGCGCTCGCCTCCGTAAGCGCATCGTCCAGCGGCGTGATCCCAAACCGCCGCGCCGCGTCCTTACCGTGGATTCGCCCTGCTGCCGCCTGGACCCGGGTAACCATGCCGTCCACCGACGCACCGGGCGCCAGCCTCGCCACGGCCAGATAGTTGGGCACCGCGGCGGCAGCCCCCGGCGCCGTGCGCAATGGCAGCAGGATATCCACGTCATCGAACAGTCGGTAAGTCGAAGGAAGAACGCCAACAACGGGCAGCGGGCGTCCGTCTACATAGATCTCGCGACCCAGCGCTGCCCGGTCACCCGCGAACCACGCCTGCCACAACCGCCACGACACCAGCAGACCATCGCGACCCGCTTGCTCGAGTACGAGGCTGCCTTCAGCAGGTTCCACGCCAAGGGTGGGAAGGAATCCCGGGTCCACCCGCTGGACGGCGAGAACCGCGGCGTGATCACCCCCTCTTACGCCAGCACGTTCGACGGCGCGAGCCAGGCCTCGCGAGAGCACGCCAGGAGGAAGCCCCACCGCGTTGTACACGGTGGCCGATACATTTCGCGGCGACAAAGGGCGCACGATTTCGCCGTACAAGACCACATCGCGGGAATACTTGAAGGCGGGTGGCGTGAACACGAACGCATCGACAAGGGCGAAGGTTGCGAAAAACATGCCCACGGCAAGTGCGAGCGTCGCGGAGCCGAGAAGCAAATGCGCCGGATGTCGAAGAAGCGCCCAGGTCGCGCGCTCCGCTCCTGCGAAACGCGGAATCATGGAAAGATCTCCGTCGTCCGGCGTTCGTCGATGCCACATTCAGCTTCGCGCTTGAGCTGCCAGAACGTGGCTTCGTCCACGACGCGCCCGTCGAGCAAGCGCAAGGTACGATCGCAGGCGGCGCTAAAGCGATCGTCGTGGGTCACCATGCAGATCGTGGTGCCCGCCGCATGCAAGCGGCTGAGCAAGGTCATCACGGTTTCCCCGTTGCGCAGGTCGAGGTTGCCGGTGGGCTCATCCGCCAACAGGATCGCCGGCTCACCGACGACCGCGCGGGCCACCGCGACCCGCTGCTGCTGGCCGCCCGATAATTGCCCCGGATAGTGGCTCATGCGGTGGGCCATGCCCACGCTTGCAAGCGCGTCGGCCGCGCGAGCGATACGCTCACGGCGGCCCATGTCCCGGCGGAATGCGAGGGGCAATGCCACATTTTCCGCGACCGTCATATCGGCGATGAGGTTAAATGCCTGGAACACGAAACCGACGTGAGCATTGCGCAAGGCCGCGCGTTGGCGTCTTCCTACGCCCGCGATGTCCTCGCCAAGGAATAGCAAAGCGCCGCCCGTAGGCGTGTCGAGCAGGCCCATCAACGACAGCAGGGTGGTTTTTCCACAACCCGAGGGGCCAGCGATCGCGACAAACTCCCCGCGCCCGATCACCAGGTGGATGTCGGTCAGGGCGTGGTTTTCGATAGCGCCTGCCAGGAACACCTTGCCGACACCGTGCATCTCGATGACCGGCGTGCTCTTGGGGGAACGCATGAGTACCTCGTCGGGGCACGGGCGTCGGGGTGGCTACCCGCAGCTCCACCATAGGACGTGTGGCGTCTACGCGTACGTTGTGCGAAGACGGAATCCGCACTCTTGCCGAATCGGCGCAGCAGATACCCCTAAGACCTTCATCCTTGACGGGATTCTCACAGCAGGCCAGGCGTCTTTTAACAGGCGGTCGAGGAAGCGCCCGCCCCGTCGCGACGCAAGCGAGGCTGCGCGCTACCATCGCCCGCGCACATGCCGGCCGTTTTTCTCCTCCGCGCCTTTCACATCGGCAAATCCTTTGGGCGCCAAGGCCGTAATCGTTTACGTGTAACGTCATTTACGTGCCCACGACACGGCCATATGCCGGTATCCTTCCCCGCCGTGGCACCCGCTGGCGCCGCACGCCATTCCCCGCAAGGCAAGCCCATGACCCGCATTCCCCGCATCGAAGACCTGATCGCCCGCATGACTGTCGAGGAAAAGGTTGGCCAGCTCGGCGTCTTTGCCGATGCCGTCCGCCCGTTCGCCCCGGATATCAACCCGGAAGCCAACGCCCGGGGTGCTGCCGAGGTGCTGGAGCAGGTGCGCGCGGGTCACGTCGGCTCACTATTCAATGGCGTGGGCGCGGCTGAAGGTCGCGAGGCCCAGCGCGTGGCCGTGGAAGAGAGCCGGCTCGGCATCCCGCTGATCTTCGGCTCCGATGTGATTCACGGCATGCGCACCGTGTTCCCGATTCCGCTCGGCGAAGCCTCCACGTTCGAGCCGGATCTCGCCGAGCGCACGGCACGCGCTACAGCGGTCGAGGCCACGGCTGCGGGCATCCACTGGACCTTTGCACCGGCCATCGATATCGCGCGCGACCAGCGCTGGGGTCGCGTGGCCGAAGGTGCCGGCGAGGATGTCTTGCTGGGCTGCGCCTTCGCCGCCGCGCGTGTGCGAGGCTTCCAGGGCCCCGACCTGAAAGCCGACGACGCCCTGCTCGCCACGCCAAAGCACTTCGCCGCTTATGGCGCCGTGCTCGGCGGCATGGAATACAACCAGGTCGATATGGCGCCGCAGACCTTGCGCGACGTGCACCTGCCGCCCTTCAAGGCGGCGATCCATGCCGGCGCGCTCACCATCATGAGCGCGTTCAACGACATCAACGGCGTGCCCGCGTCGGCGAATCGCGAGCTGATGACCGATATCCTGCGCGGCGAGTGGGCGTTCAAGGGCTTCGTCGTTTCCGATTACACCGCCGACATGGAGTTGATCGCCCACGGCTTCGCCGAAGACGAACGCGATGCCTCGCGGCTGGCGTTCCTCGCTGGCGTAGACATGAGCATGCAGAGCGGCTTCTACGCCGCCAACCTGCCCGATCTCGTGGCGAAGGGCGATGTGCCGATGGCAGTGCTCGATGAAGGGGTTCGCCGCGTGCTTACGGTAAAGGACGCCATCGGCCTGTTCGACAACCCCTACCGCTCGCTCGACCCCAAGGTGGAAGCGGACACCTCGAAGAACGCGGAGCACGCCGAGCTGGCCCGCGACGCGGGGCGTCGCTCCATCGTGATGCTGAAGAACGACGGTGTGTTGCCGCTGAAGAAAGCAGGCCAGAAGATCGCATTGATCGGACCGTTCGGCTCCGACGTGGAGAACCTCGAAGGGTGCTGGACCCTGTTCGGCGACAAGGCGCGCCATGTCGCCATCGACACAGGCCTGCGCGGCGCGCTCGCCGATGCGGCGTCGCTCGAGGTGGTCGCCGGCAGTGGTTTCGAGGACGCGATCGATGGCGGGATCGATGCCGCGGTGGCCGCCGCAAAGCGCGCCGACGTGGTGCTGCTCGCCATCGGCGAGCCGCAGACCTATTCGGGTGAGGCACAGGCCCGCACGCAGATCATCGTGCCGCCCGCGCAGCAGGCACTGGCCGAAGCCGTCGCCGCCGCCGGTACGCCGGTCGTGGTGCTGCTGAAGAACGGACGCGCGCTAGCCCTTACCGGCGCGGTGCGCGAAGCCAACGCGATCCTCGTCACCTGGTTCCTCGGCAGCCAGACGGGCCCGGCGATCGCCGATGTCGTGTTTGGCGACTACAACCCCTCGGGCCGCCTGCCCGTCAGCTTTCCGCAAGACAGCGGGCAGCAGCCGTATTTCTACAACCACCCGCGCACCGGCCGTCCCGAGCTCGCCGACCAGCCGCCGGCGTTCAAATCGCGCTACCGCGAGGTCACGTTCGAGGCGCTTTACCCGTTTGGCCACGGCCTCAGCTACACCACGTTCGGGTACGGCAAGCCAACGGTGAAGGCGCAGGTGGGTTGGAACGAAACCATCATCGTCACCGCCACCGTGACCAACACTGGCGATGTCGCGGGCGAAGAAGTCGTGCAGCTGTACACCCACGACTGTGTCGCCAGCCGCGTGCGCCCGGTGCGCGAACTCAAGGCGTTCCGCAAGATCCTGCTCGCGCCGGGCGCGTCGGAAGAGGTCTCGTTCGAACTAGAGCGCAGCGATCTCGCTTTCACGCACCGCGACGGGCACACGTTCGAAGCGGAGCCAGGCACGTTCGATGTGTGGATCGCCGGCTCGTCGGCGCAAGGTGAGCCCGCGTCGTTCGTGCTCGGCAAGCCCTGAGCGCACCGCCATGCAACGCCCCGTCGCGTGACGGGGTGCATACTTCGCTGATCACGCCAGCGGAGTAACGACATGCATGACCTGAACGGCAAGGTGGCCCTGGTCACCGGCGCGGCCAGCGGGATCGGTCGCGCCATCGCGGAAGCCTATGCGAAGGCCGGTGCACGTGTCGCGGTAGCGGACATCGCGGCGGAAAAGGCCGAAGAAGCGGCGAAGGCCATGGGCTCGCGCGCGATCGGCCTGGCCATGGACGTCACCGACGAAGCCCAGGTCGATGAGGGTTTCGCGCGCACGGCGCGCGAGCTCGGCCCGGTCGATATCCTGGTCAGCAATGCCGGCATCCAGATCATCTCGCCCCTGGCCGATCTCGCCTTCGCCGACTGGAAGCGCATGCTCGCGATCCACCTGGATGGCGCCTTCCTGACGGCGCGCGCCGCGATGCGGCAGATGATCGACACGGGCCGCGGCGGCTCCATCATCCTGATGGGCTCGGCGCATTCGCACGTCGCGTCGAAGTTCAAGGCGCCATACGTCACCGCCAAGCACGGCCTGCTCGGCCTGGCTCGGACCATCGCGAAGGAAGGCGCCCCGAGCGGCATCCGCGCCAACGTGATCTGCCCTGGCTTTGTGCGGACACCGCTTGTTGAGAAGCAGATTCCCGAACAGGCGAACGAGCTAGGCATCAGCGAGGACGAAGTGGTTCGCACCGTCATGCTGCGCGACACGGTCGATGGCGAGTTCACTACGCTGGAGGATATCGCCGACACGGCTCTGTTCCTCGCCGGCTTCAACTCGAATGCACTGACGGGCCAATCGCTGCTTGTAAGCCATGGCTGGCATATGCAGTGAGTGCGCCTACACCGCATAGGGACATAGCCTTACGAGCATTCCATCGTCACGACGACAGGTAAGTTGACCTCACCTCCGTAGTCTTACTCGTCCACGCGCACTGTGACGTGCGCTGCCGACAACACGTAAAGGACTACAGGATGCTGACTCCCCTCGCCCACGGTGTGATCGCGCTTGCCGCGGCGATCTCCTCTACGCCGCCCGATCACGAGCGGCCCGCGCAACTGGACTGGGCGGAATGTCCCGAAAGTGCAGGCATCGGCGATTGGCCCGAACTGGGCGCCCGTCTACGCTGCGCGCAAGCGGACATGCCGCTGGATCACCGGCAGCCGGACGGTCGGACCGTCATGGTCGATATCGTTCGCGTGCTGGCCGCTGACCCGGCGCGCCGTGAGGGCAGCATCTTCTTCAACATCGGCGGACCCGGCGGCTATCCGGGCGCGGCGCTGCCGTCGCTGGCCGCCGGGTGGCTGGACCCGGGCCCCGGGGGCACGCCCGAGCGGGACAAACAGCGCCTTGCCGAACGGTTCGATCTCGTCGCGGTCGTGCCGAGGGGCCTTGGTGCCGCATGGCGTTATGACTGTCTCACGCCCTTGCAACCAACCGCGCGTTTTCTACCCACGCACCGCGATGATGCGAACTGGCAGCGGACCCTCGATGACGCGCGGCGAGAAGCCGCGGCCTGCCGCGACACGCTAGGTGCAAGGTCCATCAATACCGAACAGCACGTCCGCGACATGGACCATGTACGCCGCGCCATCGGCGATGAACGCATCCACTTCTATGGCATTTCCCACGGCGCACTGGTCGGCGCCTGGTATGCGGCGACGTTCCCGGCGCATATGGGCCGCATGTTGCTCGACTCACCCTTTTATTTCCGCCACAACTACCAGACCGCCACCGTGCTGTCGCTGGAAGCCGAGCGACGCCTGTTCGAACGCGACATCCTGGCTCCGGTCATCGCAGCGCCCGCCGCGTATGGTCTTGCGCTGGAGGGTGACGACATCCAGCCTACGCTCTGGCGGATGCCGGGCGAGTTGCGCGAGGCCTGGCATGACCGGCTGGTATCACCCATGCACCTGGCCACGGCGCTGGCGATGCAGGCGTGGGTCGCCCATGATGGCTGGAAGGGCTGGGTGGCGTTATCCGCCATGGCGGAGCGGCGGCCGTTCGCGCGGGACCCGGTGCTCAGCGCGTCGCTGCGCACCGCCGCCCGGCAACTGCTCATGCCTGCCAGCGCGCCCGGGCCCATGCTGCCGCCCTACCGCTTCAGTGCCCATCATCGCGCGAAACGACCCGCAGGCGTGCTCATCGGAGCGCCAAGCGATTCCGTGTGGATCGCTACGCTATGCAACGATGGACCGTGGTGGGGAACGGAGGCGGCGATACGCGCGCGCGCCGACCATTTCGCCCTCAACTTCTGGGAAGCCGACGGCACGGATATCGCGCCATACCTGGTGTGCAGTCGCTGGGGCGGGCATGCCGTGGACAAGCCCGACATGGACGTGATCGCAACGGGGCCCGCATTCCTCATGCTGCAATCGGAGGACGATGTGCCGACGCCCGCGCGAGGGAGCGAAGCGCTGCTCGCGTACTACCCGAACGCCCACCTCGTGATGGCACGGGGCAGTGACCTGCACGGCCTGTTCAATGCCTCTGGCACCCCATGCATCGAGCGCGCGGCGGCGCGCTTCCTGCTCACGGGCGAACTGCCCAATGCACCCGGCCGCCGAACCGAATGCCGCATGGATGCGGTCACCCCCTGATCCCCAAGCAAGGACGCGACATGACCCGAAACCTCTTCCTTTGCCTCGTCGGAGGCAGCCTGCTCTTGCAGCCCGACCGTTCGGAGGCGGCCCGCCCTCTCGAAGGCCCGACGCCATCGCTCGCATGGAGCGCGTGCGCCGCCAGCGACTTCGGTGACGCGGATGTGGCGGTAGGCGCATTGAAGGCCCAGTTGTTCGCGCACCTGGGTGACCGGCTGCAGTGTACGAACATGCCGGTGCCACTGGATCATTACTACCCGGATGGGCCGAAGATCAGTGTAGGTCTCGTACGGGCGAAGGCGCTGGATCCGGCGCAACGCAAGGGCGCCTACTTTTTCCATATCGGCGGCCCTGGTGGCAATCCGCGCGACTTCATCCTGTCGATCGGCGCGAAGTGGGCCACGGCTGAGGCGAGTGACCCTATCGCGGGATGGCAGCGCACGTTATCCGAACGCTACGATCTCGTCGCAGTGATTCCTCGCGGGCTCGATGGGAGCTACACCTTTCGCTGCGGCAGCATCGACGATATCCGGATGCCGCCCGATGCCTTCAACGATTGGGCATCCACGCTGGATGCTGCCCAATCCATCGCCTTCGATTGTGCGGGGAACCCTGCGACACGCTGGATCGGCACGGAGCAACACGTGTTCGACCTCGAACAGGCGCGACGATCGCTTGGCGATGATGTCCTCAACTTTGTCGGGTACTCGTATGGCGGGATGGTTGGCGCCTGGCACCGGGCGATGTTCCCCGCCAGGGCGGGTCGCATGTTGCTGGATTCCAGCATCGACTTCACGGCAAGCCTGGACGATGCCGACCTCGCCACGTTGCGTGAGCGCGACCGAGAGTTCCGCCGCCGCGCGCTGCGGCCCATGCTGTCGAAGCCCGAGCGCTATGGAGTTACCCAGGGCGAAGAAGCCACCATGCGCACCATGGTCGCCATGCACCCGCGCGCGAAGCACGCCTGGTTGCCGAAGATCGTCAGCCCCGTCTCGCTAAAAGCGGCCCTCACGCTCGCCCCGGTCGTCGCCGCCTCGCCCTGGATCACGGAGACCGATTTTCGCGCGGCCCTGGCCGGCCTGCGCTTCTCGCCGGATGAGGCTGTCGACCGGAAGGTCCGCGAGCGTGCCGGCACGCTGATCAACTGGTTCTTTGGCGACGATACGCAGGTGGTCGATGCGGTAGACCCGGTCGATACCGACGGCGAAGCCATCCATGCGCCTGCCTGGCCGACCCGCCTGCTGCCTAACCGCGAATCGGTGATGCTCGCCACCCGGTGCAACGACAACCCGTGGAACCCCACTCCGACCTATTGGCGTGATGTCGCCCGCCAGCGCGCGCGCGAATACCCGGTGAGCCAGCAAGGCATCGAGTTCTTCGCGCTCGTCTGCTCGGTGTGGCAGGGACGCGTCTCGACACGTCCCTCGCTCGAGCCTGTCCAGGATACTGCACCGTTCCTCTTGATCCATGCGGAATACGATGTGCGCACGCCGCTCGACGGCGCTTCGCGCATCGTAGAGCGCTTTGGCAATGCGCGCATGGTGGTCGCCCGCGGCGTCTCGGGGCACGGGATCGTGGCGGGCTCGCGTACGCCGTGCATCGAGGAAGCCGCCGGACGCTTCCTGCTCGACGGCATCATCCCCGCCGCGATAATCAACGGGTGCCCGTATGTGTCCCGACCCAAGCCGCCTCGTGAGCCCAGGGCCGATACCACGGCACCTACCGATGCCGGTGAGCTCATCGAGGCGATCCTGGGGGCCAGCTAGCCCACGTCAGAACATGACCTGCGCACGCACCTCGAAGATATGCGGATCGATGCGCAGGTCACGGCGGTCGCTGAAGGCGCGCACGTAGTTGCCCTGTAGCTTCAGGTACTTCGTGAGGTACCAGTTGGCGCCGAGCGTCCAGTCGTGCTCGTTTCCACCCCGGGTCGTGCCGTCGTCGAGATCGAGGGTGCTGTAGCGCACCAGCATCTCGACCGCGCCCCACTGCCCCTTCGGCACCACATCGGCCACGTTACCGGCGCTGTACGAGCGCGATTCGCCGGTGAGCACCCAGCTGCCGAAGGTGTACCAGCCATGCGCCTTGTACGCCGGCTTGCCGACCAGCTTCACCTTCGCATCCAGGTATTCTCCCTGCACGCTGTACGGCCCCTCGATCCACAACGCCTCCGCGCCGCGCCGGTCGATATGGCTGGCGGGCGACAACACACCGGAGTCGATGAGGCGCTGGGTGATCAGGCCCGCCTCGGGCAATGCACGCAGGCGCGCCGAAGGCACGTTGTAGTGGCCGCGACCATCCCAGGTGCCCTTGGGATCCTCGCGTGACACGGAACCGCCGAGGTGCAACACGTGGCCAGGCGCATTGTTCGGCGTCCACGCCGCGCGTGCCGCGACCATGCGGCCATCCAGGTCGCCCTGCAGGTTGCCGCCGTTGTAGTAACCCAGCTGCACCAGGTAGGCCTTGCGGGCAAGCGCCCAATCCACACCGATGCGACGGTTGGCGTACACCGCCTGCATCGGCAAAGACGTTTCCAGGAACGAGGTCGTACCCGTGCTCGTGTTGCCTTCGAAGCCCACGGGTGTCTTCATGAAGCCCACGCGCACGGCGCCGGCATCGTCGCCCAGCAGCGCCTTGGTCTGCAGGCGGAAGAACACGTCGAGCCACGTTTTCGACTGGAAGTCGAAGACCGCCGTGGCGTCGTACACGCCCTTCTTGCGTATGAAGAAGCCAAACTCCTTGCGGCGGTTGGTCTGCGCGTCCTCGTAGGCGTCCTTGTCGTTGCTGAAGCGATCCAGGTCGAACTGGTACTTCACGGACAGGCCGAGGTCGGTGCCGTCGGCGAACACGTAGTGCGTCGGCCAGTTGTTGCGCCAGTCGTACGTGTTGCGCGGCGCGTCATCGGCCATGGCACAGGCGCTGCCGGCCATCGCCAGCAAGGCGAGGAAAGTCTTCTTCACGCGAGTAACCCCTTCCAACCCGCCCTATGGCGGCTTCAGCAAAAAGTAGCAGCCCACGCAGGTTCCTGCGTGGATGATTCAGCCGAAACAGTCACAAAACTGTCATCTGGCGCCTTCTGCATCGGCCGACAACGCATTCGCTTGAGCACGAAGACCCAAAAAAAAGGTTCTTCGCGGAAGTCCGGGGACGAGTCGTACATCGCGCCTTCGAATCGGTTCATTCGCTGGGGCGAATGCATGTGACCAGCGGCTTGCGCCGCCTCGCTTTTGATTGGTTGAGGAAGCTGCGGATGGGCAGGCCCTGGCGGCCGACATGAGCGGAGGGCCGCGGGACGCAACGATTTTCGCGACGGGGGAGCTACGGCCCGGTCCGCAGGTCCGCGACTGGCGGCCGCCAGGGCCTGACCGCTCCCGATCCCGCGACGCAACCAGCCTAGGGCGGCGCACGCCGCTCAGTACACGCATTCGCGCCAGCGAATGAACCGATGACGAGGCGTCGATGCACCTGACGACCCCGGTAATGCGCGAAGAACCAAAAAAAAGGGGAGCCGAAGCTCCCCCTTCCTTCCTCACCCCGAGGAACTGCGATCAGATCGCGTAATACATCTGGAATTCCAGCGGGTGCGTGCTCGCGCGGTAGCGGGTCACTTCCTGCATCTTCAGCGCGATGTAGCCATCGATGAAGTCATCGGTGAACACGCCGCCCGCTTTCAGGAAGTCACGATCCTTATCGAGCGACGACAGCGCCTCATCGAGGCTGGCACACACCTGCGGGATGTTCTTCTCTTCTTCCGGCGGCAGGTCGTACAGGTCCTTGTCGGCCGGCGCACCCGGGTCGATCTTGTTCAGGATACCGTCCAGGCCGGCCATCATCAGCACGGTGAAGGTCAGGTAGCCCGACTGCATCGGATCCGGGAAGCGGATTTCGATGCGGCGGCCCTTCGGGCTGGCCACGTACGGGATACGGCAGGAGGCCGAACGGTTACGTGCCGAGTAGGCAAGCATCACCGGTGCTTCGAAGCCCGGGACCAGGCGCTTGTAGCTGTTGGTGGTGGAGTTGGCGAACGCGTTGATCGCCTTGGCGTGCTTGAAGATGCCGCCGATGTACCACAGGGCGATCTGCGACAGGCCGCCATAGAGGTCACCCGCGAAAAGGTTCTCGCCGTTCTTCGACAGCGACTGGTGCACGTGCATGCCCGAACCGTTGTCGCCCACGATCGGCTTCGGCATGAAGGTCACGGTCTTGCCGGCCTGGTGGGCGACGTTCTTGATGACGTACTTCATCGTCATCAGTTCGTCGGCCTTCTTCACCAGCGTGTTGAAGCGGGTGCCGATCTCGCACTGGCCGGCGTTGGCCACCTCGTGGTGGTGCACTTCGACGACCTGGCCGAGCGACTCAAGCACCTTGCACATATCGGCGCGCAGGTCGCCCAGGCTATCCACCGGGCTGACCGGGAAATAGCCGCCCTTCACACCCGGGCGGTGGCCGGTGTTGGTGCCGTCGTACTTGTAGCGCGACGACCAGGCGGCTTCTTCCGAGTTGATCTCGTAGAACACGCGGCCCATGTCGTTCTGCCAGCGGATCGAATCGAAGATGAAGAACTCCGGCTCCGGGCCGAAGAACGCGGTATCGGCGATGCCGGTGGACTTCAGGAAGGCTTCGCCGCGCTTGGCGATCGAACGCGGGTCACGACCGTAGGCCTGCATGGTGCTCGGCTCGAGCACGTCGCAATGCAGGATCAGCTGCTTGTGCGCGCTGAACGGATCGAGGTGCGCGGTATCCGGGTCCGGCATCAGCACCATGTCGGATTCGTTGATGCCCTTCCAGCCGGGAATCGACGAGCCATCGAACATCTTGCCGTCTTCGAAGGTGCTCTCATCGATCTGATGGGACGGGAAGGTCACATGGTGGTGCTTGCCGAGCATGTCGGCGAAACGCAGGTCGACGAACTCGATTTCCTCGTCCTGGATCAGGTTCAGCACTTTCGAAGCGGCGGACATGGGCAAAACCTCGGTGTTAGGTGTTGGGGCGCAGGGCTTATAGCAATCGCTATGCCAGCGGCTCCGCGGCGGAAGACCGGCCTGGATCAAGCCCCGGCATCATAGACCCGCCAAATGACATGTGCAGGTTTGCACCATGGTGGTGCGCCAGAGTCACTGATGCACCAAACTGGCAGCGATCCCGCGTATCTTGCCCGGCGGACCGGTACGCTGGAACATGCCCCGCAACCTCAACGTGAATCGAACCGCAGATATGGCCACTTCGCCGCCCATCCGCGCCACGCTGGATCCCGAAGTCGTAGAGGCCTGGGGCGGCGCACTCGCCGCTTACAGGAAACGCTTCGGCTGGCTTTACGTCGTGGGCGGCGGCGGCATGGTCGTCGGCCTGGCGGGCCAGTGGCTCGCGGGCAAATGGATGCTCCTGGCCGTCATACCGGGCATGGCTGCGTTCGTTGCGGCAGCCATAACGGCCAGAACGGCCGCTCCGAAGTGTCCGCATTGTGGCGAGTTGCCTTATCGCCCTTTCGAGCGCGGTGTCGATCCCTACTCCGTCGAGTGGTGCGCGCACTGCCTGTACTGGTTACGCAAGCCCTGGTGACTGCACTACTGGCCGCGCAAACCTTGTGTTGGCAGGCCGATTCTAGCCATGAAGCCCCGCAGGCGTAACGCGGTTTACGCTGGCACCATCAAGGCCTCGCTCGACCCAGGGGTCATCCCATGCCGCGCTTTGTCCCGCTCGCCGCCCTACTCGCCGTCCTCCCCCTCTCCGCAGGTGCGGCCCAGCACACCTACGCCAACCCGCTCGACATCGACTACCGGTACAACTGGGAGGTGATGAACGACGGCGTTTCGTTCCGCACCGGCGCGGACCCTACGATCGTGCGGTACGGCGATGCGTATTACCTGTTCCAGACCCTCGCTGATGGATACTGGATATCGAAGGATCTGCTTCACTGGGACTTTGTCAGCCCCGACCACTGGCCATTCGACGGCCCTGTCGCACCGGCTACCCTTGTCGCGGACGGTAAGCTATTCCTGATGCAATCGGCGTTCGCGCCGAAGCCGCTGATGGTGTCGACGGATCCGGCCCACGGGAAGTGGACCTTCTGGACGCACCAGCTGCCGCCCGTGCCGGGCGCGACGCGATACGACCCCGCGGGGAATCTCGAGGTACGTGGGCCGCTGCCCCCAGGCCCGTGGGATCCAGGCTTGTTCCGCGATGACGATGGCAAGGTCTATCTCTATTGGGGCTCGTCAGACACGTTCCCGTTGTACGGCGCACAGCTGGATATGCACCTTGATTCAAAAGAAGGCGAAGGCAAGCGCCTCGCGTTCGTCACGCAGCCGGCAGCGCTTCTTCGCCTCGACCCCGCCAATCATGGCTGGGAACGCTTTGGCCCCGACCACACGATGGGCGACAAGCCGGCGTATATCGAGGGCTCGTGGATGAACAAGCACGGTGGACGCTATTACCTGCAGTACGGTGCACCCGGCACCGAATACAACGTGTATGGCACCGGCGTGTACGTGGCGGATGCTCCACTCGGGCCCTTCACCTATGCCCCGTATAACCCCGTCGGCTACAAACCCGGTGGGTTCGCCACGGGCGCGGGGCATGGATCCACCTTCGACGACGCGTTTGGCAACCCGTGGAATACCGGCACGACATGGCTGGGCGTGAACCAGACCTTCGAACGGCGCATCGTCATGTTCGCTGCAGGCTGGCATGTCGATGGCGAGATGTGGGTGGACACGCGCTTCGGCGATTTTCCCCACCGCTTACCCGATCACGCGCTGCGTGATGGCGAAAGCACCTTCACCGGGTGGATGCTGCTTTCGTACCGCAAGAAGGCAACCGCATCATCCGCGCTTGCGGATCACCCTGCGTCCGCGCTCACCGACGAGAACCCACGTACCTTCTGGGTCGCAAAGGACAACCGCGCCGGCGAAACCGTGACGCTGGACTTGAACGGCACGCCGACCGTGCGCGCCATCCAGATCAACTACGCGGATTACCAATCAGACCGTTACGGCGATGCGCCCGACCTGGTGACGCAGTTTGTCCTGGAAGGATCGACCGATGGGACGCGCTGGATAACGCTCGCCGACCTCTCGCGTTCCGACCGCGATCGCCCCAACGCATACATCGAACTGGAGGCGCCCACGCCGCTGCGCTACATCCGCTACGTGCACAAGCACGTCGGAGCGAAGCATCTTGCGATCTCGGATATCCGCGTGTTCGGCAATGCAGATGGCCCAGTGCCCCGCGCCCCGACGGGCCTTATCGCCACGCGCGGAGCCGATACGCGAGAGGCCACCATCACCTGGAAGCCCGTACCGGGCGCCGTGGGCTACAACGTGCGCTGGGGCCTCGCGGCGGATCGCCTGCACTCGACCTATCAGCGTTTTGTCGATCAGCCCACATCGTTTACCCTGCGTAGTCTCAACAGGGGCGTCCGCTACGTCGTGGCGGTCGAGGCTTTCGACGAGCATGGCGTCTCCGAACTTTCTCAAACCGTGGAGCTTCCCCCTCGATAGCTCCACGCCCACGGTTCGCAGCGATGACCAAGAAACACGATAACGACACCCCCGACAGCGGCCGCCGCCGCCTTCTTGGCGGCATGGCCACCACCGGCGCGGTCCTCGCGCTGGGTGGCGTCAGCGAGGCGGCTAACGCTGCGGCAGCAAAAGGTGGACCCGCTCCTGCCGCACCGACGGGTGCTGCGCTGGATGCCCTGCTTGAGAAGCACATCCAGAACGTCGTCGTGATCTACGCGGAGAACCGCAGCTTCAACAACCTGTTCGCGAACTTCCCGGGCCTGCGGGATCCGCTGAAGGATGTGCCGCCCGAGCGCTATATCCAGCGCGACCGCGACGGCACGGTGCTGAAGACGCTTCCGCCGATCTGGGGTGGCCTGGTGCCGCACGAGCAGACCGTGGACCACCGCACCTACAAGATCGCCGAGAAGGACATTACCGGTCTCGCGAATGCGCCCTGGGCGCTGCACACCGGCGACGGCACCCCACTACCGCATGGCGTGGTCACGCGCGATCTCGTGCATGCGTTCTACAACAATCAGCTGCAGATTAACGGCGGCAAGAACGACGGCTTCGTGGCCTGGGGCGACAACGGTGCGCTCACGATGGGTCACTACGCCGATACGCCGGTGCACCTGCGCCTGTGGCGTCTGGCCGAGCAGTTCACGCTGTGCGATCGTTTCTTCATGGGCGCATTCGGCGGCTCCTTCCTCAACCACCAATACCTCGTCGCCGCGCAGCCGCCGTTCTATCCGGATGCAGACAAGAGCCCGGCGCAGTTTGGGATCGCGGTGACCGAAAGCGGCAGCGCCACCGACTATCGCCTGAAGATGGACGAGAAGTCGCCGAAGAGCGCAATGGATGGCAAGCCGAAATTTGCCCACCACAACCAGCTGACGCCTGACTTCTATGCGGTGAACACCATCGGTCCGCCGTACTCGCCCGGCTTCAACGTGGATCGAAAAAGTCCGCTTCTCGCCGATGCCAGTAGCGCGAACACCCTGGTGCCGCAGAAGCACAAACAGATCGGCGACATGCTCTCGGCGAAGGAGATCGATTGGGCCTGGTACGGCGGCGGCTTCCAGGCCGCGCTCGATGGCAAGGGCGATAGCGACGATGGCACCTTCCCGTCGACGCCAAACTTCCAGCCGCATCACCAGCCGCTGAATTACTTTGTCTCGCTGGCACCCGGCACCGACGCGCGCGCGAAGCACCTGCGCGATGGCGGTGTCGGCGAATCGCCGAAGACCAACACGTTCCTTGCCGACGCGAAGGCCGGCAGGCTGCCCACGGTGGCGTACTACAAGCCACAGGGTGATCTGAATATGCACGCCGGCTATTCCGACGTGGAAGCCGGCGACCGCCATATCGGCAGCATCGTGCACCAGCTGCAGCAGAGCCCGCAGTGGAAGTACATGCTCGTCATCATCACCTTCGACGAGAACGGTGGCTGGTGGGATCACGTGGCGCCACCTAAGGGCGATCGCTGGGGTCCGGGCACGCGTATTCCCGCACTGGTCGTCTCGCCGTTCGCGAAGAAGGGCCATGTCGAGCACACCATGTACGACACCGGCTCGATCTCGCGCTTCCTCACCCGCCGTTTCAAGCTGGAGAAGCTCGCCGGCCTGCAGATGCGTGACGATGCGATGGTGAAGGCCGGTGGTCCCGCGCCGGGCGACCTGACCGAGACCCTGGCTTTCACCTGACGGCACGCTGGGAGGGTAGCGACAGCGCGGGCCGGGGCCTGGCGCCGCGGCCGGTCGTCGTGAAAGTTTTTGCGAATCGGCGGGGCGCGACGGTCCGCCCGTGACGCGGTCGAAGGTATCAGCGCCCCGCGCGGGCGCGGCATGACGGCAGTCATGTAGGTCGGGCTAAGCTATGCCGCCGTCCCATCTGGAACCCAAGCCACGTGAACGACCTGATCAGCGCCATCCTCCTCGGTATCGTCGAAGGAATCACCGAATTCCTGCCCATCTCGAGCACTGGCCACCTGCTCATCGCCGAACGCTGGCTTGGCGCACGTTCCGACCTCTTCAACGTGGCCATCCAGGCCGGCGCGATCCTCGCGGTCACGTTCATCTACTGGCGCACGCTGTGGAGCTTCGTGCTGAACTGGCGCCGCCCCGAGACGCGCGACTACATCGCCAAGCTCGCCGTGGCCTTCCTGATCACCGCGGTGCTCGGGCTGATCGCCACCAAGATGGGCTTCAAGCTGCCCGAAACGATCACACCCATCGCGTGGGCGCTGATCATCGGCGGTATCTGGATGATCGGTGCGGAGCAGGTCGCAGCGAAACGGCCCGACCAGGTGAAGATCACCTGGCGCGTCGCCATCCTCGTGGGGCTCGCGCAGATGATGGCGGGTATCTTCCCGGGTACCTCGCGCTCAGCGGCTACCATCTTCGTCGCCATGCTCGCCGGTACCAGCAACCGTGCCGCGGCTACCGAGTTCGCCTTCCTCGTCGGCATTCCCACGATGTACGCCGCAACCGGGTACGAGCTGCTGAAGACGTACCAGCACGGTGGCGCCGCCGGTGAGGACTGGACCGGCCTGGGCGTTGCCTTCGTCGTCTCCACCATCGTCGCCTTCATCGCGGTGAAATGGCTGCTCGGTTACATCCGTTCGCACCGTTTCACACCGTTCGCCATCTATCGCATCGCGCTCGGCATCGCCCTGCTGCTGTTCCTGCCGTCTGGCGTCTGACCGGACCTGACCCGTGCCACGCGTTCGCCTCCTCGATCTCACCATCGACCTCGACCGCCAGCTCGTCGAGCGCGGCGGCGACCGGCTCGATGTGTCGGGACTGAGCTTCCGCTTGCTGGCCTGCCTGGTCGAGCGCGGCGACCGCGTCGTGACCTTCGATGAACTGATCGAAGCGGTGTGGGCGCCCGCGGTGGTGAACGAAGAAACGATCACCCAGCGCGTGCGCCTTCTGCGCCAGGCGCTCGGCGATGACGCGCGTGCGCCGCGTTATATCCGCACGGTGCGTAGCCGCGGCTACCAGCTTGGCGCGCCTGTGATCCCGGAGCTCATCACCCCAGGCCGCCGGCGCCTCGCGATCTGGCCCGCGCTGGCAGCCGTGGGGGTCCTCGCGGTCACCGCCCTGGGAGCCAGCTTCCTCGCACGCGAACAGAAGCCCACGCCCAGTGCCGAGCAGCAAATACTCGAACGTGCACACTGGTACGCGCGGATGGGCCAGCGCGACAACAACGAACGCGCCCTGGCCCTGTATGACCGGGCATTGCACGAAGCGCCCGATGATGTGGAAGCGTTAGCCGGCGCCAGCCGTACGCGCGCGGCGCGCACCTGTCTGTACAACGGTGGCACCGATGATGCGCGTGATGCCTTGCGCATCGCCGGGCGCGCGGTCGCCGTCGGATCGGACAACGCGCACGCATGGACGGCGTTGGGCTATGCACGTGATTGCCTGGGCGATATCGGCGGCGCCATCACCGCGTACGAAGCAGCTGTGCGTCTTGATCCCGATGATGACGCCACGCGTTCGTCCGCAGCGTACCTGTATCAGGAACAAGGCCGACTGGCCGATGCGCTGCACGCCAACATGGACATGCGTGGCGACCCCGCGCGCGTTCGCTACCGCGATGTGCAGCTGGCCCGCGAGTATGAACTGCTCGGTTTCGTGACCCAGGCAGGACAACGCTACAAACAAGTGTTCGAGCTGGCTCCCGATAACGTCTTCGGCAATATCGGCTGGCCGGCGTACCTGTTCGCGCACGGCCGTTTCGACGAGGCGCGTGCGGCCGTCGCGGACGCCCGTCAGCGGGATACCGCGCGTCCGGAGCTTGCCCAGCTCGATGGAGAACTCGCGCTGCGGCGTGGCGACAAGGTAGCGGCCGCTAACGCATTCGCCGAAGCCCATGCCTTGCGACCCGATGCGTCGTTGCCCGAGACGCTCGCCCTGCTCTATGCCAGCCGCCCTATCGGCGGCGAGGTGCTGAACCAGCGCATCATCGCCACTCGCAAGGCACTCGCCGACGACCCCTGGCCCGCCAGTCGCTTCGAGCTGGTGTGGCTGCTGCAAGCATCGGGCGATCGCCGCGGTGCCATTGCCGCGCTGGATGATGCCGTGGCCATAGGTTGGCGGGACGCGGGTTATCTCCGCGCCTCGCCGTTGTTCGCGCCAATCGCCGCCGATCCCGGTTTCCAGGAAGTGATCGAGAGCATCGAGCGGCGTACGCGTGCCGAGCGTGAGTGGGTGCTGGAGGCGGCGTGGTGCCCTGCCGATTTGCCCTGCCAGCGTGGATCGCGCGCAGGCGCACTCCTACAGGATCCGCAGGCACTGGTGGTGCCTCGCGGGGCGGGTCGCGTGCAAGCACGCTCCTACAGGGGTAGCGTGACCCAGGGTGACGCAGGTCTCGTGTAGGAGCGCGCTTGTGCGCGATCACCGCTTCGGCAGCGCCTTGAGCACCACGTCCCGGAACAGACCCTGCGATTGCGGATGGGCGAAGCGCTCGTTGTAGGCCTGGCTGGTGATCACGGCGACGACACCACGCGACGGCACCACGAACACGTAATTGCCACCATTGCCACTCATCGCCCACACGGGCGTGTCCACGCCATCAATGGCGAAGTGGAAACGCCACCACAAATATCCGTACTCGGCATCCTCGCGCGCCTGGGCGTGCGGCGTGAGCATCGCCGTGACCCATGCCGGCGGCAGCACCTGCTTGCCCTGCCACTTGCCGCCATCCAGGACGAGCTCGCCGAACTTGGCCAGATCACGTGAGCGATAGCGCGTGCCACCACCGCCCATGCCGATGCCTTCGCTGGAAACATTCCAGTGTGACTCGGTAATCCCAAGCGGGGTTTCCAGCACCTCGCGGGCGAACGTCGCCAGCGGCTTCTTCACCGCCCGCTCCACGGCGGCACCGGCGACGAACGATCCCGCCGTGCAGTACGCGAACGCCCGTCCATACGGCGAGTCCGCCGGCCGCTCCACCCACGGGGCATACCCGCGCACGGGCAGGTTCAACGCGAAATCCAGCCAGCGCTCGGAGACGTACATGCGCTCCTCATTGCCGCTGGAGAACTGATTCTCGTCGTCGCATTCCCAGATCGAGCTCATGGTGAGCAGGTCTTCCAAAGTGATCTTTGCCCTTCGGACATCGACCTTGTCCAGCTTCACATCCGGGAAGAAGGCATACACCGGTGCATGGACGTCCTTGATTGCCCCGCGTTGAATGGCGGCTCCCACCAGCATCGCGGTCAGACTCTTGGTCGCCGAGCGCACGTCGTTCAGCCCATCGGCCGTGCCACCGCTGAAGTAGCCCTCGTAGACCAGCCGCCCGTGGTCGGCGATGACCATGCTGGTGATCTTCTTGTAGGTCCCGTCGGCCATCTTCGCCGGCAGGCTGTCGAGGGTCGTGGTGTCCCAGCCCAGGGCGGCGGCACTGGCTACCGGCCAGCCATCCGGGCCGGGCTTGGGTGGGGCGTAAGCATCCGCCCAGGCGGCGGGAGCAGCAAGGGCGACGAGGAAGCAGGCAAGGCGAAGGCGCAGCATGGAGGGAGCTCCGTATCAAGGAGCCCCCACTCCACCGCCGGGCCGTATGAAGTGCCTGAAACGCGAATGAAGATTTATGAAGCGGCGGCTCAGGCGACCGCGGCGATCGGCGTCAACAGCTTCTTGCGTGCGGCTTCCAACTCGGCCTGTTGCATTTCCACCAGACGGCACTGCGGGTCACTGGTCCGCTGGAACAGCTCGCTGGTCCACTCAATGAAAGCCTGGACACGGGCCGACAGGTGGCGCTTCTGTGGGTAGACGATCCACAGGTTGGAGCCCGTCGAAATCGTGTCGGTCATGATGATCTCGAGCAGGCCCTTCGAAAGGGCGCACGCGGCCAGACAATGCGGTGCCTGGATCACACCAAGGCCAGCGATCGCCGCCTGGATCACCGACTCACCGTCGTTGATCATCATGTGCGCATCGACGTCCACCGAGACGCGGCCACCCGGCGAATCGAACTGCCACTGCGAGGGCTTGCCGGTGCTCGGGTGAACGAAATTGACCGTGCGGTGGGTCTTCAGGTCCTCGATCGACGCCGGGGTCCCGTGCCGCGCCAGGTACGACGGGGCGGCGCAGAGCACGTTGCTGAAGTGGCCGATCTTGCGGGCGATCAGGCTGGAATCGGCCAGCTCGCCCATGCGGATCGCGCAATCGAAGCCCTCCTCATTCAGGTCGAACGGGAAGTCACACATGGTCAGTTCGAGGCGGATATCCGGGAAACGGGACTCGAATTCGGCCAGGTTCGGGATCAGGGCGGCACGCCCTACGGCCGACGAGGCCGCCACGCGCAACTTGCCCGCGGGCTTGGTTTTAGCGTAGCCCAAGGCTTCCGTGGCCTCGGTCAGGTCAGCAAGAATCTCCTTGCAACGTGCATAGAACGCACCGCCATCATCGGTCAAACGCAGCGAACGGGTCGATCTGAAGAATAGACGCGCCCCCAGGCTTTCTTCGAGCCGGGAAATGGCGCGGCTCACCCCCGAGGGGGTCATTTCGAGGTGGGTAGCCGCGGCGGAGAAGCTCTTCGCCTCGACCACCCGAACGAACACGCTGATTGCCGAAAAGTCTTCCATCGCCAACTCCGGTTTCACCTGATTCGTGACTGAGCGTCACAGCCGAAATGATTGTAGACCCATTTTTCGCTTGACGCGCAAGACTTAGGTTACGCGTCCTGAGACGGACCGGCTTGACCTCAACCAACGTTGAGGTTGGATCCTGCGCCGCCCCGAACCCTTTCGGCCCCCTACACACACTCATCGGATCCCCCTCCATGAAGAAGAAAATCCTGTTCGGTTCGTCCGCCCTGGCCGTGGCGATCGCCTCGGCCTTCTGGCTCGGCTCGCCCACCAGCACCCACGCCACGGAACCGGCGCATGCCATGCCGACCCCCGAGGTGACCGTGGCCCAGGTCCTGCTCCGCCCGGTCAGCGACAGCAGCACCTTCACCGGCCGGGTCCAGGCGGTGGACACGATCCAGATCCGCCCGCGCGTCAGCGGCTACGTCGACTCGGTGCACTTCCGCGAGGGTGCCCTCGTGAAAAAGGGCGACCTGCTCTTCACCATCGATCCGCGCCCGTACCGTGCAGAGAGCGACCGCCTCGCCGCCAATCTCGCCCAGGCGAAGGCGGAGGCGAAGAACGCCGACGCCAACGCCGCCCGTGGCAGCAAGCTCGTCGCGCAGCACGCCGTCTCGCAGGAAGAGGCTGACCGCCTGGATACCGCGTCCGCCAGCGCCAAGGCGCAGGTCGCCTCGGTACAGGCCGCGCTCGACAACGCCCGCCTCAACCTCTCGTTCACCGAAGTACGCGCGCCGGTCGATGGCAAGGTCAGCAACGCGCAGATCACCGCCGGCAACCTGGTCACCCCGGGCGACACGCTCACCAGCGTGGTCACCACCGATCCGATGTACGTGTACTTCGACGTCGATGAGCAGAGCTTCCTGAAGCTCGATCGCTTGCGCCGCGAGAATGGCCATGCGCCGGAAGTGGACATGGGCCTGGCCGACGAACAGGGCTACCCGCACGTCGGCAAGATCGATTTCGTCGATAACCAGGTGAAGGCGGGTGCCGGCACGATTCGCCTGCGCGCGGTGTTCCCGAATGCCGACCAGGCGTTCACCGCTGGGCTCTTCGCCCGCGTGGAACTGCGCAGCGGTGCCGCACAACCGCGTGCGCTGATCGATGACAAGGCCGTCGGCACCGATCTCGGCAACAAGTTCGTTTACGTGGTCGGCAAGGACAAGAAGGTGGAATACCGCCGGGTGTCCACCGGTGCGCTGGTTGATGGCCTGCGTGTCGTCGATAGCGGCCTGAACGCCGAAGACGTCGTGATCGTGAACGGCCTGCAGCACGTACGCCCCGGCGTGGAAGTGAATGCCAAGCGCGTTGCCATGGCCTCCCTGGTACCCGATAGCGCGCGCAACGTCGCCAGCCGCAAGGCCGGTGTCGACAGCGTTGCGCAGGCGAAGGACTGATCCAAAATGAAAATCGCTCAATTCTTCGTAGAACGCCCGATCCTCGCGGGCGTGCTATCGGTCTTGTTCCTGATCGCGGGCAGTATCGCCGTGTTCAAACTGCCGATCAGCGAATACCCGGAAGTGGTGCCGCCCACCGTCGTGGTGAAGGCGACTTACCCCGGCGCCAACCCCAAGACCATCGCTGAAACCGTTGCCACGCCGCTGGAAGAACAGATCAACGGCGTGGAAGGCATGCTCTACACCTCCTCGCAGTCGACCAGCGATGGCGCGATGACGCTCACCGTCACGTTCGCGCTCGGCACCGACCTGGATAACGCCCAGGTGCAGGTGCAGAACCGCGTGGCCCAGGCGCAGCCGCGCCTGCCCGAGGAAGTGCAGCGGCTCGGCGTGACGACGACCAAGAGCTCGCCCGACCTGACCATGGTCGTGCATCTCACGTCGCCGGATAACCGTTACGACATGCTCTATCTGTCGAACTACGCCCGCACGCACATCAAGGACCAGCTCGCCCGCCTCGACGGTGTCGGCGACGTGCAGCTATTCGGCGCCGGCGAGTACAGCATGCGCATCTGGATGAACCCGGAGCAGCTCGCTATCCGCAATCTCACCACGGGTGACGTGGTGAACGCCATCCGCGAGCAGAACATCGAAGTCGCGGCGGGCGCCCTGAACGCGCCCCCGGGCCCGAACAGCAATGCGTTCCAGGTCAACATCAACACCCGTGGCCGCCTGGTCACGGAAGATGATTTCTCCAACATCATCGTGCGTAGCGATGGCGCCTCCGTGACCCATCTGCGCGATGTCGCACGCGTCGAGCTCGGCTCCAACAACTACGCGCTGCGCAGCCTGCTCAACAACAAGGAAGCCGTCGCGATCCCCATCTTCCAGCGCCCGGGTTCGAACGCGATTGCGATTTCGGACGAAGTGCGCGCCGAGATGGCAACGCTGAAGAAGGAGTTTCCGCAGGGCGTCGATTACTCGATCGTTTATGACCCGACCGTGTTCGTGCGCGGCTCGATCGAGGCTGTGGTGCATACGCTGTTCGAGGCGATCATCCTGGTCGTTCTCGTCGTAATCCTGTTCCTGCAGACCTGGCGTGCATCGATCATCCCGCTTGTCGCCGTGCCGGTTTCGTTGATCGGTACGTTCGCGATGATGTACATCGCGGGCTTCTCGCTTAACGCGCTATCCCTGTTCGGTCTGGTGCTGGCCATCGGTATCGTCGTGGACGACGCGATCGTGGTGGTGGAAAACGTCGAACGGCATATCGAGCATGGGCTCGATCCGAAGATGGCCACGCGCCAGGCGATGACCGAGGTGACCGGCCCGATCGTCGCTACCGCGCTCGTGCTGTGCGCCGTGTTCGTGCCTGCCGCGTTCATCAGCGGCCTCACCGGCCAGTTCTATCGCCAGTTCGCGCTGACCATCGCCATCTCGACGGTGATCTCGGCGTTCAACTCGCTGACGCTCTCGCCCGCCCTTGCCGCGATCCTGCTAAAGGGTCGCGACGAGCCGAAGGACAAGCTCACGGTCTGGATGGATCGCAGCCTCGGCTGGCTGTTCCGCCCCTTCAACCGCACGTTCGAGAAGGCCGCGAACGGCTATGTCGGCGGCGTGCAGAAGATCCTGCGCTTCTCGGCCGTGGTGCTGGTGCTGTACGCGGGCCTCGTCGGCCTGGGCGTGCTCGGCTTCGCCAAGACCCCGACCGGCTTCGTGCCCACCCAGGACAAGCAGTACCTGGTGTCGTTCGCGCAGCTTCCGGATGCCGCCTCGCTGGACCGCACCGAAGGCGTGATCCGCCGCATGGGCGATATCGCGCTGAAGGATCCGGGCGTCGAAAGCGCCGTGCAGTTCCCCGGCCTGTCGATCAACGGTTTCACCAACAGCACTAACGCCGGCATCGTGTTCGTCACGCTGAAGCCGTTCGAAGAGCGCCGCGCGAAGGATCTCTCGGCGGAAGCCATCGCTGCCCGCCTGAACGGCCAGTTCGCTTCGATCCAGGATGCGTATATCGCGATCTTCCCGCCCCCGCCGGTGAATGGCCTGGGTACGATCGGTGGTTTCCGCATGCAGATCGAAGATCGCGGCGACATGGGCTTCGAGGAGCTGTTCAAGCAGACCCAGGGCATCATTGCGCAGAGCCAGAAGACCCCTGAGCTGGCCCACCTGTTCACCAGCTATCAGGTGAGCGTGCCGCAGTTTGACGCCGACATCGATCGCGAGAAGGCGAAGTCGGAAGGTATCGACCTGGGCGATGTGTTCCAGACCATGGCCGCGTACCTCGGCTCGCTGTACGTGAACGACTTCAACCGCTTCGGCCGTACCTACCAGGTGAACGTCTCGGCGGAGCCGGGCTTCCGCCACGAACCGTCCGATGTCGCGAACCTGAAGACGCGTAACGCCGCGGGCGATCTGGTACCGCTGGGTTCGTTCCTCACCGTGCGCCAGAGCAACGGCCCGGATCGCGTGCAGCACTACAACGGTTACCCGACCGCCGAAATCAACGGTGGCGCAGCTCCGGGGTACAGCACCGGCCAGGCCCAGGCCGCGATGGAGAAGCTGGTCCAGTCGAGCCTGCCGAACGGCATGACCTACGAATGGACCGAGCTGACCTACCAGCAGATTCTCGCTGGCAACACCGCGGTCCTCGTGTTCCCGCTGTCGGTACTGCTCGTCTTCCTGGTGCTGGCTTCGCTGTATGAGAGCCTGAGCCTGCCGCTGGCGGTGATCCTGATCGTGCCGATGGTCCTGCTCTCGGCGATCGCCGGCATCATTCTCACCGGTGGTGACAACAATATCTTCACCCAGATCGGCCTGATCGTGCTGGTGGGCCTGGCCTGCAAGAACGCGATCCTGATTGTCGAATTCGCCCGTGAGGCCGAGATCGACGGCATGAACCGCATCGATGCCGTGCTTGAAGCAGCCCGCTTGCGCCTGCGCCCGATCCTGATGACCTCGTTCGCCTTCATCATGGGCGTCGTGCCGCTGGTGACCTCGCATGGTGCCGGTGCGGAAATGCGCCATGCCATGGGCGTAGCGGTGTTCGCCGGCATGCTCGGCGTCACTTTCTTCGGCCTGATCTTCACCCCGCTCTTCTATGTGCTGATCCGCGCCTGGAATGAACGTTCCGACGCGAAGCGTGCCGCTCGCCGCGAGCGCCGTCTTCTCGAACACGCGGCTCGTGAGGTCTGATCCATGAAAACCATGATCCGTT
Organism: Luteibacter sp.; assembly: GCF_036500425.1. Taxonomy (GTDB): domain Bacteria; phylum Pseudomonadota; class Gammaproteobacteria; order Xanthomonadales; family Rhodanobacteraceae; genus Luteibacter. The sequence continues at coordinate 59,162 of NZ_DASYCB010000039.1, forward strand.
CAACCGCCTTGTTCGCGGCCCTTGTCCTCGCCGGCTGCGCGAGCGTGGGCCCTGACTACCACGCACCGAAGGAATCGCCGGTCACCCTGCAAGGCGTCAATGCCACGCAGCAGACTACCGAGAACTTCCAGGCGCAGTGGTGGAAGCAGTTTGGCGACCCGACGCTGGATAGCCTTATCCAGCGCGCGGCCTTCAACGCGCCCGACCTGCGGATCGCCCTGGCCCGCCTTGGCCAGGCACGTGCCGCCCTCGGTACCGCGAAGTCGCAACAGATTCCGGATGTCGAGACGGGCGTGGCGTATTCGCGCAGCCGCCAGCAGCAACCGGGCTTCACCGATCAGCGGACGACGGTCACGCAATACCAGGCCGGCTTCGATGCTTCGTGGGAGCTCGACCTGTTCGGTGGCGTCCGTCGCTCGGTGGAAGCCGCGCGTGCCGACGCCGCCGCGGGCGAAGCCTCGGTGCAGGATGCGCAGGTCACCCTGTTCGCCGAAGTGGCACGCAACTACTTCGACCTGCGCGGCACCCAGCTGCGTATCGATGTGGCGAAGCGCGATATCGCCAACCAGCAGGATTCGCTGAAGGTGATCCAGGCCCGTGTCGATGTCGGCACCGGTGCGGAGCAGGATCTCGCCAGTGCGAAGGCGCGGCTTGCCTCCGTCGAGGCGCAGTTGCCGGTGCTGGAAACGCAGGCGTCCGCTGACCAGTTCCGCATCGCGGTGCTGCTCGGTGCACGCCCGGGTGAGCTGGACATCGACCTGTCACCGGCCACGTTCAAGCCGATCGATGTCAGCCTCGCCATCGGTGGCGCGGATGACGTATTGCAACGCCGCCCGGATATCCGCATCGCCGAGCGCGAGCTCGCCGCCGCGAATGCCCGCATCGGTGTCGCCAAGGCCGACTGGTTCCCGCATATTTCGCTCGGTGGCTTCATCGGCTTCCTTGCCGGTCGCAGTAATGATTTCGGCGGTGCCGATTCGCGTGCGTGGTCGCTGGCTCCGAGTATCTCGTGGCAGGGTCTGAACGTGCAGCGCGTGGCGTCCGGCGTGAAGGGTGCGAAGGCACGTGCAGAAGAGGCGCATGCCAATTACGACCGCACCGTGCTCACGGCGCTGGAGGATGTCGACAACTCCCTTGTCGGCTTCAACCAGCAACGCGAGCGCGTGGAGAAGCTGCTCGTGCAGGCGAAGGAAAGTCGTCGCGCGGCGGACCTGGCGAAGCTTCGTTACGACGCAGGCCGCACCGATTATCTCGAACTGCTCGATGCCGAGCGTACCCAGCTTTCCGCCGAGGACCAGCTGGCCGAGGCCGAAGCGGCCATCAACGTGCGTGCCGTGCAGCTCTACAAGGCGCTCGGTGGCGGCTGGGAAGCCTGCGGCAATACCTCGTGTAGTGAGGTTGCGAAAGCGCCATGAGCAGCGCGAAGGTTCACCGCCTGCCCGTGCGGGCGAAACGGCCCTCTGCCCTGGCCATGGACCCGCCGCTCACCCAGCGTATCGCGCTGGTGAGCGGCGCCAGCCGGGGCATCGGCCTTGAGGTCTCGAAGCAGCTGGCCGCGCTGGGCATCACTGTGTTCATGGGGATGCGCGAGCCGGGCAAAGCCGACAAGGCGCTGAAGGCCGTGCGCGAGCTCGGTGGCGATGCATTCTCCGTAAAGCTCGATGTGACGAAACCGCGTGACGTGGAAGCGGCCGTCGCCCATATCGAAGGCCGCTTCGGCCGGCTGGATATCCTGGTGAACAACGCGGGTGGCTATTTCGACCACACCGGCAAATCCGCGGAGGGCGACCTCACTAATATCCGTGGCGCCCTGGAGGTGAACCTCCTCGGCGCCTGGTCGCTGACTGCCGCGGCGCTACCCCTCATGCGCCGGCATGGGTATGGCCGCATCGTGAACATCTCCAGCGAATGCGCGGTGCACGCCATGTGCGGCGAGAAGGCGCCCGCTTACCGCATCTCCAAGGCAGCGCTGAACGCTTACACCCAGGTCATCGCCCGTGAGACGCAAGGCAGCGGCATTCTGATCAACGCCGTCTGCCCCGGCTGGACTGCCACCGACCTCGGCGGCTCCGGCGGCCGGCCCGTGGCGGAAAGCGCGGAAGGCGTGGTCTGGGCAGCACTGGTCAACGAACAGGAAGCCGGCACCGGCGACTTCTACCGCGACCGCGCCCGCATCGCCTGGTAAAAGGCCTCCTACAACCGCGGGCGTTCGAACCGGCACTCACGCTGCATGAGTGTGAATCCGATCCCGGCGCGCGGTTTGCTTGGCGACACCACCGCGCGCGACTACAGCGAGAAGCTCCGCCGCTTTAATGCGTTCGCGGCGCCGGAGTTGTGCCGGGCCATCGCCAGCCTTGGACTCAAACCTGGCATGCGCGTGCTCGATGCCGGCTGCGGCACCGGCGAAGCGCTGGCCTGGCTTGGCGCCGAGGTGGGGCCAACCGGGACCGTCGTCGGCATGGATCTCGCCCTCGCCCATACCGTCGCAGCCAGCGAGGCCGGCAATGCGGTTCAAGCAGACCTTCTCGCACCGCCGTTCATGGGTGCCGCGTTCGCCGCTATCTGGTCCGTCAACGTCATCAACCATCTCCGCTCGCCGCTTGAGGGCATCAGGGTGCTCGCCGCGTTGTTGCGTCCTGGTGGGTGCATCGCGCTCGGCCAAAGCTCGTTCCTTCCGGATATGTATTTTGCATGGGACGCGCGGCTTGAGCGCGTCGTGAACGATGCGGTGCGCGCGTTCTACCGCGACAAGTACGCTGTCGACGAACGCGCGCTAGCGGGGGTACGTGCCAACGCCGGCCTCCTTCGCGCGGCGGGCTTCCGTGAGGTACAAGCCCGCACATTTGCGATCGATCGCATCTCGCCGGTGCGCCCCGACGACGAGCGCTACATCGTCGAAACCTTGTTCCGTGATTCGTGGGGGAGCCGACTTCGCCCCTACATGGATGCCGATGACTACGAGCTCCTCATGCGTCTCTGCGACCCGGCCGATAAGGCATTCGCGCTAGCCCGACCCGACTTCCACTTCCTCCAGACCTTCACCCTGGTCACGGCCACGTTGTAGGAGCGCGCTCCTACAAGGGTTTTGGGCTCAGCGGGAGATGATGTGGGCGAACCATTCCCAGCCGCGGAGTTTTGCGGTGATGAGCTTGACGCAGGTAAGCATCGGCACGGCGAGGATCGCCCCGGGGATACCCCAGATCCAGCCCCAGACCAGCAGCCATAGGAGGATGGCGACGGGTGAGAGCCGCGAACGGCGGCCCTGCAGCATGGGGGTGATCATATTGCCTTCGACGGCGGTGATGCCGGCGAATGTGGCGGCTGGAAGCAGGGCGGGGCCGAGTTCCTGGAAGTGCAAGGCGCCGACCACGGCGAGCACCGTCGTCGTGGTGATGGCACCGACGTAGGGAATGAAGTTGGCGACCGTCGCGAAGCAACCCCACAGCAAAGGATCAGGTACGCCGTAGAGATACAGCATGGCGGACGTGACCAGGCCCAGCGTGACGTTGATCGCCGCTGTCAGCAGCAAGTAACTCGACACCTCGATCTGGATATTTCGAACAATGCTGACCGTGTGTCGCTTGTAAGCGAACGTAGGGGATATCTCGACTGCGCGGCGGAGGATCTCATCGCCATACACCAGGAAGAAGAACACCAGCAACGCGACGGTAAGTACGCTCGCGATGATCTTCGGCGCCGTGGCGACAATATCCCATGCGGTAAATGCAAAGGTATTGGGCTGCTGCGTATTCCGCGTTACGGCCCCGCCGACCAGTGTTTGCGTCGCGCGGCTGGCCGCCTCGATCTGCTGCGTCATCGGCTTGATCTTCGGCGCGAAGGCACGCATCGCCGTCGGCGCTTCGTGGAACCAGTTGAGTGCCGGTGTCGAAAGGGTACCCACGGCCGTGACGAGACCCGTGCCGAGCAACAACATGACCACGACCGCCGCGAACCAGCGCGGGATGCGCCAGCGGGCTGCCGCGGCGACGATCGGGTTCAGGGCGAGACCGATAAAGCCGGCGAGGACCAAGGGCACCAGCAAGGACTTGGTGATGGCGATGGTGTAGAGCAGCGCCAGCAGGATCAGGCCGGTGAGGCCCATGCGGATCGCACGGAGGTGACGCGAGATACGCCGGGTACTCTGGCCGCGGTTACCCTTGCGGCGTGAAGCCGAAGCCGAGACCGAAGCCAGCGATGACACGGCGATGCCAGGCGCCACGGTCGAAACGGGCGCAGGTAGAGGGTTGGGTGACTCGTTCACGTCGCCTCGTCAGCGGCGTCGGCCGCATCACCAGCCATCGCACCGAGGACGCTGCTTGCAGCGATGGAAATGATCTTGCCCAGAATATCGGCCGAGCCACCCGCGACGAGGGTGCTCACCCCAGGTATCCCGAGCGGATTGATCTTTACGTTGCTCATCAAGAAACCGGACCCCGCGGCGAGGCCGAGCACGGTGAGCGGGTATTCGTACCCGCGAGCAATGAGCGCGGCGGCCGGCTCGACGGTTTCAGCACGGGCTACCGCGACGCGCGCACGCGCCTCGGTGACTTTTGCCATGCTGCTGAAAATACCCATCGTCTCAACCCTTTTCGCGAAGTTCGCCCTCGGCCTTGCCCTGGGCTGCCGCCTGCTTCGCCAGGGTGGCGAGTTCAGCGCGGGTGGCCGGCAGGGTAAGCCAGCGCATGCCGTGGCGGAAGACCAGGATGGCGAGAAGCAGCAAAATAACCTGTAGGCCCGCTAAAGCGGCCAGTGCCCAGGCCCATGAGCCAAACCATTGCGCCAGGCCCCAGCCGACCAGGGCTAACAGGGTAAAACCCAAGCCTACCGCGAAGGTAATAGCGGCGAGTCCCATGAACAGCATCATGATGATGCCGCTCCGGGCGAGGCTGAGTTCGGCGGCTGCCAGGCTCAGCTGAGCACCGAACAGGTGCTTCAGGCCCCGGCCTAGCCGGCGGAAGTCGTCGACCCAAGCCGGCATGGAGAACGACGGGCCCTTGGGCGCCTCGTCTCCGGGCGCCGGGTTATCCATCGTGTCCTGCCCCGAGGAACCATCTTCCAGCATGCATCATCCCCTGGGCGCGGCCGGTCAGTTACGCAGGATGCGGCCAGCGAGCCAGCCCGCCGCGACGGCCAGGGCGATGGACTGCACGGGCTTTTCGCGTACATATTCGCGGGCGACATCAAGCCAGTCGTTGGCTTTGTCGACTGCGTCGTCGTACCCCTCCTTGGCGCGCAACTTTGCTTCCTCCGCCTTCTCCGCGGCGCGGGTGGCGCCATGTGCAGCGCGATCGGTGGCGTTGTGCAGGCCGGATTCAACGCGCTCGGCGGTGCGATCCACCGCTTCCTTTGTCCGGTCCGCGGCGCGATCCACGACATCGCGGGTGCGGTCCACGGCGTCGGTGGTCGCCTGCTTCACCCGCTCGGCGCGCTCTTCGATGCGCGCTGCGGCCGATACGGTATTCGCGGCGGCGTTAGCGACGTTGGCGACGTGGTCGTCGGGCTTGGTCATGGCGGTCTCCGGGGTGCGGGCTTTGGGGTTGGGAAGCGTAGTGGGGCGTAAGTGATGTGCAGGTGGTCGCGAGAAGCTATCGCGCGCGTGCGCGCTCCTACAAGGGGCCGGCATGGGCCGCTTGCTAGACGCGGGGGCCGCGGCCGCGGAAGAACGAAATGATGGCCAGGATCAGGAAGACGATGAACAGGATCTTCGCGATGCCGGCGGCTGTACCCGCGATACCACCGAAACCGAAGATGGCCGCGATGATCGCAATGACAAGGAATACAAGGGCGTAGTGCAGCATGTTGGGTCCTCCCGTGGTGTGCGCGGAACCATTTAGTCCCGCGCACCGCGCATGCTGCGTGAAGCAGCCGCTGCTTATATGCCGATTCGTTCAGCGACCGCTTTCACCTCGCCATCACGCCTTAACTTTGGGGTTCAGCGAATAGGTGCCGGTGATCACGGCCTCATCCACCACATGGCCCTTGATGACATCGCGGAGCTCGGCCAGGTCGAAGCCGTTCTCGAGCGGGACCGTCGCCACGTCCAGCGCATATACGTGGTAGTGATAGTGGTGGACGATGGAGTCGTTCCACGGCGGACACGGGCCATCGTAGCCGTGGTAATGGCCTTCCATGTCCGGGTCGCCCTTGAACCAGCCGGTGTAGCTGTTCAGGCCCTGGACCGAGCCAGGCGGGCCGACCAGGTCGTCCTTGATCTTGCCGTTGCCCTTGCCGCGGGCAACGATGCCCTCGCCACAGGCGCCTTCCGTCAGTTCGCGGCATTCCATCGGGATGTTTGCCATAAGCCAGTGGACGAACTCGACGCGGGCGAGGTTGCGCGGCACCTCACGACCTTCGACGTTGACGTCATCCGGCTTCGAGGGCACGTCGGTATCGATCACCGCGATCACGAAGGACCTGGCCTTGTCGGATACCTCGGTCCAGGCCAGATGGGGCGTCGCGTTACCGCCTGGCTTGATCCGTTCCGGCGCTTCGGCCGGCCCCATGAACGCATTCTTTTCCGGAACCGGCTTGCCGTTCTCGATGCTGTCGCTCTTCAATCGCATGCTGTTCTCCAAAGGTGATGCCCAGCGTCGCACCGCCCATGCGAAGGCAAAGTCAGCGGGCGATAGCGTCGAACCGGGCTGCGATGTAATCGTCGGTGAAACTGGTCATGCCGAAATCGCGAATGAAGCCGCAATGGCCGCCGTAGTTGGCGATATCGAGCTCGACGTTAGCCGGCAGGTCAAGCTGATCGAACGCGGCGACCGGGATGACGGGGTCATCGCGTGAGGTGAGGATCGTGGCCGGGATGTGCAGACCCTTCAGCCGATCGCCTGCGACGGAGTAACCATCGAGGTAAGCCTCCAGCGAGCCGAAATCGGTATGGCGCAGCACCAGCGAGCGCGTGAGGTCGCGCATGTTCTGCTGCAGTTCGGCCAGCTCGAAATAGGTCTGGGTAGGGAACGCTTCCTGCTTGTGACGGAGCGAACGACGCCACTTGCGCATGAAGTACGCCTGGTAGATCCACGGGGCGTCGCTTTCCAGCGAGAACAGGCCTTCCGCCGGATCGATGATCGGGCAGATGGCGGCCACGTAATCCAGCGGCACGGCTTCGCGCGTAGCCAGCATGGCGGCACGGAGTGCGAAATTACCGCCCAGCGAGAAGCCGGCCAGGCCCACCGCTTTCGACGGGAACATGCGGCAGATCTCGCCCAGCGCCACGACGACTTCATCGATACGGCAGGAGTGGAACAATGCTTCGTTCAGGCCGTGGCTATCGCCGTGGTCGCGAAAGTTCAGGCGGAAGATATCCCAGCCATCTTCCAGCAACCGGCTGCCGGTCTGCAGCACGTAGGTGGAATCGACGCTGCCCTCCCAGCCATGGAACAGGATGGCAAGCCCGCGCGACTCGGCGCCGGTGGCCTGGGCCGTGTACCGGCCACTCAGGCGATCGCCATGGCCGACATCGACCAACACTTCGCGCGCGTTTTCCTGCACCTGGCGCGCCCGCCTCGGCAACAGCTGGCGACGCACGCCACTGGAAGAGAGCATGGTCTGGATATGGCCGCTGCGCAGCGGCCACTGCGGACGGAAGTCGGCGCCCCGTGGCAGGTTCATGCCGGCGTATCGGTATCCAGCGCCAGCGCGATGCGCTCACGCGCCGTCTCGGCCATGCGCCGGCGGCCGTCAGCGGAGACGGCCACGGGTTCAAGGAAATGCACTTCCACGTCCATCGGCGGGCCACCGAGCAGGCGCAGGATATTGCCGACGAAACTTTCGTTCTCCCGGAACCCTGGATCGAGCACGCGGCGGCCGTGGCTGGCGAAGCGCAGGGCCACCGGCTGGACCGGGACCTCGGCATCCAGCGCGGCCTGGAAGATGCGGGCGTGGAACACGCGGAGCACGCCGTTGTGGCCGGTGCCGCCTTCCGGGAACACCGCAACGGAGCGGCCAGCCTGCAGGCGTTCGACCATCACCGCCATGACCGAGGCCAGGGAATGGTTATTGCCGCGACGGTGGAAGATGGTCCCACCCTGGGCCGCCATCCAGCCGACCAGCGGCCAGCGGGCGATCTCGGCCTTGGCGACGAAGCAGGCGGCGCGCTGGGAGTGCAGTAGCACGATATCCAGCCAGGAGGTGTGGTTGGCCACGAAGAGCACCGCGTCAGGCAACGGCGTGCCCTTGCGGTAAACGGTGAAGCCAAATATGCGCAACAGCAGTGTCGACCACAGGCGAATGGCACGGTGGGCGAAGGGCTCACGGCCGTTCTTCATGATCGCCCGCGACCAGCTCAGGATGAATGCGCAGATGAGCGTGGCGAACAGGATGTGCGCCAGCAAAAGCGGCACGCGCCACAAGTAGCGCAGCGGGCGCATGCGGTCGCGTGAGGCGGTATGGGCGGTGGTGGCTTCCATGGAGCGAACAAGATTAACGACGCGACGACCGCGCCGCTAGAGCGTTCTTAATTTTCCCTTAAACAACCTACTGTTGTAGGAGCGCGCTTGCGCGCGATGGGGGGCTGGCCGCGGCCTGGATCGCGCGCAAGCGCGCTCCTACAACGGCGGGCGTTCGCAGGCGTATGGATATTTATGGGGTACGGGCGTTGCCTAGTGGCAGGGCGGTGCTGGCTTTGACCGTCCGCAGGACGAAGCTCGTGTTGACATCGGCGACGCCGGCGGCGTTGAGGAGACGATCGAGCAGGAAGCTCGAAAAGCCGTCGAGGTCGGCGACGTAGACCTGGAGCAGGTAATCCATGTCGCCGGTCAGGGCGTGGCAGGCGACCACCTCGTCCCATTCAGCCACGGTGGCCGAGAAGTCCGCGACCGCCTCGCTCTCATGCCGGGAGAGCTGAACACGGACGAAGGCCTGCAGGCCCAGGCCGATCGCCCGCGGCTCCAACCGGGCGCCGTAGCCGGAAATGACCCCGTCCGCTTCCAGCTTCTGGACCCGGCGCAGGCAGGCGGAGGGCGATAGGTTCACCTCGATGGCCAGCTCGGCGTTGCTGATGCGGCCATTGGCCTGCAGGGTGGTGAGAATGCGCAGATCGGTGCGGTCAAGGTCACCTTGCATGAAAATTCTTCCATATCGATCCAGTACGCAAGATCATTGCACAGATAGGGGTTGATCGCGCAATAACACAAGCCTCTTGCGCGCGATTGCGCCTATGCTTTCTTCATACCCCCAGCCACAGCCCCAAGGAGGCCCGCCATGGACACCCCCCGTCGCGTCGAACACCAGCAGACCGATCGCGGATACGTGCCCGTCTACGCGACCGGCACCGTGGAGCAACCGTGGGCGAGCTATTCAAAGACCGACCATGAGGTATGGGACACCTTGTACCGCCGCCAGCGCGAGCTGCTGCCGGCTTATGCCTGCAAGGAGTTCCTTGAGGGCGTGGAGCGCTTCGGCTTCGGCGAGGGCGGCATTCCACGCTTCGACGACTTGAACAAGGTGCTCGGTGAAGCGACCGGTTGGGAGATCGTGGCCGTGGAAGGCCTGTTACCCGACGAGGTGTTCTTCGACCACCTGGCCAACCGCCGCTTCCCGGTCAGCTGGTGGATTCGCAAACCCGACCAGCTCGATTACCTCTCCGAGCCCGATCTGTTTCACGACCTGTTCGGCCACGTGCCGCTGCTGCTCAATCCAGTCTTCGCCGATTACATGCAGGCGTACGGCAAGGGCGGCATGAAAGCGTATGCGATCGGCCCGGAGGCGCTGATGAACCTCACGCGCCTGTACTGGTACACGGTGGAATTCGGCCTGATCAACACGCCCGAGGGCCTGCGCATCTACGGCGCCGGCATCGTCAGTTCGAAGGGCGAATCCATCTACTCCATTGATTCGAAGGCGCCCAACCGGATCGGCTTCGGGCTGGATCGTGTGATGAACACGAAGTACCGGATCGATACCTTCCAGCAGACCTACTTCGTGATCGATAGTTTCGACCAGCTATTCGATGCCACCCGGCCGGACTTCACCCCGATCTACGAGAAGCTCTCGCATGGTGCGCCGGTCGCGGCGGCCGATGTCCTTTCCACGGACAAGGTGTTCCAGGAAGGCACGCGCGAAGGTTTCGCTTCCGGCGGAGACAACTGAAACACAACGGCGCCCTAACGAATGGATCCTTAGGATGGAACTATCCAAGGTCGAACAGGGTGGGTCCCAGCGTGGTTGTCTTCGATATTCCGTTTGAATCGGTCGGGCCGGGTTTGTGGTTGCTGCAGAAGAACGAAGCCGAATACGGCGAGTTCTGCTCGCGCGACGATGCCCTGGAATGTGCATTCACCGAGGCCCGCCGCATGGAGTCGATCCATGCCGGGTCCGATATTGTCCTGAACATCGAAGGCAACGACGGCGTGTGGCGAGCGTTCGATACGTCCATCCGCCCTTATGCGGGACGCGTGCGCAGCTAACGCAGCTCGGAAGACATGGAGCAAGCGACGACGGGTCGGCGAAAGCCGGCCCGTTATTTTTTTGTAGGAGCTTTTCTTCAGGCAAAATAAAACCCCGGCAGCCAGGGGAGGAGCTGCCGGGGTCGCGTCGGGTCCAGGCTATCAGGGGAAATAGCGGGACCCGGGACAATCGGGCGGTAAGAAAACCCGCTTATTGCCAACAGGTCGCCTCTCGGCGATCGAATACTTAGATAAGGGCAAACCCGCGAAGTTCCCGTGTTACTTCGGGGCATCGTTTGGGATCTGTTTAACTTGCGCGGCCATCGCGTGGTCGGCGAGCCACGGGCGCACCTGGGCGACCCATAACGCATAGCCCTTCGGGTTCATGTGCAAGCCGTCTTCGATAAACAGATCGGGCTTTGGTTTGCCGTTCGCATCGACCATGGCGGGCGCCACGTCGAGGAACGCCACGCCCTTATCTTTCATCGCCTGGTCGCGTACCAACTGGTTCGCCCGATCGATATTCGGCAGCAGGTTGAGACGGGCAAGGCTCGGCTTGATCGAAATAAAGGCGATGGGCACATCGGGCTGGTACGCACGCACCCTGGCCACGAAGGCGACGAAATCATCGCGCACCTGTTCCGGTGTATCGCCGTTCTGCAGGTCATTGTCACCGGCGTACACCACGATGGCGGCCGGGTGGTACGGCTTGACGATACGATCAGCGAAGGCCGTGGCATCGTCGAGGTCGGAGCCGCCGAAACCACGGTTGATTACTTTGTAAGCAGGGAAGTCCGACTCCAGGGTCGACCACAGGCGGATCGACGAACTGCCGATGAAGAGCACGGCGTGCTGCGGAGGTGGCGTCGCCTTGTCCGTGGCCTCGAAGGCCTGGATATCCGGCTCCCATTTGGCGTGGTCGTTGTCTTTAGCCGCGGCGCCGAAGGCGAGGAAAAGCAGGGTGAGGACGAGCGCTAAGCGTTTCATGCCCCGACCGTACCCCGTTTAGGTATCGCGGGACAAACCCTGTCGCTCGACCGCGGTGACCTTGAGCACCGCTTCGATCCGCTCGCCGTTCCAACGGTAAATGAAGTGTTCTGACTGCGTGCACGGCGCCACCACATCCGGGTAGAAGGCCGCGATGCATTCGCCGCCAGCGTGGCGGGCACTGTCATAGACGATGCCGTTGGACCCGGCGTCACGCAATGTGCGCGCGAGCTTGACGCTAGCGACGTAGGAATCCGGGTCGTGCTCGGCGACCCAGCCGCCTCGGATATCGTGGAAACGACCAGTGATCGAAGTGCGGTAGCAGCGCACCTGTACATCGGTGGGCGGCTCCTTCGTCGCGGCCATGAAGGCCTCGCGGTGGAAGACGGTTTCTTCGATGGCGGTGGCCACGGTGTGGGCGGCGTAGAAGACCCCCCAATGGCCGTCGGAGAAGCGGCTGCCGTCCGGGGCGATGTGGGCGAAGGCGGCCATGACCGGGCTCGTACCGGGGCCTGAGATGCGCCGCTCGGGCGGCACCAGGCTCAGCGCGCCGATCTCGTCGCGCAGGCGCGGATTGGTCATCGATTCGATCTGCATCACCGCATCGATATCGTGCGGGTCGGCGATCCGGTCAAACAGCCCTACTGGCGGGAAACGGCTCGAAACGATGCGGTAAGCATGGCTCCAGCGGATCCGTTGGAGCGGTGGCTCGGCGCTCATCCGTTCCAGCCGCGCTGGGCGTCCAGGTACTGGCGGACGACATAAAGGTCGGCGACGTTGCCGGAAAGCATCCGATCCAGGGCGGAGCGGCCGCCGAACAACGGGGCCGCGTTCGGCTTACGTACCCAGGCATCGGCCTGGGCCGTATCAGGGAAGAGGATCTGCAGGTCTTTCCAGATGCCAAGCAGGTAGCTGATGCGCTCGATGACATCGCGTGAGAGCGACCCTTCCTGCTGCTTCTTCCACTTGAAATAGGTGGATTCCGGCGGATCACCCAGCAACGTCCGCTGCTCGGCGCCCTTCAGCTTCCAGTGCTCGGCCAGGCTGAAAAAGGCACGGAGGGCGGGGCCGCCCAGGTCGCCGCCAGTACTCGGTTCGGTTCGGATGGCGTGATGCATCATAACTTCACCTGTGGAGTTGTGATCAAGCATACTCCACTTATGGAGATAAATCATGTAGGAGCGCGCTTGCGCGCGATGGGTGCTTGCCGCAAGGCCCATCGCGCGCAACCGCGCTCCTACAGGGGATCAGCTGGCTTTGCGGGCCGCGATCCATTCGTTGACGTGCTGCTCGAGCACCGGCATGGGTACGCTGCCGAGCGCCAGCACCATGTCGTGGAAGGCGCGCAGGTCGAACTTTTCGCCCAGTTGCGTCTCCGCGCGCGCGCGCAGTTCGCGGATCTTGAGGTAGCCCAGTTCGTACGACAGGGCCTGGCCCGGCCAGCTGATGTAGCGGTCCACCTCGTTCGCGATCTCGCGCTGGCTCAGCGCCGTGTTGTCGGTGAGGTAATCGATCGCCTGCTGGCGGGTCCAGCCGAGGTGGTGGATGCCCGTATCCACCACCAGCCGGCAAGCGCGCCACATCTGGTACGTGAGGTAACCGAAGCGCTCGTACGGTGTGTGGTAGATGCCCATTTCCTCACCGAGGTATTCCGAGTAGAGCGCCCAGCCCTCGCCGTACGCCGAAATGTATCCATCACGGCGGAACGCCGGCAGCCCCTGCTGCTCGGCGGAGAGGGCAAGCTGCAGGGCGTGCCCAGGCATCGACTCGTGCAGGGTCAACGCCGGCATGTTGAACAGCGGGCGCGAAGGCAGGTCGTACGTGTTGACGAGGTACGTATCCGCACCACCACGGCCCGAGGTGTAGTACGGCGCGATATCCGCCGGCACGGGCTTGATCGCGAAACGCTGGCGCGGCAACAGGCCAAAGTATTTCGAGAGGTCACCATCGACCTGCTTGGCCACCCAGGCCGTGCGCATCAGCAGTTCATCCGGCGTCTTCGCATAGAACTGCGGATCGGTACGCAGGAACTGCAGGAATGCCGGGAAATCCCCCTTGAACCCCGTTTCCTTCATCACCTCGAGCATGCGCGCGTGGATGCTGGCCACTTCGCGCAAGCCGATCGCGTGGATCTGGTCGGGCGTGAGGTCCAGCGTGGTGTATTCGCGGATCTGCTGCAGGTAGTACGCCTTGCCATCCGGCATGGCTTCCGCGGCCAGGGTGGGCCTGGCCTTCGGCAGGTATTCCTGGCGGAAGAAGTTGAGTAGCTTGGCGTAGGCGGGGATCACGCCTTGGGTAATGGCATCGCGCGCCTGTGCACGCAGCGCATCGGCATCCTTCGCGGGCAACGAGGCGGGCATGTGCTTGAACGGCTCGTACAGCGCGCTGTCGTCCGGGTTCTTCAGTTCGGCCACGGCGGCGATGGAGACGTCGCGGCCATTGAGCACCTCGCGCGGCACGGTGAAACCGCGGGCCAGGCCCAGGCGCATGTTGGCAATTTCCTGGTCCATCCACACGGGGATCTGCTTCAGGCGTGCCACATAGGCGGCGTAGTCCTCGCGCGTGCGCAGGTCGTCACCATGCATGACATAGCTGACATCGGACCAGAACGCGGAATCGCTGTTGAACGGCATCTGCCACTGGCCGAAGCGCTGGGCGGCGGCGAGGTTGTACACCTGCTCGCGATACACCTGGTAATCGACGCGGGCTTCGTTGCTGAGCTGCTTGGGGTCGATGCGATCCAGTTGCGCCAGCACATCGTTCCAGTACGCGAGGCGCTTGGCCTGGCTCGCTGCATCCACCGTATCCAGGCGGCCATTGCCCGGCTGCGCCTCGCCCGAGGTCAGGATGCCGGCCTGCCCGTTACGCCACGACCATTCTTTCTCGTAGATGTTTTTGAAGGCGTCATCGGCCGACTGGGCGGCGTGGGCGGCACCGGCGAACAGGCCGGCGAGAGCGATGGCGCGAATCCAGGGAGTCATGCAGGTTCCAGGGGGGACGTGGAAACCCCGATGATCGCATGGCACCCCCTGTAGGAGCGCGCTTGCGCGCGATGGCACCTTGCCGCGAGCACCCATCGCGCGCAAGCGCGCTCCTACAGGGGCTCTACTCCAGACCGGCGTAGTAGCCGCGGATGGTTTCGAGGAAGGTTTTCAGGTCGCGGCCGGGTACGTCTTCGAAGGTTTCGCCGGACTCGCGGCACGATTCGATGCGATCCGGACGGAAGTTGCGGAAGTCCTGGCGGTGCCGGCACCAGGTGGTCAGCGTCCATGCGCCCCCCCAGAACGACAGGCATAGCGGTTCAACCTCGCGCGTGCTCGCGCGGCCCTGCGCATCGCGGTATTCCAGGCACAACACATGCCGTTGCAATACGGCCTCGTGCAGGCGATCGAGCATCCGCGCGATATGCGCCTGCTCGGGGTCACGCCAGATCGGCGCGAAGATCTTCGATTGCGCCGCGCGCTCGCGCAACTCAGGCGGAAGTACGGCCTCGATCTTGATCAGCGCTGCCTGCGCTTCGCGGGCCAGGCGTTCACCGGCGAAGGCGCGGACAAAACGCGTGCCGGCAACCAGGGCTTCGAGTTCGTCAGCGGTGAACATCAGCGGCGGGATGTCCGATCCCTTGCGCAGCAGGTAGCCAACGCCGGCTTCGCCCTCGATGGGCACGCCGGAAAGCTGGAGATCGGCCACGTCGCGATAAACCGTGCGTAACGAGACCTCAAGGGTTTGCGCGAGCTGCCGCGCGGGCAGCGCGGTGCGCCGCCCGCGCAGGGCGTTGATGATAAGGAACAGGCGATCGGCGCGGCGCATTCGTCCATCATCGCTTTCCGCGCGGCGCGCGGGAAGCGACGATGGTCACGGAGCCGCATCTCCGGGGCCTCAGGCCGCGGCCCGCTGCTGGGCACGTGCCAGCGCCTCATCCTGCTCGGCGGCCCGGATGATCGCCGGGCGCACCTTCAGCCGCCCCACATAGGCCTCGAATACCGGACGCCGCATCACCAGCCCGAACGACATGGTGTAGTCCAGGGCGTTGGCCCAGAGGATATCGGCGGCCGTGAAGCGTTCGCCGAGCAGCCATGGGCCCGTTTCGAGCTGCGTTTCGACCAGGGCCAGGACAGAGTCATAGTCGCCATACGGGCAGGTCCCGGATGGCGCCACGGCATGCTTCATATAGCGATCGAGCACGGCAGGCTCGAAGCACGATCCGTAGAACGCCAGCCAGCGCAGGTAGGGCCCGCGCAGCGGATCACCAAGACCCGGTGCCAGGCCCGCCTGCGGGAACAGGTCGGCCAGGTAGGTAAAGACCGCCGGGCGTTCCGTGACCAGCTGGCCATGGTGCGAGATGGCGGGCACCTTGCCCATCGGGTTCACCTTGAGATACGCCGGCAGACGCTGCTCGCCCGCGGCCAAGTTGAGCACATGCATGTCGTACTGGGCCCCCAGTTCTTCCAGCAACATGAGTGTGCTGGTGGAGCGGCTTTGCGGGCCATGATGGAAAACGATGCGGCTGGAGTTCATTCCCTTCCCTCTTCTCAAGAATGGTGTGCTTTATGTAGGAGCGCGCTTGCGCGCGATCGGGTCTTGCGTGGCCGTGGATCGCGCGCAAGCGCGCTCCTACAGGGGTCTGGTTTACCGGTGGGGCGGTCGGGGGCGAAGCGGTAGTGGCCGTCCATCAGCAGGCCGCGCTGGCCCAGGGGCGCGTAGTACTTCGCGAGGCGGTCGAGAAAGCGGTTCATGGCGTGGCACTCCACCGGTTCTTCTTTGGTAGGGAGAGTGTGCGCGGGGGCTACTGACAACGTGCTGTCAGCAGCCCCCTCTGGCGCCATTCACGCCGCACCCGGACAATGCGTGCTTTCGCGCCCGGACCGAAGTGATGACGAAACCGATTTCATTGATCCAGTTCCTGATCGAGGAGAAGCGCGCTGGCCACGTGTATAGCGAGCTGAGCCTGCTGATCGAGGTGGTGGCGCGCGCCTGCAAGCGCATTTCCGTGGCAACGGGCAAGGGTGCCCTTGGCGGCGTGCTCGGCAATGCTGGCTCGGATAACGTTCAGGGTGAAGCGCAGAAGAAGCTGGACGTGATCTCCAACGAGATCCTGCTCGAGGCCAACGCCTGGGGTGGCCACCTCGCCGCGTGTGCGTCCGAAGAGATGGAAGACCCGCAGCCGATCCCGGACGCCTACCCGAAGGGTCACCACTTGCTGCTGTTCGATCCGCTGGATGGCTCCTCGAACATTGATGTCAACGTCTCGGTCGGTACGATCTTCTCGGTGCTGCGCTGCCCTGATGGCGTGACCGAACCAGCGACGGAAGACTTTCTGCAGCCGGGTACGACCCAGGTCGCCGCCGGCTATGTGGTGTACGGCCCCAGCACCCTGCTGGTGCTCACCTTCGGC
The DNA here is from genome assembly GCF_036500425.1 of Luteibacter sp. Taxonomy (GTDB): domain Bacteria; phylum Pseudomonadota; class Gammaproteobacteria; order Xanthomonadales; family Rhodanobacteraceae; genus Luteibacter. The sequence continues at coordinate 75,935 of NZ_DASYCB010000039.1, forward strand.
CACGGCGTGCACGAATTCACCCTGGATCGTGAGCACGGCAGCTTCGTGCTGACTCGCCGCGCCATCACGATCCCGGCCGATACAGGCGAGTTCGCCATCAATATGTCCAATCAGCGCCATTGGGAAGCCCCGATGCAGCGCTACATTGGCGAACTGCTGGCAGGCACGACCGGCCCACGCGGGCGCGACTTCAACATGCGTTGGGTCGCCTCCATGGTGGCCGACGTGCACCGGATCATTACCCGTGGTGGCGTGTTCTTTTACCCACTCGACGCGAAGATCACCGCCAAGGGTGGCACCGGCAAGCTGCGCCTGATGTACGAGGCCAACCCCATGGCCTTCATCATCGAGCAAGCCGGTGGTGCGGCCACCACGGGGCGCGAACGGATCATGGCGATCCAGCCCACGGGCCTGCACCAGCGCGTACCGGTATTCCTCGGCTCGAAGAACGAAGTCGAAGTCGCCACCCGTTACCACCTCGAAGCCGACCAGACCCGCGGCTGACACCACCCGAGACGCCTTCGACATGATGTCCCGCCACCTTAGCTCCCTGCTCCCGCTCCTGCTGGCCTCCCTGCTGACAGGGTGCTTTGGCGGCGGCAACACCGTGAAGCCCAACGAACGTCCCGACACGGCCGTACCGGTGCTGGCTGCCAAACCCCGCATCGGCCTCGCGTTGGGCGGTGGCGCGGCCAAGGGTTTCGCGCATATCGGTGTCATCAAGATGCTCGAAGCCAGTGGGATCCACCCCGACGTGGTCTCGGGCACCAGTGCCGGCAGCGTCGTGGGTGCGCTCTATGCCAGCGGCATGGATGCGTTCCAGCTTCAGGAAACCGCTTTCTCGCTGGATGAAGCCAGCATCCGTGATGTGCGCTTCTTCTCCGGCGGCCTGGTCCAGGGTCAGAAACTGCAGGATTACGTGAACCAGCTGGTGAAACAGCAGCCGATCGAGAAGCTGCATACGCCGTTCGCCGCCGTCGCAACGGTGCTGGAAACCGGCGACCGCGCCATCTTCGTGCGCGGTAACACCGGCCAGGCGGTACGCGCCTCGAGCAGCATCCCCGGCGTGTTCGAGCCGGTGGAGATCAATGGCAAGCACTTCGTCGATGGCGGCGTGGTGAGCCCGGTCCCGGTGGATGCGGCGCGCCAGCTCGGCGCCGATATCGTCATCGCCGTGGATATCTCGGCGCGTCCGGATGGCAGCAACCCCGGCAGCATGGCGGGCATCGTCGGCCAGTCGATCACGATCATGGGGCGCAAGCTGGCCGAGCAGGAGCTCGGCCGCGCCGATATCGTCATCCGGCCGAAGGTTGGCCAGATCGGACCCACGGATTTCGACCAGAAAAACGTGGCGATCCTGGAGGGCGAGCGGGCCGCACTCGCCGCCATCCCCGCGATCAAGGCGAAGATCGCCGAGAAGACGGCTGCCATGGGCAAGCCGCCGGTCCCTGCGAAATAATCAGCCCGCTTCGATCAGCGCCAGTGCCGACTGGCGCCCGACCGAAAGCAGCTCGTCCGACATGCTCTCGCCGGCCACCGCGCGCGCCAGCGCGAGGGTGCCCACCATCGAGGACAACACGGCTGTCGCAAGTACGCGGCGGCGCTTGCCGCGCACGGTATCCGGCAGCGTAGAGGCGATCACCTCGACCATGCCACCCACACCCTCGGTGAACACCACGCGGGTTTCCTCGGGCCGGCGCGCCAGCTCGCTGGCCAGGGATGCCGCCACGCAGCCACTCGCGGGGTTGTCCCGGTGCTCGGCCGACAGGTAGTGGTTCACCAATGCACGGTAGCGCTCGCCACGCGAGGTCGCGACGCGGTCGGCCATGCGCTGGGTCGCCGCCGCCACGCCACTGGCCACGCACTCACGGACCAGATCCTCCTTGGAGGGGAAATGGTTGTAGAACCCACCCTGGGTGAGGCCGACGTCACCCATGAGGCTGACGACACCCACCGCATCAATGCCATCGGCGCGGAACCGCTCCGACGCTGCTTCGACAATCCGCTGTCGTGTCAGCTCCTTGTGACCCTTGTCATACCGCATGCCCGTTGCCCGTTCATGAGTGCTTGCCCCACCCTGCGGACAGTGTAGCGAATCCTTGCGTATTGAAATATCGCGACCAATGGCAGGGTTTCATAAGGCACGTTGGCGTGCCACATCCTCCGGTGTCACCTCGCCACGCTTTCCTCCGAAATGCCCGATCACGTAGTTCGCCAGGGCGGCCACCTCGGTATCGCTATAGGCGTGGCCAAAGGCAGGCATATACACCTCGTTCTCGCCAATCCGCATCTTCACCCCCTGCAGGATCGCCTGGGTGACGTTGGCGCCGCTCGGGTCGTTCACGCCGCGGGTGCCTGCAAGGCTGGCATAGGGCGTTTGCTGGCCGGCACCGTTCCACTGGTGGCAGCTTGCACACGCACCCTCGAACAGATGCGAACCCATGGCGTTCGTGCTGGCATCACCGCCGGGTGCGGCCTCGGTGGAGGCCAGCATCGCCTGCGCCTTCGCATCCACCACGATGGGATCCTTGCCTTCACGCGCTGGCACCGTGCGCAACCAGCTCACCAGCGCGGCCGTATCTTCCGGCGTGAGGTACTGCAGGCTGTGCGCCACCGCCTCGCCCATCGGACCGGAGGCCGATGCGTGGCCATCCGCATGGCCAGTACGCAGGTATTGGGCCAGCGCCTCGTCCGACCAGTGGCCCACGCCGTGCGTGCCATCCGAGGTGATGTTGTAGGCGCGCCAGCCGTTCACGACTTCGCCGGCGAGGGCATCGCTGTGCTTCAGCCCAAAACCAAAGTTGCGCGGTGTATGACATTCACTGCAATGGCCTAACGCACCGGCAAGGTAGGCGCCTGAATTCCATTCGGGCGGCCGCCCCGCATCCGGCTCGAAGCGATGACTGCGAAAGAACGCGGCATTCCAGAACGCCATGGCCCAGCGCTGGTTGTAGGGAAAGCCGAGATCGTTGGCACGATTCGCCTGGTTGACCTTCGGCTGAGTGAATAGCCAGGCCTTGATCGCGAGGACATCGGCGCGGCTGAGTTCGGTGTACGAGGTGTAGGGAAACGCAGGATAGAGGTGCTTACCGTCGTTGCGGATGCCTTCGCGTACGGCGCGGACGAACTCGTCGTCGGTCCAGTTGCCGATACCGGTCTCCGGGTCGGCGGTGATATTGGATGAGTAAATCGTCCCGAACGGCAGCTTGAAGGCAAGGCCGCCAGCGAAGGGCTTCCCGCCTTCGGCCACGGTATGGCACGCCACGCAGTCGGCCGCGCGCGCCAGGTAGGCACCGCGGACCACCGGATCGGCATTCGATGGCGCGCCCGCGATGAGGGGCGCGGTGCCATCCGAGGTATCGGGGCGCGTCAGCATGAAAAATGCCGCCGCGCCGATGACGATCAGTACGAGGAGGAGAATCGCGATGCGTTTCATGACACCACCTGTTTAAGCGCATCGGGCTGCGCCAGCAAGGTGAGGGCAACCGGCATCTCATGCAGGCGAATACCGGTGGCCGCGAAGATGGCATTGGCCAGCGCAGGTGCCGCGATGGCGGTGCCCACTTCACCGATGCCGCCCGGTGCTTCGTCGCTCTGCACCTGGTGCACTTCGACCAACGGTGTCTCGTTGATACGCAGGTTGCGGTAGTCGTGGAAGTTGCTCTGCTGGATCGCGCCATGCTCGATCGTAATGCGGCTGTAGAGCGCCGCGCTCAACCCGAACAGTACCCCGCCCTCGATCTGCGCCTTCACCGAGCTCGGGTTGATGGTGATGCCGTTATCGATGGCGGCCACGGCGCGACGCAGCTTCACGACACCTTGCGGGGTGACCTCCACTTCCACGGCCAGGCATACGTGGCTCCCGAACGGCGAGCCCACCGCGATGCCACGCCCGCAGCGCGCTGGCAGCGCACTACCCCAGCCGATCTTCGATGCCGCCAGTTCCAGCACACCCAGTGGGCGTGAACCGGGGGCCATGATGGAACGGCGATAGACCAGGGGATCCTTGCCGGCGGCATGCGCCAGCTCATCGATAAAGCTCTCGACCACCCAAAGGTTATGCGTAGGGCCCACGCCTCGCCACCAGCCGACGACAAGGCCCGGCGGCATCTCGTGGCGCACCCACTCCACCAGCACGTTATCCATCACGTACGGCAGGTCGGCGGCGGATTCGATCGCATCGCTGTCCATGCCGTCCTTGCCCATCGCGCCGGGCAGCCAGCGGCCAAGCACGGTGCCGCTGGTAATGCGGTGGTGCCACGCCACCGGCTTGCCGTCATCGCCTAGCGTCGCGGAAATGCGATCGAAGTAGAGCGGGCGCACCCGGTCGTGGCGGATATCTTCCTCGCGACTCCAGATCACCTTCAGCGGATAGCTGACCTGTTTCGCGAAGGCGACGGCCTGCTCGGCCTGGTCGGTTTCAAGGCGGCGCCCAAAGCCGCCGCCGAGGTAGTAACCATGCAGCGTGACGGCCTCGGCAGGAATACCGCAGATACGCGCGGCCTCCGCAACCACACGCGTCGGTACCTGCGAACCCGTCCATACCTCGCACTTTCCGGGCGTGACGTGGACGGTCGCGTTCAGCGGCTCCATCGGGGCATGCGCCAACATGGGCGTGATGTATTCGGCATCGACGCGCTTGCCGCTGGCGGGTGCATCGCCTTTCGGCTTGCGGCCGACGATCGCGGGGCCCTTTTCTGAGCTTTGCTTCAATGCGTCGATCAGTCCTTGCGTATCCAGGTTCGCGTTGACGCCTGGCTTCCAGGTGATGTCCAGGGCATCGAGGCCGCGCGATGCGATCCAGTAGTTCTCGCCCACCACGGCGACCGCGTTGCCGAGCTTGATGACATCGATCACGCCAGGGATGGCGCGCGCGGCCTTGTCGTCCACCGCGCCGAGCGCGCCCGCCAGCTCGGGGCTAGTGCGCACCGCGGCGAACTTCATGCCAGGCACCTGCGCATCGATGCCGAACTGGGTCGCACCGGTCACCTTGTCGGGGGAATCGACACGGCGCAGTGGTTTGCCAATCAGGGTGAAATCCTTGCGCTCCTTCAACTTGACGCTGGCGGGCTGCTGCAACTTCCCGGCGGCATCGGCCACCGCGCCGAAACCGAGTGTGCGGCCGGAGGGAACGTGCGTGATGACGCCGCGCGCCGCGCTGCATCCCGCCGGATCCACATGCCATTGCGCGGCAGCTGCGGCGACCAGCATCTCGCGGGCGACCGCGCCGGCTTCGCGCAGCACCTGCCACTGGCCGCGAGTGCTGGTGGAGCCGCCGGTAATCTGTCCGCCGCCGAGCAGGGCCTGACCGTACAGCGCGTCATTGGGTGGGCTGTGCTCGATCGTGACCTGGTCGAGGCCAACGCCGAGTTCCTCGGCCAGCATCATCGCGATACCGGTATAGATGGCCTGGCCCATTTCCACGGTAGGCATCACCAGGCGCACCTTGCCGTCCGCATCCACGCGGATAAAGGCGTTGGGGACGAAGGCGGGGTTGCCATCGGCTGCCGCAGTGGCGGTATCGGCGTCCTGTCGGCGCGCACTCATGGTCGCGAACGCGGGGCCCATGCCCGCCGTCCACAGGAAGGCCACGGCAAGGCCCGTCCCGGCGGTTTTCAGCGCCGCGCGCCGGCCCGGATCCATGGCATCGTGGTCGGTCCGCGCGTTCATGCCGGGCTCCCGTCGACGATCACCTGCAAGCCGGCGGGCGTGCCGGTAGCCGCCTGGTGGATCGCTTCGCGAATACGCACGTAGGTGCCGCAGCGGCAGATGTTGCCGGACATCGCCGCATCGATATCGGCGTCGCTTGGATTCGGGGTCCGCGTGAGCAGGGCCGTCGCCGACATGATCTGGCCCGACTGGCAGTAGCCGCATTGCACGACATCCAGCGCCAGCCACGCCTGCTGGATCTTCGTGCCTTCGGGGGTCTTGCCGATGCCTTCGATCGTGGTGACCGCATGGTCGCCCACCGCGGATACGGGTAGCTGGCACGACCTGACGGCCTTGCCATCGAGGTGCACCGTGCAGGCGCCGCACTGGGCCATCCCGCAGCCGAACTTCGTGCCGGTGAGGTTCAGGAGGTCGCGGATGACCCACAACAGCGGCATGTCGGGCGTGGCGTCGACCTCGTGGGTCGCACCGTTGACGTCGAGCTTCATCGGACCGTTACCTTCGGCGGCTTGCGCACCCCGGTCAAGCCGGGAGCACCCTGCGCGATCGGGGGGTGCGTCCTGGCGCGCATTTCGCTATACGGGAGACGCGATGAACGAGCTCGAGCGGATCGCGCGCGAGGCCGCGACCCTGCGCGCGCGGGGTGAGGCGTATCTGCTCGCGACGATCGTGCGGGTGAGCGGATCGTCCTACCGGCGGCCGGGCGCGCGGATGCTCGTGGCCGGGGAGCGCTGGCTCGCCGGCTGCGTGAGCGGCGGCTGCCTCGAGGGCGACGTCCTGCTCCGGGGGGCGCACCGCTGCAAGGACGGCCCGGTCATCGCGACCTACGACTCGGCGAGCGACGACGGCGAGGCCTACCGCGTCGGCCTCGGCTGCGACGGCGTCGTCGATCTGCTCCTCGAGCACGTCCCCGCGGGCGCCGATCACGAGGCGCTGTCGTTCGCCCGCGCCTGCTTCGCCGCGGAGATGACCGGCACGCTCGTTACCGTGATCGCCGGGTCCCTTCCGGTCGGTACGCGCCTCGCGGTCGGCCCCGGCACGGCACCCGCGATCGGCGTGCTCGCCGAGCTCGCGCGCGGTGCCACCGGCGTCGTCGAGCGCGACGGAGTCACCGCGCTGGTCGAGCGGATCGCGCCGTCGCCGCAGCTGTTCATCCTGGGCAGCGGCCACGACGCCGCGCCG
>NZ_DASYCB010000040.1:0-22773 GCF_036500425.1 Luteibacter sp.
CGCGATGGGACTTGCGGCCACCCCCATCGCGCGCAAGCGCGCTCCTACAACAGCCGGGCGGCTTCTCTTGTATCGTGGGGGTCTGGCCCGCAGATACCCGACATCCCCGCATCCCCCCTGAAAGCACCATGACTCTCCCCCTCATCGTTCGCCGGCTGGGGCGCGTGCCCTACGAAACCTCCTGGAAGGCCATGAGCGCCTTCACCGACAACCGCACCGACGACACCGTCGACGAGCTGTGGCTGCTGGAGCATGACCCGGTGTTTACGCTGGGCCAGGCGGGGCTGGATGAACACGTCCTGTTCGCCGGGGATATCCCGGTGGTCCGGGTGGATCGCGGCGGCCAGGTCACCTATCACGGCCCGGGCCAGATCGTGGCCTACCCCATGATCAACCTGCGCCGCGTGGGCGTTGGCGTCCGCGAGCTGGTCTGCAAGATCGAGCAGGCCATCATCGATACCCTGGGCGAATGGAATATCGGCGCCGCACGGCGTGAAGGCGCCCCCGGCGTCTACACCGCCGATGCCAAGGTCGCCGCCCTCGGCCTGCGCGTCCGCCGCGGCTGCAGCTTCCATGGCCTGGCCTTCAACGTCGATATGGACCTCGAGCCCTTTCACCGCATCAACCCCTGCGGCTACAAGGGTTTGGAGGTCACCCAGGTGGTAGACTTGGGGGGTCCGTCGCGGTTGTCAGACGTGGAAGATGTCCTGGTACAGGAATTCTGTAAGCAGTTCGGTTTCCACGAAGTCCCCTCTGAACCCGTCATCCCCGAACTCCCCGCCCGCGTTGCGGTCTGAGGTCGTAGCCCAATGAGCCAAACCGTCCCCACATCCACCGCCCGCAGCATCCCCATCGCCGTCGTCGACAAGCCCGGCGAGAAGATGCTCGGCAACGACAAGATCGCGCTGAACCGCGCGGCTTTCGATGCCGATGCGCCTGTTTTGCGCAAGCCGAGCTGGATCCGCGTACGCCTGCCCCAGGGCAATGCCGTGCAGCAGCTGAAGGCGCGCCTGCGCGAAAATTCGCTGGTCACCGTGTGCGAGGAAGCCTCGTGCCCGAACATCCACGAGTGCTTCAGCAAGGGCACCGCCACGTTCATGATCCTCGGCGAGGTCTGCACCCGCCGCTGCTCGTTCTGTGACGTGGCCCACGGTCGCCCGCTGGCGCCGGATCCGCTCGAGCCGGCCCGTCTGGCCGAGACCATCCGCGACATGCGCCTGAAGTACGTGGTGATCACCTCGGTGGATCGCGATGACCTGCGCGATGGCGGTGCCGAGCACTTCGCCGCATGCATCCGCGCCGTGCGCCACGCCAGCCCGGATATCAAGATCGAGATCCTCACCCCGGATTTCCGCGGCAAGGGCCGCATGGAGCGCGCGCTGGAAGTCCTGAAGGATTTCCCACCGGACGTGTTCAACCACAACCTGGAAACCGTGCCGCACCTGTACCGCGAAGTGCGCCCGGGTGCCGATTACCAGTGGTCACTCGACCTGCTCAAGCGTTTCAAGGCGCAGCACCCCGAGGTGCCGACCAAGTCCGGCATCATGCTGGGCCTGGGCGAGACCATGGAGCAGGTGCTCGAGACCATGCGCGATCTACGCGCCCATGACGTCGACATGATCACCATCGGCCAGTACCTGCAGCCCACGGCGCACCACCACCCGGTGGTCCGCTACTGGACGCCGGAGGAATACGAGGCGCTCCGTGTCGCCGGTGAAGAGATGGGCTTCGGCCATGTCGCTTCGGGCCCGTTGGTGCGATCCTCCTACCATGCCGACCTGATGGCTCACGCCGCCGGCGTCGTCGAATAAACGTTCAAGCACTTCGAGGCTTTACATGACCCTTCGCCCCGTGTCGCTCGCCCTCCTGCTGGCCCTTACCGCCACGGGGGCGTACGCCCAGAGTGCCGCCCCTCAGCAGCCTGGCGCGACACCGCCGGCGAAGAGCGCCACGCCGCAACCGAAAGATGCCTCGGAAGCGGCGACCTCGCCCGAGCCGCAGCGCAAGGAATCCACGCTGCCGCTGAAGCCGACCCCGGCGGAAGCGCAGGCCGCGCAGCTTTCCGCGCGTTTCCTCACCCGTTTCCACTACCAGGCCCAGCCGCTCGACGACGCCATGTCGGCGAAGATCTTCAAGGTCTACTTCGACGACCTCGATAGCGAAAAGGTCTTCTTCACCCAGGAAGACATGGCGAAGTTCGAACCGCTGAAGACGCAGTTCGACGATGCCATCTGGAACCAGGACCTCACCGGTCCGTTCTCGGTGTTCAACCTGTACGTCACCCGCGCCGTCGATCGCATGAACTACGCGCGCAGCCTGCTCAAGAAGGGTTTCGACCTCAGCGGCAACGAGAGCTTCAACTTCGATCGCAAGAAGGCCGCCATCCCGAAGAACCAGGCCGAGCTCGACGAAGTGTGGCGCAAGCGCACGATGAACGACTGGCTGCGCCTGAAGTTGGCCGGCAAGAGCGACGACGACATCCGCAAGACCCTCGACAAGCGTTACGCCACCTACATCGGCCGCGTGCGCCAGCTCGATGATGAGGACGCCACCCAGGCGTTCATGACCGCCTACGCGAACTCCACCGATCCGCACACCGATTACCTCGGCCCACGCGCGGCGGATGCGTTCGACATCGCCATGCGCCTCTCGCTGGAAGGTATCGGCGCGGTGCTGCAGGCGCGCGACGACTACACCACCATCCGCGAACTCGTCCCGGGCGGCCCGGCGATCAAGTCCGGCAAGCTGAAGCCCGGCGATCGCATCGTCGCCATCGGCCAGGGTGAAACCGGCCCCATGGTCGATGTGGTCGGCTGGCGCCAGGATGACGTGGTCAAGCTCATCCGCGGCAAGAAAGACACCACGGTCCGCCTCGAAGTCCTCCCGGGCGATGCCGGCGTGGATGGCAAGCACGACATCGTGACCCTTGTGCGCAAGAAGGTCACCATGGAAGAGCAGGCCGCCAAGTCCAAGGTCATCGACGTGAAGGATGGCGATGTCACGCGCAAGATCGGCGTGATCGAACTGCCGACCTTCTACCAGGATTTCGGTGCGCGCCGTAACGGCGATGCCAACTTCAAGAGCGCCACCCGCGACGTCTCCAAGCTGCTCACCGAGCTGAAGGCGCAGAAGGTCGAAGGCGTCATCATGGATCTGCGCAACAACGGCGGCGGCTCGCTCAACGAAGCCACCGAGCTCACCGGCCTGTTCATCGATACCGGCCCGGTCGTGCAGGTGCGCGATGCGCGTGGCCAGGTCGAAGCCCAGGGCGATGACCAGGCGGGTATGTCGTGGGATGGCCCGATGGCGGTCATGGTCAACCGTGGCTCCGCGTCGGCCTCGGAAATCTTCGCCGCCGCTATCCAGGATTACGGTCGCGGCCTGATCATCGGCGAGCCCACCTTCGGCAAGGGCACCGTGCAGAACCTGGTCGATCTCGATCGGTTCGGCAAGGCCACCACCGGTGAAGATGCGAAGTACGGCGAACTCAAGATGACCATCGCCGAGTTCATCCGCATCAATGGCGATAGCACGCAGCTGCACGGCGTGACCCCGGATGTGCGCTTCCCGGAAAATGGCGACGCCAAGGAATTCGGCGAATCAACCTATGACAACGCACTGCCGTGGCGTCATATCGATCCGGCCGATTACAAGCCGGTCGCCGACCTGAAGCCGATCATCGGTCCACTCAACCAGAAGCACGACGCGCGCGTGGCGACCTCGCCGGCCTGGAAGCTGATGCTGGACGAGCTGGCGCAGTACAAGAAGCTGCGTGACAAGACCGACATCTCGCTGAACTTCGCCGCCCGCCAGGCCGAGCGCAAGCAGTTCGATGCCACGCAGGCGGATTTCCGCAACCGCCGCAAGGCCATCTTCGGCGGCGATGGCAACGCGGATGTCGATGACCAGAACAACGGTGATGACGGCCTGAACGCCAACGAGCGCAGCATCAAGAGCGACCTCAAGCAGGAAGCCGATGCGAAGAAGGCGAAGGACACCCCGCTGGACGAAGCGGCTCATATCGTCAGCGACGAAGTGGCCCTCATCAAGGGCGATGCGAAGGTCGCCTCCGAGGTGTTGCCCTACGGCGGGAAGAAGATCGACACCCCGCCGCAGACGGCCCAGGCCACCAAGCCCGAGCCAAATACGCCGAAGTGATCAAAAGGCCCCGCAAGGGGCCTTTTCCTTATTGTAGGAGCGGGCTTGCGCGCGATGGGTGCTCGCGCCAAACCCATCGCGCGCAAGCGCGCTCCTACAGGGGTTGGGAAACCGGGTTTTCACTTTTTTGTTGGTAGCCTCACGAGCGATCTTTCGCTTCGAAAAGGCAGGCTCGCATGCTCGACTTCCTCGATCACCTTGGTATCGACCACGCCGCGCGGCTGGTCCTCATCGGCTGGTCCATCCGTATCGGCCTCTCGCTGGTGGCGCTGGCCATCGGTTTCTGGATTGCCGCCCGGGTCGCCAACCTCGGCCGCCGTGCCCTCGATCGCGCCCGCGTGGACGACACCCTGGCCGGCTTCCTGCGCAACGCCATCTACGGCCTGCTGATCGCCTTCCTCATTGTCCAGGTCATGGGCATGGCCGGGATCCCCACGGCCTCGTTCATCGCGGCCCTCGGTGCCGCCGGTCTGGCGATCGGCCTGGCCTTGAACAGCTCGTTATCGAACCTGGCCTGGGGTGTGCTGCTGATCCTGTTCCGGCCGTATCGCATCGGCGATTACGTGCTGGTCGGCGGGGTCGAGGGCACGGTGGAAAGCATCAACCTGATGCACACCTACGTCATTACGCCCGACAACCGCGAGGCGGTGGTGCCCAACGCCAAGGTCGGCGGCGACGCCATCATCAACTTCAACCGCCGCGGTACCCGCCGCTTCGAGATCAAGGTGGGCATCGCCTACACCGACGACATCGGCAAGGCCATGGACATCATCCGTGGGCTGCTGGAGGCCGATCCACGGATCATGAAAGACCCGGCCCCGGGCGTGTGGACCGATAGCCTCGGCGCCTCGAGTATCACCCTGGTGATCCGCGGCTGGTGCACGGTGGCCGACATGTACGGCACGCAGACCCAGTTGCTCATGGACATCAAGGGTCAGTTTGGCGGGGCGGGGATCACGATTCCGTCCGCCACCACGGATATCCGGCTGCTGCCGGCAGAGGCCGTTGCGCAGCCCAGTGCCGCGCCCTGATCGGGCGGCGATCGCGCGCAAGCGCGCTCCTACAGGGGCTGCGCTGGGTGGGGTATCGCGCGCAAGCGCGCTCCTACACCAGGCTGTTGTAGGAGCGCGCTTGCGCGCGATGGGTCCGGCCCCACCCCCAAATCCCCCGCCATTACCGCCTCGCACAACAGAAATCGCCCCGAACAACCGTTTGAATCGTGGGAATCTCCTCCCAAGGGATTACAATCGACCGGTTGCGCCGCAGCACGGCGCCCGACATTCCCCCGTTGGAGGGTTCGTCCGCCCTTCATCGTTGTTTTTGAGGAGGTTCCATGGCCGACGTCAAAGAAGCCCGCGTGCCCGATATCGGTGGCAAGCCGGTGCCCATCATCGAAATCATGGTCAAGGTCGGCGATACCGTCGAAAAAGACCAGAGCCTGGTCACGCTCGAGTCCGACAAGGCCACCATGGAAGTGCCCGCGCCGTTCGCCGGCGTCATCAAGGAACTGAAGGTCAAGGTGGGCGATGAAGTGAACGACGGCGACCTGATCGCCCTCGTCGAAGCCGCGGGCGACGCCCCGGCCGCGCCCGCACCGGCACCTGCCGCCGCCGCCCCGGCCCCGGCACCCGCCACGGCGGCCCCGGCTCCGGCCACCGCCAAGGCTGCCGCACCGTCGGCTTCCAAGGCTTCCGGCCCGGTCGACGTGAAGGTCCCCGACATCGGCGGCAAGCCGGTGCCGATCATCGAGATCATGGTCAAGGTGGGCGACAAGGTCGAAAAAGACCAGAGCCTCATGACCCTGGAATCCGACAAAGCCACCATGGAGATCCCGGCCCCGTCCGCGGGTGTCATCAAGGAGCTCAAGGTCAAGGTCGGCGATGAAGTGAACGATGGCGACCTGATCGCCGTGATGGAAGGCGAGGGTGGCGAAGCCGCTCCCGAAGCCGCCGCTCCGGCCCCGGCCGCGCAGGCTGCCACCCCGGCGCCCGCACCGGCCGCTGCCGCAGCCCCGGCTCCGTCGAAGTCGGAAGCCCCGGCCGGCGGTACCCCGCGCACGCCGCCCGTCTCCTTCGATGCCTCGGTGATCATGCCGGGCAACGCCCCCTACGCCAGCCCCGCCATCCGCGCGTTCGCCCGCGAGCTCGGCGTCGACGTGGCCCAGGTCAAGGGCAGCGGCCGTGGTGGCCGCGTCCAGCGCGAAGACATCACCGCCTACGTCAAGGGCGTGATGACCTCGGGTGCCGCGCCGTCTGCCGGCGGTGGTGCTGTCGGCGGTGGCAATGGCCTCAGCCTGCTGCCGTGGCCGAAGATCGATTTCTCGAAGTTCGGCGAGATCGAAGAAAAGCCGCTCGGCCGCATCCCGAAGATCTCCGCCGCGAACCTCGCCCGCAACTGGGCGATGATCCCGCACGTCACCCAGTTCGAAGACGCCGACATCACCGAGCTCGAAGCCTTCCGCAAGAAGCTCGGCGAGGAGAACAAGGACGTCAAGGTCAGCCCGCTGGTCTTCCAGATCAAGGCCGTCGTCGCCGCGCTGAAGAAATTCCCCACCTTCAACGCCTCGCTCGATGCCGCGGGTGAAACCCTCACGCTGAAGAAGTACTTCAACGTCGGTATCGCCGTGGATACGCCCGATGGCCTCGTCGTCCCGGTCATCCGTGACGCCGACAAGAAGGGCCTGCTCGAACTCGCCGCGGAACTCGCCGAGATCTCGAAGAAGGCACGCGACAAGAAGCTCACCGCCGCCGACATGCAGGGCGGTTGCTTCTCGATCTCCTCGCTTGGCGGTATTGGCGGCACGGCGTTCACGCCGATCGTCAACGCGCCGGAAGTGGCGATCCTCGGCGTGTCGAAGGCCGCGATGAAGCCGGTGTGGAACGGCAAGGAATTCGTGCCGCGCCTGATGCTGCCGATGTCGCTGTCGTACGACCACCGCGTCATCGATGGTGCGCTCGCCGCGCGCTTCGCCGTGTTCCTCGCCCAGCAGCTCGGCGACATCCGTCGCCTGCTGCTCTGACGGGAGCCCGCGACCATGGCAAACACCATTGAACTGAAGGTGCCCGACCTCGGCGGCTCGCATGACGTGCCCGTCATCGAGATCCTCGTGAAGGTCGGCGATACCGTTGAGAAAGAGCAGAGCCTCATCACGCTCGAATCCGACAAGGCCACGATGGACGTGCCCGCCTCGCAGGCCGGCAAGGTCGTCGAGATCAAGGTCAAGATCGGCGACATCGTGAACGACGGCACGGTCATCCTCACGGTTGAGGCCGCTGAAGGTGGCGCGGCGAAGGCCGCGACCGATGCCAAGCCGGCCCCCGCAGCCGCGCCGGCACCTGCCGCTGCGGAGAAGTCGGCCGGCCAGGGCACCACGGTGTCCGAAGCGCCCGCGCATCCCGCCCCGACGCCCGGCCATGTCGGCGCAGCCCCGACGGCAGCTGCCGCATCCGGCCGCAAGGCCGATATCGAATGCCAGCTCGTCGTCCTCGGCTCCGGCCCGGGCGGCTACACCGCCGCTTTCCGTGGCGCGGATGTCGGTCTCGATACCGTGCTGGTCGAGCGTTACGCCTCGCTCGGCGGCGTCTGCCTCAACGTGGGCTGCATTCCCTCGAAGGCGCTGCTGCACGCTGCGGCCGTCATCGATGAAGCCGCTGCGATCGAAGCGCACGGCATCAACTTCGGCAAGCCCAAGATCGACCTGGACAAGCTGCGCTCGTTCAAGGAGAAGGTCGTCGGCAAGCTCACCGGTGGCCTCGCCCAGATGGCGAAAGCGCGCAAGGTGCGTACGGTCATCGGCGTCGGCACGTTTGTGTCGCCGCACGAACTGGAAGTGCAGACCGCCGATGGCGTGAAGCTCATCCGCTTCGAAAACGCCGTGATTGCCGCCGGCTCGCAGTCGGTCAAGCTGCCGTCGTTCCCGTGGGATGACGAGCGCATTATCGATTCCACCGGCGCGCTCGAACTGCGTGATGTGCCGAAGAGCATGCTCGTGGTCGGCGGCGGCATCATCGGTCTCGAGATGGCGACGGTCTACGCCGGCCTCGGTACGGAAGTCACCGTCGTCGAACTCGCGGATCAGCTCATCCCGGGCGCCGATGCCGACCTGATCAAGCCGCTTCAGCAGCGCATCGCCAAGCGGTACAAGGGCATCCACCTCAAGACCAGGGTCGTCGAGGCCAAGGCCACCAAGAAGGGCATCGAAGTCATCTTCGATGGCGAGAGCATTCCCGAGACCAAGCTGTATGATCGCGTCCTCGTTTCCGTCGGCCGCTCGCCGAACGGTGGCAAGGTGGGCGCCGATAAGGCGGGTGTGCAGGTGACCGACCGCGGTTTCATCCCGGTCGACCGCCAGATGCGCACCAATGTGCCGCACATCTTCGCCATCGGCGATCTCGTGGGCCAGCCGATGCTGGCGCACAAGGCCACGCACGAAGCCAAGGTGGCGGCTGAAGTTGCCGCGGGCCAGAAGAGCTTCTTCGATGCGCGCGTCATTCCTTCGGTGGCGTATACCGATCCGGAAATCGCCTGGGTTGGCGTGACCGAGCGTGAAGCGAAGGAAAAGGGCCTGAAGATCGGCGTCGGCAAGTTCCCGTGGGCAGCTTCCGGCCGCGCCATCGGCATCGACCGCACCGAAGGCTTCACCAAGCTCCTGTTCGATGAAGAAACCCACCGCATCGTCGGCGCCGGCATCGTTGGCCCGCACGCGGGCGATCTCATCAGCGAACTCGCGCTCGCCATCGAAATGGGCTGCGAAGCCGGCGACATCGGTCGTACCGTCCACCCGCACCCCACGCTCGGCGAATCCGTCGGCATGGCCGCCGAGGTGTACGAAGGCACGATCACCGACCTGTACATCCCGAAGAAAAAATAAAGCCCTGTAGGAGCGCGCTTGCGCGCGATGCCGGTTACGAAGGCATCGCGCACAGGCGCGCTTTTTTTATGTCTCGCGCATTGCGTAGCCGATATCGCTCACAGGGTGGCCTTCCCCCGTGTGCCTACGCCGGAACGGACTATCGCCTACACGCTTTAGCCCAGTCAGCCGGCATCTCAAAATTTCTGTATTTCGGAACATGTTCCTGCCGCATGAGCGGCACAAAAGGGACGATTCGAATGCTCAGAACACCACCGAGACCGTTGCGCGCCCACTTTGCCTGGGTTGCATTTTTCGCAGCTGCGATCGGCGCTGCACCCGTGTCTACAACTCTGGCCTCACCTAAGACGCCTCAAGCGGAGAATGAGAAACCTGAAGTCGCCATTGACGTTGCCGTTCGCGAAATCGAACGGATTTCCAACGATATAGCGAATGGGCGGAAGTACTTCGATATAGACCTAAGGCCGATAGTGATCCGCGTCTCGCTATCACCTGACGACGGTCTCCTCTACTTCGACACCGACGCTCGTCTGGGCCCGGAAGCGGGATACACCGACATGGTCGATATGCAGAATGCTATCGAGGGCCAGGCCGAAGATCTGATCAAAGCACTGTCGGCTGGTAACGAGCCAAGCTGGCGATTTGGAGGCCGAGACACTGGCTGGTGGTTAGACGAGGGGCTAGGTCGCCATAAGTCTGGATCTATTCCTTCACGCCGACTGAAAAGAAGTCCTCAGGCTTGACTGTCCGCGTTGCCAGCCCGAGCAGAACAGCATCTGGGATTCACCTGAGCTCTCTCGTTTTAGTGTCCAGCATGGCTGCCGTCCCGAGGACCTTGATCGCTCCCCTATTCGATATCAGGTCGTTGCAGTCGACAGCTTCGGCGTAAAGTCGAATGAGGTTACCTATTCGTTCAACTGCAAACCACGTGGCGCGCGGGCGATGCACGCCAGAGCAGTACGTGAAATGACACCTCGATTTTTTTATGTCTCGCGCATTGCGTAGCCGGTTGCGGCTACGCCGCCACGCCCAACGCGCCTTCGGCGCTAAGCGCGTCGTAGGAGCCCGTCCTGTGGGCGACATCTTTCGCGACAGAGCTGCAAGCCCTGCGGATCTTCCGCGCACGGCGTCGCCGATAGGGTGAACTCCCACAGCTCAGAGAGTGAGCCGTTCGTCAGCCAATCCCCGGCACATCGCATATCGCGAACGCACTCCCGCCACAGATCCCTGGCGCATACGCTTACACCAATATAGCCACGCGCCTACGCCAGCTAACCGAATCGACCGGCATCCTGAAATCCTCGTCTTTCAGAGCATGTTCCTGCCGCACAAGCGGTACTAAACGGAACCATCAACATGCTCAAGACATTAATGCCACGATTGCACAAACGCCTCGCGGCCGCCGCTTTCGCCGCTGCCGCGCTCGGCACCGTATGTCCGACCACTGCTCAGGCTGCGTCTCTCGCGGAACAGCCTGCAGACGAAAATCACGAGGCCGCGATCGACGCAGCCGTTCAGGAAATCGAGAAGATCGCCAATGACGTAGCTAATGCGCGAAAATACTTCGACGAGGACTTGCGTCCGATAGGGGTCAAGGCGTCGTTCTCACCTGACGACGGGCTGTTGTACTTCGACTTCGATGCCAGCCTTGGGCCGGAGGCCGGCTATACGGAGATGGCCGACCTGACGACGGATATTGAACTGGCCTCCGAAGACATATCGAGTCGCCTTCCTGGTTTCGGCCGCATATCCTATCGCTTCGGTGGCCACGATACGGGG
The DNA here is from genome assembly GCF_036500425.1 of Luteibacter sp. Classification (GTDB taxonomy): domain Bacteria; phylum Pseudomonadota; class Gammaproteobacteria; order Xanthomonadales; family Rhodanobacteraceae; genus Luteibacter. The sequence goes on from NZ_DASYCB010000040.1 coordinate 10,808, forward strand.
TGGTGGCTTGAACGGAGCATCGCCATCGGCCCAGCACCGGCTTCTCGCCCCGAGTTTCGAGCCAAACGGACAGCGTCAACGGAGCCTGGCCCGGTTGTTGTGACCGGAGGACATGGCTTCTACTACAACTATGGACAGAAGCGATGGACATCCCATCGCGACCCAGTGAACGGCTTGCTGGAGGACGAGGTTACGCAAGTCTTCGCCAACAAACTGCATGGTTATCTCAAGGCAAAACGTATTCAGGCGGAGAACCTGCGCGACTTTCGATCAGGTCTGACGCACGAACCTAGCGGCCTCGCATGGTGGAAAGTTGGCGCGAGGTATCACCTTGAGGCATCGCACGAGGATTTGGCCAACGTATGGAATTCTGAGCCCGCGGACACGGAAGTGGATCGCGAGCGTAAGCAGGACATCCGCAGTCGCCCGCTGTACGCCAATCATGTGAATGCCTCGGCCGTGCTACATATCCATACCAATGCGGCGAGCGTAGCTGCTTCAGGGACGCGGGCATATGTATATCCCGGGAGGCCGGCCGATACGAAGCTCGCCTCACTCGTCCTGTGTGGAATGGCCGAGTTGATTCATTCAGTGGATCGGTTTGCGGCGTACAAAGTTCCTGCATCCCCGGCTTTCTATGACAAACATGCCGAGACCAGACTTGCAAAGATCCCTGCAGTGATTGTGGAGGTTGGGTTTCATACTAATCCTGAGGATGCCGCGTACTTGGTGGATTCGCACTTCCAGAGCGTTTCCATGAAGGGCGTTGCGAAGGGCTATCGGCTCTACCGCGACGGGAAAGACTGCGCACCTTTCACCATCGTCTCGGATAAGGCCGCCGATGTTGTGGTTTGGGGGCGCGGCAGGCTCCCCGTCGACGTTGGCGGTAATCCTGACTATCCCATCACGGTGACCACGCAAGCATTAGACTGTGAGACGTGCCAGCCGGAACAGAATACGATTTGGGATGTGGCTGCGCTAAATCGTTTCCGAGTGGAACACGGTTGCCGCCCCGAGGATCTCGATCGCTCGCCCATCCGGTATCAGGTGATGGCTAGTGATGCTTTTGGTGTGAAGTCGAATGCGTCGACCTACACCTTCAACTGCAAGCCACGCGGTGCGCGAGTAGCTGCCGTTATGGCGACGCGCTGAGTCCTCAACTCGCTCCCAGGGCTCAATGCGGGCCTTGGCAGCGATTGTCATCCATTTTTTGCGCCCTCCGGGGGATGAGCGGGCCTTGTGACCGACCGGTACATCCCAAATAAAAGGTAACAGGACCCCGCATCCCTGTAGGAGCGCGCTTGCGCGCGACGACACGTCGACGCACGCACCCATCGCGCGCAAGCGCGCTCCTACAACCACACGGCATTCCAATAGGGGTAGTCGCATACGTGGTTTACGAGGCCTGCACGCAATGAGTTTGCGACGATGTAGCGTGCGACGGCGCGGATGTCTTCGTCGCGTCGTAGTGCCCGATCCTGAAAAGCGCGCTGCCAGAGGGGCGATGTTCGGCCTTGGGCACGAAAGGCGCGTGTGACCCGCGATCTGAAGCTCGCCACGACTTTGCTGAGGTCGCCATCGCCCAGTTGGATAAGTGCGTGGAAGTGATCTGGCATCAGTACCCATGCAAGGCATTCCGCCCCCTTCCACGTCTTCGGGTTATGAATGATCCGCGATGCCATCCGGGCGGCCCGATAATCGCGAAACACCGGCGCGCGGTTCCACGCCACACAGGTGATGAAGTAGATGCGACCGGGCTCAGATACCCGGCCGCGGCGCAAGTCGGCATGTCCACGTTCTCGTTTCATGCAAGGCAGGATGTCGACATCTCACCGGCTGCGGCATCAGCGCACACCCCCAGTTCGTGTAGGAGCGCGCTTGCGCGCGACCAGGCGGAGCGGCAGCATCTGATCGCGCGCAAGCGCGCTCCTACAGGGCTGTTCGCGCCGGAGGCGCGTTGGGCACGGCGGCGCAGCCGCACCCGGGTAGGCCCTGCGGGGTATCGGCTGCCCGCTTTGTGCACCAGCACAAAAAATAATGACCTCGGTCATATCGCCACGTGGCGGTGGTTTATGGCATGGTCGGCTGATGCCCGCACCTCAGCCAGCTCACTACCTCCGCCGTCTCGGTACCTGGGATGCCGCGATGATCGTCATCGGTGGCGTCATTGGTGCGGGTATCTTCCGCACGCCGGCCGCCGTCGCCAAAAGCACCAGTTCCGGGATGGAGGTCATCATCCTCTGGGCCGTGGGCGGTCTGCTGACCCTGGCCGGGGTGCTTTGTTACGCCGAGCTGGGCGCGCGGCGGCCCCAGGCGGGCGGCACCTACGTCTACCTGCGCGAAGCCTTCGGGCGGCTGCCGGCCTTTCTGTTCGGCTGGACCATGGCCCTCATCAACTACCCCGGCAGCGTCGCCGCGGTAGCTACCACCTTCGCCGATTACGCCACCCGCGCGGTCGGGTTGCCCCACGAATGGGTGAAGCCGGTCGCGGTCGCGGCGATCAGCTTTATCGTCGCGGTGAACCTCTTCGGCATTCGCGCTGGCGCGTGGGTGCAGAACATCTTCACCGTGCTGAAGCTCGGCGCGGTGGCCATGCTGATTGCCGTCGGCCTCTACCTGGCACGCGGCCACCTGGGCGTCGCCTTCGCCGAAGACCCAACCCACAACGTGCCCACGGGCATGCTGATCGGTGCGTTGCTACCGGCGATGTTCGCCTACGGCGGCTTTCATTACCTCAACGACCTGGCCGGCGAAGTGCGCGACCCGCAGCGGACGCTGCCGCGCGCGCTGGGCCTGGGCATGGCCAGCGTCGTCGTCTGCTATGTGCTGATCAACATCGCCTACATGGCGGGTCTGGGCCACGCCGGCCTCGCCGCCAGCACCGCGCCCGCGGCGGACCTGATGCGCCGCGTGTTCGGCGAATCCGGTGCCACCGTGATCGCGGTCGGTATCGCGTGCTCCACCTTCGGCTATTGCAGCATCGCCATTGCCGGCGGCGCCCGCGTGCTGCAGGTGATGAGCGCTGACGGCATGTTCTTCAAGCCGATCGCCCGCATCGATGCGAAGACCGGCGCACCGCAGATCGCCTTGCTGGCGCTGGGCGCCTGGGCCATCGCGCTGATTCTTTCCGGTAGCTTCGAAGCGCTGGTGGATTACACGACCGTAGGTGAGTGGCTGTCGCACGCCTTCGGTATCGCGACGATCTTCTGGTACCGGCGCCATTTGAAGTCCGAGCCGTCGCCATACCTCGTGCCGGGTTACCCGTGGGTGCCGCTGATCTTCACCACCACGGTGCTGTGCGTGATCGTGGCCACCGCCATCACGCAGCCGCAGAACGCAGGCATGAGCCTGCTGATCATCGCCCTGGGCGTGCCGGTGTATTACCTGTGGCGCAAGCGGTTGGGTAACGCGGCCTAACCCGTGTAGGAGCGCGCTTGCGCGCGATCGGGTTGGCGGCATTGCCTGATCGGGCCTCTTCGCAAGTACCCATCGCGAGCAAGCTCGCTCCTACAAGCGCGGGCGCGCCGTTCACGAGATTCGTGGCAAGCTCGGCCGATGCGTCCGACACTCTGCTTTCTGCTCTCTGGCTTCGCCCTGGCTGCTTCTGCGGCTGAGGTGGATATCGCTCACCCCACGCCGGCCGTGCGGATCACGCCTACCGACGCAACGCTCGACCCTACGGTGCGTAAAGCCACCGACGATAGCGAGCTGGTGGCGGTGACCTATAAGCCGGCGGCATCCCCGGCGATCACGCTGGCACCCGGGGCGGCCGGCGCGTGGGCATGGCCTGCCGATGGCACGCTCCGCCTTCGGGTACAGAACGGCATGCCTTGGCCGGTGACCCTCATCGTCGATGTCGCCTCGGGCGAGAAGCACCTCAAGGCGACGGTCGGCCTGCCGCCCGGGCCGCCGCAGATCCTGTCGGTGCCGCTCACCGCCACCTCGCCGCGCGCCTTCGGCATGCAGGTCGGGCCGCCCATGCCGTTCGACGATGGGAAGGTGAAGCGGATCGTGGCGACGTTTACCGAGGGCGGAATCGATGCAGGGAAGGTGACGTCGGTGCGGCTTTCGATGCCACAGCCGGGGGCGGCGCAGACGGTGTTGTTCGGGGCGATGGATGCGGTAGCGGGAGAGGCGGATTTAAAGGTGGCGTATACCGGGATGGTTGATAAGTACGGGCAGTACACGCGGGCGACCTGGCCGGAAAAAATCGCTAACGACCAGGCGTTGAAGGACCGTGCTGTCGCGCCCAAGGGCGCTCCTACAGGGAGCGGGAAGCTCGATCCGTTTGGTGGGCGGACGGATTTGCCGGCGATGCAGGCGAGTGGGTTTTTCCGGGTGCAGAAGCAGGGTAGCCGGTGGTGGCTGGTTTCGCCGGAAGGGCATGCGTTCTTTTCGCTTGGCGTGAATGCCGTTAATCACACGGATGGCCGGACTTATGTGCAGGGCCGCGAGTACATGTTCACCGACGCGAGCGGTGCGAATGGCGCGTTCGGCGGCACCAGTGACAGCCGCAGCGATAACGGCTCGCAACGCGATAACGGCTTGAATCACGGGCGCTGGTGGGATGTGTATGCCAACAACATCGCACGCACGCTCGGCACTGATTTCGAGAACGCATGGCGCAAGCGCACGCTCGATCGTCTGAAAGCCTGGCGTTTCAACACGCTGGGTAACTGGAGCGATCCCGCCTTCGCCGGTGACAAGCGCATGGCTTACACCGTGCCCATCCTCATCCATGGCGACTTCAATACGGTAAGCACAGGCTACGACTATTGGGGCCGCATGCCGGATCCGTTTGATCCGCGTTTCGCAAAGGCGGCGCAGGCCGCCGTGGCGAACGCGACGAAGGACAAGACCAACGATCCCTGGCTGCTCGGCTACTTCGCCGATAATGAACTCGCGTGGGCAGGGCAGGGCCCACAAGGTCGTTGGGCTTTGGCGACAGGCTCGCTGGCCCAGGGCCCACAAAGCCCGGCGAAACAGGCCTTCATCGCCTACCTGAAAAAGACGCACGGCGACGTCGCGACGTTCGTGAAAGCATGGGGCCTAAACAACGTTACGGACTGGAAGCAGGTAGAAGCGCAGGGCTTCAAGGCGCCGGAGCCGAGCGAGCCGCACCCGGCCATCGCGGCGGACTACATCGCCTTCCTCAAGCTCTACGCCGGCCAGTATTTCCGCACGGTCGCCGAGACACTAAAGAAGGCCGATCCGCACCACCTCTTCCTCGGCGGCCGCCTCGCGGTGCGCACGCCGGAGGTGGAAGAGATGAGCGCGAAGTACACCGACGTCACCAGTATCAACACCTACACCGACGTACCAGAACACGGTTTCGACGTGGCGGAATTCAAGAACTGGGACAAGCCCGTGATGCTCACGGAATTCCATTTCGGCTCGAGCGACCGCGGCCCGTTCGGCAACGGCGTGGCAGCGGTGGCGAATGAAGACGAGCGGGGCAAGGCCTACGCCCGCTTCGTCGACGCGGCGGCCGCTTCAGGCATCGTCGTTGGCACGCACTGGTTCCAGTACGTGGACCAGCCCGTCACCGGACGCATCCTCGATGGCGAGAACGCACACATCGGCCTGGTCGGGATCACCGACATCCCGTTTGAAGGCTTCACCCGCGCGGTGACCGAAACGAACGCGCGGGTCGGTGGTGGCTCAGGCGGCGGGAGCCAGCGCTAGGCCGGTACGGGTTTCACCCAAGACGGAACGCCCGAAGACAAAGGCAATCGGCTCAGCCACGCCGACCAGGGCGCTGATCGCCACGTTCTGGTTCACCGCGTAACTCATGGAGAAGGCGATGCTGAAATGCGTCGCCGCGAACTTGATCTTGCGGGCCATGGCCGCGACCTCTTAATAGGAATGACTCTCATTATGGGGGCGGGGCGCGCGAAGTCCAACGCACCGTGCCAATCGTTCCGATAGCCCCCCTCAATCGCAACATCGCCCATCCGTGTAGGAGCGCGCTTGCGCGCGATGGGTGCTCGCGGCAAGCCCGATCGCGCGCAAGCGCGCTCCTACAGGGGGCGCGTCGGGGCTTAGCGGTGGATCGTGGTGCCGACGACCAGCGCCACGACCATCACCATGGCCACGGCCATGCAGGCGCTGCTGGGTTTGACCCGGCGGGCATCCACGCGGGGGACCATGCGCCAGATCAGGAAGGCACCGATCAGCATGTCCACGACCAGGGCGGCGCGCATCCACGGCAGCACGAACACCGATTGGCCGGCGGCCTGGCCGTGCTGGGTGGCGATGACCAGGCCGCCGGTAAGCACGGCGAGCAAGGCCCACAGCAGGCTGGCGAGGTAAGCCCGGTTGAACACCACGGCGGTCTTCTCCAGCCAGCGCAGCACGAAGAAGACGATGACCGCCGGGACCACGGCCGCCGCGCTGGAATAGATGACCCACCAGATGGCGGCGGAAAACAACGTCAGGAGTGTCTGCACGCTTAGTAGTCCACGCCCGCGCGGCGCAGGGCCTTGCTCATCAGCCAGGCCGGGCCGATCAGCAGGTACTGCAGGTCGGTGAAGAAGGAGGGCCGACGGCCTTCGATCTTGTGGCCGATAAACTGGCCGACCCAGGCGACTACGAACACGATCACCGCCAGCCACAACAGGCCGGTGGCGCCGAGGCTGTGGTAGAGCGTGTCGGTGAGGAAGGCCAACCCGATGAACGCGCCGGCCATGGCAATACCGATCGTCCGCGAGAGCCGGTAGTAGTAGAAGCAGAACGCCAGGAACATCGCCACGACCGCCCACAGGCCGGGCTTGCCGATTACCGACGGGACGGGGATGAGCCAGACGAAGGCGAGCACCGTCCAGGTGATCGCCGGCACGCAGATCCAGTGGATCAGGCGATTCGTCGGGTTTTGGTGATCCTGGCTGTAGTTGCCGAACCAGGTTGCCGCGTCACGCATGGTGCTTCCTCCCCGTGGGCGCCGGCCCACCTCAATCGAGGCGGATGCCCGCGAGCTTGTCCAGGGCCTCAGCATACTTCGCGGCGGTGCCTTCGATCACGCTGGCCGGCACACTGGGGGCAGGCGGCTCCTTGTTCCAGCCGATATCGACCAGGTAATCGCGCACGAACTGCTTATCGTAGCTCGGCGGGCTGATGCCGACGGCGTACGACTCGGCCGGCCAGAACCGCGAGGAATCGGGGGTCAGCATTTCATCCATGATGTAGAGCTTGCCGTCTTCATCGGTGCCGAACTCGAACTTGGTGTCGGCGATGATGATCCCGCGGGTGGCGGCGTATTCGGCGGCGAACTTATAGATCTGCAGCGTGGCATCGCGCACGTCGTTCGCCAGCTTCTCGCCGACGGCAGCGACCACGGCGTCGAAGCTCACGTTCTCATCGTGGTCGCCCACAGCGGCCTTGGTCGACGGGGTGAAGATCGGTTCCGGCAGCTGCTGGGCCTGCTGCAGGCCGGCGGGCAGGGTGATCCCGCAGAGCGCGCCGGTGGCCTGGTAGTCCTTCCAGCCCGAACCGATCAGGTAACCACGGGCGATCGCTTCCACCGGCACCGGCTTCAGGCGCTTGGTGATGACCGCACGCTTCGCGTACAGCGCCGGGTCCACGCCGGCCGGCAACACGGAGGCCACGTCGTCGCCGGTCAGGTGGTTGGGAATGAGGTGCGCGGTCTTCTCGAACCAGAAGTTCGAGATCTGGCAGAGCATCTCGCCCTTGCCCGGGATCGGGTCGGGGAGCACCGAGTCGAACGCCGAGAGCCGGTCGGTCGCCACCATGAGCAGGCGGTTGCCAGGCAGGGCGTAGACATCGCGGACCTTGCCGCGATGGATCAGGTCCAGGCCAGGCAGGTCGGATTGGCTCAGGGTGGTGGGCACGGGCGGAGCTCCGGTGAGGCGGGGAAGCCTCGTATTGTAATGGTTGCGGCAGTCCGGTCGCGTGCAAGCACGCTCCTACAGCAGACCTGCCGGGCTTTTGTAGGAGCGTGCTTGCACGCGATCCGCCGACAGGCGGCCTGCGGGGCGCCGAAGGTTGGATCAGGTGGGGCATTTTGGGGTGGGTGGGGGCTTTGCCCCCCTTTCGCGTGCAAGCACGCTCCTACGCCGCAGGTGGCCTTCGGCCACCTGCTAGAATTTACGGCTACAGCCCCAATTCCTTCGTCCATGCGCAAACTGACGACCGCGGCATTCGCCCTGGCCCTGACTGCCCCTGTACTCGCTGCACCGCCCGCGAAGCCGGCGCGGTTGGGCATGTGCGCGGCGTGTCATGGCGAGAATGGCGTGGCGCCGGCGGCGGATGCGCCTAATCTCGCGGGGCAGAAGGCGATTTACCTGCGTGAAGCCTTACACCAGTACCGCGATGGCCGCCGGGATGCCCCCGTAATGCGCGCCATGGCCGGCCCCCTTTCCGAAGCGGATATCGACCAGCTGGCCCAGTGGTACGCCGCGCAGACCCCCTCCAAGGGCGCTCCATGAATTTCACCGGCACACTTATCGGCGCCGTCCTGGGCATGTGGTTAACCCACAACCTGCTAGGCGCCCTCATCGGCGGCGCGCTCGGCTTCATGTTCGATGCCAGCCGCCAGCAACAGCAGCGCCGCCGCGCGCCCGCCCAGGGCGGCTATGTCGCGCCGCTATTCGCGCTGATCGGCGCCGTGGCCAAGGCGGACGGGCGTGTTTCCGAAGCGGAAATCGCCATCGCCGAACGGGTCATGGTGCGGATGAACCTGGACCAGGACGACCGCGCCAAGGCCATCGATGCCTTCAACGAGGGCAAACAACCCGAGTTCAACGCTACCGACGTGATCGACGAGCTGCGCCAGTGGGTCGGCCACCGCCGCGACCACGCATTCCCGGTGATCGATGTGGTGATCGAAACCGTGCTCGCGGAAGGCTCGCCCTCGCCCGAGAAAATGGCGATCCTGCGCCAGCTGGCGTTCGCGCTGCGCGTAAGCGACATGGAGCTGATGGCGCTGATGGCCATGAAGGGCTATGCCTGGAACGGCAATGCCGGCGGCCGCAGCTATGGCAACAACCGCGGCGGCGGCTACGTGCCCCCGCAGCGGAACACCCAGGGCCCCGACCCGTATGCGGTGCTCGGCATCCAGCGCGATACCGACGAACGCGCGATCAAGCGCGCCTACCGCAAGCTGATTTCCGAGCACCACCCCGACCGCCTCGGCGACCTGCCCGAAGATATGCGCCGCCGCGCCGAAAGCCGCGCGAGCGAGATCAACGCGGCGTATGAGCGGATCAAGTCGGAGCGTGGATTTAAATGACGCGTCCACAGAACGCCGCTACCCTGTAGGAGCGCGCTTGCGCGCGATCGGGGCTCGCCGCAAGCGCCGATCGCGTGCAAGCACGCTCCTACAGAAGTGCAGCAGCCCGTCCATCCATTAACGGTACCGACCATGGCCAAGCAATCTCCCATCATCGCCCCTTCCATCCTCTCGGCGGATTTCGCCCGGTTGGGTGAGGACACGCGCAAGGTGCTCGATGCCGGTGCGCAGTGGGTGCATTTCGATGTCATGGACAACCATTACGTGCCGAACCTCACCATCGGCCCGATGGTGTTGAAGGCGTTGCGCGATTACGGCATCACCGAGCACATCGACGTGCACCTGATGGTGAAGCCGGTGGACCGTATCGTCCCCGATTTCGCCAAGGCGGGCGCGCGCAGCATCAGCTTCCACCCGGAAGCCAGCGAGCACGTCGATCGCACCATCCAGCTGATCCAGGGCGAAGGCTGCGAAGCCGGCCTGGTGTTCAACCCGGCCACGCCGCTGAACTGGCTGGACTATGTGCTCGACAAGATCGACATGGTGCTGATCATGTCGGTGAACCCGGGTTTCGGCGGGCAGAAATTCATCCCCGGCGCGCTGGACAAGATCCGCCACGTGCGTGAGCGCATCGACGCCAGCGGCCGCAAGATCCGCCTGGAAGTGGATGGTGGCGTTAACGCCGATAACATCGGCCAGATCGCCGCGGCGGGCGCGGATACGTTTGTTGCGGGGTCGGCGATTTTCACGGCGCCGGACTATGCGGACGTGATTCGCCGGATGCATGCGGCGATCGATAAAGGCTGAGGGTGCGGGGATCGCGCGCAAGCGCGCTCCTACAAGAGCCCGTGCAGCGATCCCCCAAAAAAACGCAGATCTTCTGTAGGAGCGCGCTCGCGCGCGATCCCCCTCAGGGTCAACCGTTCGCAAGGACTTAAGGTTGACCCTGAGAAATAAAATAAAATTCACGGCGACAAATCAAACCGAGTAGTACTGTAATACCGCCCAGGGGGGCTTACCCCGCACGAGGACGAGCACATGAAGTCGAAGTCCGTGTTGTTTCTGGTCGCCTGCGTCACCGCCGGCACCGCCTTTTCAGCGCTAGCCGGCGAACGCCCGCAGCCGCTGCCCGATCAGAAGAAGAGCGAGATCTCCGAGGCACTCAAACTGTGCCCCTCCTCGCTCGAACGCTTCCTGCCCGGTGACTATTACTACTGCGAGGCCGCCCGCTATTTCTGGTCGGGTAACGATGGAGGCGCCCGGGAAAGCCTGAAGGATGCCGCCGCCTGGGCCAACAAGCCCGCGCAGTACGCGCTCGGCATCATGTACTTCAACGGCGACCATGCCCAGAAGAACCGGCCGCTCGGTCTCGCCTGGCTGGCCCTGGCCGCCGAACGGCACAATCCGCAATACGAACCGGCCCTGGTGGACGCCTACAAGCGCGTCAGCCCTGAAGAGATGGCGCAAGCCAATGCGTACTGGGCTGAGCTGAAGGGCAAATACGCCGACAACGTAACCGCACAACGGGCAAAGAACCGGTTTGATCGCGCGTACAACGACCTGTCCGATGCGATCAACTTCGGTGGTTCGATCTTTATCGATGGCATTGCCGGCATGCAGGTCGCCAGTGCGGATGGCGGTCACGAAGCACTGGGCTTGAGCGGTTTCAGCGTGGGCCGCTTCCTGCAGTCGCGAGAAGCCGCGGCCTTAGCCGGCTGGCAGTCCAACGTCTTCGTTGGCGATGCCCAGCTGGTGCCGATCGAAGAAGTGGCGAAGCGTACCGATACACAAGCGCCGAACTGAGTAGTCCCACCGGGGTCCGCCCCACCAGGATCAGGAGAGTTCGTGATGTCCGCACGCCACGTGGTTACCGCACTCGCCCTCTGCCTCGTGGCGGCGGGCACCGTCCAGGCTCGCCAGACCTCGGGCGATGCCGAACTGAAGCAGCTTGTCCGCTACTGCCCGATCAGCCTGGAGCGCATGCTGCCTGGCCAGTACTACTTCTGCGCCGGCGCCAGCCAGTTTGGCCAGGGCCATGGCCGTGCCGCGCGCGCCCGCATGGAAGACGCCGCGCGCTGGGCAAGCAAGCCCGCGCAGTACGTCCTGGGTGTGATGTACATCAATGGCGATTACGGCCTGCATGACCCGGCCATGGGCGTCGCATGGCTGGCGCTGGCCTCGGAGCGCCACGACAAGGCCTACGAGAGCACCTTCATCGCCGAATACAGCAAGCTCTCCGTCGAACAGCGCCGGCAGGCCGATGCCGACTGGCTGGAGCTGCGGGCGGACTACAGCGATGCGGTGGCCGGCAAGCGTGCGCAGCGTCGCTTCGACGTGGGTATGCGCGATATCCGTGAGGCCGAATTCTTCGGCGGATCCATCTTCCTTGATGGCATCACGCCGCCGAGCGGCTTCGCCGATGGCTCGTTTGAAGGCGGTGGTGGCGTGGTGCCATCACGCGTCGGTACCCAGCGTGCCTTTGGCCTTTCCCGTTCGATGGAGAAAGTTGGCCAGGACTACTTCCACGGCATGGTAGGCACGGTCACCGTCGGTGAAGTAGAGAACCCGGTACCCCTCGGCCAGGTCGCCGCCGCGCCCCCGCCGTCGCGCCCGCAGATGATCCCCGCCGATCGCGAGCCCCGCCCCAACTTCTAATCGGTCTGTAGGAGCGCGCTTGCGCGCGATGGGTCTTGCCGCGAGCACCCATCGCGCGCAAGCG
>NZ_DASYCB010000041.1:0-16396 GCF_036500425.1 Luteibacter sp.
CGCTTGCGCGCGATGGGTGCTTGCTGTGACCCCCATCGCGCGCAAGCGCGCTCCTGCAAGGGGACGGAATTTCAGAAAGATCGCGTAGGCATGGTGTGTGCGACGCCTTACCCTTGTCGGCTTGTGGATGACGAAGGGAAACATCATGCGGCCGGTACACGTTCTCCTGGGCGTCCTCGTGACGCTCATCTGGGGCAGCAATTTTTCAGTGATCGAGGTTGGATTAGGGGCACTGGATCCATTCGTGCTCACGACGCTCCGCTTCGTTTTCACCGCTATGCCCCTGGTCTTTTTCGTGCGCAAGCCGGGCGGTGTTCCGATGTGGGCGATGGCCGCTTACGGCATCCTGTTCGGGGCGGGACTTTGGGGTGTAGTGAATATCGCGATGGCGCAGGGCATGTCCCCCGGGCTGTCTTCACTCATCCTGCAGTTCGCCGCATTTATCACGGTGATACTGAGCGCGGCACTGTCTTGGCATCGCCGTATTCGTTCTGGCACCGCGCTTCCGCCGTCGCGTCGTTGCATAACGAAAAAAAAGCCGCCCGAGGGAGCGGGCGGCGATCTGGGGAGTTTTGCAAGGTGGCGCGGCTGGGAGAGGCCGCGCGCCCTGTCTTCTTTTAGTTCTTACTTAAAGCGAGAAGTCGTACTCGGCTGAGACCTGTACGTAGCGCGGTGACTGGAAGCTCGTCGGGATCTTGTACGTGCTGTCGGTCAGCGGCGCGCCGCTCGGGTCTTCGCCCACTTCGTTGATCGTCGTCGTGTGCTGCTTGTTGAACACGTTGAACACGCTCGCCGAAAGGGTCACGCCCTTTGCCCACTGCGGCTTGTACGATGCGTTCAGGTCCATGTTCCAGTACGACGGCGTGCGGCCGACAGAACCCCGCTTCACGATCATGCCGCCGCAGTACAGGTAGGCGCCCGAGCCGTAGCCGCCGTTCACGACGGAATCGATCGGGTTCAGGCCGTAGCAGTTCTCCGGGCGACCCGTCTGGAACACGCCATTGGCGCCCACCAGCCATTCGTCGTTGATCTGCCATGCACCGTAGATCTTGAACGTGTGCTTGCGATCGTTCGGCAGGTTGCCGTTCGAACCGGCCATGATCTCCGGATAGTCAAACAGTTCGGTCGTGCCGGTATCCGCCTGGCCGTTGCTCGAATCCACGCCGCCTTCCGAGTTGCCGCGCAGGTGCGACCACACGTACGACGCCTTCAGGTACCAGGTGTTGTCGAAGTTACGTTCCGCGGTGAGCTGGAGTGCCTCATACGCACGCTTGTACTTCGGCTCGCCGACGTCATCGCCGGTGAGGTGGATATTGTAGAGCTTGCCTGTGGCATCGACCGGTGTGGTCAGGGTGACCGCGCTACCTGGGTTGAAGATGTAACAGCCCGGCACGTTCGCCGCTTCCGGGGTCAGGCTGGTGGTATCCAGGTTAAGGCCGTACTGCGCATTAGCAGCCTTGGCGATCGGGCGGAAATCACACGAGTCGTCGATGCCGGTGAGGATCTTCCGGTAGATCGCCTTCACGCCCAGGGTCCAGTCCGCCACCTGCTGCTGTGCGCCCAGGATGAACTCACGCTGTTTGAAGGGTTTGAGATCCTGGGTAGCCACGGACTGAGGGTTCGGAACCTGGCCTGCTTCGCCGTTGGCATAGGTGGTGCCGGTGTGTGCCGGGAACTGCGCGGCATAGGCATCCGGTAGCGCGCCCAGGCCCAGCGGAGCGCCGGTGACCGGGTCCACGCCGGTGTAGCTGAAGTAGCGGATCTGGTACAGCGAAGCCGCCGCGCCGCGCAGGGCGACGTTGCCATCGAGCGGCAGCGAGTAATCCCCCGCGCTACCGTAGACCTTCAGCGTGGAATCGCCGTGCACATCCCACGAGAAGCCCAGCCGCGGCTGCCAGCTATGTACCTGCTTTACATAGGTCTCGCCAAGGCTGTTGGTGTTCTCGAAGGCGTCATTGCGCACGCCGATGCGCGCCATGAAGTTATCCGTAACGTGCCAGTTGTCTTCCAGGTAGTACGACTTCTGGGTGATGCCGACCTTGGCGCCGGTGGCGAACACGGTCTGTTTAACGATGCTATCCGCCGGATCCAGGCCAGGTGCGTGGCCAAGTATCTCCGCCGGTATGGAGTCGTACTCGTAGAGCGCACCGCCCTCGTAGGCCGTGCCGGTATCAGTCGTGAAGTGGTCGCGGGCCCAGCCGGCCTTTAGCTCGTGGTCACCGAGGTGGTATTCGAAATCGATGCGTCCCGCGCCGCGCTTATCCTGGCCATTCGGTGTATCGATGGACCCCGTGCTGGTGAACGAGCAATGCGGGTAGCCGGTGGCGCCATCCGACACAGGGATGCGCTTGTCGGTGATTGAGGGGCAGCCTGGCGAATTGACCGCATCAAAGATATTGCCATCGTAGGTTTCGACGGTACCATCCGCCGCTGTGGCCGTGTTGACGCGCTTGTTCACACTCTTGCCGTACTGCGCGGTCAAGGTGAAGTCATCGGTGATGTAGCTGGTGTACTTCAGGATGTTGGTCATGCCACCCGTCTTGTCGTACACTTGGCCGAGGTAGTCGCTGCGATACGGCTGGTTGTTGTCGTCATAGCCGTAGCCATAGACGCTTTGCTGCTGGGTGCTGGTATCGCTGAAGCCGGTGTACTCGAGGATATTGCTCTCGTTGATGTTCCAGTCCAGCTTGACCAGGTAGCGCGGGTCCTTGATCGTGGTCTTGTTGAAGCTGCCACCACCCGTGGTATCACCGTAATGTTCATCGGCAGTCCGCGTGCCGCCGACCAGGGCGAACATGAACAGCTTGTCCTTGATCAGTGGGCCACCTAGCCAGACGTTCCAGCGCTGGCCGAAGTCAGTGGGGTTGCCGGTCTGGTTGTTGCCCATCTGATAGTTGCTGTTGTGACGGTTGTTCTGCAGCAAGGCACCGTTCTGAAGGTAGACGTTGGGTTGCTCGGCCTGGAACTGGTAGGGATTCCAGGTGAAATCCATGCCGCCTTGCCACGTATTCGTACCGCGCTTGGTGTTGACCGAGATTACGCCGCCGGTCGAGTTACCGTACTGCGCGCCATAGCCGCCATCCTGGATGTCTTCCGAATCGATGGCCTCGAACGGTACCTGCGAATACGTCAGGCTCTGGAAGAAGTTGGTGACGTTGAAACCATTGACGTAGTAGCTGTTTTCCGCGACGGACGCGCCGCTGAAGGACGCCAGGTTGCCGAAGGCGCTGTCGCCCTTCGTAGCGCCCGGCGCGAGCAGGGCAACGGCGGTCTGGTTGCGTGCTAGCGGCAGCTGCTTGATCTGCGCGGCCGTCATGACCGTGCTGGTCTGTGCCGATGCGACGTCGATAGGCGGCAGCGCGTTCGCTGTCACCGAAACCGCCGAAAGGTCTTCGGCATTGCCAGCCGTCGTCGGTGCAGCCACCAGATTCACGTTAAAACTCTGGCCGGCCACCACCTGCACATCGCGGGTGCTCGCGGTTCCATTGCCGCCGCTGGTAGAAACCTTGTAGGTGCCCGGCAGCAGCGACACGATGTTGAAGCGACCGTCGCTGCCGATCACGGCGGAACGGCTGACACCGCTGCCCGCGTTCGTCGCGGTAACCGTCTCTCCCGGCTGGCCGGAGCCGAAAATACTACCTGCAGTGCTTTGCGCGAGCGTCGCCGTGCTGACGAGGCCCAGGCTGATCGCAACCGCGAGCGCAAGGGTGCGCCGGCCTGGTTGCCTGTTGCTATAACGCGTGTTCATGGATTCTCCCCGGCCATTGGCCAAATCATGCAAACCGTGCCGCGAACCTTGGCGGGGTGCGGACGGAGGGTGTGTGCGCGAGTTGCATTAACAAAACGGCAACAAGCGAGCTGAAACTACGCTCGGCTGCGATTCGCACTCAATGCGGCGTTCATGAACGCAGGGATTTGGACCGCTTGTATCGATGCGGATCGCACGGGTCGGGTCACCGCCTTGCGAAATGGAAGCCGCATGTTGTGCGGCTGCGATGCGAGGGGAAGCATGTCCTTGCGATCTTCCTTGAGCCGGGGATTAAACATGTTTCATGCAATGCGAGTTTTTGCGCGGCATTGCTACGCCGAAAAGCAGGCAAAAAAATGGCTGCTCCCCTCCAGGGGAGCAGCCAAGATCTGGGGCGATACTGCCGTTGTTGTTATGGGTGGTGCCTTAAATGGTGAAGTCGTAACGCGCGCCGAGGCGGACGTAACGCGGATCCTGGAACGAGCGGGCACTCTTGTAACGCGGGTTCACCGCGCCACCAGCGGTCTCGCCGTACTCGTAGTACTGGGTCACGCGCTGTTTGCCCAGCAGGTTGAACACGTCGACCGTGAAGCTCAGCTTGTGGTCGGCGAAGGCCGGCTTCCAGGCGCCACTCACGTCCACCGTGAACGTGTATGGCGTGCGGCCAAACGTGCCACGCTGGGCTGGCTCACCGTTGCACCAGAAGTAGTTGTTGCCGTACTGGTACGGGTCGCCACCCACGGATTCCGGGCGGGTGCCAAGGCAGCTGACCGGGGCGCCCGAGGTAATGCGGGTGACGGTCGAGAGCTGCCATTCGTCGGTCGGTACATACGTACCGTAGACGCGGAGCTGATGCTTGCGATCGTTCGGCAGGTCGCCGTTCGTGTTCTCCATGATCTGCGGGAAATCCCAGCTCTCGGTGGTCGACACGTCGGCCTGGACGATATTCGAATCCAGCTGGCCTTCCGAGTTGCCGTAGCTGCGCGAGTACGTGTAATCGATCTTGCCGTACCACTTGTCGCTGAACTGGTGCTCGGCATACAGGTCGATCATGTAGTACGAACGCTTCGGCTTCGGGAAACCGAGATCGGCGGCGCTCACCGGGACGCTCAGGTACTGCCCTGGGGCAGGGGAGAGCGTGAAGGTATTGGCGCGGCCTGGGTTGAACAGCCAGCAACCCGTGCTTCGGCTGACACCCGCGGCCACTTCGTCGCTCAACCCGTTCTCGTCACCCCAACGCTGCAGCGCCGTCGAATCGCACATATCGTCGATCAGGCTGCGCAGCTTGCGGTACATGCCCTTGGCGCCGACCACCCAGTTGTTTTCCAGCTGCTTGTCGAAACCGAGGATGTATTCGTCCTGGTAATAGGAATGCAGCTGCTGGGCCGAGACCGTCTTCGCATCCGGCGGCGTGCCATTGGCACCGTTAAGGTAGTACGTCTGCGAGAAATTGCCCTGAACCAGGCCCGTCGGCGCGCCGGTGACCGGGTCAATCCCGGTAAAGCCGAAGAGCTGCGAGGGGAAGGTGGACGGACCGGCACCGCGCACGGCGACCGAGGTCGGCAGGCCAAGGTGGTAGCGGCCGGCGTTGGCGTAGACCTTCAGCGAGCTGTCGCCGTAGACGTCCCACGACACACCGAGGCGCGGATCCAGCTGGTGACGCGAGCGGGCATAGGCTTCACCTACGCCGTTGTAGTTGGAGAACTGCTCGTTACGCAGGCCGAGGTACGCGTGCCAGCGGTCGCTCACCTGCCAGTTGTCTTCGATGAACTGCGAGCGCTGGTTCGTGCGCGCTGAGGTACCCGTCGATAGCGCGGTCGAGTCGACGTAATAACCGTTTGCGAAGTCGGCCGGGTTATACGAGTTCGGGTCGAGGCCCAGGGACGACAGACGGCTGCGGATGACCGAGCCGTCACCGACATCGTCATAGATGTAAGCCGTGCCACCCACCGGCACGGCACCCCAACTGGCGCGCAGCACGTAGTTATCGACACCGCCACGCAGGTCGTGGTCGCCGAGGCGGTACTCGATGTTGGCGCTCCAGCCGTGCGTGCTGTCCCTGGAGCCAGGGCTGAGCTGTGTCGTCGCACCCACCAGACACCCGCCTTGCGGATTGCCAGCGAACTCGGGACGGTTATCGGTGATGGCGGTACAGGTGCCGGAGCCTGCCTGGTCCACGACCTGGGAGTGCTTGGAGCTGGCCCGGCCATACATCGCGTTGACGGTCAGGTCATCGGTGATGTAACCCGTGTAATGAGCGATATACGTGTTACCACCCGGCGTCGCATTGGTCTGCGTGTTGTTGTAGTTCTTGGTGTACTGGTGGCCCAGGTAATCGCCACGCCCGGTGGTGTAGTTGTAACCAAAGATCGATGCATCGGTGGTCTCGGTATCACCGATGCCGGTGAGCTCGAGGATGTTGTTATCCGTGATGTTCCAGTCGAGTTTGGTCAACCAGCGCTTGGTCTTGCCGGTATCGCGTTCATCATCGTTAGCGCCGCTGGGCGCGGTGTAGTTACCGGTCTGGCGGATCCAGTCGGCCGCGGCGAAGATGAACAACTTGTCCTTGACCAGCGCGCCGCCGATCGATCCGGAGTACTGCAGGTTTTCCTGGTCGCGCCAGGAGAAGGCGTTGCCGCGCTGGTACTGCGTGCCGTTGCGGTAGTAGACGTTGCGCGGCTCCTGGGCCAGCGATGAGGGCGAGAACAGCACCTGCACATCGCCCTTCCATTCGTTCGAACCACGCTTGGAAACGACGTTGATGACACCGCCGGTCGAGCGGCCGTACTCCGCGCCATAACCACCGATGAGGACCTGTTCCTGGTCGATGGCGTCATAGGGGAGCTGGCGTGAGCTCACGCCCGTCAGCGGGTTGGTGACCTGGAATCCGTTGATGTAGTACGCGTTCTCGGAAGCGGACGAGCCGCCGAACGAGAGGGCGTTACCGTAGCCGCGGGAGGCCGACGTGGTGCCGGGCGCGAGCAGGGCGATGGAGCTGATCGACGTACGGGCGATCGGCAGCTTGGCCAGCTGGTCGGAGCTCAGCACGGTGCGCGAGTCGACCGAGCTGACGTCGATGCTCGGTAAGCTGTTCGCGGTGACCTGGACGCTGCCCAGCTCCGTCGCGTTGCCAGCGGATGCGGCGGCGGCAAAGGAGACGTCCGTACCCTGGCTGATCAGGGTCTGTACGTTTTTGTGCGTATCGGTAGCGGCGCCGTTGTGCATCAGCGTGACGTCGTACGTGCCGATCGGCAGCGAGTTCGCGCGGTAACGGCCGTTGCTGTCGACGGTGATGTCGCGCTTCAGGCCGGTGGCGCTGTTTTCGATATGAATAACGTCGCCGGGGGTGGCCGAGCCATAGATGGCACCCGTGGCATTACTTTGGGCGAAAGCGCCGCCACTGGCGGCAGCCGCGACGGCGAACGCCACGGCGAGTGTGAGTTTTCGGCGCGGCGGTACCGCGATACGCGAGACGGACTGCATGAACCTACCCTCCTGAGGACACATGAGACGAATGGCGGAACGAACGAACCCGCGTCCGCGCGGCACGCGGACGTTCGCCGCATGGGCGGCGGGAGTTGATCGATAAGCACGGCTACGCGGTGCCGCCTGCCTTCTGGCGGGCGGGCGGCATCACGCGGTCAAGGCGATCGGTTACCCGTGCCTTTGGAAGGGAGTACAAACCGGTGCGAAGCTGGCATGTCGGATTCCCCAAAATAGACGACAAGAAAGGTTCTGCCGTGCAAGTCGTACCGCCTCGTGTGAATCCCCTGGAGGCGGTCATCGACCGCGCCGGAGCCCGGCGCGTGAAATCAACGTAAACCCGTGAAATACATGTAAACAATAGGAATAAGTCCTAAGCATGTATTTGCGAGACAAATCGTAATAACTTGCGCATCGGCGGCACCCAATGCTTGCCGTTTCCACATGGGTCTGGGTACGTTCACGGCATGGACCTGGTCATTACCATTCTCGTATTGCTGCTCGTCGTCGCGCTGTCCGGTGCGGTCGTCCGCTTATTGCCGCGGCGTCTTCCACTGCCGCTGATCCAGATCGGGCTCGGCGCACTATTGGCTCGCCCGTTTGGCCTGCACGTGGAGTTCGATCCGGAACTCTTCTTCCTTCTGTTCATCCCCCCGTTGTTGTTCGCCGATGGCTGGCGCATCCCCAAGCGCGAACTGTTTCTCCTGCGCGGCCCCATCCTCGCCCTGGCCGTCGGCCTGGTGATCTTCACGATCGTCGGCGTGGGCTACTTCGTCCACTGGATGATCCCCACCGTGCCCCTGGCCGTCGCCTTTGCGCTGGCAGCCGTGCTCTCACCTACCGATGCGGTCGCGACGTCCTCTGTCACGGGTGGCACGAGCATGCCGCCGCGGTTGATGCACGTGCTTTCCGGCGAGGCACTGTTGAACGATGCATCGGGCCTTGTGGCGCTACAGTTCGCGGTCGCGGCGGAAATCACCGGACGGTTCTCCGCGCTGCACGCCGCGCGCGACTTCCTGATCGCCGCTTTGGGTGGTGTCGTGGCGGGCGCATTGGTGGCCTTCGCGTTTGGCTTGTTCCGCCGGCGGCTGGTGCGCTGGAGCGGCGAAATGGATCCGGCAAGCCAGGTAGCCCTTCTCTTGCTACTGCCGTTTGCCGCTTACCTGCTGGCGGAGCACTTCGGCGTGTCCGGCATCCTGGCCGCCGTGGCCGCAGGCATGATGATGAATTACACCGATGTGCTGAAGGGTGGCCACGTGGCGACGCGCATGCAGAACGGTGCCGTGTGGGGCATGGTGGAGTTCCTGTTCAACGGGCTGATTTTCCTTCTGCTGGGCATGCAACTGCCCAACATCCTGGGCGGTGCGAAGTCCGACTTGCAGCAAGCCGGCGGTGGCGAGCTCTGGTACCTCGGCGCCTATGTCGTCGCGATCACGCTTGCACTCGTGATCCTTCGCTTCATCTGGGTATGGGTGTCGCTGCGTTTCGTCCTGATGCGCGCGCTGCATCGCGGTGAGCAGCGGCCGAAGGTCGGTACACGGCTTATGTGGACCACGGCGCTGGCCGGTGTGCGTGGTGCGATCACCATGGCGGGCGTGCTGTCGATCCCTTTCATGAAGACGCCGGGCGTTCCGTTCCCCGTGCGCGATCTCATGATCTTCCTCGCCAGTGGCGTCATTCTTTGCACGCTGCTGTTCGGCGCCATTGGCCTTCCACTCGCAGTAAAAGGCCTTAAATTGCCGGGCGAAGACCCCCGTGTGCGCGAAGAACGCAAGGCACGAGCCCTTACCGCGGAAGCGGCCTTGCGCGGTATCGCCGAGGAGCAGAAGAAAGTTGACGACGCGGGTGATCCCGATGCCATCGCACTTGCCTCGCGGGTATCCGCGCGCGTCATGGCCGACTACCAGCAGCGGCTCGAAGCCGCGGGTGATGAAGGCGATGTGCCCGGCAAGGCGCGTGCGGAGGCGGGTACGGAACGCGTGATGCGGCTGGCCGCACTGCGCGCCGAACGGAAGCAGCTCTTTGAACTGCTTCGTAACCAACATATCAATGATGAGACGCTTCGCACGTTAATGCGTGAGATCGACCTTGCCGAGGCGGCGCTCACCGGACTGCACGCTGGCTAAGACGCTCAGGGAAGGCGAAAAAAAGCCTCGGCCGTACGCGTCGAGGCTTCCGTTACGGCCTCGCGCGTTTCACCGCGATCCTTCGCCACCTCGTCACGGATGTGCGCGAGGTACATGGGTTCGTTGCGACGATCCTTCGGCATGGGGCGGAGCGTGCGCGGCATCAGGTAGGGCGCGTCGGTCTCGAGCATCAGGCGGTCCGCCGGGATGAGCTTGACCAGTTCACGCAGGTGGCCACCGCGGCGCTCATCGCAGATCCAGCCGGTGACACCGATATGGCAATCCAGGTCGAGGTAATCGCGCAGCGCCTCGCTGGTGTCGGTGAAGCAATGCACGACCGCCGCGGGGACGCGGTCGCGATAGCGCTTGAGCAGCGCGAGAAAGTCGTGATGGGCATCGCGCTGGTGCAGGAACAGGGGCATGCCGAACTCGGCCGCCACGGCAAGTTGCCGTTCAAAGACCTCGCGCTGAACCTCGCGGGGCGAATAATTGCGGTTGTAATCCAGCCCGGTTTCGCCGATCGCACGAACTTCCGGCTCGCTGGCCAGCCGGCGAAGCAGCGCGTCGGTGGCGTCGTCGTAGTCGACGGCGTGGTGCGGGTGCACACCCGCCGTGGCGAACAACCGGCCGCCGCTGGCGCGAGCAAGCTCAAGCGCGTGCTCGCTGCCTTCGCGTGAAGCTCCCGTGATGATCATCCGGCCGACGCCGTGCGCTGTGGCCCGTGCAAGCACCTCGGGTAGGTCAGCGCGGAAGGATTCATGGGTAAGGTTCGCGCCGATATCGATCAAGTCCATGATTTTTTTAGCAATCTCTTGGGGTTGTCAGGCAGGCCGACGATGCGTTATCGCCGCGCAAAGTCATGAATTAGAACATATATGGCCGTCCAAACCTGGTTTCCACGGGGATTCGGGGATAGGCCTTTCGGACGACGCAAAATAAAGCGTCAGAATATTGACGGTCGTATTTTCGTGCTGTTAGGTTCCCGAGACGGCTGGTGTCTTCGCGCCAAAAAGTCGTCATCAGGAGAATTTTCAGAAGGATCTCAGTTTTTCTTTTTCGCAGGGGATGCCCGCCACGGGCGTCAAAAAAGGAAGGCGGCCCGCAATCGGCCGTCCAGGCAATACCACGGGCTAAGGGGTAGTGCAGATGGGAAATCGTATCGTCGCGAGGGCGCTCGTCGCCTCGCTCATCCTGGCCGCCGCGCCAGCGAGCTTTGCCGCAGGGGCTGCGCCCCATGCCACCTTCAACGTCAGCACCCTGCGTACGCAGGGCAGCTACGACCGCTTCATCGTCAAGTACCGTGACGGCACGACGCAGCGCACGAACGCAGCCGCGGCGACGCAGGCGGTAAGTGCGGCGCTTTCGCGGACCGCAGCCACGAGCAGTTCACTGCGCGCAGGCAAGGCCGCCATGCCGGTGGCCAGCTACGCCCGCAAGCTCGGCACCGGCGCGGATCTCGTCCGCGTGTCGCGCAAGCTCACTGCGTCCGAGGCCGATGCGCTGATCCGGCAGATTGCCAGCGATCCCGCGGTGGCCCACGTCCAGGCCGACGTGATGATGCAGAAGGTGCGTGACATCCCTGCGGCGGCCGTCAGCCCGGTCGTGGTCGACGACCCGTACTACCAGCGCTACCAGTGGCACTTCCGCGCGCCGGATGGCACCGCCGAGAAAATCGGCTCCGATGCGAGCAGCTATGCGAACAAGGGCGGCAGCAATGTCGCCAACGCCTGGAATCTCTCCGACGGCACCGGCGTGACGGTGGCCGTGCTCGATACCGGTATCACCAATCATCCCGACATCGACCTGTCGCTCGCCGATGCGGGCTACGATTTCATCATCGACAGCTACGTATCGGGTCGCGCGACCGACGGTCGCGTATCCGGTGGCTGGGACCTCGGTGACTGGACCACGGAAGATAAGTACCTCGCGTCCAACAATCCCAACGGCTGCGTCGATGCGAACAACCCCGCGGAAGACTCCAGCTGGCACGGTACGCACGTGTCCGGCAACGTCGCCGAGCTGACCAACAACACCACTGGCATGGCCGGCATCGCCTACAAAGCGAAGGTGCTCCCGGTGCGCGTGCTCGGCCACTGCGGTGGCTACAGCTCGGATATCGCCGACGCGATCGTGTGGGCCTCCGGCGGCCACGTGGATGGCGTGCCCGACAACACCCATGTCGCCCAGGTCATCAACATGAGCCTGGGTGGCGAGGGCAAGTGCAGTGACGACGACGTCACCGCCGACGCCATTTCGGGTGCCATCTCCCGCGGCACCACCGTCGTGGTGGCCGCTGGTAACGAGAACGACGACACCGCGAACTACTCGCCTTCGAGCTGCCCGGGTGTCATCGCGGTCGCCTCTAACGGCATCACCGGCAAGCGCGCGTACTACTCGAACTACGGCACGGGCGTAACCCTTTCCGCGCCGGGCGGCGGCGTCTATGCGAATGATGCATCGTCGGGCACGGTCGTGTCTGCCGGCTTCTCCTGGTCGGCCATCAACGATGGTACCCATGAGCCAACGACGGCGGATTATGGCGGCATGGCCGGTACCTCACAGGCTACGCCCCACGTGACGGGCACGGTTGCCCTGATGCTAGCCGCCGTGAAGGGCGCCAGCCTGCCAACGCCGACGCCCGCGCAGATCAAGACGCTGCTCACCTCCACGGCGCATGCCTTCCCGTCCACGCCTGACAAGGTGATCGGCGCGGGCATCGTCGATGCCTACGCTGCGGTGAACAAGGCGCTCGGTAACGACACGGGGCCGGGCGAGCCGGATGTCACCGCGCTGACCAACGGCACCAGCGTCAAGGCCTCCGGCGATGGCTCAGCCAAGGTGTTCTCGATCGAAGTGCCGTCGGGTGCCCGCACCCTGGTGTTCACCACCTCGGGCGGTACCGGCGATGTGTCGATCGCGGTGAAGAATGGCACGGCCGGAAGCGAGACCACGTCAGCGAAGAAAGCCACGAATAACGAGACGGTGACGGTGGCTCGTCCTGCATCGGGCACTTGGTACCTCACGGTCACCAGCCCGGCGTCGTACGCCAACGTCAACGTCCTCGTGCGCTTTACGGCGCCTTGATTCACACCACCCGCCGGCCACGCGCCGGCGGGTGGGAGAAGCCCTGGCCAGGGGGCGGGCTTCTCGTCTTGCGTCAGCGAAGGGGTCTTCGCTGGCGTGGCGTGCGGGGAGGGGTCCCCGTCGCCGCAAAAGGGAGGTAAGGGCAATGTATTCACGAACACTGGCACAGGCCATGGGCCTGGTGCTGACGGGCGTCTTCACCCTCGCGACAGCGGCCCACGCCGCCGAAGCGCCGAAGACCGCCGCGCCACAGAACGTCGTCGTACAAGGCGTGCAGGTCGCGATCGACCCGGCGACGGGCCGGCTGCGTGAGCCCACGGCCGAAGAGCGCGCTGCGCTTTCCAAGGCCTTTGGCGTTCGCAACGCGACAGCGTCCAAGTTGGCCGCCGGTCAGCCGCGCACCGCCGCCGAGGCGAAGTCCACCTTCCGCAGCGTCTCGCTCGGCAATGGCGTGCGCGCCAAGGCCGTGAAGGTCCCGCAGGAATTGATGAGCAGCGTGGTCGCTGAGCGGCAGCCGGATGGCAGCCTCAGCATCCACCACGACGACCATGGCGTGCAGGCCGCGCCGAAGGCGCCGGAGGTGGTGAAATGATCCGTCGCAGCCTTCTCTTCACCGCTATCGCCGCCGCCGGGCTGTTCTGCGCCATGGGCGCCAGCGCCGCGGAGATCAAGATCGTCAATCAGGATGTCGGCACCGGCAAGGGTCTCGACGATCCGACCCCGGCGGTACCAGTCGGCGGTAACCCCGGCACCACGGTCGGCAAGCAGGCGCTGAACGTCTACCAGTTCGCCGCGGATGTCTGGGGCGCCGTGCTGCAGAGCGATGTCACCATCGTCAATAACGCAACTTTCGAGAAGCTGGATTGCGACGCGACGTCCGGCGTGCTCGGTTCCTCCGGCACCACCTACATTTTCTACTTCGATGACGCCAGCACGCTGCCGCCGCGCGCGGTACGCAACACCTGGTACCACTCCGCGCTGTTCGATGCACTGAGCGGCGAAGACGGCATCCCGGGTGAAGCGGATATCCAGAGCCAGTTCAACGGCGCGCTGGGTTCCACCGGGTGCCTCGAGGGTTCCAAGTGGTACTTCGGCCTGGATGGCAACACGCCCGCCGGCTCGATCAACTTCCTCAACGTCGTGCTGCACGAGATGGCGCATGGCCTCGGCTTCTCCGGCTTCAACAGCCTCACCAGCGGTTCGCCGTACGTCGGCGACGATGGCGTCGCGCGTCCCGACATCTACTCCACCTTCGTCTTCAACGATACGAAGATGAAGAAGTGGTACGACCTGACCAACGCCGAGCGTGTCACCGCGGCGCTGGACGATGGCAACCTGGTCTTCACCGGTGCCACCGTGAAAGCCGAGGCGCCGCTGGCCCTGGGTCTGCCGGACGTCTTCAAGGTGACCGCTCCGGCCGCCGCCGCGGGCAACTACCAGTATGCGCAGGGTGCCTTCGGCCCGCTGGCGACTGCCGCGAACTTCAGCGGCAGCGTGGTCCAGGCTGCGCCGGCCGATGCGTGCACCGCGATCACCAATGGTTCGGCCATCAGCGGCCATATCGCGCTGATCGATCGCGGTACCTGCAACTTCACCGACAAGGTTGCCTTCGCGCAGACGGCGGGTGCCACGGCGGTGCTTGTCGCCAATAACCAGGCGGGTGCGATCACCCCGGGTGGTACGCCAACCACCACGATCAACATCCCGGTGATCGCCGTGAGTCAGGTCGATGGCAACAAGCTCAAGGCCAATCTCACCGGACTCACGGGCGCGGTGGGCAAGGGCACGGGCCTCGCCGGTGCGGATGCGCAGGGCAACGTGCAGCTCTACGCGCCGACGGTGCTGGCGCAGGGCTCATCGTTCTCTCACTACGACACACGCCTGACGCCGAACGCGATCATGGAATACGCGATCAACCAGGACCTGATGGGCCAGATCGACGTCGACCTGACCGCGGCGCTGTTCAAGGATGAAGGTTGGGGCCTCAACACCACCGGTCAGTTGCTGCTCACCTGCAACACCGGCATCCCGACGCTCGTTCCGGGTGGCGTGATCGTCGGCGCCAACGTGATCTCGAATGCGAAGACCATTGCGGGTGATGCGGCCACGCTCGCGGTTTACCGCACCGGCGTGCGCGGCTATGCCTCGACCCTCGCGGCTTCCGGGCTGATCACGACGGGCCAGGCCTCCAGCCTCAACGCGTGCCTCAGCGATGCGGAAACGCAGAAGCAGTACACCGCATGGCACGTCGCGGTGCCGGATGCGATCAGCCTGGGCAACAACGTCGGTCTGGGCAACCAGTCGGGCACGGCTGGCAGCACCAAGGTGTACTCGCTCGATGTGCCGGCCGGCGCGAAGACGCTGACCTTCCGCACGGCGGGCGGCTCGGGTGATGTGTCGATCGCGTGGCAGGCACCTGGTGGAACGGCATTCACCGCCGTGGCCAACCGTACCGGCAACGCGGAGGTGTACACCAAAGCGAGCCCTGCGCAGGGCACCTGGTACCTCCAGGTCACCGGCGTGAAGGCCTACAGCGGAGTCACCGTGCAGGCGGTTTACACGAAGTAAGTGCGCTAAACCCGGGCCGCCTTGTGCGGCCCGGGTTCCATTGAAACGGCAGGCACTGGTGGCAGCGCATGGCGCGCCCCGTCGCTCGCCGACATCGGCGGCACCCACGGGAGGAAGTTACGTGAATACGATCTACAGCAAGGTATGGAACAAGTCGCTCGGCATCCTGGTCGTCGCATCGGAGCACGCCCGTGCGAACGGCAAGGGCGGCGCCTCCCGACGTCTCCGCGCGGCCATGGCCGCACTGCCACTGGCCGCAGGCGCGATGCTCGCGCTCGCCAGCCCCGCGGCTCAGGCGGGCTCACAGAACAACAAGGCGCAGGGCAGCATCTGCAGCGGTTTCTCGTCGCTGCTCGCGCCGGTCGCGAAGGGTTATGAGGCGTTTGCCTGCGGCGCGCAGGCCAAGGCCGCGGGCGACTACAGCGTGGCGCTCGGCTCGGCGGCGAACTCCAAGGGTGATTACAGCACCGCGGTCGGCCAGGATGCGCAGGCATCGGGCGACTTCGCTACCGCGGTGGGGCAGGGTGCACGCGCCACGGCAACCGACAGCCTTGCGCTGGGCCAGGGCGCCAATGCCGCGAACACCGGCACCACCGCGCTCGGTCGCGGCGCGCGCGCTATCGCGAACAATGCGGTCGCACTGGGTTCGGATTCCGTGGCGAACCGCGCGAACACGGTGTCCGTGGGTCGCAGCGGCAGCGAGCGCCAGGTCGTGAACGTCGCCGACGGTACGCAGGCGACGGATGCGACGAACAAGCGTCAGCTTGATACGGTCAACAACCGCGTGACCACGGTGAATGGCAGGGTCGACACGGTCAACGGCAGGGTCGACACCGTCAACGGCCGCGTCGATACGGTCAATGGACGCGTCGATACCGTCGCGGGCAACGTCGCCAAGGTGTCCGGCAAGGTCGATGCGGTGGATGCCGCCACGGCGGATGCACAGCACTATTTCAAGGCGAACGGCGCGGGTGATGGCAGCGACGATGCCACCGCGGCCGGAAAATTCAGCACGGCCGCCGGTTCGGGTGCCTTCGCTGGATCAGCCGGTGATAGCGCCTACGGTAGCGGCGCGTTCGCCAGCGGTGGTAATGCCACCGCCACTGGCTACGGTGCGACAGCGACCGGCCAGAACAGTGCGGCTTATGGCGCTGGTTCCCAGGCGAATGGCCCAGGTAGCGTCGCGGTGGGTGGTGTCGCCGTGGATGCGCAGGGCAATCCTTTGATCACGAACGGTGGCGTGCCCGTCGATACCGGCGCGACCAGCGCGGACGTCGGCGGAACGGCCGTGGGCGCCAGCGCACAGGCGGTCGGATTTGCCGCCTCGTCGTTCGGCGTGGGCGCCTTCGCGGGCGGCGCGCAGTCGGCGGCCTTCGGTGCCGTGGCT
>NZ_DASYCB010000042.1:0-10830 GCF_036500425.1 Luteibacter sp.
CGCTTGCGCGCGATGGGTGCTCGCGGCAAGACCCATCGCGCGCAAGCGCGCTCCTACACGGTGTAGGGGAATGCCCTCGCGGCTTTGCTTGAAGGCCCTACAAGGACTACGGATAGTGGCCGATGGGGCATCGGGCCGCATGAGGTCAACCTGTGTGAGCCCACTGACGGGCTTTCATCAAGGACGATCATGCACGTACGCACCCTTTTCGCGCTCGCAACCCTGCTGGCCGTGACCACCTCAGCGCAGGCGACTACCGATATCTACGCACCTTATCCGGTGGTGGTGAAGAAGAGCGGCTTCGACAAGGAAAAGACCTACCGTGAAGTACGCAGCGAGGTGCTTGCCCAGTGCGACCGCGACGAGGCCTACCTGGACGCGGTGAATTTCGAGTTCCTGGAAGGCTGGGGCGCGGCGCAAGGCACGCATTTCATCATCGCCAAGGGCACCTGCCGCGTTCACCCATAAGCGATAGCGCCTGTAGCGCCTTCGTGGGAGCCACACCCTGTGGGCGACAGCTTTCGCGTATCGCCACAGGTGTGATGTAGGAGCGTGCTTGCACGCGATGGGGGCTTGCGGCAAGACCCATCGCGCGCAAGCGCGCTCCTGCAGGGGTTACCAGATTTTTACGCGCTGCTTCGGGTCGAGGTACAGCTTCTGCCCGGCCTTGGGCTGGAACGCGTCGTACCACTGGTCGATGTTGCGCACGGTCTGGGCGCGGAAGTTGCCCGGGGCGTGCACATCGCCGACGATCTGCGAACGCAGGGCGGCATCGCGGGTCTTCTCACGCCAGCTCTGGGCGAAGGCGAGGAAGAAGCGCTGGTCACCACTCAGGCCATCGATCACCGGGGCCGGCTTGCCGCCGAGGCTGTTCTTGTATGCGGCGTACGCGATGGTCAGGCCCGATACGTCGGCGATGTTTTCGCCGAGGGTCTGCTGGCCGTTGACGTGCAGGCCGGGCAGGGCTTCGTACGCATTGAACTGCGCGACGAGCTTCTGGCCCGCTTCCTTGAAATGCTTCTGGTCGGCATCGGTCCACCAGTTGGCCAGGCGGCCCTGGGCGTCGAACTCGGCACCGAGGTTGTCGAAGCTGTGGCTGATTTCATGGCCGATCACCGCGCCGATCGATCCGTAGTTCGAAGCCGGATCCGCCTTCGGATCGAAGAACGGCGCTTCAAGGATGGCGGCGGGGAAGTTCAGCGCATTCTGCAGCGGCAGGTTCACCGCGTTCACCGTCTGCGGGGTCATCCACCATTCGTCGCGATCCACCGGCTTGCCGAGCTTGGCCTTCTGGTGCGCGTACTCGGCCAGTTCGGCGCGGATGTGGTTACCCACGGCGTCGTCGGGCTTGATCTCCAGCTTTGAGTAATCGCGCCAGGTATCCGGGTAGCCCACGCCCACCTTGATGGTGGCGATCTTGGCCTTGGCCTTCTCGCGCGTGGCCGGGGTCATCCACTCCAGCTGGCCGACGCGGTCGTCGAACGCCTTCAGGATGTTCTTCACCATGTCCTGCACTTCCGCGCGAGACGTGGCCGGGAAGTATTCCTTTACGTAGATCTGGCCGACGGCATCGCCGAGGTCGCCATTGACGCGGGCGACGCCGCGCTTCCAGCGATCACGCTGCTTGGGCGTGCCGTTGAGGGTCTTGCTGTAGAAACCGAACGAGAGGTCGTCGAACGGTTTGCCGATGAGACCGCTGGCGTTCTCGTTGATCGTGTGGAAGCGCAGCCAGGCCTTCCAGGTATCGAGCGGTTCGCTGCCGACGAGGGCGGCGAGCCTGGTCACAGTGCCCGGCTGCCAGACCACGAACGTGGCCTGGTCGCTGAGGCCGGCGGCGCTGAAGTACGCATCCCAGTCGATGCCGGGGGCTTTGCTGGCGAACGCCGTGCGCGGCCATGGGTTGTTGGCCTTATGCACGTCTTCGCTGTCGACGATGGATTCGTGGGCTTCAGCGATCTTGGTTTCCAGGGCGACGATGGCCTTGGCTTCCGCCGCCGCATCCTTGTCACCGGCCGCGGCCAGCACGGCCTGCACGTAAACGGCGTACTTGGCGCGGGTTTCGGCCATGTCCTTGTCGGTCTTCAGGTAGTAATCGCGGTTGGGCATGCCCAGGCCGCCCTGCAACAGGTAGGGCACGTTCTTCGAGGGGTCTTCCAGGCCCTGGGCCACGAACAGGCCGAGCAGGTGCTCGGTATCCAGGTTGGTGGCGTTGATCGGGTCGACGTCGGCACGCAGCTGCGCGCCCAGGGCGGTGGACAGTGCCTTGCGATCCTTGATCGCGGCGACCTTGTCCAGTTCCGGTTGCAGCGGCTTCAGGCCGGCCTTCTCGATCGCGGCCTCGTCCATGTAGGCCTTGTAGTAATCGGCGATCAGGCGCTGGTTGGTACCCGCGGCCGGGTTGCCGGTGCCGGCGGCCTTGATCAGGTCGGCGTTGCGCTTTTCGGCCTTCTGGAACACCTGCAGGAAGATGCCGGTGCTGGAGCGGTCGGCCGGGATTTCGGCGGTCTTGAACCAGGCGCCGTTGGCGTAGCCGTTGAAGTCGTCGCCGGGCTGGACGCTGTGGTCGATGCCCTTGAGGTCGATACCCGAGGGTGCGCCACCCGCAAAGGCAGCGGTGCTGGCGAGGCCGCAGGCGATAGCCGCGGCAAGGATCGTGGATTTCATGGACGTGCAGCCTCGGTGGGGGAACAGGCGCCCACGATAAGCCCGCGCGACCTCCGCCGCGCCCATGACCATTGGCCTACAAGCCCCCCATCGCGCGCAAGCGCGCTCCTACACAGGTCCTGCTGACAAAGGTGAACGGGCCCTATGCCCTAATGATCGTCCGGCGCCCGCAAGGGGTGCCGGAGGGGTGGGCCGCGGGTCGCCCGGGTTCGCCCTGACCTTTCCTTGGCAGAGATCTTTAGGGAGATCGACATGAATGCACGTTTTGAACTGACCGGCCCGCAGATGGACATCACCAGCTATCCGCTCTGGGCGCAGGACATGGTTTCGTCCTGCGAGGACGCGCGGCGGGCTATCGTCAGCCACGACATGTGGTCGCTGATGACCACGGCCCAGCTCGACCCGGAGGCCACCCGCAACTTCATGGTCGGGGTGTGGCCGGTGATCGAGCGCTTCCCGGGCTACATGGCCCACAGCCTGCTGAAGACCCGCTTCGGCCGCAGCCCGGGCGATGACCTGGCCCGGCGCTGGCTGGTGCGCAATATCCGCGTCGAGCAGAACCACGCGGAGTACTGGCTGAACTGGGCGGAATCGGCAGGTGTGTCACGGGAGGAGGTCCTGGCGGGCCAGCCGCCGAAGGGCTCACAGGCCCTGGCCGACTGGTGCGAGGAGGTGAGCCGTAACGATTCACTCGCCGCAGGCATCGCCGCGACTAACTATGCGGTGGAGGGGGCGACCGGCGATTGGTCGCAGATTGTCTATGAAAGCAAGGAGTACGCGGAGACCTTGCCGATTTCCGGCCGCAAAGCGGGCCTCCGTTGGCTTCAGCTTCATGCAGCCTATGACGATACCCATCCATGGGAGGCGCTCGAGATCGTTTGCAGCCTGCTCGGGACCCACCCCCCGGTGGACCAGGTGGAGCACATCAAGGAATGTGTGCGTCGCAGCTATATCAGCATGGCTATCACGCTGGATCGCTGCATGGACGTGGTTGGCTCGTATCGCAGCTTGAACGAGGTGGCCGCATAACTCGCAAGTTGGGTCAGTAGCGCACTATCCTCCCCGGAAAGGGAATCTGTTAAACGATGCACCGCGTTGAATCCAGTCACCTGCAACCGCTCACCAGGCGCCTCCGGCCCCTGGCGTACGCGCTTGTCGCGGGTGCGGTGCTCGTCCTGACCCTGACCTGGGTGGCCATGCAGACCCAGGTGACTCTCGCCGGTTTCCTCAACGGCGAGAGTCTCTGGTCAAAAGCCCAGAAGCAGGCAGTTATCGACCTCGACGCGTATGCGGCGCACGGCGAAAAGGCTGACCTGGATAGTTTCCGGACCAACTTCGCCGTCCTGATGGCCGATCGCTGGGCGCGCGATGCGATCGCCAGCGGCGATTACGAAAACAGCGAAGTGGAAGACGCATTCGCCCGCGGCGGGGTCATCCCCGAAGCGATTCCGGGCATGGTCTTCATCTTCGCCCACTTCAGCAACATGCCTTACGTGCGGGAAGCCGTCGCGGAGTGGCGCTCCGTCGACGCGAGCCTGGTCGAGCTGGAAGACACCGCGGACCGGCTGCAACATGCCTACGAGGCAGGCACCATGGACGCCGCGGCGATCGATCGCGAACGCGGCCGTATCGATGATCTCAACCGTTTCATGGAGCCGCGGGCCAAGGCGTTCTCGCTGGATATCGCCAACGGCGCGTCGTGGCTGGGCCGGGTGCTGTTCTTCACCGTGATCGCCGTGGCGTTGCTCGCCGGTTTGCTGTGGCTGCGCTTCGCGCGGCGCATCCTCGCTGGCATCCGTGGTACCGAGGAGCGCTACAGCCTGCTGTTCGATAGCGCGGCCGATGCGATCTTCATGGTCGATGAAGGCACGGGCGCCATTCTCGATGCGAACCACCGCGCCGCGGCATGGGTAGGTTGCCAGCGTGGCGAACTGATCGGCCTGCCACTGACGACCCTGTTTATCGAAGGCTCCGCGCATTCCGGCGTGGGCCTGTTGCGTTCCGCCGGTGGCGGCACCCGTCCCGTTGAAACCCAGAGCAGCCTCGTCGTATGGGGCCAGATGCAGGTCAGCCAGGCGATCGTGCGCGATATCTCCGATCGGGTCGCCATGGAGCAGGAACGCAAGATCGCCGCCGAAGCGCTGGCCAGCATCGCCGAGGGCGTGATCATCGCGGACGCCGACCGCCGCGTCACCACGACCAATGCCGCGCACCAGAAGCTCACGGGCATGCCGTTGCACGCGCTGCGCAACAAGCTGCTCGATGCCACGCGCACGCTGCCGGATGGCCGGCCGCTGCCGCAATCGTTGTGGGACGAGGTCGCGGCGGGCGATAACTGGCTCGGTGAGGTGGAGAGCCGCCGCGCCGATGGCTCGGTCTACCCCGAGCTGATGAGCATCAGCAGTATTCGCGACAAGGATGGCCGGCCGCAGCATTACGTGGCGGTGGTTTCCGATATCACCACGCGCAAGGCCGATCGTCAGCGCCTGCAGCACATGGCGACGCACGATCCGCTGACTGGCCTGGTCACCCGTTCCGAGTTCGAGCGGCGCTGCGCGGAGGCGATCACCCGGGCGGCGCATGCACGTGGCGCGGCGGTGGTGCTGTTCGTCGACCTTGATGCCTTCAAGGTAGTGAACGATAGCTACAGCCATGCGACCGGTGATGCGCTGCTGATTCGCGTGGCCGAGCGCATCCGCTCGCAGCTCACGCCTAATGATGTCGCGGGGCGCATTGGTGGTGACGAATTCACCGTGCTGCTCGCCGACCTCCGTTCGCGCGAGGAGGCACTGGTGCTGGCCGAGGCCTTGCTCGCCGCGCTCTCGCGCCCGTTCGACCTGGGCGATTACGAACTGTTCGTTTCGGCAAGCATCGGCATCGCCGGTTATCCGCTGGATGGCAATGACGCCGTCACGCTGATCGCCAACGCGGATGCGGCTATGTATGTCGCCAAGATGGAGGAGCGCAATGCGCTGCGCTTCTATACCCCGAAGATGCACGCCGATGCGCGCCGCCGCCTGAAGCTGGCCGGCGAGTTGCGCCAGGCCTTGCAACGTAATGAGTTCCACCTGGTGTACCAGCCCAGCGTGGAGATGAAGACGGGCCGCATCGTGGCCGTGGAAGCGCTGATCCGCTGGCAGCACCCCGAGCGTGGGGTGGTGCCGCCGGATGAATTCATCCCGATTGCCGAAAGCCTGGGCCTGATTCGCCAGATCGACCAGTGGGTGTTGCAGCGCGCGCTGGAGCAGCTGAAGGTGTGGGACGATGCGCGCCTGCCGCAGTTGCGCATGGCGGTGAACGTATCAGCGGGTTCGTTCAGCCATCCGGATTTTCTTGCGGGCGTGGGTCAGGCGTTGCTGGCCAGTGGCGTGTCGCCAAAGCGTCTGCTGGTCGAACTCACCGAGAGCGCGATCCTGCGCATGGGTGAGGATACCGAGCGCGCGATGCTGGCGCTGCATAATCTCGGCGTGGCGGTGGCGATCGATGATTTTGGTACCGGCTATTCCTCG
Organism: Luteibacter sp.; assembly: GCF_036500425.1. GTDB lineage: Bacteria > Pseudomonadota > Gammaproteobacteria > Xanthomonadales > Rhodanobacteraceae > Luteibacter. The sequence continues at coordinate 6,174 of NZ_DASYCB010000042.1, forward strand.
CTGGCCTACCTGAAGCTGCCCGCTGTGGCGTACCTGAAGATCGACCGCAGTTTCGTCACGGGCTTGCCGGCCAGCGGCAACGATGTGGCGATTACCGAGGCCATGGTGGCGATCGCCCGCAGCCTGGGCCTGCATACGATCGCGGAAGGCATCGAGACGGAATCGCAGCACGATTTCCTCCTGCGCGCCGGCTGCCAGGAGGGCCAGGGCTACCTCTACTCCCGCCCGGTCGCCACTGAAGACATCGCCCGCCTGCTGGCGCCCAAGCCCGGCGCGACCAGCGGCAAGCACCTCAGCCTGGTCCCCCCTCGCCGCGCCTGACCCCTGTAGGAGTGCGCTTGCGCGCGATGGGTGCTCGCGCCACCCCACCCCTGTAGGAGCGCGCTTGCGCGCGACGGGTGCTCGCCGTAACCCCTATCGCGCGCAAGCGCGCTCCTACAAGACGCTGCTTGCCCCTGTGGTTCAGGCTGGGTGTCCCCATATATCCGCCCAACGTCTCCGCGTAAGGATCTTTCGTGCCCAACCACGATCCCATCGTCTTCCTGTTCGATGTCGATAACACCCTGATCGATAACGACCGCTTTAGTGCTGATCTCGCGGCGCAGCTGGTCCAGCGCTTGGGTGAAGAAGGCCACGCGCGCTACAACGCCATCGACAAGGAGATCCGCGGCCAGGTGGGCTATGCGGATTACCTGGGTGTGCTGCAGCGCCTGCGCGGCCAGCAGAGCAGCCCCGATTTCATGCAGATGAGCTTCTTCCTGCTGGATTACCCGTTCGATGAGCGCCGCTTCCCTGGTGTGCTCGAGGCGATCGACCACCTGCGTACGCTCGGCCGGCCGGTGATCATGTCCGATGGCGATACCGTGTTCCAGCCGCGCAAGATCCGCCGCGCAGGGCTATGGGATGCGTTCCGCGGCGATGTGCTGATCTACGTGCATAAAGAAGAGATGCTCGACGATATGCAGAAGACGTATCCCGCCGCGCATTACGTGATGGTGGATGACAAGCCGCGGATCCTCGTCGCGATGAAAAAGCTGATGGGCGATCGCGTCACCACCGTGTGGGTGAAGCAGGGCCATTACGCCGTTGCCGCCGGTAACGAGCTGGTTGAGACGCCGCCGGATATCACCATTAATGGCGTCGGTGAGTTGGCGACGATGGGGCGCGAAGCCTTTACCGTTATCGCGTGACCCATCGCGCGCGAGCGCGCTCCTACAAGAGCGCTGCGGTAACGTGGATCGCGCGCAAGCGCGCTCCTACACAAGACCTGCGCAGGCTTTTGTAGGAGCGCGCTTGCGCGCGATGGATGTGCCTCACGCATCAAATGCCCCAGGCAGCCACTGCACCTCATCCCCCTCAAACACGACGACATCAAACCGGCATGTCCGGTTTGCATCCCAGGGGTTCGCCGCCATCCAGATATGTGCGGCGCTGATGATGCGCTGGCGTTTACTCGCGGTGATCGAGCCGAGGGCGCCGCCAAACGCGCGGCTCTGCCGGTAACGCACCTCGACGAAGACCAGCACCTCCCGGTGGCGCATGACGAGATCGATCTCGCCATGCCGGCAGAGGAAATTGGCGCGCACGAAGCGCAGGCCACGGTCTTCCAGAAACAAACGCGCCGCATCCTCGAAGTGATCTCCGGTGATGCGGCGAGATGGGGTGGTGTGGGGTTTGGTTCTCACGCGGACTCCTTTCCGCGCCGGGTCAGGTGGGGGGTTAACCGCTGCCGCCGTTCTCCACGGTCGGCGCGGTGGCCGGCGCTTCGAGTTCAAGGCTACCCGCGACCGGGTGGGCGACGCCGTCAGCGAAACGCGCCCAAATGAGTACGCGTCGGACCCGACCGAACTCATCGGCGACCAGCTGGCCGGTCGCACCGGGCAGGTAGCTGCCGGCGTGGCCGCGCATCCAGTCGATGTAAGGGACCAGGCCCCATGCATCCATGCCGAAGGCGAACAGGCGAGCCGCGACGCCGCGAGTGGCCGGCATCGTCGCCGCGAGATCGGCACGGCGCGGCAGGCCCGGCTGGGCATCGAACAGCCACGGTGCGTCGCAGAACTCGACGCCTTCGAGGTCGCGATCCGAGGTCGTGTCGTCGCCACCGGAGTAGACGTGCGAGGTGGCGAACACCGGCAAGGTGTCCTTCGCCAGGCGCAACTGCGGCAGTAGCAGGCGGGCCTGCTGCGGCTTCATGCTGATGAAGACGCCACTGGTGGTGGCCTCTTCCTCGGTCGGTACGGGTAGCCCGGACAGCTGTGACGAGAAATCGATGCTGTTCGCATCGAGCGTGACCTGGCTGGCCAGTGTGCCGCCCCGTGCTTGCCATTCCGCCTTGAAGGCGTTGCCGGCACGGCGGGCGAAATCATCGGTGGAGACAATCACGGTCGCCGTCTTCATGCCCTTGTCGGCCATGTGGTCGGCGACCTGGGCGCCTTCGGTTTCCGGCAGCAGGCCAAATTCATTGGCGCCCGCGGGCGGCAGGTTTTTGCTGTCGCTGGGGTAGTTCAGGGTGAGCATCGGCGCGGGCAGGGCGCCCTTGGCGAAGATCGCGGAGACCCCTTCGCGGTTGAGCGGGCCGATGACGAAGCGCGCGCCTTCGGCGACGGCCTTGTCGTAGGCGGCGACGGCGTGGGCGGCGTCGTTGCCAGCGTCATATACGACGACTTCCGGGCGCGGCGCATTGGCATGCGCCGAATCCACGTAATGGGTGAAGAAGCCATCACGAATCGCGGCGCCGGCACCGGCGAGCGGGCCAGAAAGCGGGAGCAGCAGGGCCACCTTGCCGGGTACCTTGTAGCCTTCGCGCACACCCTGGTCACCGGTGACGGTGCCGACGGCCTGGTCGAGCACGGCCGGCGAACGGCTGACATTGCCGAGCTGGGCCTGGGCTTCGGTCACCCACGGGCGCAGCGGATCGTTCGCGCCGAGATCGTTGCCGCGCCCGGTGAGTTCAGCCGAGCCGATGCCGGTAAGCAGGGTCAGGATCTCGCGGCGGTTCTGTTCGCGATCGATACCGCGCAGCTGGCCATCCAGCTCGACACGGGTTTGCGCGGCGCTCCACGGATCGCCGGCAGCGGCCTGCGCGCGGGCACGCAGTTCGGCCAGGCGTTGCTCGATCTGCGGCGAGACGCGCGTCGCCGGCTTGCCGGTCAGCGACAGCGCCGTCTTCGCATCGTTGTTCTTCAGTGCGATCTCGGCACGCAGGGCGTCGAAGCGCAGCGCGTCCTCACCTTCGAGGTGTGAACGGCGAATGTCGGCGATGGCCGGCGCGGCCCTGTCCAGCGCACCTTCCTGGCGGTAAGCCTCGCCCGCGAGCAGCTTGTAGTAGTCGCGGTGGTCGGGATCTTGCTGGGCCAGCGCAAGGTACGCCTGTGCGGCCTGGTCGAACTGGCCCTTGGTGTACATCGCCTGCGCGGCCTGGGTCGCCTCGCCCGATGGGCTGTGGGCTTCGGGTCGCGACGTGCCCGGGGTCACGCAGCCAGCGAGGGCGGCGCTGAGGAGGACACTCAGGGCTAGGGTGCGGGTCGATCGCATCGCAATTCCTTTGGGGCGCGGATAGCGCGGTGAAGGCGCCGAAACGTGGGGATCATAGCCCATCGTTTCGCGAGGCCGGTGTGAGCCCCGTCGTTGCGGTTGCGCCGCCGTATCCCTGATTCGCGCGCAGGCGTGCTTCTGCGACCGCCGGCTGTCCCGGAACCCCTGTAGGAGCGCGCTTGCGCGCGATCCCGGGTTACCTCAGGCGCCGTAGAGGGCCTTCCGCGGTGCCCCGGTGATCGCCGCCGCCATCTTCGCGGCCTTGGCCGGCGGCAGTTCTTCCTTAAGGATGCCGAACACCCGCAGGCCTTCGGCGATCCGCTCGTCCTCGCCCGCCTCACGCCCGGCCACCATCACCACGAACTCGCCGCGCTGCTGGTTGGCATCGTTGGCTACGGTGCCGACCAGTTCGCCCAGCGGTGCGCCGAGCACGGTTTCGAACATCTTGGTGAGCTCGCGGGCCACGACGGCCTCGCGCTCGGCCCCGAAGACGTCGCGCATGTCTTCCAGGCATTCGAGGATGCGGTGTGAGGATTCATAGAAGATGAGCGTGCGCGGTTCACCTGCCAGCTCACCAAGCCGCGCCTTGCGTGCGCCGGACTTTGCGGGGAGGAACCCTTCGAAGATGAACCGATCGCTGGGCAGGCCGGCGACCGACAGCGCGGCGATGACCGCGCTGGCGCCCGGCACGGGGCTGACTTTCAGCCCGGCTTGCCGTGCGGCGCGGACCAGGCGGAATCCGGGGTCGCTGATCAGCGGGGTGCCCGCGTCGGAGACCAGGGCGACGTCCTCGCCGTGGCGCATGCGTTCGACCAGGCCATCCACCGCGGTGCGCTCGTTATGGTCGTGCAACGCGACCAGCGGCTTGTCGATGCCTAAGTGCTGCAGCAGGGGGCGCGTGTGCCGGGTGTCCTCGGCGGCGATCACCGAGACCTGGCCCAGGGTAGCCACGGCGCGCGCGCTGATGTCATCGCGGTTGCCGATCGGCGTGGCGACGACGTGCAGGGTGCCGGGGCGTGGAGTGGGCATGGCGTGTGTATTCGTAGGCAAACAGGGATTGTAGCCCCCTGTAGGAGCGCGCTTGCGCGCGATGGGTCGTGTCGCGAGCACCCATCGCGCGCAA